>NZ_CP133584.1:1275719-1913579 GCF_039719005.1 Bengtsoniella intestinalis | reverse complement strand
CAATTGGTGCTGCTGGCCACAAAAGGAGCGGTGGCACAGCCGTTATCATCTGTGGTTGCAAACACTGGGGTGCCAAAGGCACAATCATAATCGTCTGTTTTGGTAAACAAAAACTCTGTGTTGGCAGGCAGACCAGAAACAGCGGTGGAATCCAAGCCAATGACCAAATCGATTTCGTAATTCACAGTATATGGCGTTTCCCAGATGATGGAGACAGCATCAGCCAAACCACAGCCTGCGCCTTGGGTGCCATTGGCATAGTTGGGATACATCGTCAAGGTGGCCGTTTGGGTCACAGGTGCATTCCCGTTAGACCACAGTGGCAATATCTCGGTGATGGGAATACTACGTACGCTAGGGTCAATGGCGTCTGAAGCAAACCAATCGCAAAGGTTATCGTTATTGACAATGGTAAAGCTCACCAAATCGTCGGTTTCGTTGACCACATCCCAAGTCATATACCACAAGCCATCATCAGCATCTTGCTCAAATTGGAAGTTCACAATGGTATTGGTGTCATCTGGTAGGGTGGTGGTGCTTGGCACCAGTGCTAGTTCGCTCCCCCAAGTCAAGGTGTAGACATTGTCGGTATTCAGGTCAAATTGACGAGTTTTAAAGGAGTAGGTGTCATTGACTTCCAGTGTGGACAAGGTGGCCATGCAATATGCGTCAGAGCAAACATACTCTGCGTTGGCGATGTCACCTTCTTTATAGAACAGCTGCCAAGTGTTCATCAAACCAGTGATGGCAACGGTGTTGCCATCGTCGTCCACGGTGACTTCCACTTTGTCTGTTGCGCTGTCGCTGTATGCAAGGGTTAAGGTTTGATCCAGTGCGATACTGTCTAACAATGTGCCATTGGTATCATAGGCAGACAAGGTGATGGCATAGCTTGTGGCATCGGTGGCGCTAACATTTTTGTCTTTCAAAATATCCAGTACAGACAAAGACAGCTCTGTCGCACCGATGTCCGTCATGTCCCATAAATCGGTTGCATTGCCATTTGCATAGGTGGCGCTGAGCCCAAATTCCACCAAATCAGCAGAACCATCAATGGCCCAAGTGAACACGGGATAGCCTGCGTTGTCTTTTGTCATAGAGAAGGCGGTGAAGGTGTCGGTATCGTCAGGGTCACCTTCTATCCACTGTGCATAGTATCTGGATTCTTCAGGCAGAGGCTCTGTGGGATCCCACTTCGTACCACCACTGCTTGACGTGTACCAACCTGCAAATGTATATCCATCACGGGTGGGTGTCTCTGGTTCAATGGTAATCACTTCGCCGTACTTTTGCCCTGAAATAGACACATAGCTTTCTGTAGTACTTGCGAAGGTGCCGTTGTTTGCATAAAATTTAATGGTTCGATAAGACGTAGTTGTAGTGGACACAGTTACCACTTCATCTGGCATGGTGAAGGTGATGGTGTCCCCATCTACGTTGACAGAATTGCCACCCCAAGTGACCGCCACGGCGGTAACATAGCTATAGCTTGAAAGAGAAACCGCTTGTAGGGTTACTTCATCTCCTGCTTGGGCAGCAAAATACATATACTTGGCATCAAAATTCTCCACGCCCATTGTAGAGGACACAACATAGCTAGCATAGGTGCCATCGATGTCATAGTAAACTGGTAAATTTGCCCCAGGTGTGACTTGGGCAAATTCGCCATAGCTGAGAACCAGCTCACGCCCATCAGTAGAAATCTCTGCTTCTTCCAAGCGCAGCATTACAAACAAATCATCTTCCCAGCTGACACAGCCATACCCCTTGTCGTCGGCTTTGATATAGGACGTCCCACTTACATAGCGTGCATCATAAAACGCATTTTCTCCCATGCCAGTCAATACGCAATAATAAGCGCCACTTCCGCTGAGATACATGGCAGGTGTAAATGCGGTTTCATTGCCAGTGTGTACAATGCTAATATCCACATCAAAGGCTGTGGTTGCCACAATGGTGCCACTTGCATCCACTGTTTGCACCACCAATTGGGTGTAGTCTGTCACAGGTGCATAGTCCAAAGAGTACCAAACCTCTAAGTACCCATTATCATCCACGGTATCGTAGGCATCAGAGCCGTAAAGACCATAAGCACCATAGTCGCCAACTAGGTACATTTCATAGCGATAATCGGCGGTGTGTGTGGTTGGCACTTTGATGTTAGCGTATAACATCTGAGAATATTGCGTTGCCTTGCTCAAATACAAATCGGTAGCCGCTTCGTCATCATCTTGCGTGCCACTGATGAGATTATCGGTGGATAAACCTCGTCTTAGCGTGACGGTGTTGCCATCAATGTCAGCTTCATAGTTTGCCACATAGCAATAATTCCAGCCATACTCAGTGGCATAAGTGGTGGTATTCAATTGATAGACAACGGAGCCACTAGTATCAGCTGTTAGCACAGAGGTGTCGTTAAAATTGGTCTGCACTGCATACTGTTCCCCAGCTTCCAACCCATCCACATAGATATACATTTGGGTATCATCGGTAGTGCTATCCTCTTCTCTGGTGGTGAAGGAGCCAGTGGGGGCGGCTAGGGTGCTGTCAAATGTTTGTGTCAATGCAATATCAAAAGTAGAACTGCCGATGAGTTCCTTGTCTGCATTGTAGATATTAAGGGCTAGTGCCTTATAAGACGTTTTCCCATCAAAGCGGATGCTAGGATAGAATTGGGTTGTATCGCTGTATTGGTTCAATTGTATGTCATAGGTAATCAAGGTTTCAATGTCGCTTTCATCCGTAAACGCATAGCGATAATAGGTGGCACCCGTTGTATCATCGGGATTTGGGAACTGGATAACAAGTCCTGCAGTTCCCATCGCAAAGGCGATATCATCAATTTCTACATCCAATGTAGGCACGTCAACCGCTGTCCAAGTGGTGGTCACCACCACGTTGGATGCTGGCATGATGAAGGTGTTATTTTCAATGGCAACGGTGGAGCCAGTGCTGTCAGTGACGGTGATGGTGGCTAATTCATAGCCAGTGGTTGCGTTAGAAGACAGGGTCACCTCGGTGCCTGCCGCCACATCCATAGAGGACATATCGTCTGCCCATTTATCGCCCACATTGGCAGAGGCATAGCCGCCCACGTCAGGGTTTTCAATGTCCACGGTGTATGTGGTGGTGTCAGTGGTTTCTTGGTAGGTTTCTACTGATTCTGGTGTCATGGTATAGGCGATTTTTAGTCCATCGGTGGTGTCCAAGGACACAGCGGTGAGCGCACGCACATCTACGAATGCGCCATTTTCAATCGTCTTGCCGAGTTGGAAGCTAGCGGAAAGAGAACTCCCGCTGGCATGATTTGTTGTGGCATTCCAGACAGCGATATAGGGCTTGCCAACATAGGAGGCGCTACTTGTGGCGACAGTGCCTGTGTGTTGCCCAGCAGATGGGTCGTTGAACGACATGGTGTAATCCAGTGCATCACCAGCAACGCTTAAGGTTAAGAAATCTTCATAACGAGCTAGCGCGTAATAGTCGTAATACCCCGTGGTCTCATTTAAATTGTATGCGGTAATCACCAGTGTATATGTGCTGATAGCGTTTGCGGCAACTGCAGGAATGAGCAAAGCCATATCCGAAATTTGACTGTCCCACAGATAACTATACCCAACCGAGGCACCATTTGCGTCAAGGATTTCCGCACTGTAAGTATCTGCTACGTCATCCCAAGTAGCAGAAATAGTGTTCATACTAGCATCGTGTGTAAAGGTAACTTCTGTGGTGGTGTCAGCGCCTGTTCCCACATCAGTACCACCAGTGCCACCTGTGGTGTCGTCAGGGTCGGTGGTGGTGTCGCCATAGCTTTGGCGGCAGATGGTGAGGGATGCAGTGCCGTCGGTGTTAATGGTCATTTGGTTGGCTAGGCTCAGTTCGTAGCTGAGGAAATCACTTGCTGCTGTGATTTCGTTATCCCAGGTGTAGAACGTCATCACATTGCCATCAGTTGCTTGATAGGTTGCCACGTTGGTATCGTCTTCCTCTGTGGCAAAGAACAAATCATAGGCACCAGTGGGGGCCGTGTCTTCCAAGGTAATGGTAATCACCCATTGGCCGTATTCGGAAGGGCCAGCCAACTCCACTTCTTCAATAGCAGGCAATTGGTCGGTGTTATAGGTGATGGTCAATTCTGGAGCCACAGGGGAAACAGCCACATCTGCACCCGTGATTTCATCATTGATGACAGCGGTGGCGGTGGCATTTTCATCTAGCCCACCTAGGCGCATGGCGGTTTCCATCGCTTCGGTGGTAATCCAGTAATCCCCATTGTCTTGCTGTATAAAGTTGTCGCCATCCAGAGAATAGCTAGAGGTGGAATTGGGGATTTCCAGTTCCACTTCAAAGTCGTGGCCAGTGAAGTCGGGCAGTTGATTGCCCACGTTCAAACACAGACGGCCAGTGCTATCCAGCACCCATTCCAGCGTTTCAAACAAATAGGCATCATCATCATCTTGTTCTGCTTTCAATGCGTCTAGAGCATCTTGCAAGTCGGACAGTTTGGCTTTTTCGTCGGTCAAGAGGGCTTGGGCAGCGGTATCTAGGGCATTGTATGCAGCAATCACAATAGCCAGCTCTGCTTCATCCGCAAGGGACAAATCTGCTGCGTTCCATGCCAACACACCTTTGTAGGTTTCGGCAAAGTCATCGGCGGCGGCTTGATTTTTCTCTGCCAATGTTACCACTGCATCGATGGCAGTTTTGCCAGCCGTCAGCTTGCCGTCGATGTCGTCAATTACCGTCAAGCCGTTGATGGCGTTTTCGTAAGTGGTGCGGATGGCTTCAATTTCTGCAACACCGTCAGCATCGTAGCTGGCTTGTGTTTCGGTAACGCCCCAATAAGCGTTCAGCTCTGCAATGGCGGCAACTTTGGCAGCGTCCAGAGCGGCAACAGCTTCCAAACGGGTGATTTCTGTGCTCAAGCTGGTGAGCAAGGTGTATTGGGTGGTCAATTCGGCTTGGACTGCACTGACTAGGGCATTGTAGGCGGTCAGCGCCATATTCACAGCGGTTTTATCGCTAATGACTACGGTGTTCACCGTCAATTCCAAAATTGCGGCATAGGTGGTTTCAAACGCCGACACCGCGTCCCCTGTGGTGTCCACAACGGTGATGCCAAACAAAGCGGTTTTGCCTTCAAATGTGACGGTGATGATTTTGGTGCCTGTTGTGCCAATGGTAAACCCAGTAACAGCATAGTCTGTCACGGTTTTGCTGATGGTGCCGCTATACCCATCCACGGTATAATATGCGGTGACCACCATGCCTGTAGCCACAAGGTCGGTATCGCTTAGGTCATAGGTGGTTTTGGTGGGCAAAGTGGTGATGGCGATGGAGTTGAGAGTGGTGGTGACTGGGGTGGTTTCTACGGTAGCATCATTCTCATCTGTCACAGTGGCACCATCGGTGGTCAGCACCGTTTCAGCAACGGTGGAATCCACCTTCACGGTGCCAGAGGTTGCCACCACAGTGGACACAGTGGCTGTACCAGTGACAGTGGTAGCTGCTGCAGAAGAAGCAGTCAAGGTATCCACATTGGAACCCAAAGACACATCGGTATTGGAAGAACTCTCAATGGTGATGCTAGACACAGTGCCAGTACCAGTGGTGGTGACATTGGCAACAGCGCCAGTCACATTGACGGCGGTGTCTTTGTCGTCATCATCGTTTGCCACGGCGTTGACGGTTGTAACCACACCAGAAACCACAGCGGTGGAGTTGCCAGCCACGGTGACGGTGGTGGCAGATGCGCTGATGCTTACGTCCTCTGCATCGGTGACACTGACGGTGCCAGCGGTGCCAGTGATGGCAACCACAGTCCCAGCGGTGGTGATATCGGCGCTACCACTGACTGCAATGGTGCCCACAGCGGTGTTTTCATCGGTGGTGACATTGCTAGAAGCGGTGATGGTTGCAATGGTAGTGGCTGTGGTATCTGCCACAATCTTGGTGGCAGCTTCCACACTCAAAGCGGTGACGGCGGCATCGTTTGCCAAGGTCAAGGTACTGTCGTCCCCTGTGGTAGTCAAATCATCCACAGTAATATTTTTCAAGGTTAAATCATCGCTGGCGGTAACGGCGCCCGTGATGGTGGCACTGCCTTCCACTTCCAACACAGCAGGAGCCTCGGTTGCCACAGACCCAACGATTACGTCATTGGACAGCACAAGACGACTGCCTTCTTCTGGGGCATTTTTCATTTCAATCGCACCATAATATCCCCCAGACAGATGCCCAGAGTTAACACCGCCGCCGTTGGTGACCAAGGTGGTGATGTTACAGTTATTTAAATAGTATTCACCAGTGTCCACAGACTCTGCAATGGTCAAGGTGGTGATGGTGCAATTCTCTAACGTGGTGCCAGCTTCGGTGATGGTGTATGCGTCTGCCATCAAATCACTGATGGTGAGCCCAGAAACATCGGTGTCGTCACTGGTATCGTCGTCGCTATCATCGCTATCGTCATCAGCGGTAGAACTGCTAGAACTACCACCGCCCCACCAGCTCCAAACGCTACCAGAGCTACTGGAACTACTAGAGTCGCTGGAGACCTCCATAGTTTCCCCTGCATCCACAGCCTCTCCATTGACGGTGGCATCGGTGGCATCGTCGTCCACGGTGATTTCCACCCCAGCAGGCACGCCAGTCAAGCTGACGCCATCGCTGAGGATTTCAATGCTGGTGGCAGTGGCATCATCAGTGAATTTCAAAGACACAGCCCCAGTGGGGTTGTTGATGATAACGGTGCCCAAATCGGTGTCGCCAGTGGCATGGATGGAGTTTTCTCCACCACCACGGATTAAGGTCATGTTGGACACGGTGACATCATTTAAAGTAGCGTCACCCGTGCCAATGCCGTCGCCCAGCACCAAATTGCCAGTCACGTCCACGCCGTCCAAGGTCACATCTGCCACACGCACCAACACAGAGCCGTCGTCCAAATCGGTGACGGTGCCAGCTTCGGTGATGTAGGTTTGAATGAGGCGGTACATAATCACAGCAAATTCTTTGCGAGAGATGTTAGAGGTAGGGTTTAAATTGCCGTTCAAATCCCCTTGCACCATGCCAGCTTCCACCAGTGCGGCAGTGGAGGCCTTTGTCCAATCGGACAGCTGGTCAAGGTCGGCATAGCCATCCAACACGCTCAAGTCATCAGTGGTGATGGAAAAGGCACGCGCCAACACCACAAACACCTCTTGACGGGTGATGGTGGCGTCGGGATACATATAAGAACCATTGCCTTGGAACAAACCCATGGCAACCGCTTTGGCAATGGCGTCAGCAAACCAATCGTCTTGATCCACGTCTGCATAGGCAGAAATGTCTGCTAGTTCCTCCCCACCAAAGGCTCGGACCATAATGGTGGCCATTTGGGCACGGGTCAACGGGTCATTGGGCAATAAGTATCCATTGTTCCCCGACAGCAAGCCGTTTTCCACAGCGGCCAGCAAGGCCTCCGTAGAGTAATCGTCTGGCAAATCTGGAAATGCTTGGGTGTCAGCGGCCATGGCGGCCGTTGGCAACAGTGACAGTGTCATGGCCAAGACCAGGACGAGAGAGAGTAGTTTCCGTTTCATACGAGGTGCTCCTTTTCTGTGATCCCTTTTATTTACCAATGTCATTAAGATAAGCCTGGGTGCTACAAGAAAAACACCCAGAACCTTTTAAAAAAAGCTTGACAATTACAAAAAAATGTGCGGTCGCCTTCATTGACCAAAGTCAATGAAGGCGACCCTTGTTATTGAGCATAACGCTGATAACAAAGGAGATGCACACATGACATTCACAACAAAAAACATAAAAAGAACACTAAAAAAATCCATAAAAGCCCTTTCGCAAAACGCTGTAAAATATGCTGAAAATCCAGAAAAAGACTTCACCCGAAATAGGAAGTTACCATTTGAAAAAGTAATTGAAACAACCTTATCTCTCACAGGAAAAACACTATATGGGGAATTATCCGAACAATTCGGCATACATTCATCCTCACCTACAGTATCCGCTTTTGTGCAACAACGAAACAAAATCAAATCAACTGCCTTCGAGGATTTATTCCACCAATTTGTTGCCGAAACAAACCAACCCATCACCCACCGTGGCTACCGCCTTTTGGCTGTGGATGGCTCTAGTTTGCACGTTCCCACCAACCCAAAGGAAGTGGATTCTTACCATCAAAAGGCCAATGACTCCAAGCCTTTTAACCTTTTGCACCTCAACGCCATGTACGATATTTTGCGCAAAACCTACGTGGATGCAACGGTTGAAAAGGGTGAAAACAAGGCCTTTGCCACCATGGTGGCACGTAATCAATCAAAAGTACCCACCATTTACATTGCTGATAGAGGCTACGAATCGTACAATAATTTCGCTCATGTGCAAGAAAGAGGGCAAAAATTCCTTGTCAGAGTGAAGGATTCTGCTTCACGCAACGGTATTTGTCACGGATTATCTTTGCCTGTTGGTGAGGAGTTTGACGTTTCACTGACGCTACACATTTCACGCAAGCAAACAGCGCAAGCCAAAAATCAAAACCTGAAATTTATCGCCCATAGTTCACCATTTGATTTTTTACCCTGCAAAACAAAGAAAAATGAAAAAATCGAGCCATATCCGTTACATATTCGCCTCGTTTGCTTTAAACTTTCTGAAAATTCTTACGAAACGGTTGCCACAAATTTGGATAAAAGTGAATTTGATTCTGCTGCCCTCAAGGATTTGTACGCCAAGCGATGGGGTATCGAAACGTCCTTCCGCTCTTTGAAATTCACCGTCGGATTGCTGTATTTTCACAGCAAAAAGACGAAGCTTCTTCTTCAAGAAATCTTCGCCAAGTTGATTATATACAATTTTACACAGTTGATAACCTCGTGCATTGCTGTAAAAAAAGTTACCAGAAAGCGGGTTTATCAAATAAATTTCGCTGTTGCCACTCAAATTTGTCGTAAATTCTTTGGGAAGAATGTACCCGTCGCCGAAGTTGAAGCCTGCATCGCAAAAAACCTAACACCCATGCGAAATTTGCCCTCAAACCCACGCAAGCGACGCAACACGAACCCCAGAACCGACACCTCTTTTTTCTATCGCTTGGCGTAATGCCACGTTATAAGGACAAGCAAGCAGATTGAAAAATCTGCTTGCTTGTCCTGCGCATTTTTAGATTCCGATGATTTTTTATTAGCTGTTCTTGCGTTTCAATAGCTTAACTTAATGACATTGTTTTATTTACAATTCCTTTTTTTATCATACGCTTTTGTATAGTACATTGCAAGAGAAAAACATAAAAAACGTTACAAAATTTCAATGAAATATCACAACTTTTCTCCAAGATGTATCAAACACAGTGCATACCGTCCTAACAAAATGTAAGGTTGTTGAAGGCTAACGATACTGGCGATGTAGAACTGGAATATGAGGGGAAGAAAAAGTAAAGAGCATATAAAAGCAGGGTGAATGACGACCATTCACCCTGCTTCCTATGATAGTAACCTTCACCCCATCACCATCCCCGTTCGGTTTTGTAAAGATCATATGTACGGTGGATTTTGAGATACCGAATTCTTTGGTGGCTTGGCGCACGGCGGTGTTTTGCTCAATGATGTACAGCTCTCGCTTTCTAAGGGCGTGTATGCGCTGGAGAGAGGGAATGTGTGATGAAAAACTAAGAAAACGTAGGGAACGGTCGAGACCATTCCCTACGTAGTATTCAGTGTTTAGCTATATTACACGCTCTTGTGGAAGGTGCGGCGCACCACTTCTTCACGTTGTTCACGGCTCAAGCGGTTGAAGTGAACGGCGTAGCCAGACACACGGATGGTCAGGCTGGGATACTTTTCAGGGTGATCCAGCGCATCCAACAGCATTTCGCGGTTGAGCACGTTCACGTTCAGGTGATGGGCACCTTGGTGGAAGTAGCCGTCCAAAATGGAAGCCAAGTTGGCCTTGCGACCAGCTTCGTCATGACCCAGTGCGTCGGGCACGATGGAGAAGGTGTTAGACACACCGTCTTGGCACACACCGCGGTAAGGAATCTTTGCCACAGAGTTCAAAGAAGCCAAAGCGCCAGAGTTGTCACGACCGTGCATGGGGTTTGCACCGGGAGCCAGTGCTTCGCCCTTTTTGCGACCGTCGGGGGTGGAACCAGTCTTCTTGCCGTACATCACGTTAGAGGTGATGGTCAGCGCAGACAGGGTGTGGTGTGCGTCACGATACAAGGGGTGCTTTTTCAGCTCCTTGGAGAAGTAACGGGTGACGAAAATGGCTTCGTCGTCGGCACGGTCATCATCGTTGCCGTATTTGGGGAAGTCACCGTCCACTTCAAAGTCAACAGCCAAGCCTTCTTCGTTGCGGATGGGGCGGACGTTTGCATAGCGGATGGCGCTCAAAGAGTCAGCAGCCACAGACAAACCAGCGATACCAAAGGCTGCCAAGCGTTCCACCTTGGTGCTGTGCAAAGCCATTTGGCTGGCTTCGTAAGCGTACTTGTCGTGCATATAGTGGATGATGTTAATGGCATCTGCATACATGAGAGCCACATAATCCATGACCTTTTCGTAGTTATCACGGACTTTGTAGTATTCCAGCACGTCATCAGTGATGGGCTCAATGCCGGGGATGACCACGTTGCCCTTGATTTCGTCGCGACCACCGTTGATGGCGTACAGCAAGGACTTTGCAATGTTGCAACGGGCGCCGAAGAATTGCATTTGCTTGCCAATGGTCATAGCGGACACACAGCAGGCGATGGCGTAGTCGTCGCCATACAAAGGACGCATCACGTCGTCGTTTTCGTATTGCAGGGCATCGGTTTGGATGCTCATTTTTGCGCAGTATTCCTTAAAGGCTTGGGGCAGGAATTCAGACCACAACACAGTCATGTTGGGTTCGGGTGCAGGACCCAAGTTGGTCAGTGCGTGCAAGTAACGGAAGGAAGACTTGGTGACCATGGTGGTGCCACGGACAGTCATACCGCCGATGACTTCGGTGACCCAAGTGGGGTCGCCGCCGAACAGTTCGTTGTACTCGGGGGTACGCAGGTGACGAACCAAACGCAGCTTGATGATGAATTGGTCAACCAGTTCTTGGGCTTGGGCTTCGGTGATCAGACCACGGTCCAAGTCACGTTGGATGTAGATGTCCACAAAGGTGGAAGTACGACCCAAAGAGGTGGCAGCGCCGTTGTTTTCCTTGATGCCAGCCAAGTAAGCCATGTACAGGAATTGGATGGCTTCTTGTGCGGTTTTAGCAGGCTTAGACAGATCAATGCCATAGCGCAGAGCCATTGCGCCCATTTCTTGCAGGGCGCGGATTTGCATGGACACTTCTTCACGCAGTTGAATGCGGTTAGCGTCGATGTTTTCGGTCAGGTGAGACAAATCACGCTTCTTGTCTTCCACCAAAGCGTCCAAACCGTACAAAGCCACACGGCGATAGTCACCGATGATGCGGCCACGACCGTAAGCGTCGGGCAAACCAGTCAAAAGGCCAGCGTTACGAGCCAAACGGATAGCAGGGGTGTAAGCATCGAACACGCCTTCGTTGTGGGTCTTGCGGTAGGTCTTAAAGTCGTGCATCAGTTGCTCGTTGAGCTTGTAGCCGTATTGTTCCAAAGCGGATTCTGCCATACGGGTACCGCCGTAGAGGTTGACAATGCGCTTGAGAGGTGCGTCAGTTTGCAGCCCCACAATCACTTCGTTTTCCTTGTCGATGTAGCCGGGTTCGTAGTTGTTGATGCCAGAAATCAGATCGGTTTCTACGCCGAGAATACCCTTTTGTTGTTCTTCCCACAACAGAGCTTCGCACTTTTCCCACACAGCCTTGGTGGCAGGGGTGGCGTCAGCCAAAAAGCTTTCGTCTTCGTAGTAAGGGGTGTAGTTTTTGCGGATGAAGGAGCCTACATCGATGGTGTGTTTCCAACCACCAGAGCGGAAGCCTTCCCATTGGTCAAAGTTTAGTTCTTGTAACATAATCTTGTGTTTCCTTTCAAGTGTAAACTAACGAAAATAGGTTGTTTGCAGCTGGGAACATCGCGCTTTGTCCATGGCAGGTGTATCCGCCAACGGTTCAGGGATGTTCAGGTTTTGATACTTACTATGTCCTAACATATGGTAGGGTAGAAGTTCTACCTTTTCCACATGGAATAAGCGGTTGATATAGGTTTGGAGTTGTGCCATATGGGCGTCTCCATCGGTGATGCCGGGTACCACCACGTGGCGAATCCATAGGGGAATGCCAGCGTCTTGGGCTTGTTGCAAGAAGCCTTCGGTGACAGAGAGCTTGCCAGCGGTGAGCTGGTGATAGCCCTCTGGGTCAGGGTGCTTGCAATCGTAGAGAATCAAATCGGTTTGGGACAGTAAGTCGGTGAAATCACCAACCACTGAGCCAGAGGTGTCCAAGCAAGTGTGAATGCCGTGATGTTTCAGCGCCTTCATACAGGCGGTGACAAAATCGGCTTGGAGCAGGGGCTCGCCACCAGAGAAGGTGACCCCACCGCCACTACTTTTAAAGTAAGGCTTCATCCGCACCAGTTGTTTGACCAAGTCATCCACTGTTCGTGCAGTGCCTAGTTGGGGCGTCCACGTGTCGGGGTTGTGGCAGTATTGGCATCGCAACGGACAGCCTTGCAAAAAAACCACCGTGCGTACACCGGGGCCGTCCACCAGTCCCATGGTTTCTACAGAGTGAATATATCCAGTCATGGGGTGCCCCCTTTCGCAATATCCTAGTTACAATATATGTAAAAATTAGTTATAACTTACCACATCATCTTGTATCCATGGCCTATTATACACCACAAATAATGAAAAGGGAAGAGAAAAGTACTGGGCAAAGGTGATAAACTTTTTCATAGGTTTGGTGGCAAATAGACGGTTTCTTTATATATTGTTACAAAAATAACAATACTTGGAAAAAGAAGAGCTCCCTGTCTTTGTCTTATATGACAGCCAATGGTGTGTCCGTGCCGTTGGCACGCCGAGCAAAACATCGTTATAAAAATAACAATAAGAAGCCAAATGAAAAGGTCGGCCAGCAAAAAGCTGGTCGGTCAGTTCATTTTTTGGTATAAGAGAAAGGAGAGGGAAATGAATCATGAAAATCAAGTGCTTTACTTGATGGGGCTATCATAAAGCCTATGGAAAGAAAAGTCAATAGTCTTTTGGGAACCTTCATATATTGTTTACAATAACCAATAAATACCAGTATTTATTCATGAATTATTCAAAAAATAGACATAAATCCCCTTGACAAGCAAAAGAAATGGTGGTATGATTAGCACGCTAATGATTAGCGCACTAAATGTTTTGGAGGTAACGATGCACGATAAACATATCGACGATATTCCTATGGGCGCTTTGCTAGGACGCAACGCCCACCTATCCCGTGCCATCATTGAAGCCCATTTGGAGATTTACGACATGACTCTGTCCCAAACCCATATGCTGATGAAACTCCATGAGTCAGGGGGGCAGGCGGTGCAAAGTAGGCTGACAGAGCATTTACACGTCAAACCCTCTACGGTGAACGGGTTGGTGGAGCGGATGGAGGAGCGTGGCTTGGTGACCCGTGCCACCGACCCCAACGACGGCAGGCAACGGCTCATCACTTTGACCCAACGAGGGCGGACGGTACACCATGAACTAAAAGCTGGTTTGGACGCAGGAGAGGCTCGATTGGCGGCCTGCTTCACGCCAGAAGAGCACAAAACCTTGCGAGACCTACTCATTCGCATGGCACGACATT
Source organism: Bengtsoniella intestinalis (assembly GCF_039719005.1). Lineage (GTDB taxonomy): Bacteria > Bacillota > Clostridia > Oscillospirales > Oscillospiraceae > Oscillibacter > Oscillibacter intestinalis. The sequence goes on along the minus strand of NZ_CP133584.1, from coordinate 1,899,839 downwards.
TAGAACAGGAGCGAGACTTATGCTAAAACAACTCTGGCCTTATACCAAAGGCTACCGCCAATGGATTGCCGTTGGCGTGATTTGCTCAGCGGCAGAGGCCGTGTTTGAACTGCTGATTCCCCTTGTCATGGCAGATATTGTGGACATTGGCATTGCCAACGGCGACGTCAATTACATTGCCGTCAAAGGCTTGACCATGGTGGCAATGGCGATTATTTCCCTGTGCTTTGGGGTGGGAGCCGCCTTTTTCTCGTCACGGGCAGGCTTTGGCTTGGGTGCCAATCTCCGTGATGCCCAATTTGCCCACATCCAAGACTTTGCCTTTGAAAACATCGAGCGGTTTTCCACCGCCTCTCTCATCACCCGTATGACCAGCGATGTCAACGCCATTCAGGTGACGTTGATGATGGGCATTCGCTTGATGGTGCGTGCCCCAGTGATGCTGGTGACGGCGTTGGTGCTGGCGATTTTCATCAGCGTACAGCTGTCTCTTAGTTTTGCGGTGGCCATCCCAGTGCTGGTGGTGTTCATCGGCATGATGTTGGTGCGTGTGGGGCCACTGTTTAAAAAGCTGCAAGCTTGTATCGACGGTCTGAACCTTGCGGTGCAAGAGGATGTGACCAACATCCGTGTGGTGAAATCCTTTGCCCAAGAGGACTATCAAAACGCCCAGTTTGACGAGAAAAACCAAGATCTGAAAAAAGCCTCTCAAACGGCATTTGGCACCGTGATTACCATCATGCCCACCATGATGCTGGTGATTTATGCCACCATCATTGCTGTTTTGTGGTTTGGCGGTCAAATGGTGTTCGCTGGGGATTTGGAGGTAGGGAAGCTGACCTCTATGTTCACCTACGTGACCCAAATTCTCATGGCACTGATGATGGTATCCATGGTGTCTATGCAGGCCACCCGTGCCATTGCCTGCGCCAAGCGTGTGTGTGAAGTGCTCTCTGAAACCCCAGCCATTTCTGACAACGGCAACCAAGATTTGCTGGTGGAACATGGCACCATTACCTTTGAAAATGTCAGCTTTAAATACCACAAAGATGCACCCAACTGGATTTTGGAGAACATCAATCTCACCATTCCAGCAGGTGCCACCGTGGGGGTTTTAGGTGCCACTGGCAGTGCCAAAACCACGCTGGTGTCCCTGATTCCACGGCTGTATGAAGCCGATAGCGGTGTGGTGTCTGTGGGTGGCCGCCCTGTGAGGGATTACACGCTCCACAATTTGCGCAACAGCGTGGCCATGGTGCTGCAACAAAACACGTTGTTCTCTGGCACCATTTTGGAAAATCTCCGCTGGGGCAACCCAGAGGCCACAGAGGAACAGGTGCTCAAAGCTTGTGAATCTGCCTGTGTGGATGAATTTTTAGACCGCATGGAAGATGGGTTAAACACCGATTTGGGGCAGGGCGGTGTCAATGTCTCTGGCGGTCAAAAACAGCGCCTGTGCATTGCCCGTGCCATTTTGAAACAGCCTAAAATCTTGATTTTAGACGACTCCACCTCAGCGGTAGACACCGCCACCGATGCCAAAATCCGCAAAGCCTTTGCGGAAGATTTGGGCGATACAACCAAGATTATCATTGCCCAGCGGATTAGCTCTGTCATGGATGCAGATTTGATTTTGGTCATGGACGATGGGCGGATTTCTGCCCAAGGCATTCATGGCGACTTGATGGAACGTAGCGAAATTTATCGTAGCATTTACGATGCCCAACAGAAAGGGGTGGACGACAATGGATAACAAGCAACAAGGGGGACCACCCCCAAAAGGTCCAAGTTTTGGCCCCGGTCCCGGCCCCAGCGGCCCTCGGTTCGGCGGCGGTGCCAAGCCAAAGAATTTAAAGGAAACCCTTGGAAAACTGATGGTGTATCTGCGCCCCTATCGTCTCCAGTTGGGACTGGTGGCACTGTGTTTGGTTGGCAGTTCTGCCTGCACCGTTATGGGGTCGTATCTCTTGAAACCAGCCATCAATGACTATATCATCCCCGGTGATTTTGAAGGCTTGGCACAGACTCTGCTCTTGATGGGTGGGCTGTATTTGACGGCGGCGTTGCTCACCTTTTTGTACACACGATTGATGGTGTATATCGGGCAAAATGCCGTGGCAAATATCCGCCGTGACCTGTTTGAAAAAATGCAGACCTTGCCCTTGCGCTACTTTGACACCCATCCCCACGGGGATTTGATGAGCCGTTTCACCAACGACATCGATACCGTGTCAGAAGCGTTAAACAACAGCTTTGCCAGCTTCCTATCCTGTGGATTGACCTTTGCTGGCACCATCATTATGATGATAATCCTATCCCCTGTGTTGACGCTGGTGACCTTTTTATCCCTGTTTGTGATGATGAATGCCATCCGCATTGTGGGTGGCAAGTCTGGTGCGTTTTTCAAAGGACAACAGCAAACCCTTGGGGCTGTCAACGGCTATGTGGAAGAAATGATTACAGGGCAGAAGGTGGTGAAGGTGTTCTGTCGTGAAGCGCCTTCTAAGGCGGAATTTGCCGTAAAAAACGAAGCCTATCGCCAAAGTGCCACCACCGCCCAATCCTTTGCGGGTGCCATGATGCCTATGATGGGCAATCTAGGGCACATCAACTACGCCATCACCTGTTGCGTGGGCGGTATTTTAGCGGTGCAATCAGGGGATTTGGGCACACTGGTCACCTTTTTAAACTATTCTCGCCAAGTGGTGCAACCTGTGAGCCAAGTGGCGCAACAATCCAACACCATTTTGTCTGCTGTGGCAGGTGCTGAGCGTGTGTTTGACATGATGGAACAAGCCAGCGAAATCGACAACGGCACCGTCACCTTGGTCAGCGTGGAAGAGACCAACGGCACCTTGCAAGAAGCCCAAAACCGCACAGGTTTGTGGGCATGGAAAACCGCTGAAGGTCTGGTTCCGCTGGCAGGTCTGGTGCGGTTCACCGACGTGGACTTTGGCTATGTGGAAGGGCAAAAGGTGCTGAAAAATCTGTCTCTCCATGCCAAGGCAGGGCAACAAATCGCCTTCGTTGGCTCCACTGGCGCAGGCAAAACCACCATCACCAACCTCATCAACCGTTTTTACGATATCCAACGTGGCACCATCACCTTTGATGGCATTGAAATCCGTGATATTCGCAAAGAATCTCTCCGTCGTTCGCTGGGCATGGTGTTGCAAGACACCCATCTGTTCACAGGCACCATTGCCGACAACATCCGCTTTGGGATGCTAGATGCAACCGATGCACAGGTGGAAGCGGCGGCAAAATTGGCCAACGCCCATGGGTTCATCCGTCACCTGCCCAAGGGCTATGACACGGTGATTACCGACGATGGTGGTAGTTTGAGCCAAGGGGAACGGCAACTGTTGAACATTGCCCGTGCCGCTTGCGCCGATGCCCCAGTGCTGATTTTGGACGAAGCCACGTCCTCCATCGACACCCACACAGAAGGCTTGATTCAACAGGGTATGGACAAATTGATGGCAGGGCGCACCGTGTTCATCATCGCCCATCGCCTGTCCACCGTCCGCAATGCCAAGGCTATTTTGGTGCTAGAGCAAGGGGAAGTGCTAGAACGTGGCACCCACGACGAACTGCTCCAAAACCAAGGGCGGTATCACCAACTCTATACAGGCCAAGCAGAATTGGATTGATTGGGTGGTATCCTTGGCATAAATACAAAGCGTAGGGAATGGTCTTGACCATTCCGTCTCTCAGGGTATTGTTGCTAGGGGGGCGGAACGGTCAAGACCGTTCCCTACGACTGTGATTGTTGTAGGGGCGACCTGTGGTCGCCCGTTGTTTGCCTTTTGCAAAACCTTCACAAATCCCCAGTTGACAATTCCTTGTAAACCAGATAGAATAGTATGTTGTAAAAAAGGGCGTTGTTGCGCCCATACATTATATAATAGTAAGGAAGAATTGACATGGCAAAAGATAAAAGACAAGTAGATGCAATCACCGCCCGTGACGTAGACTTTGCCCAATGGTACACCGACGTGTGCAAAAAGGCACAGCTCATCGATTACACCTCCACCAAGGGGATGTTCATTTTGCGCCCCTATGGCTATGCCATCTGGGAAAATATCCAACACATTTTAGATGGGGAATTTAAAAAGACAGGTCACGAAAACGTGTCCATGCCTTTGCTGATTCCTGAATCTCTGCTGCAAAAGGAAAAAGACCATGTGGTGGGCTTTGCTCCTGAATGTGCATGGGTTACCCATGGCGGCAGCGAACTGTTGGAAGAACGCCTGTGCATCCGTCCCACCTCTGAGACTGTGTTCTGCGACCACTGGAGCAACATCGTCCACTCTTGGCGTGATTTGCCCATGAAATACAACCAATGGTGTAGCGTTTTGCGTTGGGAAAAGACCTCTCGCCCCTTCCTGCGTCACCGTGAATTCCTGTGGCAAGAAGGCCACACCATCCACGCCACCGCTGAAGAAGCCATCGTGGAAACTGAAGACCAACTGGAATGCTACGCTTCTTTCTGCGAAAATGTGCTGGCGATGCCTGTGCTCCGTGGCAAGAAAACCGACAAAGAAAAATTTGCTGGCGCTGAGTCTACCTACACCATCGAATGTATGATGCACGACCGCAAGGCTCTGCAAGGTGGCACCAGTCACTATTTCGGTCAAGGCTTTGCCGAAGCCTTTGAAATTTTCTTCACCGATAAAGAAAACAAGCAAGTGGCGCCCCACGAAACCTCTTGGGGGATGTCCACCCGTATCATCGGTGGCGTCATCATGACCCACGGCGATGACAACGGCTTGGTGCTCCCTCCTCGCATTGCCCCCATCCAAGTGGTGGTCATTCCTGTGGCTATGCACAAAGAAGGCGTGCTGGATGCGGCTGACGCTCTGCGTGTCCGCTTGGCAGACGCTGGCTTCCGCTCCAAAATGGACGGCAGCGACAACTCCCCCGGTTGGAAGTATGCTGAATACGAAATGAAGGGCGTGCCCCTGCGCATCGAAATCGGCCCTAAAGACATGGAAAAAGAACAATGCGTCATTGCCCGTCGTGACACTGGCGAAAAGACCGTGGTGGCACTTTCTGATTTGGAAGCCACTGTGGCAACGATGCTGGATGACGTGCATAACAATATGTACGCCATGGCACTGAAAAACCGTGAAGACAACACCTTCCCCATCAATTCTGTAGCCGAAGCCAAGGAAATTGCCTCTGGCAAGGGTGGCTTCCTCTCCAGCAAGTGGTGTGGCGAACTGGCTTGCGAATTGGCTATGAAGGAAGAAGCTGGGGTTACCTCTCGCTGTATGCCTTTGGAACAATCTGGCACCGAGGGCGTGTGCCCAGTGTGCGGCAAGCCCTGCAAAACCGATATTTTCTGGGGCGTAGCGTATTAAAGTAATAAGTAATAAGTAATAAGTAAGAAATAATAGTGAAAAACGATCCGTTGCGATGGGGAAACGGGACGTCGGGGACGCCGCCCCCTACACACGCACCATTCGTAGGGACAGCCCTTGCGGCTGTCCGTGCCTCTGGATACACACGCACCATCGGAAGGGCGGGCGACCATAGGTCGCCCCTACATAAATGGATGGTTTTCCACAAATGCTGTGATAGGGGAGGGGCTCTGCCCCTCCCGTTTTCCATTTGCTTGATGAATTTATGGAGGGATAGCGATGTTAAACAAAATTTGGAATGGGTTTTTGCGTCAAAAAACCACTGACACTGGTTGGACAGCCAAGCGTAAGGGCGCTTTTTGGGCGTGGAATTTGGGGTGGTTACTGGCCGCATTGTTGGGGCTGGGGCTGCTGTCGTTGTATTGCGCCCCTAGCTTTTCTCGGCAGTTGTTGTTTGTCAGCTATTTTCAAGTGTCACCCTTGGCGCTGTTTAACATCGCCCCAGTGGTGATTTTGGGCTTGGTGCTCTATGGTCTCCTTGGGCGTGTGGTGTGGAGCTATGGATTGACGGCGGCGGTGGTAATGGCCACTACCTTTGTCAACTATTTTAAAATCAAATTCCGCAACGATCCCTTTTTATTTGAGGATTTTTTTTACTGGCGAGAAGCTGGCAATATGGCAGGCAAATATGTGGCGCAAATCGATAGGTTCATCATCATTGCCTTTTGCATCGTGTTGTTGGGAGGCTTGTTTTTAGGGCTGTTTGTCCGTGGGCGTGTAAAAGGGTGTTGGCGTTGGCGCTTGGTTGGCTTGGTGGCAACGGTGGTGGCCGCTGTGGGGCTAGGCAATGCTATGTCTGAGGAATATACCTACAATGTTACCACCAAAAACATCACCTATATCAACCAATGGGCGTCTACCCAAGTGTATCAGTCCAAAGGCTTTGTCTATCCATTTTTGTACAGCATCCAATCGGCATTCCCCTCTGCTCCAGATGGGTACAGCGATGGCTATGCCCAAGAATTGCTGAGCCAATATGAAAGCGCGGACATTCCGGAGGACAAACAGGTGTCGGTCATCAGCATTATGCTAGAAGCCTATGCGGATTTTTCAGACTACGGCATCGATGGCCTGTGGGACGGGGTCTATGAAAATCTCCACGCCATGGAAGCAGAGAGTTACTCTGGCAATTTGGTGGTGGATGTGTTTGCTGGCGGCACCGTTACCAGTGAACGGTCGTTTTTAACAGGCTATACCGATTTGCCTACCTTCCGCACCGATACCAATTCCTATCCTTGGTACTTCTTAAACCAAGGCTATAGTGTCATGGGCATTCACCCTTGCTATGAATGGTTTTACAACCGTGAAAATGTGAATGAATACTTGGGGTATGAAGACTATTGGTTTGTAGAAAACTATTTCTACCCCATCACCGAATGGGCCGTGGGCATGGATGATGTGTTTTTCCCGGCATTGAAAACTATGTGGGAAGAGAATTTGGAAACAGGCAAGTCCATGTTTTCCTATAGCATCACCTATCAAGGCCACGGTCCGTACGCCACGGACAGCTACACGTGGGGTGACCAGTATGTGACAGGGGACTATAGTGAAGAGTCCACCTATATCATGAACAACTACTTTGGCTCCATCTATGATACGTCCAACTATCTGGTGGATTTGATGGACTATTTCAATGAAAGCGATGAGCCAGTGGTGCTGGTGTTCTTCGGCGACCATAAACCTTGGTTTGGGGATGGCAATTCGGTGTACGCTGAACTCGGCATGGATTTTGATCTCTCCACCGAGGCTGGGATGTATGAATACTATTCTACCCCCTATGTCATTTGGGCGAACGATGCCGCAAAACAAGTCACAGGCAATGATTTTGTAGGGGAGGGGCCAGACGTGAGCCCAGCCTTTTTGATGAATGTGGTGTTTGAACAAATTGGCTGGGAGGGTCCTGCTTATCTGCAGGCCACGGACGCCGTCATGGCACAGGTGCCCATCATCAATATGCCCACTGGACAGTATTGGGAAAACGGAACCATGACCACCACCTTGAGTGACGAAGCGCAAACCTTGGTAGACAATTATAATGTACTGCAATATTATTGGAGCCACAATTTTGCAGGATAAGGGAGATGTGGGATGAGACAGGCAATCGTAACAGGGGGTTCTCACGGCCTTGGCTTGGCCATGGCGGAAGGTTTTTTAGCCAAAGGGTTTGGGGTGATTGTGCTAGATGTGAACCCTTGCCCTTTGGAAGGGATAGACTATATCCCCATGGACTTATCCAAGCCAGAGGATATTGACTGCGCCTTTGCGCAGATAGAACGGCGCTACGGCACGGCACACGTGCTGGTAAACAATGGGGCTGTCACCAAATATGAAAAGCCCATCTCTGAGGTGTCAGTTTCAGACTATGATACTATATTAAATACAAACCTCCGCGGCGCTTACCTGTGCGCAAAGGCGTTCATCGCCTTAAACCAAGGGCAGGACTATGGGCGGATTATCAACTTGGCTTCCACCCGATTCCATCAAAATGAAGGGGATTGGGAGCTCTATGGTATGAGCAAAGGGGGGATAGTGTCCCTGACCAACAGCCTGTGCGTGTCTTTGATGGGCACGCCCATCACCGTCAATGCCATTTCCCCTGGCTATATCCACACGGGAGATGAAGTGCTAGAGCCTCGAGACCATCAGATTCATCCCTCCAACCGTGTGGGCATCCCACGGGACATTGCCAATGTGTGTTTGTTTTTGGCAGATGAAGAAAATGACTTCATCAACGGCGCCAACATCGTCGTAGACGGCGGCATGACCAAGCGGATGATCTATTGAACTAAGGACTAAAGACTAAAAGTGAAAAACTATCGTCTGCGGACGGGATTATTTGGAAGGTGTTTCTTTCGTGGGAACACCTTCCTCTTTTTCGTTGCGTGTGTGATAGATGAGAGGGTAATCATCTGGATTGTCCAAACGAAGGAAACAACGCTTGCGCAATTCATCAACGTCCTCTAAAATGCGTAAATAATCTGCCATTTTTCCCACCTCCAACGTATATGTATCAATCATACAACATATATTGTGTAAATACAACCCATATCGCGTATTTGCGCGATATGGGTTGGAGAAATAAATGAGATGCTCTTGTACAATAGACAAGAGGTGATGGCGTTGAAGGATACACATTATAAATTGCACATTCAAATTGGATTGAATATTATGCGATATCGCAAAGAACAGGGATTGACCCAAATGCAATTGGCGGAACTGGCAGGGTATAGCCACAATCAAATCCAGCGTGTAGAAACGGCATATAGTGCCCCAACGGTGGGATTGCTGTTTGATGTGGCGGAGGCATTGGATATATCGCTGGAAAAGTTGCTGCAAATCCGTTGATTGACCCCTCAAAAAATTTCTCAAAAAACTTTTCAAAAACCTCTTGACAAACCGTCAATAGTGGTATATTCTATATGAGCACGCAACTGTGAAAGCAGTCCAACGTGCACTGCGATGAACCAGGAGATTGCGACTAACGTCGGTAACTTGTGGGGAGTATGTCCGAGAATCGGGCGGCTGAGAAAGAATCTGTATGTTGCGTAGATCGCTGCGCTTTGTTTACAGTACCGGCCGTATGTTTATTTACGGGCGGTATTTTTTCGTAAGTCGGAATGATACGCACGGATAAGCGTGTAGAAAACTTTCTCGCCGTACGCAGGTCAAAAAAAGAAACTACGTACGAATTACTAGGAGGAATTACCAAATGGCAGCTCAACAAACCATTCGCATTCGTCTCAAGGCCTATGACCATCAAGTCATCGACCAAAGTGCAGAAAAAATCGTGGAAACCGCAAAGCGTGCAGGCGCTACTGTTTCTGGCCCCATCCCCCTGCCCACCAAGAAAGAAATTGTCACCATTCTGCGTGCTGTTCATAAGTACAAAGATAGCCGTGAACAATTCGAACGCCGCACCCACAAGCGCCTGATCGACATCAGCAATACCAACCCCAAGGTTGTGGAAGCTCTGATGGCTCTGGAACTGCCCGCAGGTGTGGAAATCGAGATTAAGCTGTAATCTCACACTATTAATTAGTTTGCTGTCCCAAGCTTAGCGATTTTAGAGCTAGGCGGGTCACGTCGGCAGAGCAATGCTGGTGCGGACGCCCAATGGGCGCCCCTACATCGGTCACCTAAGCCGACCAATAACCTTTCAGGAGGAATATACATGAAAGCAATCATCGGCAAAAAAGTCGGCATGACTCAAATTTTTGACGAAAATGGCCAAGTGATCCCTGTAACTGTCATTCAGGCAGGTCCTTGCGCTGTGGTTCAAAAGAAGACTGTCGAAAAAGAAGGTTATGCTTCTGTGCAACTGGGCTATGAAGACGTTGCAGAGCGCAAGCTGACCAAACCCGAGATGGGTCACCTGAACAAGGCTGGCGTGTCTCCCAAGAAGCACCTGCAAGAATTCGATCTGGACAACGCTGCTGAGCTGAACATCGGCGACATTGTCAAGGCAGACACCTTCGCAGTGGGCGATTTCGTTGACGTTACCGGCACCAGCAAAGGTCACGGTTTCGCTGGCGTTATCAAGCGTCACGGCGCACACCGCTTGAAGGAAACTCACGGTACTGGTCCTGTTCACCGTCACGCTGGTTCCATGGGTTCCGGTACTGACCCCGCTCGTATCTTCAAAGGCAAGATCGGCGCAGGTCAAATGGGTGTTGACCAAGTCACCGTCCAAAACCTCACTGTTGTGAAAGTCGACTCCGAACTGAACATGTTGGTTGTGTGTGGCGCAGTGCCCGGCCCCAAAGGCGGTCTGGTTACCATCAAGTCCACTGTCAAGACTCATCGCATTAAAAATGTTGAGACTGGCATCTCTAGCAACCCACAAAAGGCTTCCGGTCGTAACCCACAAAAGGCATCCGCCCGTAACAAATAAGAAAGGAGTGCTTGTAATTTATGTCTACTATCAATGTATTGAACATGGCTGGCGCACAAGTCGGCACTGTTGAACTGAACGATTCCATTTTTGGCATCGAACCAAACCAAATTGTGGTTCACGAAGTGGTGAAAAATCACTTGGCAAACTGCAGACAAGGCACTCAAAGCACCCTGACCCGTGCTGAAGTTGCTGGTGGCGGCAAGAAACCTTGGCGTCAAAAGGGTACTGGCCACGCTCGTCAAGGCTCTACCCGTGCTCCCCAATGGACCCACGGCGGCATCGTGTTCGCACCAAAGCCCCGTGATTACTCCTATGTCCTGAACAAGAAAGTCAAGCGCTTGGCTCTGAAATCTGTTCTGTCTGATAAGGCTGCTGCTGGCAAAATTATCATCATCGACGAACTGAAGATGGATGCCATCAAAACCGCAGACTTCCGCAAGTTCTTGGGCGCTGTCAACTGCGACAGCAAAGCTGTTGTGATTACCGCTGAAAAAGACGACATCATCGTCAAGAGCGCTCGCAACATCCCCGGCGTGCTGACCACCACTGCCACCATCTTGAGCGTGTATGACTTGGTCAACGCTCGTAGCTTGGTTGTGGATAAGGCTGCCTTGGCAAAAATCGAGGAGGTGTTCGCATAATGGCTACTGCATACGACATCGTTATCCGTCCTATCATCACCGAACGTGCAATGGCAGCTGTGGCTGACAAAAAGTACGTCTTCGAAGTGGCTAAGGACGCTGGCAAAATTGAAGTGAAAAAAGCTGTTGAAGAAATCTTCGGTGTGAAGGTTGCATCTGTCAACACCTTGACTGTCCCCGGCAAAACCAAGCGCCAAGGCGCTGGCCGTCTGGGCAAAACCAAGACCTGGAAGAAGGCCTATGTGCAGCTCACCGCTGACTCTAAGACCATTGAATTCTTCGAAGGCATGGTTTAATTAACGGAAGGAGAGTATCGTTATGTCTATTAAAACTTTTAAGCCAACGACCCCTTCCAGAAGACAAATGACTGTCAACGGGTTCGACGGCATCGACAAGAAGGCAAAACCAGAGCCCAGCTTGACTGAAACTCTGCAAAAGTCTGCTGGTCGTAACAGCTATGGTCGCATCACCGTTCGCCATCGTGGCGGCGGCAACAAGCGTAAATATCGTATCATCGATTTCAAGCGTGACAAAGAAGGCACTGCCACTGTGTTGCGTCTGGAATATGACCCCAACCGCTCCGCTAACATCGCTCTGATTGAGTACGAAGATGGCGAAAAGCGTTATATCGTGGCTCCTCTGGGCCTGAAAGCTGGCCACATCATCATGACTGGCCCCGACGCAGACATCCTGCCCGGCAATGCTTTGCCCATCGCCAAGATTCCCGTGGGTACCATCATTCACAACGTGGAACTGTATCCCGGCCGTGGCGCACAATTGGTTCGCTCTGCTGGTACTTCCGCTCAATTGATGGCTAAGGAAGGGCAAGACGCTCAAATCCGTATGCCTTCTGGTGAAGTGCGTATCGTGCGTATCAACTGCATGGCTACCATCGGTCAAGTTGGTAACATCGAACACGAAAACATCAACATTGGTAAAGCTGGTCGTAAGCGTCACATGGGTTGGCGTCCCACCGTCCGTGGTTCTGTTATGAACCCCAATGACCATCCACATGGTGGTGGTGAAGGTCGTGCACCTATCGGCCGTACTGGCCCTGTTACCCCTTGGGGCAAGCCTGCTATGGGTTATAAAACTCGTAAGAAGAAGAACCCCACTAACAAATTCATTGTCAAACGTCGTGGCGAGAAGTAAGGAGGCATTTTAATATGAGCAGATCTGTTAAAAAGGGCCCGTATATTGCCCCTAAGCTCCTCAAGCGGGTCGAGGAAATGAACGAAAAGGGCGAAAAGAAAGTCTTGAAGACTTGGAGCCGTAGCTCCACTATCTTCCCAGACTTCGTCGGTCACACCATTGCAGTCCATGATGGCCGCAAGCATGTGCCCGTGTATGTGCAAGAAGACATGGTTGGTCACAAGTTTGGTGAGTTCGCTCCCACTCGTACCTTCCGTGGTCATAAATAAGAGAGGAGATGCCTAACATGGAAAAGAAAATTGCTAAAGCACATCTGCGTTATGTCCGCATCTCCACCCGTAAGGTTCAAATCGTTTGCGATTTGATCCGCGGGAAGAGCGTGGGTAACGCCATGGCTATTTTGATGAAGACTCCTAAGTCTGCATCTGAACCAATGATGAAGCTGTTGAAGAGCGCTGTGGCTAACGCAGAAAACAACGACGGCATGGACCCTGCAAACCTTGTGGTGTGCGAAGTGTTCGCAACACCAGGCCCCATTCTTAAGAGAATGATGCCTCGTGCACAAGGTCGTGCATTCCGTATCAACAAACGCACCTCTCACGTCACCTTGTGTGTGACTGAGAAGGCATAAGGGAGGAGACAGTTTTATGGGACAAAAGGTAAATCCCCACGGTTTACGTGTGGGCGTCATCAAAGACTGGGATTCCCGTTGGTATGCCAGTGATGAAAAAGTGGGCGACTTGATTGTCGAAGACCACAAGATTCGTGAATATCTGAAAAAGACCTTGTACGCAGCTGGCCTGCCCAAGATCGAAATCGAACGTAGCAACGATGTTGTCACCATCTTCTTGCACGTGGCTCGCCCCGGCGTGGTCATCGGCAAGGGTGGCGAACAAATCGAAGCTTACCGTTTGGCAGTGGAAAAAATGATCGGCAAGAAAGTGCGCTTGAACATCGTTGAAGTGCGCAACCCCGACATGAATGCACAATTGGTTGCAGAATCCATTGCACAACAATTGGAAAAGCGTATCTCTTTCCGCCGCGCCATGAAAAACTCCATGGCTCGCGCTATGCGTGCTGGCGCTAAGGGTATCAAAACCAACTGCTCTGGTCGTTTGGGCGGCGCTGAAATTGCCCGTACCGAACACTATCATGAAGGTACCATCCCCCTGCAAACCATCCGCGCTGACATTGAGTATGGCTTCGCTGAAGCTGCTACCACTTTCGGCCGTATCGGTGTGAAGGTGTGGATCTACAAGGGCGAAGTGCTGAGCCAAACTCTGCGTACCACCCCTCGTACCATGGACACCACTAAGCCTTACCAAGAACGTCGTGAACGTCGCCCTCGTCGTGATGGCGATCGTCGTCCCGGTGGCTTCAACCGTAACAACAACGGTGGCGGCTTCAACCGTAACAACAACGGTCAAGGCGGCCAAGGTGGCTACAACCGTCCTGCTGGCGGTGGCTTCCGTCCTAACAACAACACTGCACGCCCTGCAGCTCCTGCAGCGGCTCCCAAGGAAGGAGGAGCTCAATAATGCTTCTGCCTAAGAGAGTTAAATATCGCCGCGTTCATCGTGGCCGCATGACCGGCAAAGCCACCCGTGGTAACACCTTGGCTTATGGCGATTTCGGTCTGCAATCCATGGAACCCGGTTGGATTTCCAACAACCAAATCGAAGCAGCTCGTATTGCTATGACCCGTTACACCAAGCGTGGCGGTAAGGTTTGGATTAAGATTTTCCCCGACAAGCCCTTGACAAAGAAGCCAGCTGAAACCCGCATGGGTTCTGGTAAGGGCTCTCCTGACAGCTGGGTTGCAGTTGTCAAGCCCGGCCGTATCATGTTTGAAATCGCCGGTGTGCCCGAAGAAGTCGCCCGTGAAGCTATGCGTCTGGCCGCTCACAAGCTGCCTGTAAAGACCAAGTTCATTGTGCGCGCTGCTTCGGAGGATCAGGAAGCAGGTGAGTAAGATGAAGGTAAAAGAAATCCGTAGCATGAGCGCTGAACAGCTCAACGAAAAGCTGGTCGGTTTGAAGAAGGATCTGTTCTATCTTCGTATGCAACACGCCACCAATCAGCTGGATAACCCCCTGAAGTTGCGTGAAACCAAGCACGACATCGCTCGTGTGAAGACCGTTTTGCGGGAGCTGCAAGCTTCCGACAAAGCCTAAGAAGGAGGTAAGCGAAGATGAATGAAGAACTGAGAACTGCCTCCCGTAAGGTGAGAATCGGTAAGGTTGTGTCCAACAAGATGGACAAAACCATCGTGGTGGCAATCGCTGACCGTGTGCCCCATCCCCTGTATAAGAAAATCGTCGGTAAGACCTACAAGCTGAAGGCTCACGACGAAGAAAACGCCTGCAACATTGGCGATACTGTTAAAGTGATGGAAACCCGCCCCCTGTCCAAGGACAAGCGTTGGCGTTTGGTGGAAATCATCGAAAAAGCGAAGTAAGGAGGTGCCAGTATGATTCAACAGGAAAGCTATCTGAAGGTTGCCGATAATACCGGCGCCAAAGAAATTAAGTGCATCCGCGTGTTGGGCGGCTCTAGCCGTAAGTTTGGTAACATTGGTGACGTGATTGTTGCTTCTGTTCGCAAATCTGCACCCGGTGGCTCTGTGAAAAAGGGCGAAGTTGTGAAAGCTGTTATCGTGCGTAGCGCAAAGGGTGTCCGTCGTAACGATGGTACCTATGTGCGTTTTGATGACAACGCAGCCGTCCTGATTAAAGACGACAAAAACCCCAAGGGTACCCGTATCTTTGGGCCAGTGGCTCGTGAGCTCCGCGACAAGGATTACATGAAGATCCTGTCTCTGGCTCCCGAAGTGGTTTAAGGAGGTCGCCCCATTATGAAAATCAAAACAGGCGACAATGTCGTCGTATTGTCCGGTAAGGACAAAGGCAAGCAAGGCAAGGTCGTTGGTACCGTGCCCGGCAAGGACAAAGTGGTTGTAGAAGGCATCAACATGGTGACCTGCCACGTCAAACCCCGCAAGCAAGGCGAAGAAGGCGGCATCATGAAGCGTGAAGCTGCTATCAACACCTGTAAAGTGCAAGTGGTCTGCCCCAAAACTGGCAAACCCACTCGTATCGGCTATAAGTTCGTTGACGGTAAAAAAGTGCGCTTTGCTAAAATTAGCGGCGAAACTCTGTAAGAAAGGAGAGCAAACCAATGGCAAGAATGAAAGAACTGTACAAAGCTGAAGTTGCTCCCTCTCTGATGAAGGAGTTCAGCTACAAGAGCGTGATGCAAATCCCCGCAATCGACAAGGTTGTGGTGAACATCGGTTGCGGCGAAGCCCGTGAAAACGCTAAGATTTTGGAAAACGTGATTGGCGATCTGAACAAGATCACTGGCCAAAAGCCCCAAATCACCAAGGCACGTAATTCTATCGCTAACTTTAAGTTGCGTGAAGATATGCCTATCGGCGCAAAGGTCACCCTGCGCGGCGAAAAAATGTGGGAATTCCTGGACCGTCTGTTCAACGTGGCTCTGCCCCGTGTGCGTGACTTCCAAGGCATCAACCCCAACTCCTTCGACGGCCGTGGCAACTATGCTATGGGTATCAAGGAACAACTGATTTTCCCCGAAATCGAATACGATAAGGTGGACAAAATCCGTGGTATGGACGTTATCATCTGCACCACTGCTAAAACTGATGAAGAAGCTCGCGCACTGCTCCGCGGTGTGGGCGCTCCCTTCGCCAAATAAGAAGGAGAACGAAAATGGCTAAGAAATCAATGATTCTCAAGCAGCAGGCTCCTGCGAAGTTCTCTTCTCGCAAGTACAACCGCTGCAAACTGTGCGGCCGTCCTCACGCTTACCTGCGTGACTACGGTATCTGCCGTATCTGCTTCCGTGAATTGGCTTACAAGGGCCAAATCCCCGGTGTGCGCAAGGCTTCTTTCTAAGAAACCGACCTGAGATACAGAGGCAACCGCCTCTACAATGGGGACTGCTGAAGGGCGACCACAGGTCGCCCTTCGCTGACCCAGTGAATGCCACAAAATTTGTAAATTTTTTGTGAACATCCAAAAAAACTCTGGTAAATCCCAAGAATCTGGTGTATAATAAGTTGTTAGTGTGCGACACACGACAATTTCCCTATAAACCCAGCAACGGACATGGATATCCATGTCCCTATCGTTGCGTTCAGGGGGGGACACCGATCACGGTCTTTACGCTTTTGATATGGGCGTTTAAGATAAAAAAGGGGACACTCTGCGTCCCAATGGATGGCGAAAGGTCAAGCGTAATTGTGCTGCTTACAGTCAGTTCCATTAGGTCTGATACCTCGCCACCGTAGCGACTTAAATGAGTCGCAACTCTAAAAATAGGAGGACTATTACTATGCATATCACCGATCCTGTTGCAGATATGTTAACCCGTATCCGCAACGCAAGTAGTGCAAAGCACGACACCGTGGATGTACCTGCTTCCAACCTGAAAAAGAGCATTGCTCAAATTCTGCTGGACGAAGGCTACATCAAGAACTTCCAAGTGGTGGAAGACGGCATTCAAGGCATGATTCACATCACCTTGAAGTACAACACTGGCAAGCAAAAGGCCATCACTGGTCTGCGCCGCGTTTCTAAACCTGGCCTGCGTGTTTACGTTGGCAAAGAAGAGCTCCCCCGTGTGCTCCGCGGTTTGGGTATCGCAATCATTTCTACGTCCAAGGGCGTCATGACTGACAAGGCAGCTCGTAAGCTGAATGTTGGTGGTGAAGTCTTGGCATTCATTTGGTAAGGAGGGTATTGAACTATGTCTCGAATTGGTAGAATGCCCATTACCGTTCCTGCAGGTGTGGATGTTTCCATCGCTGCTGGGAATGCTGTGACCGTTAAAGGTCCTAAGGGCGAACTGTTTCGGAACCTGCGTCCCGAAATGGTAATTGAACAAGATGGCAACACGATCACTGTGTCTCGCAAATCTGATGACAAGCTGAACCGTTCTATGCACGGGTTGACCCGTACTCTGCTCAGCAACATGATCATCGGCGTGACCGACGGTTACAAAAAGGAACTGGACGTCAACGGCGTTGGCTATCGTGTGGCAAAAGATGGGAACAAGCTGGTTATGAACCTTGGCTACTCTCATCAGGTGATCGTTTCTGAGATTGATGGCATCACCATTGATGTCCCCAGTCCCAATAAAATCATCATCAGCGGCTGTGACAAACAAATGGTTGGTCAATTTGCTGCTGAAGTCCGTGAAAAGCGTCCCCCAGAACCCTATAAGGGCAAGGGCATTAAGTACACCGACGAAGTCATCCGCCGCAAGGTTGGTAAGACCGGCGGTAAGAAATAAGAAGGAGGTTGCCGATAAATGGTTAAGAAGTTTGATAGTAACGCAGCACGTCTTAAGCGTCATAAAAGAGTCCGCGCAAAGATCTCTGGCACCCCTGAGATGCCTCGTCTGAACGTGTTCCGTAGCGCCAAAAACATTTACGCTCAAATCATTGACGATGTCAATGGTGTGACTTTGGTTTCTGCATCCACTCTGGATAAAGAAGTTGAAGGTTACGGCGGTAATGTGGAAGCAGCAGCTGCTGTGGGCAAGCTAGTGGCCGAACGTGCCAAGAGCAAAGAAATCGAAAACGTGGTCTTTGACCGCGGCGGTTACCTGTATCACGGCCGTGTGGCAGCTTTGGCTGCTGGCGCTCGTGAAGGCGGCCTGCAGTTTTAATCGGAGGGAGAAACAACAATGGCTAGATTTGAAAGAGAACCAAGCGAGTTTGCTGAAAAGGTTGTCTCCTTGAACCGTGTTTCCAAAACCGTCAAGGGTGGCCGTATTTTCAAGTTCGCCGCTTTGGTGGTTGTGGGTGACGGCAAGGGTCGTGTCGGCTATGGTCTGGGTAAGGCCGCTGAAGTACCTGAAGCAATCCGCAAAGGCATCGAAGATGCTAAGAAAAACCTGGTGACTGTCGATTTGTCCGGCACCACCGTTCCCCACGAAGCAATCGGTATTTCCGGTGCAGGCAAGGTGCTGTTGAAGCCCGCTGCTCCCGGTACCGGTGTTATCGCTGGCGGTGCAGTCCGTGCAGTGGTGGAAGCCGCTGGTATTAAGGACATTCGTACCAAGTGCCTGCGTTCCAACAACCCCCACAACGTGGTGGCTGCTGCATTTGAAGGCTTGAAGTCCATGCGTGGTCCTCAAGAAGTCGCTCGTGTCCGTGGCAAGAGCGTCGAAGAAATTTTAGGTTAAGGGAGGGCTTAAGAAATGGCAAACATGACTATTAAGCTCGTCAAGAGCCTGAACGGTCGTCTGGAAAAACAAATCCTGACCGCTAACTCCATGGGTCTGCGCAAAATCGGTGATACCACCGTGCAACCCGATAACGCTCAAACCCGTGGTAAGATTGCCAAAATCGGCTATCTGCTGAAGGTTACCGAAGAGGGAGGCAACTAATGGAATTAAATAACTTATCTCCCGCCCAAGGCAGCGTCCAATCTGCATACCGTAAGGGTCGTGGTAACGGTTCTGGTAACGGTAAAACTGGTGGTCGTGGCCACAAGGGCCAAAAGGCTCGTAGCGGCGGCAAAATCCGTGTGGGTTTTGAAGGCGGTCAAATGCCTTTGCACCGTCGTCTGCCCAAGCGCGGCTTTAACAACATTTTCGCAAAGCCCCTGGAAATTATCAATTTGACTGCTCTGAACGCTTTTGAAGACGGCGACGTCGTCACTGCTGAAGCACTGCTGGCTAAGGGTATCTTGGCTAAGTGCGAATACGGTGTGAAGGTTCTGGGCAACGGTTCTGTCACCAAGAAGGTCACTGTTCAAGCTAACGCTTTCTCTGCATCTGCATTGGAAGCCATCGCTGCAGCTGGCGGGAAGGCAGAGGTGATCTAACGTGATCCAAACGATTCGTAAGGCTTGGGGTGTTCCCGAACTTCGTAAGAAAATCGTGTTCACGCTACTCATGCTCTTGATCTTCCGCATTGGTAATGCCATCACGGTCCCCTATGTGGATGTGGAATTGCTCAATGTGTACCTCAACTCCATGAGTACCACTGTGTTAGGTCTCTATAATGTGATGTCGGGCGGCGCATTTGCCCAAGCAACTGTGTTTGCACTGAGCATTCAACCCTATATTAACAGCTCCATTATCATCCAACTGCTGACTGTGGCCATTCCTGCATTGGAACGTATGGCCAAAGAAGGCGGCGAAGAGGGGCGCAAGAAAATCCAATCCATAACCCGTTATACCACTGCTGGTATCGCAGTGCTGCAAGGCTTTGGTTATTTCACTTTGATGAAAAACTACGGTCTGCTCTCTGTGTCTGACCCCACCTTCTGGCAAGGTGCTGTCATCGTGGTGTCCTTCGTGGCAGGTTCCTGCTTCGTTATGTGGATGGGCGAACAAATCACCGAATTCGGTGTGGGCAATGGTATTTCCATCATCCTGTTCGCTGGTATTATCTCTCGCGTTCCCACCACTGTATCTTACCTGTACAGCTATGGTATGGAAGATCCCATCAACTGGGCGATTATCGCAGTTATGCTGGTGGGCGTGGTTGCTATGTTTGCATTCATCGTGTTCATCAATGGTGCAGAACGTCGCATTCCTGTCCAATATGCAAAGCGTCAAGTGGGTCGCAAAATGTACGGTGGCCAATCTAGCCACCTGCCCATGAAGGTTTCTATGGCTGGCGTGTTGCCTGTGATTTTCGCACAAAGCATCGCTTCCTTGCCTGCAACCGTGGCAGCATTTTTCCCCACCCCCGCTGAAGGCACCTTCACTTATCATTTGCTAAACGCAATTGACACACAATCTGTGATTTACATGATTGTGTACTTCGTCTTGATCATCGGCTTTAGCTACTTCTACTCTAGCATCCAATTCAACCCCATTGAAGTGGCTAACAATCTGAAAAATCAAGGTGGATTCATCCCTGGTTTCCGTCCCGGCAAGCCTACTGTGGACTTTATCCGCAAGGTTATGAGCAAAATCACCCTTTTCGGTGCAATTTATTTGGCTATCGTGGCCATCACCCCTTGATTGTGGGCGCTCTGGTTGGTAACTCCTACCTGTCCATCGGTGGCACTTCTTGTATCATCGTAGTTGGCGTGGCATTGGAAACCGTCAAAGCATTGGAATCCCAAATGTTGATGCGTCAATATAAGGGCTTCTTGGAGTAAAAATAAATTGAGACTGATCCTAATGGGCGCCCCTGGCGCCGGCAAGGGCACACAGGCAGACATCCTGTCTAATGTGCTAAAAATCCCCACTATTTCCACTGGTAACATTCTTCGTGCTGCCATGAAAGATGGAAGCGAGCTAGGCAAACGTGTCACAGATTTTATGGACGCAGGCCGGCTGGTTCCCGATGATATTATCATCGAAATCATTCATGAGCGTTTGGCTAAAGAAGATTGCCAAAATGGTTATATCTTGGACGGCGTGCCTCGCACAGTCCCCCAAGCAGAAGCTATGGAAAAGCTGGGTATCGTAATTGACTATGCTGTGAGTATGGAAGTCGCTGACGAAACCATCACACAGCGCATGAGTGGTCGTCGTGTTTGCCCCGATTGCGGTGGTAGTTACCATATTATGGCGCGGCCTCCCAAACGTTCTGGCCTGTGCGATAAGTGTAATGCACGGCTTCACCAACGTACTGATGATTTGCCTGAAACGGTGAAAAATCGCTTGGCAATTTATCATAAAGCAACCAAACCTCTAGAAGATTTCTATGAGGCACGGGGACTCCTCCGTTTGACGGGGGAACAAGTCGAAGTGGGTGCTACCACTGAGGCAATTCTACGAGTGATTGGGAGATGATAAAGTGATTACACTGAAATCAGCTCACGAGATTGATTTGATGCGTCGAGCCGGTAAAATTACTGCGGCTGCCCGTGCTTTGGCAGGGGATATGGTAAAACCTGGCGTGACAACCCAATCAATTGACAAAGCCGTAGAAGCATTTATCCGCGCACAAGGTGCTGTGCCGTCATTTAAAGGCTATGGTGGATTTCCTGCCAGTGCCTGCATTAGCGTCAACAATGAAGTGATTCATGGGATTCCTGGCAAACGGGTTCTCAAAGATGGCGACATTGTGAGTATTGACGTGGGTGCTTTGATTGGCGGATTCCACGGCGACTGTGCAGCCACCTTCCCCTGCGGCACGGTGAGCGACGAAGCACTGGACTTAATTCAAGTGACCAGAGAAAGCTTTTTTGTCGGCATCGAAAAAGCCAAAGAGGGTAAGCGTGTGCAGGATATCTCGGCAGCCATTCAAACCTATGTAGAAGATCGCGGGTACACCATTGTACGCGAGTTTGTCGGCCATGGTGTCGGCGCTCAATTACATGAGTCTCCCGAAATCCCCAACTTCGGCACTGTCGGAAGAGGGCCACGGCTTCTGCGAGGGATGACATTGGCCATCGAACCCATGGTGAACGCTGGCGCTGCTGGCGTGAAGACATTGAGCGACGGTTGGACGGTGGAAACCAAAGACGGCGCGCTCTCTGCCCACTATGAAAATACGATTCTGATTACCGACGGTGAGCCTGAGATTCTCACGGCGCCGGCCATTTGAGGAAAACGTATGGAAATTGCAACATCAAACATCATTAAATCAGACGCTGGCCGAGACAGTGGCAAGCTATTTGTGGTAACATCCACAGATGGTGAGTACTTGTGGCTGGTGGATGGAAAAAGTCGAAAGGTGGAACAGCCTAAGCGCAAAAAACGCAAACACGTGGCTTTTGTAGCTGAAGGCACCACCCGACTTGCACAAAAAATTCAGCACGGCGAACACATCACAAACAGTGAAGTGCGCCGAGCCCTTGCGGAATTCCGTGAGGACATTCAAATGGACCAGGAGGGATAAGGTTTGGCGAAATCCGATATGATTGAAGTGGAAGGCGTAGTGGTTGAATCCCTACCCAACACAACGTTCCAAGTAGACATTGGAAATGGACACAAGATTTTGGCACATATTTCCGGAAAACTCAGAATGAATTTCATCAGGATTCTGCCTGGCGACAAGGTCACTGTGGAGATGTCTCCCTATGATCTGACCCGTGGTCGAATCACCTGGCGTAGCAAATAATACGCCGATAGCAAAAAAAGCTATTTTCTAAGAAGATAAACTGCTGAAAGGAATGGTTGAAAATTATGAAAGTAAGACCGTCCGTGAAGCCCATGTGTGAAAAATGCAAGGTTATTCGTCGTAAGGGCCGTGTTATGGTCATCTGCGAAAACCCCAAACACAAACAAAGACAGGGCTAACAATTAAATGGAGGTGCTTTAAGTATGGCACGTATCGCCGGTATTGATTTGCCAAAGGATAAGCGTATTGAAATTGGGCTTACCTACATTTTTGGCATTGGTAACAAGAGCGCCAAAGACATTTTGGCACAAACAGGGGTTAACCCCGACACCCGCGTAAAGGATTTGACTGACGCCGAGGAGCAACTGCTCCGTGATGCCATCGACGCATACACCGTAGAAGGTGATCTGCGCCGTAGTGTCGCTTTGGACATCAAGCGTTTGAACGAAGTGGGCTGTTACCGTGGTCTGCGTCACCGCAAGGGCTTGCCCGTCCGTGGTCAACGCAGCAAAACCAACGCTCGTACTCGCAAGGGTCCCAAAAAGACCATTGCTAACAAGAAAAAGTAAGGAGGAACGATTCAAATGGCATCTGCTAACAAATCTGGTGGCAAGAAAGTTATTCGCCGCCGTAGAGAGAAGAAGAACATTGAACGTGGCCAAGTCCACATCCGTTCTTCCTTCAACAACACCATGGTTACCGTTACCGACTCTCATGGTAACGCTCTGTCTTGGGCTTCCTCTGGTGGCCAAGGCTTCCGTGGCAGCAAAAAGTCCACTCCCTTCGCCGCTCAAACTGCTGCTGAAGTGGCAGCAAAGGCCGCGATTGACTTGTGTGGCTTGAAGACTGTGGAAGTCTTCGTGAAAGGCCCCGGCCAAGGCCGTGAGG
The DNA here is from genome assembly GCF_039719005.1 of Bengtsoniella intestinalis. Lineage (GTDB taxonomy): Bacteria > Bacillota > Clostridia > Oscillospirales > Oscillospiraceae > Oscillibacter > Oscillibacter intestinalis. Next base: position 1,876,778 of record NZ_CP133584.1, on the reverse strand, counting down.
CTGCTATCCGTGCACTGCAAGCTGTGGGCTTGGAAGTGACCATGATTAAGGATGTTACCCCCATCCCTCACAATGGTTGCCGTCCTCCCAAGCGCCGTCGCGTATAATGGAAAGAGGAGGAAAACAACATGGCTAAGAATATGCAACCTATTGCAAAGCGCTGCAAGGCACTAAACCTGTCTCCTGCAGCCATGGGTTATGCGAAGAAGGACACCAATCGCAACCCCAAGGGTCAAATGCGCAAAAAGCAGTCTGAATACGCCATTCAGCTGACTGAAAAGCAAAAGGTGAAATTTGTTTACGGCATTTTGGAAAAGCAATTCCGTATGTACTACGAAAAGGCTACCCACATGACCGGTAAAACTGGCGAAAACCTTCTGACTCTCATCGAACGTCGTTTGGACAACGTGGCATACCGTTTGGGCTTTGCTACCACTCGTCGTGACGCTCGTCAATTGGTCAACCACGGTCACTTTACCGTTAACGGTAAGCGTGTGAACATCCCCTCTTACCTGGTTAAGCCCGGTGATGTGATCGAAGTGTGTGAAAAGAGCAGCAAGAGCGTGAAATTTAAGCGCTTGCTGGGTGAAGACGCCCCTGTGGTGGTCGCTCCTAAGTGGCTGGAACGCACCAAGAACACCCTGCAAGGGACCGTTGTGGCTATGCCCGCCCGTGACGACATCGACTTCCCTGTGGAAGAACATCTCATCGTCGAATTGTACTCCAAGTAATGGTCGGGAGCCCTCGATTATGACACAAATTGCCGGCGGCCTGCTATATTGCATGGCCGTAATGAGAAGATGAAGGAGGGTAACTGCATGATTGAAATTGAAAAGCCCCAGATTGATTGTAACGAAATGCTAGGCGACGCCACTTACGGAAAGTACGTGGTAGAACCCCTAGAGCGAGGCTATGGCACCACCCTGGGTAATGCGCTGCGCCGCATTATGCTGTCCTCTTTGCCTGGTACGGCTCCAACCTCTATTAAGGTTGCAGGCGTCCAGCATGAATTTTCCACCATCACTGGTGTAAAAGAAGATGTGACGGAAATCGTTTTAAACGTTAAGGGTTTGCTGACCAAGCTGCATTGCGAAACAAGCAAAACAGTATATATCGAAGCAGTTGGCCCTTGTGAGGTCACTGCCGGCGATATCAAGGCTGACAGCGACGTGGAAGTTCTGAATCCAGATCTTCACATTGCTACTTTGGACGCAGGTGCCGTGCTGAACATGGAGATTGCACTCTCTCATGGTCGTGGCTACGTCCCTGCTGACCGCAACAAGCCTGCACAAAATGTCATCGGCACCATTGCTGTTGACTCTATCTACACCCCTGTCTACAAGGTCAATTACTTTGTGGAACCCACCCGTGTGGGCGCCAGCAGTGATTTTGACAAGTTGACTTTGGAAGTCTGGACTGACGGCACCATCTCTAGCCGAGATGCTGTTAGCCTTGGCGCTAAGATTTTGTGCGACCATTTCTCTTTGTTCACTGACCTTTCTGAAACCGTGGGTAGCAAGTCTACCGTGGTGGAAAAGGCAGAAGCCCAACGCGATAAAGTGTTGGAGCTGAGCATTGACGACATGGACTTGTCCGTGCGTAGTTATAACTGCCTCAAGCGTGCTAACATCAACACCGTTGAAGATCTGATTTCCAGAACAGAAGACGAAATGATGAAGGTGCGTAATCTGGGTCGTAAGTCCCTAGAGGAAGTTATCAACAAGCTAGAAATGATGGGCTTGAGCTTGGCCATCGATGAAAACACCTAATTTGGCTGAGATGGAACTGTCTCGCTGATTAAAATCCGATTGAAGGAGGACAACCGAAATGCCCGGAACTCGTAAACTCGGTAAAACTACCGACCAACGTATGGCAATGTTGCGCCAAATGGTTACTGACTTCCTAGACTACGGTACAATGGAAACCACCATTACCCGTGCCAAAGAAATCAGACCTCTGGCTGAAAAGATGATCACCCTCGGTAAGAAGGGCGATCTGGCCGCATACCGCAAGGCTATGAGCTTTATCACTCGTGAAGACGTGTGCCATAAGCTGTTCAAAGAAGTTGCACCCAGCTATGCTGAACGCAACGGTGGCTATACTCGTATCATCCGCACCGGCGTTCGCCGTGGCGATGCTGCTGAAACCGCCATCATTGAATTGGTGAAATAAGCATTATCATGCAAGCACCCTGTTTGGATAACCAAACAGGGTGCTTTTTTATATTGTTATTAGGTATTTTGATTACGAGTTGTAGTATTTCTTCTGAATATTGCGTATTGTAGTTGTTGGTTGGGTACTGGTGGATGAGTTTGTCCCTATGGGGTATGTTTTTTGCTCCTATGGGGCGGTCTGCTAACCCAGAGGCGATCCCCCCACCCCATCGTAGGGGCGCCCATTGGGCGTCCGTTTTCCGTTTCACTTTGAATTGTTGTTTTTGCCCCTACGGGGTGGTCTGCTGCCGCAGGGGCGTCCTACCGGACGGGTCACCTGCCGGTGGGGCATTCTTTTTGTATCGACAAAAAGAATCAAAAAACGATTTTTTCACGACGACTGCGGTCGAGTGAAAAAAGGGGCTTTTACGGGGGTTCATCGCTGGAGTGCTTAGGTTTTTTGAGCGGCACCGAGTGGCCTGATTTGTCTCTGCATGACCTGTCGGGCTTCGCCCTGTTGCGATGTTGCAGAAAGATAGTGCTATTTCTTAGGTGTGCCTAGATTGGTGGGTATGGTGTGGTGCGGTGGTGTTGGGTAAGACGGGCGACCGCAGGTCGCCACTACAAGGAACACCATTGCATACAAACCAAGCTGACCGCAGGTCAGCGCCCCCCAACGCCACCGCACCCATCGACGTCCACAATCTTAGGCACCTTAAATGCGTGGTACAATGTCATCGTACGAGAAATGTGCGGCAGCAATCAGCGTTGGTTCGCGCATCCCACACGAAAAGCCGAACGGATGTGAAGCACCCACCCAATAGCACCGCACCCACTCACACGCACCATCCGTATAAAATGGGAGCACGTGAGACAGATGACCACAAGTGGTCATCTGCCACGTGCAAGATTTTTGGTTACTTTGCATCTTTGCAAAGTAATGCCCGCGCGGCGAGCGTCCCCCCACGGGAGTGGGTAAAGTCTATCAAAAGAGAAATTCAACAGGGTGAAGCAAATTGCAATTGATTTCCACGGGCGCCCAATGGGCGCCCCTACAAGGGGAGAGGGGCAAAGAAAGCCCCTGCGGCAGCAGCCCCCACGGAGTGGGAAAAGTTTTATCAAAAGAAAACTCCCACAGGGTGAAGCAAATTGCAATTGATTTCCACGGACGCCCAATGGGCGCCCCTACAAGGGGAGAGGGGCAAAGAAAACCCCTGCGGCAGCAACCCCCACAGGAGTAGGGGAAAAGGGCGCCTGGCAAGAGAAGTCCCTGCGCCAGGAGTCTCGACGGAAAGGGGAAAAGAACAATACAAAAAACCCTTTGGACGCTCGATTGAACGCCCAAAGGGTTTTGATTTTAAGAGGTTTGAATAAACGGTTTCTTACTTGTGGTCCACGGAAGCCATGTGCTTAACCAGTTCCACAACCTTGTTGGAGTAGCCGATTTCGTTGTCATACCAAGAAACAACCTTCACGAAGGTGTCGGTCAGAGCAATACCAGCGCCTGCATCAAAGATGGAGGTACGGGTGTCGCCCAAGAAGTCGGAGGAAACCACGTCTTCGTCGGTGTAACCCAGAACGCCAGCCAGTTCGCCTTCAGAAGCAGCCTTCATAGCAGCGCAGATTTCAGCGTAGGTAGCGGGCTTTTCCAGATTGACAGTCAGGTCAACCACAGACACGTCCAGAGTGGGGACACGCATGGACATACCGGTCAGCTTGCCGTTCAGTTCGGGGATAACCTTGCCCACAGCCTTAGCAGCGCCAGTGGAGGAGGGGATGATGTTGCCAGTAGCGGCACGGCCACCACGCCAGTCCTTCAAAGAGGGGCCGTCAACGCTCTTTTGGGTAGCGGTAACAGAGTGAACAGTGGTCATCAGGCCGTCTTTGATGCCGAAGGTGTCGTTCAAAACCTTAGCAATGGGAGCCAAGCAGTTGGTGGTGCAAGATGCGTTGGAGACAAAGTTCATGTCGGAGGTGTACTTGTCGTTGTTCACGCCCATAACGAACATGGGAGTAGCATCTTTGGAAGGAGCAGACATAATGACCTTCTTAGCACCAGCATCGATGTGGCCTTGTGCAGATTCCATGGTCAAGAACAGGCCAGTGGATTCCACAACGTATTCTGCGCCAACTTTTGCCCAAGGCAGGTTAGCGGGGCTACGTTCTGCGAACACAGGGATTTCACGGCCGTTGACAACGATAGCGGAGTCAGTGTGGCTGATTTCAGCGTCGCACTTGCCGTGCATGGTGTCATACTTAAGCATGTATGCCAGATATTCGGGGGGCACAGATCGTTGATGCCTACGATTTGCACGTCAGCGTGGTTCAGAGATGCACGGAATACCATACGGCCGATGCGGCCAAAACCATTGATACCAATTTGAGTCATAATAAATGCTCCTTTCAAAATGGGGCGGTATGTTTATACCGCTAATAAACGATTGCGTAAACGTTTCATTTCTCGCTGACAATAGAATATCATACCTTTGCCACGGTTGCAAGTGTCAAAATTGATAACTTTTCTTCGAGAATATCTATAATTTAACAAGTGCTTTTAGATAAAATAACAAAACTTGCGTATTCGATTGCGTAAGGACTTGACGAATGTGTATCAGTGCTCTATACTTTGAATATTACTACCATATTACGCAAGCAATAGGGAATTACGCAAGGAGAAAGTGCGATGAAAGTGACCATCAGCGATGTGGCTAAATTAGCAGGGGTTTCTACGGCCACTGTGTCCCATACCATCAACGGCACACGCTATGTTTCTGAGGAAACCAAAGAACGTGTCTATGCCGCAATCAATCAACTGGGCTATACACCCGATGCTTCCGCCCGTAGTTTTCGTACGGGGCGCAAGCAAACCATCGGCTTTATTGTACCTGATATTTCTAATAAATTTTTCGCAACCATGATTGAAGAAGTGGAAAACACCTTGGCAGCACAAGGGTACCATTTAATCATTGCCAACACAAAAGAGAGCATAGAGCGTGAGGAAAAGAACATCCGCTTGTTGTCTGCTGGCTTGGTGGATGGGCTTCTGATTGCGTCTACCATGGAAGAGTTTGCCCAATTTGACCGTATGTTACCCAACGGATTCCCTGTGGTGCTGGTGGATCGGATTTTTGACACTAAAAAGTATTCTTCCATTTGCGTCTCTAACTTCCAACCGATTTATCGCTCTGTGTGCCGTTTGGCAGCTAAGGGGCCAAGCGCATTGGCATCATCGGTGGCCTGCCCCGTCTGTCTAGTACCAAGGAGCGAATCAATGCCTATGAGCAAGCAGTTGCCGACTGTGGTTTGCCTGCTGACAGTGCCTTGGTTTGCTATGGTGACTCCATGGAAAACAGCGCCCGTACTTGTCTCGACCAATTGCTGGCAGAACAATGCGATGCCATTTTGGTGAGTCAAGGGCTGATGGGGGCTGAAGTGGTGATGTATTTGCAAGAAAAGGGATTGGTTGCTGGTAAGGATGTGCAACTGGTCACCTTCGTGGACTATGTGTCTGAGATTAGCAACTTGTACGCCGATAAATTAGACTGTATTATCCAGCCTGTAGAAGAGCTAGGCCGTGTGGCTGGGCAACAAATTCTCAAGCGGATTGAAACCCCTGATGCACCTGTGTTTGAACAGATTTTAACCTCTGTTTACCAACCAGCACCTGTTATAAAATAACCAAAATACCATACACCACCCTCGTTGCCTCTACGGTGAAGAGGGTGGTTTTTTTAGAAATGAGGATACGTAGTGTTGGATTTTGACCAAATGATTAGCCGCGAAAACACCCATGCCTTAACAGCAGAGGGCTATCGTGGATATTTATTCTCCCATTTGACCGATGTGGGCTTTTGCTGGCCTGAAGACGACTTGATTCATATGTGGGTGGCGGATATGTCGTTTGCCACGCCGCCTGCTGTCACCGATGGGATTCTCAATCGTCTGTCACAGCAGATTTTGGGATATACACTGTCTGCCCAAACAGACAGTGCTTATGTGTCGGCCTTTTATAGCTGGTGTAAAAATCGCTATGGCCTGTCCATTGAGCCACAGCAACTGCTGACCAGTCCAGGGATTGTGGCAGCGGTGAACGCCATTGCCAAGCTGGTCTGCAAGCCCGGTGAGAAAATTGTCACCCTTGCCCCGTCTTACGGAATGTTCCGCCATGCCGCTACTGTCTCTGGCACCACCATGGTCTATAGTGATTTAATTGCAGAAAACAATGTGTTTTCTGTGGATTGGCGAGATTTAGAGCGAAAATTATCCGATCCGGCCGTGACAGCCTTTATTTTGTGTAGCCCCCATAACCCTACGGGGCGGTGCTGGCAACCAGAAGAGTTGCGCCGTTTTGGGAATCTGTGCCAAGCCTACGGGGTGTTTATCATCAGTGATGAAATCCATTGCGATTTGTTGCGTCAAGGCAAACAGCACCTATCTATGGCACAGGTGCTAGAGGGACGGACAGATTTTGCCGTGACGTTGGCACCTAGTAAAACCTTCAATATGGCTGGTTTGCAAGTGTCCAATGTGTTGTTGCCTGACCCAGCCCTTCGCAGTTGTTGGCGCTTAGAAGTAGACAATCCCTTGTCCATAGCAGGTGCCACGGGAGCGTATGCCAACGGGGCACCATGGCTGGAAGAATTGCGCACCTATTTAGACGGCAACTTTGCCTTGGTGGCGGAATTACTACAACAACATCTGCCTCTAACCCAATTCCAAATTCCCGATGCTACCTATTTAGCATGGGTGAATTTAAACCCGTATCTGCCAGCGGACACGGACATGTCGTTACTGTTTGCCAATTATGGGCTGTTGCTAGAAGGTGGAAATGGACTGTTTTTACACAACGCCCAAGGGTGGGTACGGTTGAACCTATCCTGCCCTAGAGCTGTGGTGCAAACAGGAATGGAGCGGTTTATCCAAGCTGTTTGGGCAAGTCAAGGCTGAAGTTTTTGATACAGATGGTGCATAAAAACAAACAACAAACAAAGATGCACCACCCATTGTAGGGGAGCGCAGTGCGCTCACGTGCCGAACCAGACAAAGCACATAAAAAGTTGGGCGAATTCGTAACACTTCCTACGAATTCGCCCAACTTTTCACGTATCATCAAACCTGACTGCGCGGGAGCCCAATGGGCTCCCCTACGAGGGCCGTTGGTTCTTTATAGAATTTTTAGTTTTGTACGGCACCGTTTATCCTTGGATGATGGCTGTCAAATGGGCGATGATTTCTCGTTGCAACTCTGGGGGATAGAGGTTGACGGAGTAGGTTTTGTCTGCACCTTGTCGCTCTTCCACCACAATGCCAGCGTAAATCCCTTTTTGGGTGGGGACTTTTCGCTTGCCCTCTGGGGTTTCTTGTTCCATCAAATACCCTTGGCTCATCAGCCATTTGAAAATTTTGTAAGAGCTGACCCCCATATAGCCCCCTTCTTTGAGCACACCATTGATGGTCATGGTCAAAGCGGACACATGGGTGGGCTCTTGGGAAATGGGGAGGGAATCCAGTATGGCTGGGGTGGGCAGTGGCAGTTGTTCTTTGGCTTTTTTAGGCGCGCCCATAGCCACAGGGGTGGGGGGTGGAGGTGGCACACCATCGTAGGTGCGGCGAACAAAGTCTTTGATTTCCAGTAAGAAAGCTTCGCCATAGCGCTGTAGTTTCACATCGCCCACACCGGGCACTTCTAAAAACTCCGATTTGTTGGCTGGCTTGAGCCGACACATGGCCTGCATGGTGGCATCGCCAAAAATCATGAATGGTGGCACCCCTTGTTGGTCAGCCAGATGCTTGCGCAAACGCTGTAAGCACAGCAATAGTTGTTGCTCTTGGCTGTTCAGCGGAGAATGCTCGTAATTGCGCTTGGTGGAGGTAGGACGCTTGCTCCAGCCTGTCTCGGCTTCCACCTGTCGTGCCCCTAGCACGCAGGTGCTGCAGTGACCGCAGTCTTGGGAGGGATGTTCCCCAAAATATCGCAAAATAAAATTGCGTAAGCAACGCTCCGTGGTGGCGAAAAAGGTCATCTGCTTGAGCCGTTCTTTGTCGCGGTTTATCAGCATTTGGGCGGTTTCGGGGTCGGCGGCTTCTACGTCTCTGCCGTTTTCGATGAGCCACTGATTGGTGCGCACATCTTGACCGCTATACAGCAGCAGACAGTGGGCTGGCGCCCCGTCTCGGCCAGCACGGCCAGCTTCTTGGTAATAGCTTTCTAAGTCTTTGGGCATATTGTAGTGAACCACGAAGGACACGTTTGACTTGTCGATGCCCATGCCGAAAGCGTTGGTGGCCACCATCAAGGGGATTTGGTCAAAGAGAAATGCCTCTTGGTTGCGTCGCCGTTCCTCGTCACTGAGGCCAGCGTGATAGCGTGTGGCGTAATAGCGCTGGTCGTTGAGTTGTTGGCACACTTCCTCCACTGCCTTGCGTGTGGAGCAGTAGATGATGCCGCTTTGATCTGATTTTTGCTTTAAAAATCGGAGCAGAGCCTCCATTTTTTTCTTGGGCTGTTGTACTTCAAAATATAGGTTTTCACGGTCAAAACCAGTGATTAACACCTTGGGTTGTTGCAAATCCAACAATTGCTTAATATCGTCAGTCACCTTTTGTGTAGCCGTGGCGGTGAAGGCACAGACCACAGGCCTTTTTGGCAAACTGGCGATGAATTGAGGGATTTGCCCATAGCTGGGGCGGAAATCTTGCCCCCATTGGGAAATGCAGTGGGCTTCGTCCACGGCCACCATGGTGATGGGGGCGCTTTGGGCGAAGGCAAGGAAATTGGGTGTCAACAATCGTTCTGGTGCTACGTAAATCAGCTTGTATTGCCCCAAGCTGGCACGGTACAAGGCTAGGTCTCGTTGCTTGGGGGTGAGGGTGGAGTTAAAGTAGGCAGCAGGTACGCCAGCTTGTTTCAGCGCCACCACTTGGTCTTGCATCAGGGAAATCAGCGGTGATACCACCAGTGCAATCCCCTCCATGGCAAGGGCAGGGACTTGATAGCAAATGGACTTGCCAGCCCCAGTGGGCATGATGCCCAAGGCATCTTGGCCTTGGAGGATAGAGTGTATCAAAGCTTCTTGACCACCACGGAAGGATTGATACCCAAAGTGATGCTTCAATAGGGAAAGGGGCTCCATGGCGGCACCTCACAATCGAATATTTGTTCTACATTATTATACCATTTTGGACGGAAATGTCAACGGATATTTCTCGGAAACATGGGCAATACTAGGGATACAGGCGACTTTAAATCGTCCGTTTGTAGGATACTAAAGGAGATGCTATGGAGCAAATTACAAAATACTATCAACAAAATGTGGATTATTTCAACACAACCTTAGGGGTGGGGCGCAGTTGTGATGTGGTGAGTCGTGATTTGCACATCGCTGGGCGTAAGGCGCGGATTTGGCTCATCGACGGTTATGGAAAAGACGATGTGATTGAGCGGATGAGCGCCTTTTGGCTTACAATTCCACAGGCAAATGTGGAAAAAGTGGCAGATATGAAGACCTTTGTGGAACGATTTGTGACCTTTAGCGAGGTGGATGTGAGCAAAACAACCCAAGAGATTGTCACAGGGGTGCTTTTGGGGAAAACCTTGCTATTGGTGGAGGGGGTGTATGGTGCCGCCACCATTGACGCCAAAGATTACCCCAGTCGTGGGGTGGGAGAACCTTCTGATGGGAAGGTGCTCCGTGGGTCACACGATGGATTTGTGGAGGCCATGGTGCCCAATATGGCGTTGCTCCGTCGCCGCATCCGTGACCCCCATTTGACCATGGAGTCTATGCAGGTGGGGAGCCGTTCCCACTCAGATTTGGTGCTCTGCTATTTGGATGACAAGGTGGATACAAAAATTTTGGCAGACTTGCGAACAAAACTCCAGTCCATCGAAGCCCAATCCTTGTCCATGGGGCAAGAAAGCGTGGCAGAGTCCATCCGCCATAAGCAGTGGTACAATCCATTTCCCAAAATTCGCTACACCGAGCGTCCTGACACGGCGGCAGCCTGCGTCATGGAGGGGCGGATTGTGCTCATGGTAGACAACTCCCCATCGGTGATGTTGCTCCCCACCAGCTTTTTCGATTTTGTGCAAGAGGCCAACGATTTTTATTTTCCTCCCTTGGTGGGTAGTTATTTGCGCCTTTTGCGGATGGCGGTGTTTGCGATTTCCCTGTTCATCACCCCTGTGTGGTATTTGTTGGTGAAAGAAGCTGGACGATTGCCTGTGTATTTGGCCTTTTTGGCTGAGCCAGAGGCCACCACCTTGGGGCTGTTTTGGCAGTTGATGATTGTGGAGTTTTTGGTGGATGTGTTAAAGCTTGCCAGCCTCAACACACCAGATGCGCTCAACGGTTCTTTTGCAATGTTAGGCACGTTGATACTGGGGGATTTTGCCGTGCAGGCTGAGTGGCTCAGCGTGGAGGTGCTGGTGTATATGGCCTTTGTGTCGGTGGCCAGTTTTGCCCAGCCCAGTTTTGAAATGGGCTATGCATTTAAGCTGTTGCGCCTTGTGATGCTGGCCCTCATCGCCGTGGCAGATGTATGGGGTTTTGCGGCAGGACTTACGGTGATTGCGGTGCTCCTTGCCACCAACCGACCCATTGTGGGGCAGGGATATTTATACCCCTTGATCCCCTTTGATAAAAAAGCCATGGGGCGACTTTTGGTGCGTCGCCCCATTAGTAAGGACAATACGTGAGCGTAATTGGGAGAAAAAAACAAGGCAGAGCCAAACGGCTCTGCCTTGTAAGTGCTTATTTTGCGTAGTCAACCACTTTGGTCTCACGGAGCAGATGCACCTTGATTTGACCAGGGTATTCCATTTCGTCTTCGATTTTCTTGGACAGCTCACGAGCCAGAATGACCATTTGGTCTTCGCTGACTTGTTCAGGTTTGACCATGACACGGACTTCACGACCAGCTTGGATGGCATAGGCCTTTTCCACGCCAGGGTAGGTGCCAGTGATGGTTTCCAATTGTTCCAGACGCTTGATATAGTTTTCCAAGTTTTCACGGCGTGCGCCAGGACGGGCGGCGGAAATGGCATCGGCGGCTTGCACCAAACAGGCCACTAGGGTACGAGGTTCCACATCAAAATGGTGAGCCTCAATGGCATGGATGATATCTTCTTTTTCCTTGTACTTACGGGCGAATTCCACGCCCAAAGCCACATGGGTGCCTTCCATTTCATGGTCAACAGACTTGCCCAAATCGTGGAGCAAACCAGCGCGCTTGGCAGCTTGCACATCGGCACCCAACTCTGCGGCCATCATGCCAGCAATGTGGGACACTTCCACGCTGTGTTGCAACACATTTTGACCATAGCTGGTGCGATAATGCAAACGACCCAGCATACGGGATAGTTCGGGGTGAAGATTTCGGACGCCAGTTTCAAAGGTGACGCGTTCGCCTTCGGCTTTGATAATGGTGTCCACTTCCTTGCGTGCCTTTTCCACCATTTCTTCAATGTGGGTGGGGTGGATGCGGCCGTCGGAAATCAACTTGGACAGTGCCAAGCGAGCCACTTCACGGCGCACAGGTTCAAAGCAAGAAACGGTGATGGCTTCGGGGGTATCGTCGATGATCAAGTCCACACCAGTCATGGTTTCGATGGTGCGGATGTTGCGACCTTCACGGCCGATAATGCGGCCTTTCATTTCGTCATTGGGCAGGGGCACCACACTGACGGTCATTTCTGCTACGCTATCTGCAGCGCAACGTTGGATGGCTTGTGCCACGATTTCTTTGCCACGCATATCCGCTTCTTCGCGCATACGAGACTCGATTTCTTTGATTTTCAAGGCGGTTTCGTGGGTGACTTCGGCTTCTACTTGGTCGATGAGGTAAGCCTTGGCTTCGTCCACGGTGAACCCAGAAATCCGTTCCAATTCGCTGAGCTGGGTTTCTTTCAGCTTGGCAATGGTTTGGTTTTCTTGGTCGGCATGTTGATGTTTGGAAGCCAGAGATTCTTCTTTTTTCTCTAAGGCTTCGGTTTTGCGGTCCATGTTTTCTTCTTTTTGTTGCAGTCGATTTTCTTGACGTTGCAGTTCAGATCTGCGCTCTTTGACTTCCTTTTCATACTCGCTGCGGTTTTTCAAAATCTCTTCTTTGGCTTCTAGCAGGGCTTCGCGCTTTTGAGACTCAGCACGTTTGATGGCTTCGTTGATGATGCGGGTTCCTTCTGCTTCTGCGCTGGAAATTTCCTTTTCGGACACGATTTTACGGTAGCGAATACCAAGAGGGAAGCCAACAGCCAGACCAACTGCCAGCGTAATTACGCCGGTGATAATCAGTTCAGTCACGGTTGTGGTTCCTCCAAAATTGTTAGTGTTGAGACCTGTTACGTCTCAGTCAAAATACATATAGAAAACAATCGCAAGGATACCCCTATCCTGCGGTCGCGGTTTAAACGTGTAGTTCCTTGTTTGAAACGTTGACCTTGCGACAATTGTCCATTTCTAGTTTAAAGCTTTTAACTGGTTATGTCAAGAAAAAGTCGCACCTTTTTGTGGTTTTTTTAGAAACTTTCCACAAATGGGCTGTAAAATCCTGTCAAACATCAATATGGGCGGCGGCGGCATACCCTAAATACGCACTAAAACCTACGCTATACCACCCATTTTGTGCGCCATATACGGTTACAGGGCTGTTTTTGGGCATATTTGCAATGATTGCGCCTGTATCGGCAGGATAGTTGCGTAAATTTAGGGTTCCAGAGGCAATATCCACTCGACCTTGCCGTTCGCCCCAAGGGGAAATAAATGGCAGGGAGAAGTAATCACACAGTCCAGCCACCAATTGAGCAGCAATGTCTTGGATGTGGCCAGCCACCCATGTGGCGTCGGCGTAATTGTCATGGAATCCAATTTCCATCAGCACCGACGGGGCTTGTGGTTGGCGCACTTCCCCTAGCGTGGTGGTCGACCGTATTTCTACCTTGCTGGGCAGGGGATAAATTTTCCGCAATTGTTCGCACAGTAGCTCTGCCCCCGTTTGCCTTTGGTGGAGGTGGGGTAGTAAAAGCCGATGATCCCTCGCGCTTGGCCTGCGCTAGATTCTGGGGCAGCGTTGGAATGGAGGGCGAGGTGGAAGTCGTAATAGCCAGCGTTGCTGTCTCGGATGGAGCTGGCGGCCGTCATGTCAGGGGTGTTGCGCTTGTAGGCGATGGTGTTGGCCTTGAGATAGGGAATCATGGCGTCTGCCACTAAATTCATATAATATTCTTCCGAGCCAGTGCCCGTGATATAGGGGTTCCACTCTTGGGTGGAGGGGCTGAGATAGAGGATGGGCATAGGAACACTCCTTTTTATAGGTTGGGTGTTCCAGTGTATGCAAGCTGTCATTAGATTGTGTAGGGGAGGGAGATGAACCGTGTAGGGCGGGGGCTTGCCCCCGCCGTTCCCCAGATATGCAAGCGCAGAAAAACGGCGGGGGCAAGCCCCCGCCCTACAATGTTTTAATCAAAATTCCAAAATCATATCGTTCCACTCAGCGCCGCCGTGGGTGGAGGCGGAGCGACCTTTGGACACATAGCCAAAAGATTCATAATATCCTTTGAGTGTGTCTTTGCAGGTTAAAATACAGCCTTTGCGACCTTCTTTTTTGGCGGCGTCAATCATAGCGTGGAGCATGGCACCACCAATGCCTTGTTTGCGGTATTGAGGCAAGGTGTTGATGCCGAACACGGTTTGATAAGCGCCGTTGGGATTGTGGCGGTTGGCGTCGTGGTAACAGGCATCGGGAATGACATCGCTGTCAATGACGGCACCGTTTAAAAATCCCACCAGAACACCGTCTTGTTCTACCAGCCAAAAATGGTCGGGGAATATCTCTAAACGTTGGGCAAAGCTTTCTTTGCTGGCGGCTTCGGCAGGAGGGAAGCAAGCGGCTTCAATGGCGGCGACAGCCTCTAAATCGGCAAGGGTGGCAGTGCGAATGTTCATGGGAATCCTCTTTTCTGTTGTTTTCTCCATTATACTACCTTATGACCAATAAAGCCAGTCCTTAAAAAAATAAATTATGAACTTTTTACAAATGGTATTGACATATCTCGAGAAGTGTTGTATAGTTTAACCATAAGAAGAGAGCGGAATCAAATGATTCCCAGCTCGGCCACTTCTTATTGAGCCCGTTTCGGCTGTCTCCTATGCGTCACCCATCAAATACGAATTGCCATCATTGTTATGAACTAGGAGGCCAAAGAGCCTCGCCGGCAAGTGTCATGGATTGAGAGAGTACAACGCAACGAGAGCAACCTCTGGGTAGAAACGGAATAGATGTAAAGTTGAGGTAACAAACGTGCTAGAAAATGAACAACAGAAGTAACCCCACCTATTCGTTGGAGATAGGTGGGGTTGATTTTTTTGTGGGAACGCGTGGGCGTTCTTTTTTTAGTCCCAACTATACTTAATGAGACCTGATGCTCGATTAGCCTAAGCTAATGTATAATATACAAAAAGCCGCTACCATCATTGTTTTGAGGGTAGCGGCTTTGATGCTTATTTCATTGGCTTGATGGTCTTTTCGATGTAATCAATTTCATCTGGAGTGAGGTTGTACTTTTTGTAAAGCTTATCATCTGTCCATGTCTCACCTAATGTTTGTGTGGGCACTAAACTAAACCTGTACTTTGTAGGCCTCGCCATCCCGCCGTCACTGCACATTAACCCAACTAAAAATCTGAAAAACTTTGTCCTTATATAATGATATGCATTAATAGTTTTATCTCTGCTCTTAGATGAATATAGCAATGCCCATGAGCCTGTGCATATTGAATTACTACCTATAGCATGTACATTAGATATAACTGTAGAGTTCTTATGTAATTTCTCCCCACATATCACCTTATAATCACCTATTTTATCCGTGCCTTTTTCAATATTCTCTTTGGCTGTGTATACGTAAGCTGGCTTCCCTTTATGCATATGTACAATTTTAATATTATTTGAATCGTCTATTTTATCAACTAAGGGCATTCCGAATCCTGTTGCTTTATTAAAGTTTGTTTCAACACCAAAAGGATTTGATGTCCCCACATTTTCTTGATAGCATTTAAAGTCTGAACTATTTAACACTTTAAGTACAATACTTTCTTCTGCTTTGTTTTTCAATATAATTGGCGTATTTCTTGCATTAATAGTATGCTGTTCCACAATATTTCCATTTTTTATCTCAGTAAATTGAATTTTTTGACAGTTACTGTTAAGTTTATCCACATTGAAAATATTTACATTTACATTTACACCCGTAAAAACTTCTCTATTTAATGGATAGCTAATTATCCTATTTAGGCCAGCACCTAGCATGTTTTCTCGTGTACTTTGCATATCATCTGATGTTAACCAATTATTTTTTACAATCATTGTTACAATTCTGCTAGAAACCTGTATACCTAGGTCAATAAACTTAGGATAAATGCTTCTGCTCCCATCTTGATACGGTGGGTTTCCGATTACTACGTCAAATTTCACTTCGCCTAATTCCTCCTTAATTAACTCTTTATAATCCGTGTTTTTATCTTTAACTTTCTGTATGTAATTTTGAATGTAGCGGATGTTGCTATCAGCGGTGAGCCTTCCGCAAACATTTCTCGTACTCAATAATAAGCAATTTTCGTTGATGGCTAGTCCATATAATTGGTTGGTATCTATGTGTTCTAACCTATCTTGCTCGTCTGGGTATGCTTCTATAAGGTCATCACAAGCCATCAACTTGTTACGGATTTCTTGCAGGTATATTCCACTTTTACAACAGGGGTCAAGGAATTTGGTGTGCCTGTTCCAAATTTCTGCAGGCAATGCTTCTATCATTTCAAGTGCGATTTTTTGCGGTGTAAATATGATATTGTCGCCCATTCGACTGCCAAATAATTCGTTGAATAAGTCCATTAAAAATCCTCCTTTCAAACTTTCGATTTACTCAATATACTTGTGCGCCTGTAAGTACGCATAATAAACTGGGCTATGCTGTTACACATAGCCCAGTTTAAATTCTTATACTTTGGTTGGTATCAAACCCTTGGTGTTAAAATCTAGGGGTCTCTTTGTTAAATCCACCTGATTGATAGGTTCATCAATGTCATCTGTTGCTATCTCTAGTAACTTTGTCACCTTATCACTATCAGTTAGTGCTTTGTTTTTCTCTAGCCAGTAGAACAGCATGAGGTATAAGTCGAGGTACTTTGTGGCAGGACTTCTGGCAGGATTGATGAAAAACATATTTTCAATTTTAGAGTGCATTGCATTAACCTGTGCTAAGTTGTAAGCACCCTTGGTATGTTTGCCAGGAGGTATTTGCTCATGATGTATGTGTTCTTTTTCGACAAAACTAATGTAAGCATTGTGACTATCTGTAACCAATACGGCATCATAGGGTATTCGGTCATTTAACGCTTTTGCTATGTCTTCACTTTCTGGTCTGCCTATACATATGGGACGAATAAACGTGCCGCCATTTCTATCTCGGCAGGTCACTATACACACCTGTTCATTACTAATTCCTCGCTTGTGTACATTTGATGATGCAAGGAGCTCCTCTAATTTAACTTGATCGCCTTGTAATTCTTGCCATAGACCATTGGTCATTAGGTATTCTATCTTCTCTTGACGGGTTCGATGGTGCCGTGGCAATCTACCAAGTGTGTAGACGAAGAATTTGGGGTCTCGTTTACCCTTGAATGATAGTGGTGCGTACTTTTCATCACATTCAATGATGGTCGATAGGTTATCTTGTTCACCAAACTCCTGCCTAAGTAGTTCGCACAACTTATGCTTGTTGTTTAGGACAGTCTTTTCCGTGCAATCTATCATTTCGGCAATTTGCTTGGCGGTTAAGTTTTGAACTATTCCTAGTAATAACCCCTTCCATTGTGAGGCTGATAACTTTGTGCGAAAGAGTGCCGTCCCTGTATTACTGGAGAATTTCTTGTTACAATCCTTACATTTATATATCTGATTTCCTGTTTTAGTCATACCTTTTTTGATGATAGCTATACTTCCACAACCAGTGCAGGCCATAGGTATGTTTTCAACTTTTTCATCTGTCTTACCTTTTGATGTTCCTGCCTTTTTAACTTCCAGTGCTGATAGCAACTGTAACATTTGTTCTTCAGTTAAACTATCAACGCTTTTCATTAACTCACTGAAAAAGTCGCTCATAGTCAGCCCTCCAAGTTGTTGCGGCTCACCATCCCTTCAGATGTAATTGAGGTTTCGCAATATCGCCTCCTTTTGAAGTGTCAGTGAACGCTGTTTGTATTTTGATGCTTGTTGTTCTAGCCTTGCCGCCTCCCTCTCACATTCTGTAGCTTCATCAAATCTATCCGCTAACTCTATTTTCAGATGCTCCTCAGAATCGTTGTTCTGTACCTGTTTCCGAGCAAGACTATTAAGGTAATAGTCTTTATCTTGAAGCATAGATGCAATGATAAGTCCCATAAGCCCTTTGTGCTGTGTCATACTGATTTGTTGACCTTCTTTATGCGTTGCCTTAATTTCATCCCACTCAATATCTGCTATGATTTCTACTCCCAATTTCTTGGCATATATCCGAGCCTCACAAGTAACTCGATTATTTGTAATTACCACTGGGATAGCGTTTATATTGTAGAAACGTGTCCCGGCATAAATTTCTTGAATAGGATGCTTGCCTAGTGGCTTGTTGTAATACTTACATTGAATTGAAAATGTATGTTTATTCTTAGATGTTTCAACTATAGCCACTATATCAACACCGCCATCATTGGCTTTAGTTCTACCAGCAGTTAAACCTAAATTTCCTAAAAAGTCGGTTACCTTATTCTCAAAGTCTAATCCTGATGTGCATCCTTTGAATACGAAGTCTGTTTCTCTATTGTTAGTGGTCTTTCCGCAGATGTCTTCCAAACTGTACATACGTATATGTCTCCTTGGTATTAAAGATTTAACTCAAAAAGATTTAAGTTATACTTCTAATATCTAGACGTACCCTGCTATAGTTGACGCATGAAACTAAAGACGTATGCATAGCATTTTTTTCTTAAAGTTAGCCGTTTTTTCATTAACATCAAATTGGATTTACAATTATTGGACTTCATGTTTGGGTGTAGGCATAAAAAATAGACACCCCTTTTCAGAAGTGTCTATTCAGCGAATATACAAGCAAATGAGTATTTATACAGAGATTATCCCAGGCCCCGTTATCTACAATTGGGACTTTTTTTATAGCCGTTTTTTGTATAAGTTCCATTCTGCACGGGTCATGGTATTGGAAGGCCTGCGGTGTTGTTTATTCCAGAGGCTGAGGGCAAAGGCCACCACAGCATGGCACGTCAACAGGATAATGGCCAAGGGAATGTTGTGATTAGAAACATCTGAAAAGAAGAAATAGCCCACCATGTGGTATGCCCAAAAGAGGGATATAATCGACACAATTACATGGTCGATTGCCCCAGAATGGACAGGCGATGGGGGTGTGCGTTGACGCAATACAGCAAACTCCACTTGGGTATGTTGGTGAAATATCCGTGACACCACTTTACCAGCAACCGTGACAACTTGGGCGATTTGACTGTTACGTAGTCTTTCACCTTGTCGTGCTTTGTCCACCAAGATAGATTGCGTGCCAGAACAAATCCCAACATCAGGGGTGGCATCACCACAAACAGCAAAATGATGCCCAAATATAAGGCTAAGCGTAGCAATATAATCATGGCAAGCCTCCTGATAGGAATGTGGGCGACGCAAAGCCGCGTTTATAAGTTTAATTTATCCCACCAAGGAGGCATATTCTGCTGCCACTTTTTCTTCGCAGCTACGCATAGCAAATAGGGTTTTTTCTAGCAATTCGTCCAAGCTCCACCCCAGACGCTCTGCCCCTTGGGCAATGACATCTCGGCTACAGCCTGCGGCGAATTTTTTGTCTTTATATTTCTTTTTCAAGCTGGAAAGCTCCATGTCTTGCACGCTTTTGCTGGGGCGCATCCGTGCGGCGGCACCGATGAGGCCAGTGAGTTCGTCGGCGGCAAAGAGCACTTTTTCCATCTCTAGCACAGGTTCGATGTCACAGCAAATGCCGTAGCCGTGGGCGCAGACGGCATGGATAAAGTCACCGCTGGCGCCCACTTCTGCCAATAATTCTGGGGCTTTGATGCAGTGTTGCTCAGGGAAAGAGCCAAAGTCTACGTCGTGGAGCAGACCCACAGTGGCCCAAAATTCAGTTTGGTCACCATAGCCCAATTCTTGGGCATACCAAGCCATGGTGCCTTCCACGGTTAAGGCGTGGAGGATGTGGAAGGGTTCTTGGTTGTATTTTTGCAAAAGGGCAAGAGATTCGCTGCGATTGGGACAGTCCATGGGATTACCTCCAGAATGTGATTTGGTATATTGTACCATTGTTGATGGTGTTTGGCAAGGCGGTCACCTGCCGGTGGGGCATTCTTTTTGTATCGACAAAAAGAATCAAAAAACGATTTTTTCACGACGACTGCGGTCGAGTGAAAAAAGGGGGTTTTTACGAGGGCTCATCGCTGGAGTGCCACGCTCGCTTGAACGGCACCGAGTGACCTGATTTGACTCTGCATGACCTATCGGGCTTCGCCCTGTTGCGATGTTGCAGAAAGATAGTGCCATTTCTTGGGCGTGCCTAGGGTGTGGGTGTGGTGTGGTGCGGTGGTGTTGGGAAACACGGGCGACCGCAGGTCGCCCCTACAAAGGTGCCAGCACCACCCAACATCAAGCTGACCGCAGGTCAGCGCCCCCCCCAACGCCACCGCACCCATCGACGTCCACAATCTTAGGCACCTTAAATGCGTGGTACAATGTCATTGTACGAGAAATGTGCGGCAGCAATCAGCGTTGGTTCGCGCATCCCACATGATAAGCCGAACGGGTGTGAGCCAGATGCCCCAATAGCACCGCACCCACTCACACCTACAATCCGTATACAATGGGAGCACGTGAGACAGATGACCACGCGTGGGCATCTGCCACGTGCAAGATTTTTTGTTTCTTTTGCATCTTTGCAAAGTAATGCCCGCGCGGCGAGCAGCCCCACGGGAGTGGGAAAAAAAAGCCCCTGCGGCAGCAGCCCCCACGGGAGTGGAGAAAAAGTCTATCAAAAGAAAACTCCCACAGGGTGAAGGAAATTGCTGTACTGTAAAAGAAAAAACGGAATAGCCAAAGGCTACTCCGTTTTAAAAATCTTATTCAGCCACGAAGACATCTTTGCCTAAGCCACAGATGGGGCAGACATAATCGTCGGGCAGGTTTTCGAATGCAACACCGTCGTTTTCGGCAGGGTCGTATACGTAACCACAGGGTTCACAGGTATATTTCATGAGAAATTGCCTCCTTATTTAGAATTTGGGATTAACCGAAGTAGCGAGCCAGCAAACCAGCAAATGCTTTGCCGTGCCGAGCTTCATCACGAGCCATTTCGTGGACGGTGTCGTGGATAGCGTCCAGGTTAGCGGCCTTAGCCAGCTTAGCCAGTTCAAACTTGCCAGCGGTAGCGCCGTTTTCAGCGTCAACACGCAGTTCCAAGTTCTTCTTGGTGGAGTCGGTCAGAACTTCGCCCAGCAGTTCTGCGAACTTTGCAGCGTGTTCTGCTTCTTCGTAAGCGGCCTTTTCCCAGTACATACCGATTTCGGGATAGCCTTCACGGTGAGCCACACGAGCCATAGCCAGATACATACCAACTTCGGTGCATTCGCCAGCAAAGTTAGCGCGCAGGCCTTCCATGATTTCTTCAGATACGCCAGAAGCCACACCCAGAACGTGTTCAGCAGCCCAGCTCATTTCGCCAGCTTGTTCGTTAAACTTTTCAGCGCCAACATGGCACAGGGGGCATTCAGCAGGAGCGGAGTCGCCTTCGTGAACATAACCGCACACAGAACAGATAAACTTCTTCATAATAATTTCCTCCGTAAATAAGTAATATTTTTGTTAGGATTTGTAATCCTTAATCTTAGTTTCTGTATTCAGTATAACAGATTATTTCCATCTGTGAAGTGGTAATTGCAACAGTTGTAAAAATATTCAAATGTTTTTAGATTAGTTTCTGCTAACTGTATTTGTGAAAGTTTTGGCATTAAAAAGTTAGTGAAAACTAATTTTTGGTGGAAGTTGGACGGGCTAGAGGGAGAGGGGAGGAACGGAGCGACGAGGGCATCGCTCCCTACGGTGTGGGGGAGGAAATGGTGCAATTTGAGACCCGTAGGGCGGGGGCTTGCCCCCGCCGCATCCGATGTATGGGGAAACGGCGGGGGCAAGCCCCCGCCCTACGTATAGACAAGAATACAGGGAATGGTAAAAACCATTCCCTGTATTTTGAAAATTACATAGTCCTTATTTCTCGTCAGCCTTTGCTTGGGCAATGGCCTTTTCTTGAGCGGCTGGAGGGCAGTCGTCATAGCGGGTAAATTCCAGAGTGAAGCTACCACGGCTTTGGCTCATAGAGCGCAGGTCGATGGCATAGGTGCTCATTTCGCCCATGGGCACTTCGGCTTCGATTTCTTGAAGCCCATCGCCACAGGGCAGAGTGCCCATCACGCGACCGCGACGCTTGTTCAAATCGCCCATAACATCGCCAGTGTAGGCATCAGGGACGATGACTTTCAGTTGACCGATGGGTTCCATCAGCACAGGGTTGGCTTGTTCGATACCAGATTTGAAGGCCAGAGAAGCGGCGGTTTTAAAGGCCATTTCAGAGGAGTCAACGGGGTGATAAGAACCGTCCACCAGAGTGGCTTTCAAATACACCACAGGGTAGCCAGCCAGAGGACCCTTGCCGACGCTGTCACGCAGACCTTTTTCAACGGCAGGGAAGAAGTTCTTAGGCACAGAACCACCCACCACTTTTTCGGTGAACATCAGTTCTTCTTGATCCATTTGTGGGCTGAATTCAATCCATACGTCGCCGAATTGACCGTGACCACCAGATTGCTTTTTGTGACGACCTTGGACCTTGACAGTCTTGCGGATTTTTTCACGGTAAGCAATACGGGCAGGAGAGAGGACGGTTTCCACGCCAAAGCGAGATTGTAACTTGGCACGAATCACATCCAGATGGATGTCGCCTGTGCCAGAGAGCACCAATTGCTTGGTTTCAGCGTTGTTGACCACAGAGAAGGTCAGGTCTTCTTCAGCCAGTTTGTTCAAACCAGCGGCAACCTTATCTTCTTGGCCTTGGGTTTTAGGTGCAATGGCTTGGGTGTAGCAAGGTGTGGGGAAGGGGATGCCACGCAGGGTCAAAGGTGTGACGGTGGTGCAGATGGTGTCCCCAGTTTTCAGCTTTTCCATCTTGGACACAGCGGCGATATCGCCACAGCATACTTCCTTGACTTCGATGGCCTTCTTGCCACGCATGGTGTACAGGTGACCCAACTTCATGGTGTCGCCAGTACGGGGGTTGGTCAAGGTCATGTCGGGGGTAATCTTACCAGTGACAACCTTGAAATAGGAGTAACGACCATATTGGTCAGAGGTGGTTTTGAATACGAAGGCGTAAGGTGCGCCATCTTCAGTCAAAGCGATGTCTTTGATGACCCCTTGGTCATTGGCGCCGTGACGGCAGGGCACGTCCACAGGGTTGGGGAACATGCGCACCACAGCGTCTAGCATAGCCACAGTACCAAGGCCGGTGTAACCACTGCCGCAGAGCACGGGGCACAGTTGCAAATCACGGATACCGTCATGCAAACCTTGGAACACTTCTTCTTGGGTGAAGGCTTCGCCTGCAAAGAATTTTTCCATTTTTTCTTCGCTGGTTTCTGCCACGGATTCGCACAGCAGACCGTAGAATTCTTCCAGAACGTCTTCTTTGCCAGCAGGGATGGGCACTTCTTTACGCTTGCCCTTGCCGTCCATCACGTACGCCTTACGGGCAGGGATGTCTAGCAGGGTGTTGATTTGTTTTTCTTCGTCCCAGATGGGGATGACCACAGGGGCGATGGTGTGCCCAAAGTGAGCACGCAGGTCAGCCAAAGCGGTGTTGAAGTCAGCGCCGTCTTCATCTAATTTAGAGACGTAAATAGCACGGGGCATATCACGGTCGATTAAGTATTTCCAAGCTTTTTCGGTGCCAACAGACACGCCACCCTTGGCGGTGCACACGATGATGCCACTGTCAGCCACACGCATGGCTTCCAAAGCTTCGCCGCAGAAGTCGAAATACCCTGGGGTATCTAATACGTTAATTTTACAACCGTTATAATCAATGGGAGCCACCGTCAAAGACAGCGAAATTTTACGCTTGATTTCCTCTGGATCGTAGTCGCAGATGGTGTTGCCATCGGTAACCTTGCCCAAGCGATCGGTGCCACCAGTCAGGTATAGCATGCTCTCTACCAGAGAGGTCTTGCCACTCCCGCCGTGGCCTAGTAAGCAGATATTGCGAATTTCCTTTGCAGTCATATGATGTGTTCTCCCTTCGTTTTGCTGTGAATAAAATTGCTGCCGTGGTGGAGCCTGCCACCATCGGCTTATCTACAGTATATACGAATTTGGAAGCAATTACAAGATGTTTTTGTATAAAATCACACGAAAAGTTAAATGCGAAACGAATGATTTGGTTGATTTGTATAAATATTTTTACGATATTTGGAAAATGTGCCAATTGCGTAAAAAAACGTGCTACAACATAACGTTGCAACACGTTTTTTACAAATGTTTCACGCTTTGCCCCCGTATGGCCACAGGCACTGACCACAGCAAAATGAAAAACAGAAGGGCTAGGGGAGAGAGCAGGCTGTAGGAGCCTAAAAACACCAGATAGTAGCTTAGCACCAAGCCAGCAATGCTGCCCAGCAAGCCAAAGGCGGTGGAGCTGAGGGTGGCGGCGCACAGACGACGACTGCCCACCACCATACGGGCATAGGGGAGCAAACCGCCACGCAGTAATAGGGCGTGAGGGATGTCGTTGGGGTCAGAGGTTTCCTCAGACAAATCAATCCGCTCTTGCAGATAGGGGTAGTCGATGATTTGACGGGAGTTGAATTTACGGTGCAGTAGCGACGGAGTCACGTTGGGGTCACGGGTGGCAAGGATGGGGGCAATGCGACTGCGTCGCATCAGCTTCAGCGCAACATCCACGTGCTCAGAGGGTTGATATTTCACGGCAAATACAGCGGAAAGTTTGCCTTCCACTGCAAGGAAAATACCTGTTTTCAGGTTCAATCCACCGGGGATAGCCACGTCCATTTGTCGCATAAATGATACTGTGCCAAGGAGGATTTCACGGTGATCCATCCGCCCACGGTAGCCGCCTTCTTCGCAGAAGGCAAAATCCTCTACAATATAATAGGTGCCGCTTTCACTGCGAGAAAGATTGTCGAACAGCTTCCCGAGACCTGTGCCAGCACGGCGTGTGATGGAGGCGGCATAGGAGGCCACACGGGTCAAATCCTCATCAAAAAGTTTGTAGCCATTGAGTGCCATGGTGCCAGTGGGGAACAGGTCACCATCGGTGACAATCATGGTGCGCTTGCGACTGATGGCGCGTGCGCCAGCATAGCCAGCCACGGCGCCGCCGCTTTTTTGCAAAATAGCAGAGAGGTGTCCCCATGGCAGATTCCATGCCAACACCAACGCTGGGTTGGCGCAGGCGCAGAGAATGGCGGAGAGATTTAAGGAAAAGTCATAGTCTCGCGCCTGCCCTTGGGAGGCCAGAGTGGCCGCCAAAAAGGAGCCCACTAAAATTAAGGGTAAAACAATGGATTGCACTTGGGTGGCAAAGTCGCTTTTTTCGGCACAGGTGTAAAACCCTTGGACTTTGCCCTGCCGTTTGCCAGCCCCAGAGGGCAGTTGGGTCACCAAGAACGGTGGTTGTTCGTCCAAGGCGGCGGTGCGATACATTTCATACTGTCCACGGTGGCCTTGGCGCACGCCCCACAGAGCCAGCACCAGCGATACACCGCATACCACACCATATAAAGGCGCGTCGCTACGGGGCAATTCTAGTATAATGCGCCCACAGTCCGCCATAGACACCACCATCGCAAGGGTGATTAGAATCTCCATGGTCAGCCGTCCTCGCCGTAATTGGCGGAAGCCTTGGGTGATTACACTGCCACACAAAAGACTAAGTAGTGCCAGCCAACCAAAGGTGATGGCGCTTTGCATCAACAAGTCCCCTGTCCAATAGGGGATGGTCAAGCCGTAAAATTCTAAATAGTGCACCACTGGCAACACAAGGCAGACCAGCACAGCCCAAAAGTTACAGCGATGGGCATAGGCCACACGCTTGCGGTGCTTCACCGCTTGAGCGCTACAATCTGGTTCAGGCTCAGGCTCTGGTTCTTCGTATTCGTCAAAAATAGGCTGGGTTTCCTCTTGCAAGCGGCGAGAAAACAGCCCACGCTTGCGCTTTTGCAAAATGGGTTCTACATCTTCGTCTAAAAAACCGCCTACGGTGGCCCCTACAGAGGCTTGGGTGTTTAAGGGGGTGAAGACAATGGGTGCTTCTTTCTTTGGTTTTTCAAAATCTTCAGGGGTAAACCCTTGTTCGTCCAAGGGGTCGTCGCGGTCAGGCTCGTCGTCTTCTTCGGGCACCAGCGCGTGGTAGAGTTTTTGGGACAGTTGGTCAGGACTGGGGGGAGCCACCCGTTTGCCAGCCCCCATATGTTGGGAAAATACTTCGTCAGGCGTTTCTGCCTCAGGTTCATCCGTGGCGGCTTCGTCCTCGGCGAAGGGGTCGCTATCGTCATAAAGGGTCTCTTCCGCAGCCACGCCTTTGTCAGGGAATTGAAGCCGTTTGCCCTCGGGCGCTGGCTTGGCGGTGGGGAAGGGGTTTTGGTGTTGATGGGGCGTTAAGGGCAGTTCATCTGGCTCGTTGGCGGCGGTCTGTTCCACTTGGTGGAGCAACCGCTGGGCACGGCTTTCGCCATACTCGGCCAAAATGTCCTCTAGGGATACAGCATCCAACTCTGGCTCATAGGAGACGCCAGAGCCGCGCTTGGGTTTTGATTCATGTTTGCCTGCCATGGGATGGGGTCTCCTTTCGATGAGCTAATGCGTATCCGTAGGGCGGGGGCTTGCCCCCGCCGTTAGGTTTGCAATTACTGTGGACGGCGGGGGCAAGCCCCCGCCCTACGTTTTAAACGAAACGCCGTTACCCCAATCTCTGTCTCACCACTTCGTACATCAAAATGGCGGCGGAGGCAGAGGCGTTTAGGGAGCTGAGGCGTCCCTTCATGGGGATGTTGACCAGCACGTCACAGGTTTCGCTGACCAGACGGGTCATGCCGTCGCCTTCACTACCGATGACGATGGCGCAAGCGCCTTTAAAATCGGTTTGATACAAGCTGGCCTTGCCATCGGCGGCGGTGCCATACACCCAAACGCCTTGCTTTTTCAGTTCTTTTAAGGTGGCGGTGATGTTGGCCACACGGGCCACAGGCACATAACTGACAGCGCCAGCGGAGGTTTTGGCCACAATGGCAGTCAAACCAGCACTGCGGCGCTTGGGAATAATCACCCCATGGGCACCAGCGCACTCAGCGGTACGGATGATGGCGCCAAGGTTCTGGGGATCAGAGATTTCATCGCAGACCACAATCAAAGGAGCCTCCCCTTTTTTTGCGGCGATGTCAATAATGTCTTGCACTTCCACATATTGCCGTGCGGCAATCAGGGCGATAACCCCTTGGTGGGAGTGGGTGCGGCTCATGCCGTCTAACTTGCGGCGGTCAGCGTCCACCACCACGATGCCAGCGGCACGGGCTTTGGAGGCGATATGGCCTAAGGTTTTGTCGGTTTCACCCTTTTGGATGAAGATTTTGTCGATGGTGGCTTCGCTACGCAATGCTTCAATCACAGCGTTGCGCCCTTCGATGACGCCATCAGATTCGGCGGTGAGTAAGTCTTTTTTTTCGTTGTCCATGGAGTACCTCAATTTTCTAATTTGTTTATACATGGATAGTATACCACAAATTGTGTGAACAAAAAAGCCCTATTCACATAAAATTCAATAAAAAATCATACATCCGTTCTTGTGGAATTTCCAGTTTTGTGGTATACTAGCTTTCGTATTCCATTATAATGGGAAAAATCACCCCATTGGTCTATGTGAAAGGGGTTCTTATAACCATGAAGCAAAACAATAAAAAAAATAACAAAAACAATAAAAAAGGTAACAATAACCTCCGTGGATTGATGTCTTTAATCAGTTGGGCGCTGTTATTGACCATTTTGTTCACCTATGGCTCCTCGTATTTAAGTGCTTCTCAAGAAGCGGCGGTCACCCGTGAGGTGAAGTACAGCGACTTTGTCACCATGGTGGAAGACGGTTACGTCACCGAAGTCATCTTCAACCGCACCGATGGTGTGCTAGAAATCACCCCCACCGACGCTTATGTTTACGTCAATGAAGATGGCGAAGTGGAAGACCTTGGGGAACTGACTCTGTACACCAATGAACTGGGCGACGAGTCTTTGTATGCCTTGCTAGAAAGCCACGGCGTGGGCTACACAGGGTACACCGCCCCTGAACTGTCCTTTGTGCTCACCTTGCTCATTAGCTATGTGTTGCCTTTTGTGATGATTTTCCTCATGTTCTCTCTGGTCATGCGGATTATGAACAAAAAAGGCGGCATGGGCGGTCTGGGCGGTGTTGGCAAGGCCAATGCCAAGGTGTATATGGAAAAATCCACTGGTGTCACCTTTGCCGATGTGGCAGGGCAAGACGAAGCCAAAGAATCCCTCACCGAAATCATCGACTTTTTGCATAGCCCAGAAAAATATACGGAAATTGGCGCAAAATTGCCAAAAGGTGCCTTGTTAGTCGGCCCTCCTGGTACTGGTAAAACCTTGCTTGCCAAAGCGGTGGCAGGGGAAGCCAGCGTGCCCTTCTTCTCCATTTCTGGCTCAGACTTTGTGGAAATGTTTGTGGGCGTAGGTGCAAGCCGTGTCCGTGACTTGTTCAAAGAAGCGGCAAAAGTTGCTCCCTGTATCATTTTCATCGACGAAATCGACACCATCGGCAAAAGCCGTGACAACCGCATGGGTGGTAACGACGAACGGGAACAAACCTTGAACCAATTGCTGGCAGAACTAGATGGTTTTGACCCCACCAAGGGCATCATCGTTTTAGCCGCCACCAACCGTCCCGAAGTCCTTGACCAAGCCTTGCTCCGTCCGGGTCGTTTTGACCGCCGCATTATCATCGACCGTCCCAACTTGGCAGGTCGTATCACCACCTTGGAAGTCCATACCCGTAACATTCGCATGAGCGACGATGTGAACTTGAAAAAAGTGGCGCTGGCAACAGCAGGCTGTGTGGGTGCCGATTTGGCAAACTTGGTCAACGAAGCCGCTTTGCGTGCCGTCCGTAAGGGTCGCAAGACCGTCACCCAAGAGGATTTGTTGGCGGCGTTTGAACTGGTCATCGCTGGTAGCGAGAAAAAAGGCAGTGTGCTCACCGACTTTGAAAAGAAGCTGGTGGCGTACCATGAAGTGGGTCACGCCATGGTGGCTTACAAGCAAAAAAATGCCGAGCCTGTGCAAAAAATCACCATTGTACCCCATACCCAAGGCTCTTTGGGCTATACTTTGTTGATGCCTGAAGAAGATAAAACCGAACTGCGCACCAAAGATGAACTAATGGGTCGCATCACCGTGTCTATGGGTGGGCGTGCCGCTGAGCAAGTGGTGCTGAACACCATGACCAATGGCGCCGCCCAAGACATCCAAGATGCCACCTCTGTGGCGCGCAACATGGTGGCCATGTTCGGCATGAGCGATAAGTTTGGCATGATGGCGCTGGCTTCTCGCCGCAATCAATACTTGGAAGGTGGCTACGGCATGGATTGTGCCCAAGATACCGCCGCCGATTTGGATGAAGCGGTGCGAGAAATTTTGGGGCAATGCTATGATAAGGCTGTGGAAATCATAGAAGCCCACCGTGAAGATATGGATAAGGTGGTTGCTTATTTGATGGAAAAAGAAACCATCACAGGTGGCGAAATGGTGGCCATTTTGGAAGGCCGCGACCCTGCCTTGGTGGACGATGCCTATTCCTCCACCCGACCTGCAGAAATTGAAGCCCCTGCCAAGCACGTCCACATGGTGTCTGAAAAAATTGAAGCACCTGTGTTAGAAGAAGTTGTTGAAACTGTGGCAGAAACCGTGGAAGAAGCTCCCAAAACAGAAGAATAATGTTTTTTAGGAAAAGGAACCGTTACGGCGGTTCCTTTTTTTGCGTTTTGCCAGACGGGTCACCTGCTGGACTGTCTGCTACCGCAGGGGCGTCTCGCCGGCGGGCTTTCCACTGCCGTGGGGCGTTCCCACCACCCCTAATTGTAGGGGTGACCTGTGGTCGCCCGCGCCCCACCTCTTTTTTAGATTTTTGCCCCTACCGGACGGGTCACCTGCCGGTGTGGCATTCCCCCGCCTCATCGTAGGGGCGCCCATTGGGCGTCCGTTTTCCGATTCACTCTGAATTGTTTTTTTGCCCCTACGGGGCGGTCACCTGCCGGTGGGGCGTTCTTTTTGTGTCGACAAAAAGAATCAAAAAACGATTTTTTCACGACGACTGCGGTCGAGTGAAAAAAAGGGATTTTACGGGGGTTCATCGCTGGAGTGCTTTGGCTTTTTGAACGGCACCGAGTGGCCTGATTTGACGCGAAGTATTCTTTCGGGCTTCGCCCTATGGAGAAGAGGCGATTGAGATGGTGCCATTTCTTGGGCGTGCCTAAGGTGTGATGGGCGGTGTAGATTGGTGGCGCTGAGCGCCACCACCGTCATCCATCCCCCAGTGCCACCGCACCAACCGACGTCCACCCTGTAAGGCACCTCAAATGTGTGTTCCCATGTCATCGTACGAACACTGTGCGGCAGCAATCAGCGTTGGTTCGCGCATCCCACATGAAAAGCCGAACGGGTGTGACAAACCCACCCGTTAGCACCGCACCCACTCATACGCACAATCCGTATACAATGGGAGCACGTGAGACAGATGACCACGCGTGGTCATCTGCCACGTGCAAGATTTTTGGTTACTTTGCATCTTTGCAAAGTAACGCCCGCGCGGCGAGCGCCCTCCACGGCAGTGGGAAAAAGTGTATCTAAAGAGAACTCCCACAGGGTGAAGCAAATTGCAATTGATTTTCACGGGCGGCTAATAGCCACCCCTACAAAGGGCGGAGGCGAAGAAAGCCCCTGCGGTAGCAGCCTCCACAGGAAGTGACAACCCTAAAAAAACACCTTGTACTCACATCCTTACTATGATATAATGATAGCAAACGAAATTTGCAAGGAGACATATCTTTGAAACAAGAAACAACCACCATTGCTGCAGAGGATATTGCCCGTCAGCAAGGGTTCTGCCAAGACTTAAAAAACCGCTTTTTAGTGGGAAACACCACGCCCACTGCCTGTGTAGATACCTTTGGCTGTCAACAAAACGTGGCAGATGGGCAAAAGCTGATGGGGATGCTCCAAGAGATGGGCTTCACCTTAACCAGCGACACCAAAACGGCAGATGTGGTGATTTTAAACACCTGTGCCATCCGTGACCACGCCGAGCAACGCGTCTTTGGCAATCTGGGTGCGCTCAAGCATAATTTGAAGCAAAATCCCAACCAAATCATCTGCCTATGTGGGTGCATGGCACAGCAAGAGCGTGTCAGTCAGCGCATCAAAGAAACCTACCGCCATGTGAGCCTTGTCTTTGGCCCCCATGCCCTGTGGAAATTCCCAGAACTGCTGTACAACGTGTACCAAAGCAAAAAGCGTGTGTTCTCTGTGGCACCAGAGGACGGCACCATTGCCGAAGGGTTGCCCATTGTCCGTGAAGGCAACATCCGTGCGTGGGTGTCCATCATGTATGGGTGCAACAACTTCTGCTCTTACTGCATTGTGCCTTACGTCCGTGGCCGTGAACGGTCTCGTGCCAAGGAAGATGTGCTAGAAGAAGTCCGCGGCTTGATTGCTGACGGCTTCAAAGAGATTACCCTTTTGGGGCAAAACGTCAACTCCTACGGCAACGATTTGGAAGGCGACTACGACTTTGCCGACTTGCTCGCTGACATTGATAAAATTGAGGGCAAGTATTACATCCGCTTTATGTCTAGCCATCCCAAGGATGCCACCTACAAGCTGTTCGACGTGATGGCTGGCAGTGAGCACATTGCCCGTCAGTTGCACCTGCCCTTCCAATCGGGCAACAACCGTGTGTTAGAGGTGATGAACCGCCGCTATACCCGTGAGAAATATCTGGATTTAATCCACTATGCCAAGGCAAAAATGCCCGACTTGGTGGTCACCTCTGATGTAATCATCGGCTTCCCCGGCGAAACGGCAGAGGAAGTGGAAGACACCATTTCCTTGGTGGCAGAAGAAGGATTTGACGCCTTGTTTACCTTCATTTACTCCCCCCGTCCCGGTACCAAAGCGGCAGAATTCCCCGACCCTGTGAGCCGTGAGGAAAAACAGGTCTGGTTTGACAAGCTATTGAACGTGCAAAACAAAAACTCTGGCATTCGCCACCAAGCCTATGTGGGACAAACCATTGAAGTGTTGGTAGACGGTGAAAGCGACGACGAAGAATTCCCACTGACAGGCCGCACTGAAGGCAACCGCCTTGTGCGCCTGAAAGGTGACAAAAATTTGATTGGCGATTTCGCCATGGTGGAAGTGACAGGGTGCAATACCTTTGCGCTGAATGGCGTTGCGACGCCAAACTAAGAACTAAAAGTGAAAAGTGAAGAACTATCCGCCCACGGGGCGGGAAAGGAACAACGCAGATGGGCACCAACAGCACCTTGGCGAAGCAATCCATTGAATTATCGGTAGAGATAGTTGGGTTTTATAAGTGGTTGACGTATGAGAAAAAAGAATTTGTCATGTCCAAACAGGTGCTCCGCAGTGGCACCAGCATTGGTTCCAATATTCATGAAGCATATTATGCAATTAGTAGACCAGATTTTATAGCAAAAATGCAAATTGCATTGAAGGAAGCGGCGGAAACCCAATATTGGTTGATTTTATTAGAACGTACAGGGTATTGGGATGAAAAATTCCAATCCATTAAATTGAGAAATACAGATATCAAGCGCATGCTGATTGCGACACTTAACACGAGCAAGCAAGAAAAAACTAAGAACTAAAAGTGAATAGTGAAGAACGACAAGAAAACTCACTGCGTTCCTTAGTTCTTCACTTTTAGTCCTTAGCTATTAGTTTATAAAGAGGTGATACCCATGGCTGCCATAACCCCTATGATGAAGCAATATTTGGAAATTAAGGCGCAAAACCCTGATTCCATTCTCTTTTTCCGTTTGGGCGACTTTTACGAAATGTTCAACGACGATGCCCGTACGGCGTCGGAGGAACTGGAGCTGACCCTCACCACCCGTGATAAAGACGCCACCAAAACCGAGGCGGAAAAGACACCCATGTGTGGCATTCCCTACCACGCCAGCGACGCCTATATTGCGCGGCTCATCGCCAAAGGGTACAAGGTTGCCATCTGCGAGCAAGTGGAGGACCCTGCCACCGCCAAGGGGTTGGTGCGCCGTGATGTAATTCGTGTGGTGACCCCCGGTACGGTGATGGATGGTGCCACCTTGGAGGAAAAACGCAGTAGTTTTCTCTGCGCCATCCACCGTGGGGTGGATACTGCAGGGGTCAGCTTTTGCGATTTGTCCACAGGGCAAGTTCATGTGACTGGCTTTGTCGGCAAGGAAGCCGTGTCTGGATTGTGCCGTGAGTTGGGGCATTTTGAGCCAGCGGAAGCCCTGTTAAACCAAACTGCTTGGGACGATGCCAGCATTCGCGACTTTTTGCAAGACAAGCTTTCTTGCTCTGGTGAACTGGCGCAAGGGTTTGAGATGTCTGCGGCCTATGAGACCATTGTGGCTCAGTTTGGGGAAGAAGGGCACAATCAAATGCCCATGGACAATCCCTCTGTTGCCCTGTCTTTGACTGGTTTGCTCCATTATTTGCATCAAACCCAGAAAACGGATTTGTCCCATGTGAACCAATTGAACTATTACCAAGGCGGTCATTTTCTGGCCTTGGATTTGTCGGCGCGGCGCAGCTTAGAGTTGACAGAAACCCTCCGTTCCCGTGAAAAAAAGGGGAGTTTGTTGTGGGTGTTGGATAAGACGAAAACCCCTATGGGTGGTCGGTTGATGCGGAGCTGGCTAGAACAGCCTTTGCGGAATATTGCCGCCATTTCCAAGCGCTCTGGGGCAGTGGAAGATTTGGTGGGCAACACCGTCTCTCGTGAAGAATTGGCAAGCGCCATGACTGGCATGGGTGATTTGGAACGTTTGGTGGGGCGCGTGGCCTATGGCAATGCCCGTGGCGGTGATTTGATTGCTCTTGCCAGCGGTTTAGAGCGCTTGCCCGTGATTGCCCAGTGGATTGCAGGCTTCACCACAGGGCGTGTGGGCGAATTGTCTCAGGGGCTAGATGTGTGCGCCGACGTGTGCCAAGACATTCAAGCCACGTTAGATGAAAAGCAACCCCTGACCATTCGAGAGGGGAAAATGATTAAAAAAGGCTTTGACCCTGAGGTTGACCGCCTTCGTGACTTGTTAGACGGTGGCACCAATCTCACCATGGAAATTGAGGGCAGAGAAAAGGAAGCCACAGGCATTCGCACTTTAAAAGTGCGTTATAATCGTGTTTTTGGCTATTATATTGAGGTGCCTAAGGCTTCTATCGATTTGGTCCCTGAAACCTACATCCGTAAGCAGACCACCGCCAATGCCGAGCGGTACATCACCCAAGAGCTCAAAGAAGTGGAAAGCGCCATTTTAACCGCCAAAGACCGTGTGGTGACCTTGGAAGGGGCACTGTTTGAACAGCTGCGCCAGCGTGTCATGACGCAGGTGCGCCGCATCCAAGACAGTGCCGCCCAAGTGGCAGAGTTAGATGTGTACACCGCCCTTGCCCGTGTGGCGGTGGCCAACCAATATTGCCGTCCCACAGTGGACGAGTCTGGCACCATTGACATTCACCAAGGGCGACACCCTGTTGTGGAGCAAATGCTCCGCGATAGTTTGTTCGTGCCAAACGATACCTTTATGGGCAAAACAGACCAACGGTGCGCCATCATTACTGGCCCCAACA
This sequence comes from Bengtsoniella intestinalis, assembly GCF_039719005.1. Classification (GTDB taxonomy): domain Bacteria; phylum Bacillota; class Clostridia; order Oscillospirales; family Oscillospiraceae; genus Oscillibacter; species Oscillibacter intestinalis. Next base: position 1,842,574 of record NZ_CP133584.1, on the reverse strand, counting down.
TGGCTGGTAAATCCACCTATATGCGCCAAGTGGCACTGATGGTGCTGATGGCGCAGATGGGCAGCTTTGTCCCAGCGTCCAGCGCCTGTATTGGCGTGGTGGACCGCATTTTCACCCGTATCGGGGCCAGCGATGACTTGACCGCAGGCCAATCCACTTTTATGGTGGAAATGAGCGAGGTGGCGCAGATGCTACGAGAAGCCACCCGTGACAGCTTGCTGATTTTAGATGAAATTGGCCGTGGTACCTCCACCTATGACGGCATGGCCATTGCCCGTGCCGTGGTGGAACATTGCGCCAATCCCAAAACTTTGGGGGCAAAGACCCTGTTTGCCACCCATTACCATGAGCTGACCGACCTAGAACATACTTTGCCAGGTACCGCCAACTTCTCTGTGGCGGTGAAAACCCGTGGAGATGACATTGTGTTTTTGCGCAAAATTATCTCTGGTGGCGCAGACAGAAGCTACGGCATTGAAGTGGCCAAGCTGGCTGGCCTGCCCAAGGATATGATTGGGCGTGCCAAGACAATTTTGGCAGATTTGGAAGCGGAAAACGGCATCCAATCCACGGTGGTGGTAGCCGATGACCAACTGGATATGACCGCCTTGCAAGGGGCGTCCATCGTTGAGCAATTGCGCCGCACCCAAGTAGACACCCTCACCCCAGTGGAAGCGCTGAATTTGTTATATCAGTGGAAACAAGGGCTTTGATGGGTGGCGCACCCATCCCCTCAACCCTAACAACAAAAGGAGACAAAAACCATGGCAAAACGTGGCGGTGGGGTCACTTATATGACCTCCTATGAAAAAATGGCAGGGGCATTGCTCTTTGTACTCTATATTATCATCATGCCCATGGTGGTTGGCTCGTTTTTTGGCTTGCTAGAGGGGGCGTTTTCCACATCGTTTTCAGAGTACACCCGTAGCGCTATCTACTATTATGGGTTTTTGATTTTAACCATATTGGTGTTCCACCGCTTTTTGGGCGATACCTCAGCGCGGTTCACCGCCAATGTGGGCAACAGTTTGCAAATCATGCTCACAGGGCTGGTGCTCTTTTATGGTTTGAACCAAGTGTTCCATCATGTGATGAGTTTGTTTGGGCAAAACTACTCCAACCTTATCAATTCTACCGTGTTTTCTCAAGTGGAAGCGCCCACCCCGTTGGGATGGCTCATCATTGTGCTGGTGGCACCCTTCGTGGAAGAAGTGCTCTTCCGTGGCTGGGTGTTTGGTCTGCTCAAGGGGAAAAATAATGCCCTTGCCTATGTGGTGTCCATTGGGTTATACGCGCTGATGACCGCGTGGGCGTTTTGTTATAACGCTGTGGTCTATCAAGACTTTTCCACCTTCTTCCCCCTGCTACAAGTGGCCATCTCAGGCTGGGCACTGGCATGGGTGTATGACAAAACAGGCACGCTGTGGACCGCCATTGGGCTCCACGCATTGATCAACTTTTTCACCATGTGATGGGTGTGGAACCCTTGTGAAATTTTGCAAAACCTGCGGGACGTCGAGGACGCCCCGTTCCCCGATGAACCAACCGTAGGGGAGGGGTTCTACCCCCTCCCGTCCCCCGATGACCCCCCTTGAAAGGAGCGCACACCATGCCAATCATCAACCAACTGCCTGCCCATTTGTCTGATTTAATCGCCGCTGGTGAAGTGGTGGAGCGTCCTGCCAGTGTGGTCAAAGAGCTGGTGGAAAACGCCATTGACGCTGGTGCCACCACCATTGCCGTGGATATTAGTCGCGGTGGTATGGGGCGCATTCGCATCACGGACAACGGCTGTGGCATTGCCCCAACGGAATTGCCCACCGCCTTTTTGCGCCATGCCACCAGTAAATTGCACACGGCCGAAGATTTGGGCGCCATTGCCACCTTGGGGTTCCGAGGGGAAGCTTTGGCCGCCATTTGCGCCGTGTCTCGGCTGGAAATTACCTCTTGCCAAAAGGGTGAGAGCCAAGGGGCAAGCCTTTTTTTAGAAGGTGGCGTGCCACAAACTGTAGAGACGGTGGGAGCCCCCCAAGGCACCACCATCTGCGTGGAAGATTTGTTTTACAACACCCCAGCACGGCTGAAATTCATGCGCAAAGATAGCGCTGAAACCGCTGCCATTTCTGGCCTGATGCAACAGCTTTCCCTGTCTCACCCTGACCTGTCCTTCCGTTTGAAAAAAGATGGGCAAGAAACCTTGCAAACCGCTGGGGATGGGAAGCTACAATCTGCCATTTACGGCGCATTGGGGGCTGATTTTGCCAAAACCTTGGTTCCTGTGAAAGGCAGTGGCGATGGGATTTCCGTGGAAGGGTTTGTGACCCAACCGCTGAAAGGCCGTGGCTCTCGTGGGATGCAGTTTTTCTTCGTCAATGGACGGCTGGTGAAGTCGGCGTTGATGACGTCTGCCTTGGAAGAAGGTTACCGTGCCCAGTTGATGAAAGGCCGTTTCCCCGGCTGTGTGCTCCATATCACATTGCCAGTGGAATTGGTGGACGTGAACGTTCATCCTGCCAAAACCCAAGTGAAATTCGCCAAGGAAAAAGCGGTGTTTGACGCTGTGTTTTACACGGTGCTCGACTGTCTGGCCAAGAGTGGCGGTGCAGTGAAACCTGCTCAAACCATCCCCGATTTGACGGCAATTTTGCCTAAAACACCCCAAGGGGCGGTGCCAGTTTCCCCAAAGGTGGCACCCAAAACTACAGCAACCCCCAAAGAAACCTTCCGCACCATGGACAGCGCCACCTATCGCCAAGAGGTGATGGGAGAGAAGCCAAGCGTCATGAAAAAATCCGCAGGGCTTGCCCCTGTCCGTCCAGTGGCATCCAACACAGGTGAGTCCACATCTAAAAAACCCACCCCTTGGAATCAACAGTGGACAGCCAAGCCTGTCACCGTGGCGCCACCCCATCCCATGTGGGACAGTGAGGTGAAGCCAGCGGTGTCCCGTGTGGCAGAGCCAGAGCGCCATGCCCCCATCCCCTATGCCACCAAGGCAGACAAGGTGGTGGAACAGCAAGCGCCCCCACCTGTTGTGGAGGTTGAGCCTGTGCAAGAAACCTTACTCACCGCCCCATGGCGTTATATCGGTGAGGTGGGCAAAACCTACATTCTCAGCGAAGGGGACGATGGTTCCCTTTGGCTCATTGATAAGCATGCCGCCCATGAGCGGATGCACTATAACCGCTTGATGGCAGAGGGCTATCAACCCATGACCCAACAGATGTTGTGCCCTGTGGCGGCATCGATGTCGCCTGAAGATAGCGTCTTGCTACTGTCCAATGTACCCACCCTCCAAGCCTTGGGCTTTGAGATGGAGGATTTTGGGGATGGGTCTGTGGTGGTCAGCGCCGTGCCCTCTGATGTGGCAGAAGGCGATGTGGTGGCAACCCTAGAGGAATTGACCACCGCCCTTCGTTCTGGGCAAAGTAAAAATCGCCAAGAAGAATTGTACCATGTGATGGCCTGCAAAGCCGCCATGAAGGCTGGCATGATTACCTCAGATGCGGAGCTACAGGCCTTGGTGGAGCGCGTGCAAAGTGGAGAAATTCGCTATTGCCCCCACGGCCGCCCCATTGCCGTAGAAATGACAGCTTACCAGTTGGAGAAGCTGTTTAAGAGAGCGTAAGCGCTCTGCGGAGCGCAACTAAAAACTAAAAGTGAAAAGTGAAAAACTACCCGCTGTGGCGGGGAAGGAAACGATGAATTTTGTAGGGGAGCGCAGTGCGCTCCCGTTCCCCGCCCGTGGCGGACGGCCACCCTTTGTAGGGGAGCGCAGTGCGCTCCCGTCTCCGCCGCAGCGGATAGCTTTTCACTCTTAGTTCTTAGCTCTTAGTTTATTTAAAGGAGAACACTATGCAACCACTTATTTGCGTTGTAGGGCCTACGGCCTGTGGAAAAACAGCTCTTGGCATTGCCATTGCCAAGGCGTATAACGGGGAAGTGGTTAGCGTGGACTCCATGCAGATTTACCGCACCATGACCATTGGCACTGCCGCTGTCACCCCAGAGGAAATGGACGGCGTGCCCCACCATATGGTGGCCATTGCCGACCCAGAAGATGCCTACTCGGCCGCTCGATTCGTGGCAGAGGCAGACGCTTGCATCCAAGATATTTTAGGCCGTGGTAAGCGCCCCATTTTGGTGGGTGGCACGGGGCTTTATTTAGATGCGCTGGTGAAAGGCCATGGTTTTGCCAAAGGGGATGCCACCAGCCAAAGTCGCTTGCAATTGCAACAGCGACTGGCGCAAGAGGGGATTGCATCCCTCTATGCCCGGTTACAACAAATTGACCCAGAGGCGGCGGCGCGGCTACATTTGAATGATGAAAAGCGGATTTTGCGTGCCTTGGAGGTCTATTTGGAGACAGGGCAAACCATTTCTGCCCACAATGCCCACACCCAGACACTGCCTCCTAAATATGAGGCGGTGTACATTGGCTTGCAGTTTGCCGATCGCCAAGACATGAAGGATTTAATCGATTTGCGTGTGGATAAAATGGTGGAAGCTGGGCTGTTGGCAGAGGTGCAGAGGTTGATGGCTTCGGGCTTGCCCCACACCGCCACCGCCTTCCAAGCCATCGGGTATAAAGAGTTTTTAGGGGTGGAGACAGGGGAATTGCCTTTGGAAGAGGCCATTGCCGTGCTCAAAGCCCGTTCTCGACAATATGCCAAGCGCCAGCTGACATGGCTACGCAAACAACCAGATATTCAATGGATTTATTGGGAAAAAAAGAGAGATTTTGCCATGGCCCTCCGCCGTTCGACAGAAATTCTCACCAGCCTTGGAGTATGCTAAGGGGAGGTGAGGACAAAGGTCCTCGCCGACTATAAAAAGACGAGGAGCAACTCTTATGGAACAACTCAATCAAATGCAACACAATTTTTTAACCCAAGCCAAGGCCAAGGCCGTACCGATGACCATGTTTTTAATGAACGGATTTCAACTCCGTGGCATCATCACACAGTTTGATGAGCGCACCGTGGTGTTGGAGACCGATGGCAAACAACAACTGATTTATAAGCACGCCATTTCCACCGTGGTACCCCATCAACCAGTGGAGCTGGGGTGAATGACGAATGGCGAAGGGTGACCTAGGAACGGACAGCCGCATACCCAAGGGGCAGGCTCAGGGTTGTCCCTACGATATCATGGTTCCCCAATGCCCCGATGATTCACAAACACAGAAAGCGAGCACATATGAGACAGAGAAAAAACATCACAGGCTATGTAAGCGCCATTGTGTGCTTGCTGGTGGCAGGGTATTTTGGCGTGCAATTTTGGAATTACTACACCAACCCCTTTTCCACCATGGTGATTTACCAATACCAAGCCGACGAAAGCGTCAGCGTCAGCGGCTATTTAGTCCGCGACGAGGTGGTGCTCGCTAGCCAAGACACGGGGGTGTTGCAATACACCCGTGGGGAAGGGGAGCGCGTCAGTGTGGGTGGCGAAGTGGTGCGTGTGTACGCCAGCCAAGAAACCTTAGACAATCAAGCCCAACAGGGGGCACTCCAAGCCCTGTCTGAGCAAATGACCTACGCTCAAGGGGCAGAGACAAACCCTGAGATTACGATGCAACTTGACCAACAGATTTCGCTGAATCTACTCTCGTATTGCCAAGGCATTGCCTCAGAAGAAGTCGATGAAGCCACGTCTCAGGGACAAGCTTTGCGCAGCTTGGTGCTCACCCAAAGTTTTTCCCAAATGGATGCCACCAGTTTGAGCGAACTCTCTAGCGTGGTGGATAGTGATTTGTCCACAGCCAGTCGCAGTATTTCCTCTGCCACCAAAATCATCACCGCCAGTAAGTCGGGGATTTATTCTGCCGTGGTGGATGGGTATGAAGGGGTGCTGACCCCTGACACTGTGGGAGATTGGACACCCAGTACATTAAATGCCGTCACGGCTGACGAAACCGTCAGCTCCAATGTGGGCAAGGTGATTTTGGGAGATATTTGGTATTACGTGGTGAATGTGGAAGAATCGGTGGCCGCGGAAATTGATACCCGCAACACTGTGGAGTTGGCCTTCACCAAAAGTTTTGACATCACCGTCACCATGGATGTGGAATCGGTGAGTCAGGCAGAAGAGGGACAGTGCACGGTGGTGCTCTCCAGTGACCGTTATATGGGGGATTTGACCTTGTTGCGCAAGCAAAGCGCCACCTTGGTGTTTGACACCTTGGAAGGTTACCGCGTGCCATCAGGGGCGTTGCGTGTCAACGAAGAGGGTCAAACGGGGATTTATTGTCTTGTGGGCATCCGTGCGCGGTTTAAAGCTGTGGACGTGGTGTATGAAGGCAGCGATTTTATGCTGGTAGAGCCAGCCACCACCCTCTCCAGTCAACAACTCCAAGACGGAGAATTGGTTATCATCGCCGCGAATGATTTGTACGACGGAAAAGTCATTGAATAAATCATCGTATGCTGTAGGGGACGGCGTCCTCGACGTCCCGACCCCACCATTCAACCGAAGAAAGAGAGAAACACCATGTCTATTGCTGAAAATATTGCCACCATCCGCGCCACCATGGATGCCGCCGCTGTGGCCGCAGACCGTGACCCCAAGGAGATTCAACTCATCGGCGCCAGCAAAATGAACGACGCTGACGCTTGCCGCCAAGCCATTGCCGCTGGCATTGATGCGCTGGGTGAAAACCGCGTCCAAGAGATGACCCAAAAGCTGGGGGAGAACGCCTATGAGGGTGCACCACTCCATTTTATCGGCCACTTGCAACGCAACAAAGTGCGCCAAGTGGTGGGCAAGGTGGATTTGATTCAATCAGTGGGGTCTGTGGCCTTGCTGGAAGCCGTTGAAAAAGAGGCCGCGAAGCAAGGCGTTGTCCAGTCTATCTTGCTGGAAGTGAACATCGGCTGTGAAGAAGGAAAAAGCGGATTTTTGCCCCAAGATTTGGAATCTGGAGCGAGATTTGCCCTCACCTGTTCCCATGTGAAGGTAGAAGGGTTGATGACCATTCCACCAGCCGATGCCACGGTAACAGAAAATCGACAATATTTTAAGCAAGTCCATGGATTATATGTTGACATTGGAGCAAATTTGTTCCATAATGAGTTAAAGTGTTTATCTATGGGCATGAGTGGGGATTTTGCAGACGCCATCGCCTGTGGCGCCACCATGGTGCGAGTGGGTAGTGCTATTTTTGGCTACCGTAGCTACCAAGTCCAGTGAAATTTGCCCTGAAAAGGAGTTGCTTATGAGTATTTTTGATGAATTGCGAAAATGGACACATCCATATGACGATGAAGATGAAGAATATGAAGTGCTAGAAACACCCCCACGGAAAGAGGCGGTGCTAGAAGAGCGCACCCAAGCCCGTGAAGCCGCCCGACGCAACAAAGTGGTCAATATTCATGCCACCACCCAATTGAAGGTGGTGTTGGTGAAACCTGAACGCTTTGAAGCCGCCTCTGAAATTGTAGACCATCTGCAAGACAAGCGCACCGTGGTGATGAATTTAGAGTCCACTCAAAAAGATGTGGCGCGCCGTCTGCTAGACTTTTTGTCTGGTGCCGCCTATGCCACAGGTGGCAAGGTGAAAAAGGTGGCCGCCAATACATATATGATTACCCCTTATCATGTGGACATCGAAGGGGACTTGATTGACGAGTTAGAAAGTAACGGTATGTATTTTTAAGGTAGATAGAACAATACGGAGGAAATGAGTATGCTGACACCACAAGAAGTTTCAACCCGTGCCTTTGCCAAGGCTGTGATGGGTGGGTATAATATGGCCATGGTGGACGAGTTTTTAGACGAACTCACCGACGACTATACCGCCCTGTATAAAGAAAACGCCACATTGAAAGCCAAAATGAAGGTTTTGGTGGAAAAAGTGGAAGACTACCGCGCCACAGAAGACTCTATGCGTGCCACGTTGTTGACAGCGCAAAAAATGGCAGACTCTATCATCAAAGAAGCAGAAGAAAAGCGTGCGCAAGCCTTTTCCTCCATTGAAGAAGAGACCCGTAGCCGTGTGGAAGAAGCCCGTCAAGAGCTGGCCAACGAGCAAGAACGTCTGCGCCAAGGGAAACTGGAATTGGCTCGCTTTGTGGCACAATGCCGCAAGGTTTGCACCGACCAATTGGCCTTGCTAGAGGTGTTGCCTGACTTGGAAGTCCAAGACCAAGTGGCGCAGGCTGTGGCTGTGGAAAAAATGGCGCAAACCATCGAAACCACTGTGGAGCAGGTGATGGAAGAAGAACTGCCTGTGGAAGAAGAATCTTCTTGGCAAGAGGAAGCTTGGGAAGAAGCGCCCCAACGCGGTGCCCGTGAACAAGCCAGCGAAGACACCCAAGACTTGAGCGGTGATTTGCTGTTCGGAAAAAATTATAAGTAACATGAAACGCTAAGAGCTAAAAGTGAAGGACTAAGGAGCGCCATCAGGTGCCAATAGTTTTTCACTGTTAGTTCTTAGTTTTTAGCTATTAGAGAGAGGAGCACCCCTATGGAGCAAACCCCTATTGTTGCCATTTTATATGATTTTGATAAAACCCTCTGCACCACGGATATGCAAAACTATGGTTTCATTCCCAGTCTTGGCATGAAGCCGTCGGAGTTTTGGGCGGTGGCCAATGAGTTTGGAAAAACAAACGGCATGGATGGTATTTTGGCCTATATGTACACCATGATTCAGCAATCTAAGGAAAAAGGCTTGCCCCTCACCCGTCAATCTCTGCAAGAAAAAGCCCGTGATATGGTTCTTTTTGACGGGGTGGAGGATTGGTTTGGCCGTGTCAATGACTATGGCGCGCGCCATGGGGTGACGGTGGAGCACTATGTGCTGTCCTCAGGCTTGACGGAGATTATCGAAGGGTGTCCCATCCATAAGCAGTTTAAAAAAGTGTTTGCCAGTGAGTTTTACTATGGGGCTGACGGTGCGCCTATTTGGCCAAAGCTGGCGGTGAATTTCACGGCAAAAACCCAATTTGTCTATCGCATTAACAAAGGGGTGCTGGACGTGTCCAACGATAAGGATTTAAACGACTCCATGCCCGATGAGAGCAAGCGTGTGCCTTTCACCAATATGATTTATATCGGTGACGGTTTATCTGATGTGCCCTGTATGAAAATGATGCGCAATTATGGCGGTCAAGCCATTGCGGTCTATCAAGAGGCCAGTCGCGTAGGGGTGGAAGATTTACTTGCCAAAGGGCGTGTGGATTATATTTTTCCTGCCGATTATCGTCAGGGCACGGCCTTAGACGATACGGTGGAGCATATCATTGCCGCTATGGCCATTCGCCATCGATTGGGATTGGAAAGTCAGCGGCAACTGCGGACCATTGGTGGCGATGTGTTGCCTAATCAGGCAAGGTTGTTTTGATTCATAACTTGTATAGGATGCTTGAGCGCAGCTTTCGTTACTTCCGCCCCTTATAGGGGCGGTTGATCTTTTACCCTGTGGGAGTTTTCTTTTGATAAAAATTTTCCCACTCCGTGGGGGCTGCTTGCCAGCAGGCTTTCTTTGCTTCCGCCCCTTGTGGGGGCGGTCAATCCTTCACCCTGTGGGATTTCTTTTTGATAAACTTTTCCCACTCCCGTGGGGGCTGCTGCCGCAGGGGCGCCACTGCCGTGGGGGCTTTCTTTTGTATCTGGCGAATTGTCAAGTCAAGTGCAACACTTTGTTATAAAAGACTTCGAGAGGAGTTTTCCAACCAAGGCATTTGCAGGGTCTCGTGTTTAGTTTGTAGGCGACATCTTGAATAAATGCATCGGATAATGGTGCAATGTCGCTGCGCTTGGGAATGTATTCTCGAATGAGGCCGTTGCTATTTTCGTTGGTTCCACGCTCCCACGGGGCATGCGGTTTTGGAAAGTAAAACTCCATGCCTAGCGCTGCTGTCACATCGGCGTGGTCTGTAAACTCCACGCCTCGGTCTGGCGTGATGGTATGGCGCATTTCTGGTGGCAGCTTAGAGAAAATAGCAATCATATTTTCTGCCACCTCAGCAGCAATTTTTCTCTGACATTTGGCTATGAACACAATTCGTGATAATCGGTCATTCAACGTTAACAAGCAGGCACCGCCTTTTTTACCAGCTACAGTATCTGCTTCGAAATCACCCAGTCGTTCTCGCTTGTTGGCCGCATCTGGACGTTGGTCTAAATGGTTTGAAATCACCACTTTTCCTCTTGGTTTTTGCCCTCTCGGCTTTCCTTTGTGTCGAAGATACCGTTTTGCGCCCTTATTTCCTTTCGATCTCTTCTCTTGTAATGTGTCATATTTCCCAGCATAAATAGCCCTGTAAATTGTGGTATAGCTGATTTGAATTGGTGAATTTTCAAAGAATAAACGGTTTTGAATTTCTTCTGGCGACCACTGTTTCTCAATGAACAACTCTTTGATTTTCTTATATACAATTGGGTTGTCTAGCTTCGCGTGGCGGCGACATTTTTTTCGACGTACATGATATTTTTGCTCAGCTTTTACCGCCGAATACTCTTTTGTATTTTGATTTCTATTTCGTTTTACTTCTCGAGAAATTGTAGATACATTTCGCCCCATCGCTTGGGCTATAAAACGCAAACTTTTCTTTTCATACAAAAATAATAATAGATTTTCTCTTTCTTCTATGTTAAGATGTTGATAATGATTCATTGAGAGAATCTCCTTTCATGTTGTCCGCTAACACCATGATACATGATTTTTCTCAATGAGTCATTTATTTTTTTACTGTTGCACTTACAGTGTATATTCGCCAGATACAAAAGAAACAAAAAATCTTGCACGTGGCAGATGACCACGCGTGGTCATCTGTCTCACGTGCTCCCATTTTATACGGATTGCAGGTATGAGTGGGTGCGGTGCTATTGGGGCATCTGGCTCACACCCGTTCGGCTTATCGTGTGGGATACGCGAACCAACGCTGATTGCTGCCGCACGCAACTCGTGTGATGACATAGTACCACGCATGGAAGGTGCCTAAGATTGTGGACGTCGATGGGTGCGGTGGCGTTGGGGAGGCGCTGACCTGCGGTCAGCTTGATGTTGGGTGGTGCTGGCACCCTTGTAGGGGCGACCTGTGGTCGCCCGTGTTATCCAACGCCACAGCACCTACCCACACCCACAACCGAGGCACGCCAAAGAAATGGCACCATATCAACCGCCACTCCCCAACAGGGCGAAGCCCGAAAGGTCATGCAGAGTCAAATCAGGCCACTCGGTGCCGCTCAAAAAACCAAAGCACCCCAGCGATGAACCCCCGTAAAAATTCCCTTTTTTCACTCGACCGCAGTCGTCGTGAAAAAATCGTTTTTTGATTCTTTTTGTCGATACAAAAAGAATGCCCCACCGGCAGGTGACCCGTCCGGTAGGACGCCCCTGCGGCAGCAGACCGCCCTGTAGGGACAAAAACAACAATTCAGAGTGAATCGGAAAACGGACGCCCAATGGGCGCCCCTACGATGGGGTGGGGGGAACGCCCCACCGGCAGGTGACCGCCCCGTAGGGGCAAAAAAGCATCACTCGATTATGAAAACAAACACCAGCGGCATGAGATAAAGCCTCACACCGCTGGTGTTATTTTATAGGTTTGTATGGCGCAAAGCCTGAAACAGCAGTCCTGCCAAAAGACCTGTGACCGCACCTGTCGCCAGCGAAATCAACAGCAAAAAGGGCAGGTAATAGAGGGGGGCTGTGTTGCCTAAGGTAATCACGGCCGCCAAGATTTGACCGCAGTTGTGACCAGCCGCACCGCCTATAGACACCCCGTAGATGGACAGCTTGGGCAACCGTGAGAGCACAATCATCACGCACATTGCCACCAAACCGCCTAGCAGAGAATAGAGCAGCGCGTTTAAATTCCCAGCGAAAATACCCCCTAGCACACACCGTGCAATCAAAATCAGCAACGCTGGCTGGGCACCCAATGCGTACAGGGCGAATACAGTGACCAGATTGGCAAGCCCCAATTTCACCCCTGGCAGAGGGATGACCAACAGCAGTGGGAAGGCGCTTTCTACATATGAGAGCCCCAATGCCAAGGCGGTGAGCATACCGCATAGAGCGATTTGTTTGGTGTTTTTCATCCAATCACCACGTCAATCTCTGGGGCAGATGCCCCAGTGCCCAATAAACGGACACTCAGACGAGCAGGTAGGCAAACAATACTTTGGCCTGCTTGGGTGATGGTGCCTGTGTGGACACAGTCTTGGTCGGGACAGTCGGCGTGGGTCATGGTCACCGCCGTGGAGGAGAGTTCTAATTCTAATGTATAGCCCAAGGAGGTATAGGTGCGCTGGGTGGGATCATGCAAGCTGGACAGGGCAATGGTTTCCACCGTCTGCCCGTTAATGGCGATGACTGCTTCCAAATCGCCAGTGCCAGCGGCAGCTGTCTGCCAGAAAAAAATACCCACAGCCAGCGCCACAATCACCAGTGCCACCAGCCCATCCCATAGGGAGAGGGTTTGCTTAGGAGATGGGGTCATAGATGTAGCCCTCCTCCGCGATGAATGTGTCGTGGAGACCGCTAGAGACCACGGCGCGTCCATCTTCTGTCAGCAATATCATTTCAAAAGGGACCACGCCAGAACGCCAAAATGCAATGGCGGCCTCTTCCCCCATCACATACAGCGCCGTGGACAAAGCATCGCAAAGAGTGCCATCGTCAGGGGAGACAATGGTCACTGATAACAGGCCAGCGTTGGCACTATAGCCAGTGGAGGGATCGATGATGTGGTGATAGGTGACGCCGTTTTCTTCAAAAAATCGTTGATAGCCACCAGAGGTGACGGCAAAGCCAGTGTACATAGACAGCACCCCAGCGTAGCCGCTGAGGTTGTTGGGATCTTGCACCCCGATGCGCCACGGGTCACCGTCAGTGCGACCGCCCAAGACATACACATTGCCACCTAGAGACACCATGGCGTTGGAAATATTTTGCGCTGTGAAAATATCTGCCACCAGTTGGGCGGCATAGCCTTTGCCAATGCCACCAAGGTCGATGGCTTGTCCAGCGCCCAAGGTGACGGCGTTGCCGTCTATCACCACGCCTGTGTCATCCACCAGAGCCATGGCTTGGGACAAAACTGCCTCACTGGGCACCGCCATGGTGTCGGTGGTGAAGCCCCACACATCCATCACAGGGGCGATGGTGCAAGAAAAAGCGCCACCTGTCAAAGCCCCATAATTGATGGAGCGGCGCAACAGTTCCACCGCCGTGTCGCTCAAGGTGGAGGTGCCAGTTTGGTTTAGCAGGTAGATTTCACTGCCTTCGCGGGTGCGTGAGATTTGGGCTTCTAATGCCAGTAAATCTGCCTCCGCTTGGTCGATGGCGACTTGGGCATTGTCGCCATAGGCGGTTAAATTCATCACGGTGTCCATGGCGTACACCTCGGCTGTGGCAGAGGGAATGGCGGTGTCTTGGCTACAACCAGTTATAAAAAATAAAAGGATAAGCAGGTAAAATTTGGTTATTTTCATGGGTGGTACTCCCCTAAATGCGTTGTTTTTAATAGTATACCACGTTTAATACGGTTGTTTCAATGGTAAAATCATAAAAATAGTATGTTTGGTGTTGCTTTTTGTAAAACTATCTGTTATACTACTGTAGTATCTGAAATTCAAATTCACCTTATCGGAGGCTGTTTATATATGGCAAAGTCCAATGTTATTTCTAAGACCAAGCAAAAGGTTGATCAAGCTAATTATCGTGCAATGCGCTTCTTTGGTGGCGGTTGTTTGGCAGAAGCTTTTTTGCTGGTAATCCGTAATTATTATGTAACTGGCACCGCCAACCAAGTGGTGGCATGGGATGGATATATGTACCCCATGGCCATTGTGGGTGCGCTGGTGGCCATTTTGGGCTTGGCTGGTTTATTGACAAAAGGCAAAACCAATAGCGTGCATAAAGAAGTTAGCTTGTGGGTGCTTTGTGGCGGTGCATATGTGGCCGTGATTGGCGCGTTGGTGCGCACTTTGTACACCAGTTTGCTAACCCCCATGTTGGTTACTGTGCCTGTTGCGATGCTGTTGGGCATTTTGTGGTGCTTGTATTCTAGCGAATGTGCCATTGCTATTTCCACCGTGGGCGTGAGCTTGGTGGTGATTTGGATTGGTCGTAAAATTCTCTACCATTTAACGCTTGGCACCCTTGCCCATGTGGGGTTGGGTGTGTATGTGGTACTCTTGGCTGTGGTGGCATATGGCACCTATCAGCTGGCCTCTGGCAAGAAAAAGTGTAGCTGTGGCTTGGTGAAAGCCAAGTCCGATGTCCGTGGTATTTACATTGCTTGCGCTAGCTCTGCATTGGCTGTGGTTATCAATTTGATTTCTACTGTGGTTGGCTATTATGCCATTTGGCTGTTGATTGCTGTGGCCTTTGTTTTGGGTGTGTATTACACCGTGCGTGAATTATAAGATTGATTAAATCCACCGAACAGAAAATCTGTTCGGTGGATTTTTTACGGCAAAAAGGCAGAAAAATTCACAAAATAAAAGAGGTTTGTCCTTGGAATTTTTTATCACTAGGATGGAAAAATCCAGAAAATACAATTTATGTATAAATCAAAAAATTGCAATAAAATAGACTGAAAATACCTGAAAATCATAATGATTATTGAGAATTACGCCCTGTTCCTAAAAATTTGTTAGGTGTCAATAAATAATCAATGGTTGACCTTGGTTGAAAAAGAATGGAATATGGTGAAAACAGCTAAAAATAGCCTACTCTGAGCTGCAAAGATTTGAGATTTGGCTGTTGACAATTGATAAAAACTCGTGCATACTATTGAAAGTTTAAGCAAATGTGAAAGAGAAGACGAGGAGGAACCATGGAAAAAGCATATTTGGTGTTACAAGATGGGCAAGTGTTTGAAGGGCTGTCGTTCGGTGCCAGCATAGAAACAGTGGGTGAATTGGTGTTCACCACAGGCATGTGTGGCTATATCGAGACCTTGACCGATCCCAGCTATTATGGGCAAATTGTTATGCAAACCTATCCTTTGATGGGGAATTATGGCATCATTGAGGAGGACTTTGAAGGCGCTTGCTGTGTCAAAGGCTACGTGGTGCGTGAATTGTGTGACACTCCCTCCAACTTCCGCTGTGAGTATGATTTGAATACTTACTTAATCCAACAAAATATCCCCGGCATCTGTGGTGTGGACACCCGTGCCTTGACCCGTATCATCCGTGAACACGGGGTGATGAACGCCACCATCTGCAAGGAAATTCCTGCTGATTTGACGGTGGTGAAGCAGTACGCCATCGTGGGGGCTGTGGACGCAGTGACCTGCACCCAAAGCTCTATCCACGGCGCAGTGGGCGAGAGCAAATATCGCGTGGCTCTGCTGGATTACGGCGCAAAAGCCAACATCATCCGTGAATTGCAACTCCGCGGTTGCGACGTCACCGTCCTCTCTGGGAAAGCCAGCGCTGAAGAAGTGCTCGCCCTGAACCCAGACGGCATCATGCTGTCCAATGGCCCTGGGGACCCTGCGGAAAACGTGTACCAAATCGCCCAGATTGCCAAGTTTATGGGCAAGGTTCCCATGTTTGGTATCTGCCTTGGTCACCAACTCACCGCCTTGGCTATGGGTGGCAAAACCTATAAATTAAAGTATGGTCACCGCGGTGTGAACCAACCTGTGAAGGAAGTCTCTGGTCTGCGCACCTTCATCACCAGCCAAAACCATGGCTACGCCGTGGACGATAGCTCCATCACAAGAGGTGTGTCTAGCTACGTCAACGCCAACGACTTGACCTGCGAAGGCATGGATTATCCTGCTGACAATGCCTTCACCGTGCAATTCCATCCCGAAGCTTGCACTGGGCCAAAGGACACCAGCTTCTTATTTGAACGCTTCGTCAGCAATATGGAACAATATAAAACCAACATGGGAGGGAACCAATAATGCCATTAGATACATCCATCAAAAAAGTTTTGGTCATCGGTTCTGGCCCCATCGTCATCGGACAAGCCGCCGAGTTTGACTACGCTGGCGCACAGGCCTGCCGTGTGCTGAAAGAAGCAGGGGTCAATGTTGTTTTGTGCAACTCCAACCCTGCTACCATCATGACCGACCAAGCCATGGCTGACCAGATTTATCTGGAGCCCCTGACCACTGAAACCATCAAGCGGATTATCCGCAAAGAGCGTCCCGACAGCATTTTGGCAAGTCTGGGCGGTCAAACTGGCCTGACCCTTGCTATGCAACTGGACAAAGAAGGCTTCTTGGAACGGGAAGGCGTGCGCCTGCTGGGCACCTCTGCTGCCGCCATTTCTGAGGCAGAAGACCGCGACCTGTTCAAAAAGTGCATGGAGCGCATTGGCCAACCTTGCATCCCTTCTGACATTGCCGAAACCGTGGAACAAGCCTTGGCGGTTGCTGAGAAAATCGGCTATCCTGTCATTGTCCGTCCTGCCTTCACCTTGGGTGGCGGCGGCGGCGGTGCGGCGGCCAATGTGGAAGAATTGCGTGCCACTGCCAAGTCTGGCTTGGATGCCTCTCCCATCACTCAAATTCTGGTGGAAAAGGCAATTTTTGGCTGGAAAGAAATCGAATTTGAAACCATGCGTGACGCTGTGGGCAATGTGATTGCCGTCTGCTCCATGGAAAACTTTGACCCCGTTGGCGTCCACACTGGGGACTCCATCGTGGTGGCACCCACCCAAACCTTGGCAGACAAAGAGTATCAAATGCTCCGTACTGCTTCTCTGGACATCATCTCCCATCTGGGTATTGTGGGTGGCTGTAACTGCCAATTGGCGCTGAACCCCGATAGCTTTGAGTATGCGGTCATCGAAGTGAACCCCCGTGTGTCTCGCTCCTCTGCGTTGGCTTCCAAGGCCACTGGCTATCCCATTGCCAAGGTCACGGCTAAAATCGCACTGGGTTATACTTTGGACGAAATCCAAAACGATATTACCGGCAAAACCTGTGCCTGCTTTGAGCCTGCACTGGATTATATCGTGGTGAAAATGCCCAAGTGGCCCTTCGACAAATTTGTGGATGCGTCCCGTAAACTGGGCACCCAAATGAAGGCCACTGGCGAAGTGATGGCCATTGCCCCCAGCTTTGAAATGGCGCTGATGAAGTCTGTCCGTGGGGCTGAAATTTCCATGGATAGCCTCAACCGCAAGCACGAGGACGAGACCCCCATTTTGGAACGGCTCACCCGTGTGGACGACCATCGTCTGTTCACCGTGTTTGAAGCGTTGAAATCTGGCATCACCATGGAGCAAATCCATGACATCACCAAAATCGACATCTGGTTCTTGGCAAAACTGCAAAAGCTTTCCAAGTTTGAAGCCGCTTTGGCAACTGATGGCTTGAGCGCTGCGCTGTACGCCCAAGGCAAACAATTTGGCTACACCGATGCCACCATGTTGAAGCTCTCTGGCGCTGACGCTCTGCCTGTTGACACCGCACCTTCTGCTGTGTACAAAATGGTGGATACCTGCGCCGCTGAATTCGACGCACAAACCCCCTATTTCTACTCTAGCTTTGACAAATTCTGCGAATCTCGCACCTTCCCTCGCTCTGGCAAACCTGTGATGATGGTGCTGGGTTCTGGCCCCATCCGCATCGGGCAAGGCATTGAATTTGACTACTCCTCTGTCCACTGTGTGCGGACATTGAAGGAACTGGGCTACGAAGTGGTCATCGTCAACAACAACCCCGAAACCGTCTCCACCGACTATGACACCGCCGACCGTCTGTACTTTGAGCCCCTGTGCCCAGAGGACGTGATGCACATCATTGAAGTGGAAAAGCCTGAGGGTGTTGTGGTAGCCTTTGGTGGGCAAACCGCCATCAAATTGACCCAATTCTTAGACAACAAGGGCGTGAAAATTCTGGGCACCTCTGCCAAGTCCATCGACATGGCGGAAGACCGTGAACAATTTGATGCCCTGCTGGAACGCTTCGACATCAAGCGCCCCCGTGGTCGTGGTGTCACTGGTTTGGAAGAAGCACTGGATGCCGCCCGTGAACTGGGCTACCCTGTCCTGCTCCGTCCTTCCTACGTCATCGGCGGTCAAAACATGGTCATCGCCTATAACGACGACAACGTTCGCAACTACATGGACGTCATCCTCTCTGGTGGCATCGAAAACCCTGTCTTGGTTGACCAATATCTCCAAGGCCGTGAGCTGGAAGTGGATGTTATCTCCGACGGCAAAGACGTATTGATTCCCGGCATCATGCAACATATCGAGCGGACTGGTGTCCACAGCGGTGACTCCATGGCGGTGTATCCTCCCTTCTCCATTGGCGACAAAATGAAGGAAGTCATCATCGAATGCTCTGAAAAATTGGCGCTGTCCTTGGGCACCCAAGGTTTAATCAACATCCAATATCTCATCTACGAAGGCGAACTCTACGTCATCGAAGTCAACCCCCGTGCGTCTCGTACTGTGCCTTATATTTCTAAGGTGACTGGCGTGCCCATGGTGGATTTGGCCACCCGTGTCATGGTGGGGCAACCTTTGGCAGACTTGGGCTACGGCATTGGTTTGTACAAAACACCTCCTTATGTCACCGTGAAAGTCCCTGTGTTCTCCTTTGAAAAATTAAACGATGCCAACGCATCTCTGTCCCCTGAAATGAAGTCCACTGGGGAAGTGCTGGGCATTGGCAACAACTTCCAAGAAGCCATGTTCAAGGGTCTTTTATCCGCTGGCTACAAGCTGGATCGTGAGAAAAAGGGCGGCGTTTTGATTAGCGTCAACCACCGTGACCAACCAGAAGTGGTGGGCATTGCACGGAAACTGGACGACATGGGCTACAAGCTGTATGCCACCGAAGGCACCGCCATTGAAATTTCCCAACTGGGCACCGACGTAGAAATCGTGGGCAAACTGGGCAAGGACAACCGTGTGTTCACCCTGCTGGAAGAAGGCGCCATCGATTACGTGATTTTGACTGGCTCCACCGAACCTGACTACATCAAAGATTTCATCCGCTTGAACCGCCGTTGCGTCCAACTGGGCATCCCTTGCCTCACTTCTTTGGACACAGCCTCCACTTTGTGCGACATTTTGGCCTCTCGTTACACCCAAAAGAACACCGAACTGGTGAACATTTGTAACCTGCGTGAAAAGCGTCAAAAGCTGAAGTTTACCAAGATTCAAACTTGTGGCAACGACTACATCATCATGGAAAACTTCGACGGTGCCATCACCAGCCCTGAATCTGTCAGCGTTGGCCTGTGCCATCGTAACTTCGGGGTGGGTGCCGACGGCATTGTGCTGATTTCTGGCTCTGATAGCGCCGATGTGCGGATGGATATGTACAACAAAGATGGCTCTTTGGGCTATATGGCTGCCAATGCTATGCGTTGCGTGGCAAAGTATATTTATGACCGCAAAATGTGCAGTGAAGCCCATGTGGAACAAGGCTTGGTCACCATCGAAAACGCCTTGGGCGTTACCGATGTCCATGTCTACACCACCGCTGGTCGGGTCACCTCTGCCACCATGGTCATGGGCAAGGCATCCCTCAACATGGGTGCTATGACCACCTTTGACATGGATACCATTGTGGATTACCCCGTGGAAATTGGTGGCACAGAATATGCCATTACCTGCGTGGATTTGGGCAACCCCCACTGTGTGGTGGAATGCAATTTGGTGGACGGCGTGGACGTGGCTGGCATTGGCCCCATGTTCGAAAACGCACCGTATTTCCCACAACGGACTAACACCGAGTTCATCCGTGTGGTGAACCCTCACACCATTAAAATGCGTGTGTGGGAACGTGGCTCTGGGGAAACCTTGGCCTGCGGTACTGGCGCCTGCGCCGCCGTGGTGGCAGCCGTCACCAATGGCAAGTGCGAAAAAGACACCGACATCACCGTCAAGGTGGCAGGTGGCGACCTATTGGTGCGCTACTCTGGCGACAGTGTCAGCCTAACTGGCGATGCCAAGCAAGTGTTTGAAGGCTCTGCACGGTATTAAGAAATAGGAACATCCCCATGGGCTTTGCCCGTGGGGATGTTTTTTTGTTATCTTTCGATGAATTGTTTCCCACGCTTGTGGATGCTTGTCAGCAGGCCTTCTTTACTTCCGCCCCTTGTAGGGGCGGTTAATCTGTTACCCTGTGGGAGTTTTCTTTTGATAGACTTTTTCTCCACTCCCGTGGGGGCGCTTGCCGCGTGGGCTTTCTTTTCCCCACTCCCCTGTAGGGGCGCGCATTGCGCGCCCGTGGAAATCAATTGCAATTTGCTTCACCCTGTGGGATTTCTTTTTTGATAGACTTTTCCCACTCCGTGGGGGCGCTTGCCAGCGGGGCTTTCTTTTGTAGCGATACAAAAGAAACAAAAAATCTTGCACGTGGCAGATGACCACGCGTGGTCATCTGTCTCACGTACTCCCATTTTATACGGATGGTGGGTATGAGTGGGTGCGGTGGCGTTGGGGGGGTGCGCTGACCTGCGGTCAGCTTGATGTTGGGTGGTGCTGGCACCCTTGTAGGGGCGACCTGTGGTCGCCCGTCTTACCCAGCGCCACCAATCTACACCGCCCATCACAACCTAGGCACACCTAAGAAATGGCACCATCTCAACCGTATCTCCCCCACAGGGCGAAGCCCGAAAGGTCATGCAAAGTCAAATCAGGCCACTCGGTGCCGCTCAAACAACCCAGGTGCCCCAGTGATGAACCCCCGCATAAAGCCCCTTTTTTCACTCGACCGCAGTCGTCGTGAAAAAATCGTTTTTTGGTTTTTTTTTTCGACAAAAAAAGAATGCCCCACCGGCAGGTGACCGCCCCGTAGGGGCAAAAAAACAATTTAAAGTGAATCGGAAAACAGACGCCCAATGGGCGCCCCTACGATGGGGCGAGGGAATGCCCGTCTGGTAGCAGACCGCCCCGTAGGGGTAAAAAACAACGCTGTTACTCCAACAAATCTTCGTAGGAAATCTGCAACGCTTGCTTCAACGCCCGTAGTTCTTCTGGATACAGCCGTCGTTGTCCTACTTCCACTTTAGCAAGGGCGCTACGGGTAAAATCACAGCCTAATAGCTGTAACTTTGCGCATAGTCGGTCTTGGGTGTAGCCTTGTTGGGTACGGAGAGTTTTCACCCGTAAACCTAGAGTTCTGGTGAAATCTTCAGTCACAGTTATCAACCCCTTTGTCACATAAAAAACGCATCATAGGAGCACTGATAAATCACCTGTAAATGCCGTAAATCGCTAATTTTGATATTCAATTCTCCTGTTTCGTAGCGAGAATAGATGGGACGGGTGGTATCTGAGCCTAAAAGCTGTAACTTTGCCACCAAACGCTCTTGGGTATACCCATGGGCTTTGCGTAAGGCGCGCAAATTGCCACCAATGCTAGTATCTTGCCGTAATTTATCCATAAGACACCTACTTTGCTCAATATATTTTGCAATTTTCTTTATCTTATGCTATATTAGAAAGAAAATAGCTCAATATACTGAGCAAACTGGGGGGCTATGGATTATTTAGAGCAACTAGAGGCAGAACTGCCAAGGTTACGCAAAAAATGCTATCTTACATTGGATGGACAGTGGGAGGACATTCCCTAACAAACCAAACAGGCTGCCCTCTTGCAAAATGAGACAAAACCCAGTACAATGGTACAAACCAATGAAACATCACAGGGATCCCCTGTGTGCGTTGAAACCAAGGAGGATTTGTCTATGTTATCCAACCAAACCATACAGGCCTATGCCAAAATTCTAGAAGACGAACTGCAAGTGGCCATGGGATGTACCGAGCCCATTGCCGTGGCCTATGCCGCCGCCTATGGCCGTGAGCTGTTGGGCTGTGATCCAGAGCGTGTGGTGGCCCACTGTTCTGGCAATATCATTAAAAACGTCAAAGCCGTCACCGTCCCCCAGACTGGGGGCTTGAAAAGCATTGAAACCGCTGTGCTGGCTGGGATTCACGGTGGTGACGCCAGTCAAAAACTAGAGGTGATTGCCCAGCTTAGTGATGAAAACCGCGCCCAAATCCGTAAAGATTTAGATGCTGGCATCGTGACGGTGGAGCTGTTGGTGTCTTGCCATGCCCTCCATTTTATCATTGAACTTTTCGCTGGAGAGGACATGGTGTCGGTGGAAATTGTCAACAGCCACACCAACTTTGGCACCGTGTCTAAAAACGGAGAAATCCTCCACCAAGGCCTCACTTCTGCCACAGAAGGGGATGGGGAGGATTTAAGCTTTATGAAGCTTGCCGACATCATTGCCTTTACCAAAGAGGTGGATGTGGAGCTGATTCGCCAGCCTTTGGAACGGCAAATTGCCTGCAACACCGCCATTGCCCAAGCTGGGCTGACTGAGTCTTGGGGCGCCCGTGTGGGACAGACCTTGATGGCTGTGGGCGGTGACTCTGTGTTTAACCGAATGAAAGCCATGGCCGCCGCTGGCTCGGATGCCCGTATGAGTGGGTGCGCGTTGCCTGTGGTCATTAACTCTGGCAGTGGCAACCAAGGCATGACCGTGTCTTTGCCTGTGATTTCCTACGCCCAGTCCTTGGGCGTGAGCCATGAGGAGCTACTGCGTGCTTTGTGCATGGCAAACTTGACTGCCATTTACCAAAAGGGTAGCATCGGCAAGCTCTCTGCTTTTTGTGGCGTGGTCAGCGCCGCCACTGGGGCGGTGGCAGGCCTTGCCTATTTGGACAAGGTGAGCTATGAAGTGACCGCCATGGCCATCACCAACTCCCTTGCCAACATCGGTGGCATGGTCTGTGACGGTGCCAAGGCCAGCTGTGCTGGCAAAATCGCTTCCGCCGTGGAAAGTGCATTGTTGGGCTATGAGCTTGCCAAGCAACATGAAGGCTTCACCAGTGGGGAAGGCATCGTGGGGGATACAGTGGATGAAACCATTGCCAACATTGGCCGCATGGCCAGCCAAGGGATGCGTGAAACTGACGCTGAAATCTTGAAAATCATGATTGGTCAGTGATAGAAGTAATAGAAAAAAGCCAACGCGGTTGCGCTTGCGCCGCATAGCCCATACGCCACTGGGGCAAGATGGGTCCACAGCCGACGCACCACGGTGGTGCCAGTGCCTGTGTAGGTTTCGGCAACGCGCCGTGCTTCTTCTACTAAATCTTGAGACGATACGCCCTCGCCCACCGCACCGTTGCGAACGATGAAAATGGCCTGTTCAAAAAAATGTTGGTCAGCCACATCAATGACCACCACCCGCCGTGCAATGCCTTTTACCATGAAAAACCCTCCAAGTTCCTTGTGTTTG
Organism: Bengtsoniella intestinalis; assembly: GCF_039719005.1. Taxonomy (GTDB): domain Bacteria; phylum Bacillota; class Clostridia; order Oscillospirales; family Oscillospiraceae; genus Oscillibacter; species Oscillibacter intestinalis. Next base: position 1,819,375 of record NZ_CP133584.1, on the reverse strand, counting down.
TAGGAATAGTATAGGCAAAAACAGGGGGATTATACAGTCAATGGGAAAAAGAGGTTGGGTTGTACCATGCCAGCGGAGCTGTGACACAATGCAGACCGCTTTGTGAAATATAACGATACAAGCGTAGGGAACGGTGTTGACCGTTCCCTACGCTTATATTGTTATTGTGGAAATTTCGGTTCGACTTACCCTCTTTTGGGCTTATTCCAAGGTCACAACCACCCAGTAGCTGTCTTGGTCTGCCCACTCTGTCACGGTGGGCTCTACACGCGCCATCAAGGCGGCAAACTGGTCAGCGCTTAGGCTGTAGGCAAAGCGCCCATCGTCTAACACGGTGGCTTGGAAACTGTCGAGGAAAGTGCCCACTTGGCTTTGTTGGTAGGGATAGACAGGGTCATCGCCAAACAATTCCTCTGCCACAGCCACCTCTGTCATGCCGCGGCTTTCCATGGCGGTTTCAGCCATAGACATCTCTGGCGCGGCGCTGTAGCTCATCGTTGTGGAGGTAGCATCGGCCACCGTGGTTTCTTGGCTGGGCAATAAATCGCTACCAACGTAGACCATCATCGCCAAGCAGGCCACTGCAGGCAAGGCAAATTGTTGCCAGCGATGATTTGTTTTCTTAGATTTTTTCGTGTTGCGAGGATGGTTTGCCACCTCTACCATCACCGATTGGGTGAAATTGTCGGGCAACATCACATCATCCACTGTGGGGAAATCGGCTTCAATGGCAAGAATGTCCGCCACATATTGAGCACATTCTGTGCAGGTTTTCAAGTGGTTTTCCACTAAAACCTGTTCTTCTGGAGACAAAACCCCATCAATATACCCGTCTAACAGGGCTGCTAAGGATGCACACGTATTCATTGGCAACCCTCCTTTTCTGATACTTTAGACGCACTGGAGGGCAAAAAGTTCCCTGATTCTTGCAAAAATTTTCGCAATTGCAAGCGTCCGCGGTTGATGCGCGATTTGACAGTGCCCACTTCTAGGTCGAGAATTTGGGCAATCTCGTCATAAGAGCGTTGGTGCATGGTACGCAGGAGGAGCACTTCGCGGTGCTGGTCAGATAGCCGGGCAAGGCCAGCGTCGATGGCGGTGCGTAGCTCAGATTGCTCTAAGGCTTGGTGGGGGGAGGGTGCGGTGTCGGGAATGTGCAACGGCGCGTCTGGGTTGTCGAAGGAGGCGCCCACGCGGTTTGCGTGGCGGCCTTCACGGCGGAGAAAATCGGTGCAAGCGTTGGCGGTGAGCCGATAAAGCCATGTGGAAAAAGAGGACTCTCCTTTGAAAAAGGGCAAACCTTGCCATGCGGCAATCAGCGCCTCTTGCGCCGCTTCTTGTGCGTCGTCAGGGTTGGTGCATCGTCGCAAGCACAGGGCATACACCTTTTGCTGATACAGCTCTAAGAGCTGCTCAAAGGCGGCTTGGTCGCCAGCTTTGGCCGCTGCAATCCATTGCTCTTGTTGTGTCATGTCAAATCACGCTTGATTCCTTTCGTCACAGCATAGACATCGTCCAAGGTGTTCATTTTCACAATTTGTTCTTTGTAATACCCAGAGTGGGGGATGCCTTTTAAGTACCAGCAATAATGGCGGCGCGCTTCTAGCACGGCCACTTTTTCCCCTTTTTGAGAGGCGGCGGCCATTTCAATTTGCCGCACCACCGTGTCGCAACGCTGGGCGAGGGGGGGCATCGATGGGATTTCCTTGCCTTCCAAGGCGGCCTTGGCTTGGGTGAAAATCCATGGGTTGCCGAAAATACCACGACCAATCATGGCCATGTCAGCCCCTGTTTGGTCTAAAATTCGCTTGGCATCTTCCCCCTTCCACACATCGCCGTTGGCGATGACGGGAATGGAGACGGCCTCTTTCACTTGGCGAATGCAGTTCCAGTCTGCTTGTCCAGAATACATTTGCGCCCGTGTCCGTCCGTGGACAGCCACGGCAGAGACGCCAGCATCTTCTAAGCCTTTGGCGAAGTCTACGCAGTTGCAGTTGCCCATGTCCCAGCCACGGCGAAACTTTGCCGTCACAGGGACCTTCACCGCATCCACTACGGCACGGACAATGTCAGCCGCCAATTGGGGCGTTTTCATCAGGGCAGAACCGTCGCCGTTATTGACGATTTTCCCCATGGGACAGCCCATATTGATGTCGATGATGGCAACATCCACTTTTTCCAGCACGATTTGTGCCGCCTCTGCCATGCAGGCAGGGTCCGAACCGAAAATTTGGACAGCGCTGGGGTGTTCACCGGGGAATTGTTCCAACAGGGATAGGGTTTTTCTATCTTGGAAGCACAGAGCCTTGGAAGAAATCAACTCTGTGATGGTATAGCCAGCCCCTTGTTCGGCGCAGATTTGCCGAAAGGCCATGTCGGTGACCCCTGCCATAGGTGCCAGCGCCAGCTTTGAATCAATGCTTACATTGCCGATTTGCATAGTTAAGATACCTCGTAAATGGGTGCACAGCACCAGTTTTTCCTCATTGTACCACGGTTTTGTGGAAAAGTCCACCAATGGCAGTGGGGTGGGAGAAAAGTTCACAGTTCGCCAGATTGTGTTTTCCACAGCAATTCACAAAATTTTCCACACTCGCCTTGGTGCGACGAATTTTTCCACAGGGCGTCTGTTACCATAGGTGGAGAATTTAGAGTTGGACAAGGAGGGGTTGTGTGGAACGACAACAATCGCGGATGGAACGGTGGCAGGTGCCCATGGGATGCGCCATGCGGTGCGCCCTTACCTTTGGGTTGGTGGCCTATCGGATGGGAGATGGCTATGCGCCTTTGGCCTTGGGAGCGGTGGCGGCTTCAGGCCAAGGGGGCGGTGGCTTATGGGCGTTGGTGGGCTTGGTGCTAGGGGCCATGCTGTGGATGGATTTTGCCACGGCCTTACCCTGTGTTGCCGTGGGTATTTTGTTTTATTGCATGGTCTCGGCACTGGGGGATTTTAAGTGGATGGCGAAGACGTTGCCACTGCCCATGATGAGCATGGCCACCTTTTTTGCTGTCAATGGTATTTACTTAATTCAATCCCTATCCCCCAATGTGGCATGGGGGCTGTGCCTGTGTGCCACTGCAGTGGTGGGGGTGACAGTGGGGCTGTTGCGCCCTATTTTAGATGGGGATAATCCTAGCTTTAGCCCCCACAGCCTGCTGTATTTGGGGATTTGTCTGTGTTTGGCTGGCAGTGTGCTCACGGTGAGCGGGTTGTCGGTGGGGCGTATGTTTTTGGGGGCCTTGGTGCTGTATACCGCGTGCCAACGGGGATGTTCCCACGGCGGTACAGTGGGTTTGCTCTCAGGGTTGCTGGCGGATTTGATTGCCCAAAGTGGTGGGCTGGTGTTTTCTGCCGCCTATGGATTGGGGGGCATGGCAGGGGGCTATTTGGTGGCCTATGGGCGGATTGTGGCAGGCTTGGGCTACAGCGTGGCGGTGTTTTTTGCCGCATTGACTTTGTCTCAAGGGTCAGGGGCTGTGGTGGCGCTAGAAGCGTTGGGTGCCATGGCGCTGTATTGGTGCATTCCCCAGCGTTTGCTTGGGGGAAAACGGGTGCAACCGCCTGTGTCTGCCCAAACCAATGCCACTGTGGAACGACTGCGGAGCCAATTGAACAAAACCGCTACGGCCTTGCGTGATTTGTATGAAAGCATGGCGCGCAACACCATGGCGGTGCAAGAGGAAAACCCCAGCGTGGTGTTTGACCGCGCCACGGAGCAGGTGTGTCGCAGCTGCACCATTTGCACCCAGTGTTGGCAAAAAGACTACGCCACCACCCACAATGCCTTTAACGATGCGACCCCTTTTCTCTTGGAGCGGGGACGGGTGCTGGCCAAGGATTTTTCGCCCCAATTTTCCAATCGGTGCATTCACTTTCCCCAGCTGCTACAGACGCTGAACGCAGAGCTATCGGCCTATCTGTTGCGCAAGCAATATCGCCGCGAAATTGAGGAGACACGGCGCAGTGCCCGTGGACAATATGCCCAGTTATCAGATTTGCTCACCGCCACCGCCGCAGGCTTGGGTAGCGTGCAACCAGCCATGGCCAGCAACAAGGGCTATGGAGTGGGGGCGGTCTTGCGCCCCAAAGACGGAGAAACCTTATGCGGCGACACTATCGATGGGTTTGAAACAGACGATGGCACCTTGTGTCTATTGCTCTGCGACGGCATGGGTTGTGGCGGTGATGCCCAGAAGGAATCGGCGCTGATGGTGCGCTTGTTACGGCAGTTTTTGCAAGGGGGGATTACGCCAGAAGCGGCGCTGAAAACCCTCCATGCGGCCATGGCACTCCGTGCCAGTGCCAGCGGTGGGTTTTCCACCGTGGATTTGCTCATCTGCCACCCAGACAGTGGACAGGCCACGCTGTATAAATGCGGTGGCGCCCCCAGTTATGTGAAAAAAGGAGGGGTGGTGCGCCGTATCACAGGCCACACATTGCCCATGGGCATGGGGCAGACAGCCACAGACATGACTCAATTGCAGGTGGAAGAACACAGTTTTGTGGTGCTCCTCAGTGACGGTATCAGCGATGGGGTGGAAGATGAATGGCTCCAAAATTTACTGGCTGGTTGGGAGGGGACAAACCCTCAAACCCTAGCCAATTTAATCTTGACCCACAGCCAACTCCACCAAGGGAGCAGTGACGATGGTGCGGTGCAAGTGCTCTACCGAGAGGGGGTGCGGGCACGGGCGGTGTGACCAGACGGGGGAATGGGCAAGGGCTTGACCCTGTTTTTGGTGCATTGACTTTGGGATTCTGAGTTGCTATAATGGTAAAATATAGTAACGGCAATCTAATCCTAGAGAGATAGATGGGGGTAGTGTTTTGAAACGATATTATTTGATAGCCTGTGAGATTATGCGAGAAGAAGTGGCTGTATGTTGTGAGAACATCGACACCTTGGTGGATGTAAAACTCATGTCGGGTGACCTTCATGAATGGAAAACCCCTGAGATGCAAAGCGCCTTGCAAGCAGAGATTGACAGCATTGATACCACAAAATACGATGCCATTTTATTGGGCTATGGCCTCTGTAGCAACGGCATTGAAACCCTATCCGCCCCCATCCCTCTTGTTGTGCCAAAGGTGCACGACTGTATTGCCTTGTTTATGGGGTCTCATCAGCGGTATCAAACTTATTTTGACAACAACGGAGGCACCTTTTATCAATCCCCCGGTTGGCTAGAAAAAGACATCGATGGGGACAATGCCTTAAAAACCACGGCGCAAGCCTTGGGTTTGTTGAAAAATAAAGAAGAGTATATCCAAAAATACGGTGAAAAACGTGGCACATACTTATACGAGGCGCTGGGTGGCTGGGAAAGCCATTACCAACAGGTGACGTACATAGACACCGTGACGAAAAATGCTGACTATTATAAAGAAAGCACCAAAAAAATGGCGGAGCGCCACCAGTGGAAGTATGATGAAATCCCCGGAGACACAAGGCTGATTTTTCAGCTTTTAAACGGGGCGTGGAATCCAGAGGAATTTTTGATTGTGCCACCCAATCAAAAAATCATTCCCTCTTATGATGAGGAGATTATCGCATATCAAGATGCTTAAAAACAAAGCGTGAACACCCGTGGGCATTGTTGCGCCCATGGGTGTTCACGTTTTTTAGCATTGCTTGTGCCAATAAAAAAACGTGTCCCAGAGAAGCGACGCCCTGGCCGCTTCTCTGGGACACGTTGTAATGTAATGCTTATTTATAACCGATTTTTTTCTTGAAGTTTTCAACAGAAGGGATAGTGATATCCAGCAATTCTGCAATCTTAAACTTGGCTTCCATACCCATAGAAGCGCCGCTACGATCCAAAACAGTGCCGATGTCCAGAGATTCTCTGATCTCCTTCATAGCAGCAGAGTCCGACAGATCGAGAACGCTACAATGCAGTTTGGCAGCAACATATTCTTTGGCTTCTTGGATCTTCATGCCCTTCATAACCATACGAGCGACCAAGTCACCAGCAGTACGCATACCGCCCAGACCTGCAGCCATTTCGTGCATGACAGCCATACCAAATGCGTCACCATGACCAATCTACAACCCGTCAGCCTTACCGACTTCCAGCATAGCCTTAGCAGCTCTTGTAGTTGCGTCAGTGGGGGAAGTGTTGGTCAGGGGGATACCGCCAACGCCCATGCCCACGTTGGGAAGAACGGGGATGGAGGAAGTCTTGGTGGACATTCTCACATAGGTCAAAGAACGAGCCAAGTTCCAAGCAAAGGACTTGCTGCTGTTGGTGTTGACCACGCAACCGAAGGTGTTAGCACCAGCGGCAATAACAGCTTGGGTTTGTTGAGCGGGGAAGTTACCAGCCAAACGTTGACCGTGGAACTTCAAACGACCGTGCATACCCAGGGTAAATTCGTTGGCCATACCCATGGCGATGCTGGTGTTGGGATAATGTTCTCTGACGTATTCAGCAGCTTTCAAAGCGGCCAGCAAGTCGGCATCACCACTGGCACCGCAGGTGTCAAATTGGATACCGTCAGCACCGGCTTCTGCCATAGCGGAAGCAATGAAGATCATATCTTTCACTGCGTGTTCCACAGCTTCCTCCTGTGCCAATTGTGCTTCTTTGATTTTGCCGTTGGGTAACAATTCAGACCAGTTGGCAATGGGGCCATCAGGTTGGGTGTATTGACCCACGTTTGGCATAGCGCCATAATAGATGGGCATGATACAGTTGTTTTGAGAGAACTCCATGGTCATGGCTTCTTCTTGCACAAAGTTCTTGATGCTCTTATAGCTGTAGTCAGTGGTGCAAAGTTCCATGGTGTCAGAGCAGAGCACGCGTTCGTGAATCATCAAAGTGGTCATTCTGTCCACGGGGATGCCAGCACGAACGGGAAGCTTCAGAGTACCAGCATCAAAGGTAGTAATACCTTCGAAACCTCGTCTTACGCTTACATTCTTTTCAGGCATGGTCAAAATTTCCATCAGTTGACCGATTTCGTCATCGGTGAGGGGATCGGATTTGCCTTTTTTCATGGCGTCTTCCATACCGGCCATTACATCAGCTTTGATTTCGTCATAAGTCATCTCAACTGCTGCGCCGTCACCCATGCGGGTAAAGTATTTTTTGTTGTCCATTACTTGCTTTCCTTTCTGAAAATTGAAACACGTATTTCATTTGATGCAATATTTATAAAAAAATCACAATAACCCATTTCGAATTATGAGCTACTGTAATACTCCTTTGCATCACTGTGTATAAACTTATACTAAACGTGCCTATAGCATAAGTATAGAAGAAATTACCTATTCAAGCAATGTGCGCAAACATATTTATTTGTGTGCTGTGGCATATTATTTACAAGAAACAGCAGATTTTGTATGTTTTTGGGTTCTGTGGCCTTGCGTCTTGTATTTTACAAGTATTGGAAATAAAAAAATCATTGGCATTTCCAGTAAATTGATGTTAGAATACAGACAAAGCTTTCTGCAGGGGCAGTGGCTAATTTTGATAAGGCGGTAAGCATATGTTAGAGCTGAGTCTCATCATTGAAAAAGTAGAGCGAACCATTCATACAAAATTAAATTTATTGGCTGGTGAAAACGGCCTATCCAATCCCATTTCATGGGCACATATTGTGGAGACAAAAGAATCTTGTCCGTTTTTATCGGGGAAGGAATTGGCGCTGATTACAGGGGCTGGGTTAAAGCCCTCGTTCACGCTGCTTCAAATGATTGAGTCTTTGCAACAGCATCATGTTTCGGCTGTTATTTTGTTCCCAGGCCCTTATATCGAAGAAATACCGCAAAATGTGTTGGCGTATTGTGACGCCCATAACGTGCCGTTATTCTCCCTGCCATGGCAGCTTCATATGGAAGATATTATCCGCGTCATCACCTATGCCATTATGCGTCAAGAAGACACGTCTCAAAAGGTGGCGTCTGCGTTTTACAACGCCATTGTGAATCCAGAAGAAGAGAGCGCCTATTTGCATACATTGACCCAGAATGGCTTTCACAAGGAAGACAATTATGCCATCTGCCAAGTGAAATTTCACAGTGAGTATAACTTGGTGGCGACGAGCCAAACGCTAGAAACAATGGCTGGCAACCTGCAAGGGCAGATGGCGCAGCGTGGGTTTGGCAATTTGTCCATATACGTTGCAGGGCAAAAAATGTTGATACTGCTGTGCAACTACCCCGCAGAACAACTGGAGACATTTGCAAAGAATTTGTTTTTACAAGTGCAATCTATTTTAAAAAGTGCAACCGCGTTTTCATTGGGGGTTGGGCAGACGATACAGGGGTTGAACAACATCAGCAAAAGCTATCAGCAAGCCACGGTGGCGCAACGCCTGCAACAAGATGGACAAGGGCGCGGTTTTGTATTTTCGTATAGCGAGATGGGTTTGCATCATTTGCTCTCTGGTATAGACAATTATGACCGGCAAAAAGAGTTTTATACCAACACGTTATATCCATTAGAAATCTATGACCGCACCAATCATGGGGATTTAATTCCCACCTTAGCAGCCTATTTCGATCACAATGGCAGCGTGTTGCAAGCGGCAGCACAATTGCACGTGCATCGCAACACTGTGAATCAAAAACTGGAAAAAATTTCTGCATTGCTAGAGATGCCCTTATCTAGCTGGGAAGTGCGAGCGCAACTCATTGTTGCATTAAAGATTAAAAATCTGTTGTAATATTTTTGAAAAATTATGACAAATAGACTATTGCTTTTTGCTAAGTAAAGTGGTAAACTGCATTGTATTGAGTGTCGCCACCCCAAGAACAATCAACTGAGGGTGGACAGACACTGGACTTCCAATATAAAGAAGGTGTGGATATGAATCAGCGTAGAATACGGGAATTCTCTACTGCCAATCTTGGTGGGTAGATGGGTTTGCGCCATTTTGTAATTGCTAATTCATGCACACAATTTTTAAAATTTACATGGCGGATGCAATTGTCAGGGTACAGTGCACACAAAAGCGCCATATAAATGATAAAGATCGACGTGGAGGGTGGATCGGAGTGATCATGCGGACTCTAAATCCGTACAGCTGGGTGCAACGCCGGGACTCTTCGCCAAGAGCAGAATACAATGACAAGGTGGCTTTATGCAATACTTTGTCATTGTATTCTTTTTTTTAAGAAAATACGGCCAAAAACAGCGTGTGCGGTCGCTTGGGCTGCCACGATACTTGATATTGATAGATGTAAAGGAAAAACAGTATGGTGATGCAAGAGATATTAGACAAAGCGGCGGCGCAAAAAGCCTTGAGCGATGCAGAGGTGTTGGCGCTGTTGTCTGCCAGAGAGTCTGGCGATTTAGAACAGATTTTTCAAACAGCCAGAGCATTGCGTAGCCAATATTTTGACAACAAAGTGTTTTACTACGGCTTTGTGTATTTTTCAACCCATTGTAAAAACAATTGTAGCTTTTGTTATTTCCGCCAAGAGAACCATGGCTTGAAGCGCTACCGCAAAACCAAAGAGGAAATTTTGCAAACGGCACTGGCCTTGAAAGACTCTGGTGTTCATCTCATTGACTTAACCATGGGGGAAGACCCTTATTTTTTAAACCAAGAAGAAGAGCTGTTTGATTTAATCCAAACGGTAAAAACCAAAACCCAATTGCCTGTGATGGTGTCGCCTGGTGTGGTGTCAGATGGGTTTATCAAGCGCTTGGCGGAAGCTGGCGTGGAATGGTACGCGCTGTATCAAGAGACCCACAACCGCGATTTATTTGCCAAATTGCGCTTAGACCAAGATTATGACCAACGGTATCAGGCCAAGGTTCTGGCCAAAAACTGTGGGATGTTGATTGAGGAAGGGCTGCTGGTTGGCATTGGCGAATGCACAGAAGATTTGGTGCATTCTATGCGCGAGATGGGCAGCCTATCTGCCAGTCAAGTGCGTACCATGACGTTTATCCCCCAAGAGCAAACGCCTCTGGCCAATCAAAAAACCAATGAGGCAACCCAAGAACTGTTAAACATTGCGGTGATGCGGATTTTATATCCCCACTGTTTGATTCCTGCCTCTTTGGATGTGGAGGGGCGCGCAGGCCTTGCAGAGCGGTTGCAAGCTGGCGCCAATGTGATTACATCTATCATTCCCCCAGAAGAAGGGTTGGCTGGCGTGGCTCACGCCGAGTGCGACATTGACGAGGGCAATCGCACCATTGCCAGCATCCAAGAGATTATCAAAGACTGTGGCTTAGAAGGTGCCGATGTGGCAGATTACACCCGTTGGATTGCCAAGCGGAAACAGGATTTGCGCCCATGAACATACTGGTCATCGGGGGCAAATTACAAGGCATGGAAGTGATGTATTTGGCGAAAGTAGCTGGTCATCACGTTACATTGGTGGATCATAACCCCAATCCATCGGGAAGATTATTGGCACATCGATTTGTGCAAGCAGATGTGTGGGATCAAGGGGTTATGGTGGAGTTATTTGCCCAAGCGGATGCGGTGTTCCCAGCCATTGAAGATGAATTGGCCTTGAACCAATTGGAAGTCTATCATATGCAAACAGGAACTAGGTTGTTGTATCAAAAGGCGGCCTATGCCATCTCTCAATCTAAAAAAGCGTCTAAAGATTTGTTCCAACAATTACAGATTCCGGCGGCGCAAGACTATCCCCACTGCAACTATCCCGTCATCGTCAAGCCCAACAATCAAAGTGGTAGCCAAGGGGTTTGTCAAGCGTGGACACCTGAAGAGGTGGAAGCCTTGGTTGGGGCAGATAGAGACGCATGGATTGTAGAAGAATATCTGGAAGGTGCGTCTTATTCCTTAGAAGTCATTGGAGACGGAACCCAATATACCACGTCATTGATGACCCAAGTGGTCTTTGGGGCAGGCTATGACTGCAAACGCATTGTGGCGCCTGTTCAACTTACGGCAGAGGAATCCGCCCAACTACAGTCTATGGCAGAAAAATTGGCCAAGCACTTTGCCATCGCTGGTATTTTTGACATTGAGGTCATCAACCGCAATGGGACGCTATATATGTTGGAAATCGACGCCAGATTCCCCAGCCAAACACCCGTTGCCATTTATTATGCCACAGGGATGAACTTGGTGGATCGGCTTGTTCAAGGAGATTTTTCGTCCCCTGACACCGTGAAGCAAGTGGCGCTGTACCAACAAATCCAAGTGACCGAGGAAGAGATTCGGGTGCTGGGTGAACACGTGCTGGGTACTTGTGTGGAGATGGACATAGCCGATGATTTCTTCGGCGCAGAAATGGCCATCACCGATTATGCACTTGATAAATCCCAGTGGTGCGCCATTATGGTGACGGTGGGGCAGACAGAGCAAGGAGCCTATAAACACTTTTTAACTTGCATTGATGCAATAGAGCAGAAAATTGGAAAGAGATGTTTTGTAGAAACCCAGCCCTGAGGCAGGGGGAAATCAAAAAAACATGTTAGAAGGGGATGCCCATGACAAGATTGACACAAGGGGATATTTTTGCGGAGACCCACGCATTGTTAGCCTATGAGCAATTGTTTCAATGGCAAACAGGGTCCACCATGTTGGCCGTGGCACAACGCGCCATGGAGGTGGAACGTCTACCAGCTGCTTGTAAAATTGCTGTGATTCCCGTTACCAGTGGGGAAGGGGTCATCGGCGGATTTTCCCAAGCATTGGTGCGGATTTTCCGCCATTGCAATTTTGAGGCCTACATCACGGAGAAAACAGATTTAGGTGGTGTTTTAGAAGCGCAAACCCAAAATGCAGATATGATTATTATGGCAGACGATGATTGCTATCTGATGTTCAATGTCGGGTGCAAAGGTTATGCTGAAAATGGATATTGCACAGGTCGGGTTTTCGCCCAAGCCCTCTACGAAGGCATGGGGCAACCGCAAGCCCCAAAATCCGTATTGGTTTTGGGGGCAGGGCCTGTGGGGGAAAGCGCAGCCCAGCGACTGCTAGAATTGGGACAAGCCCCTGTTATCTATGACATTGACAGCGAAAAAGCTCGCTTGACAGCGGCGCGTGTCCACTGCCCGTGGGTGGAAGGGGATATGGCCTACCATGGTTACCACGGCGTTGTAGATGCCACCACGGCTGGTGGGTTTATTGGCTTGGAAGACCTTGACCAAGGGGTGGTCGTTTCGGCGCCAGGGGTGCCCTTGGGGGTGCGCCCAGAGGTGGCGGACGCCATTCCCGTGATTCACAACACCTTAGAGTTGGGGACGCTGGCGATGTTATGCCAGTGCGTGCATATGCAGGAGGTAGAACATGGATAAAAGTGTAAGCGACCAAACCAAACGGTATGTGTATAAAAATCAGCGGATGTTTGCGCTGGTGGATCGCATCAAACTCTGGCCTTCCCGTTCAGGGGTGTTGCATGGGGTGAAGGTGATCGAGCAACGGGGCAACCGCCTCCACGTTGTGACCCATTGCGGAGAAGAGTTTTTGGTATATGATTCCAAAAACAGCCGCAGTGCCCGTTGGCTGCGCAATCGCTGGTGTACCTGCCCTTGCCCAGCTTGCAAAATCCCAGCTTGGAAATTGTCTAAATATTCGTCCACTGTCTTTACCGACAGTGCCAGAAGCAGAACATAAGAACAAAGAGAGCGGTGAGGAAGATGGTTACATACAGCCCAGCACAAAAAAATAGATTGACTGAATTGGGATTGTCGCAAGACCAATTGGACATGACCTTTGAAACAGCCCAAGAGCGAGAAGGGGTCTACAAACCTCTTGAAAAACAATTGAGCCGAGAAAACAAAGCCCATTTATTAGACCTGATGGAGCAAATCCACCAGCCCAAACTGTGCGCCTTGCAAGAAGCCATTGCAAAGGGGCTACGTGACCGTGGGTTTACCCAAGTGACCACCCCGTCCATTATTTCCAAAACCTTTTTAGAGCGCATGAGCATCGACAGTTCCCATCCTTTGAACGAGCAAGTGTTTTGGCTCAGCAATAAAACCTGTCTGCGCCCTATGTTGGCGCCCAATTTATACGAAGTGTCTCGCCAATTGCTAAAATTGGGGAAAACACCTGTGCGTGTGTTTGAAATTGGTTCTTGCTTTCGCAAAGAGACAGAGGGCAATGCCCACCTCAAGGAGTTTACCATGGTAAATTTGGTGGAGTGGGGCTTACCAGAAGAAGAGCGCGTTTCACGCTTGAAAGAATATGCTGCCTTGCTGATGGAATTGGCACAGGTGGAGGACTACCATTTGGAAGAAGAAGACTCTGTGGTCTACGGTTTGGGGCTAGATATTGTGGGTAGCAACGGCTTAGAGCTAGCCTCTAGCTCTATGGGGCCCCATCCCTTGGATGACCTATGGGAAATTGACAGCAGCTGGGTGGGCATTGGTAGCGGCTTAGAGCGGTTACTGATGTATCGTGAGCGCCAGCAGGGCATCCATCGCTATGCAAAAAGCACGGCATTTTTAGATGGCGCTAGATTGAATGTGAAATAAGATTGATTAGATGCGCAGATATACAGAACAGGAGTCCTGTAAATAAAAGTCAAGCCCTAAAATGAAAAAATCTCACAAAAATTGTGAGATGACAAAGCAGGCATAACAAAACAGGCCAGAGAAAGAAGGTGTAATCACTGACCTGAAAAACTATGAAATTAGCGTCACTTAGCCCTCGCTGGCGGTCTCCAGAGCCAGCATACACTCCTTGACCCGAGCGTAATAAATCCGCAGGAACTTGTTCTGTGCGGCCGTCATGTAGACGTAGTAGGGCTTGCCCTCGGCACGTTTCTTGTCTATGAACTGGTACACCGCCTCGTCCTCAGGCTTCTTCTTGACGTAGGTAGACACCACCTGAAACAGCGTTTTGCGCAGGTGGGGCGAGCCACGTTTGGTGGTCTTTCCGCCTTGAGAGGTCTGCTTGCCTGACTGGTTGACCGACGGATCCACCCCTGCAAACGCCACAATGGAGCTGCGGTGGGCGAAGCGACGCACATCCCCAATCTCCGCCATCAGCTGTACGCCAGTGGCCTCGCCTACGCCGTACATCGCCATGACGGTGTCGTACTCGGGCAACTCTTTAGCCATGCGGTTCATCTCGATTTTCATCTCAGAGAGGGTTTCTTTGGAGGCTATGAGTTGCTTGGCCGCCGTCACAACCAACAATTTTGCGTAGTCGTTTTTGGGCAGAGTGACAATCATTTTCTGGGTTTTTGCGTAAATTTCAGCCGCCTTTTTGGGTTGAAAATGGTACCCCTTTCGCTTGCACCATTTTTGATAGCGGTCTGTGAAGGACTTTTCGCTGACGGTTGCAATGCAGTGACAGTGCCAAAATGTAGCCAAAAAATCAATCCACTTGACATGACCATCCTTGCGCTCAGGACTAGAAAACAGCTCGTTGACGCCTGGAAAGGTCTTATCCGAGAGAGAAATTAGGTTGTTTTGCAATGAAACAATGGTTTTCATGTACAAATTGTACTGCCGTGTGCAGAGCTTTAATTGTTGTCGTATGGTTTCCATAGGTGTATGTTCTCGCAAATCCACCCAATTGTCAAGCCCGTATTTTGCGATTTTTAGGGCATCGGCTTTGTCGGTTTTAACCTTGCGGATGGAGCCACCACCGCTCTGCTTGATGAGTAGTGGGTTGAGAATGCTGACGTAGATACCGTGCTGGCTCAGTGTCTGGGCGACTGGTTCGTGGTAACGACCAGTGGCCTCCATGATGACACGGGTGTCCGCACCCAACGCAAGAATTTCCTGCGCCAGTACGTCGATGCTGTGGCTGTCGTGCTGGTAAGTACGAGGTGGGAGCGCCACCTCACCCATAGGCCGCAGGGCGGCTACCACGCTGAATTCTTTGGAAATATCGATTCCGACTGCGTTCATATTGTTTCCTCCATGTATTTTGATTAGGCATTCCGCTTTCTTCGCTGCTTGTTCAATCTCCTGAGTGACACGAACGCACCAGTCTTGGTGGCACAACCTGCGCAAATCGAATGCTGCGAACGAGAGAGGCGGCTGGCGGACTCCTTTGCGGGCGTGTAAGCCCTCGGAAAACAGAGCCAGACCTGTTCTCTCCCATTCTAACAGCTTAGGCAACAAAAAGACAAAAGACACGGCTGGCAGCCGTGCCTTAAACCTTAATTTATATTGTAGGAGGAACAATCATGCACATGCGATATGAGCAATTTCTTGGCTATCCTGAAACAGAGCAATTTCAGGTCATAGGTGGGAAAAAGGGATGCAATTGCCTCATTCGGGGTATTGTGACAATTGATATTACAGACCCATGGTCTTTTATCAACTATGGGGATATTGTGCTGATTTCTGGGATTGCCATTAAAGATATCCAAGCTGACCTGTGTGATATGATAAAAAAGTTGCAAGAAAAAGGTGGGGCAGGATTGGCCATTGCCATGGGGCGCTATATTCTAGGGATTCCCCCAGAGGTGATTGCCTTGGCGGATGAACTGAAATTCCCGCTGATGATTTTCCCCTTTGCCGCGAAAAATTCCTCCATTTTAACCAAGATATACCATGAATTGTTTTTGCTGGAAGGTGGCCTCAATTCAAAAGACAAGCTGATGCACGATTTGATTTGCAATGACTATGACCCCATCTATGAAAATCAGATGTTTATTTTGGGCTATAACCAGAAAATGAAGCATATTATCATTAAAATAGGGGTGGTGGAGCCTGAGAAGTATGTGGCACAAATGGGGTTACATAGCTTGCGACAGCTACGCACAGAGTTAGACGATATATTCCGAGTGGAATTTGAAAAGAAGCGAAAATTCTATATTAGCTCTTTGGAGTTTGGGGACATTGTGGCCATGGTGGATGTAAAGGACTTAGCCAATTGGGATGCAATGTTGAAACGCGCGTTACAGCGTGGGCTAGAGGCGGCACAAGCGCGGTTCCCGGATATTTGCTTGGTAGTGGGGGGGAGTAATCTCTTCGCGGATCTGCATCAATTTCGAGAAAAGCTTGTGGAAGCCGAGCGTTCTGTGGATAATTTGCGGGGGTGTCAGCGCTATAATGCGTGCAGATTATATAGAGACATGGGCGTGTATCAAATGTTTTATGCCGCAGAAAAAACCCAGTTGTTCCAGCTGTTTGTGGACATTTTAGGCCCACTTTTAGCCGACAACCATGAGGGGGACACGGTGCTTTTAGATACGTTGGAAACCTATTTGAATTGCAACATGATGATTGGAGACACGGCGGAGAAGATGTTTTTCCATCGCAACACCGTGAAAAATCGCATCCAACAAATTGAGCAATTGCTAGATGGGGACTTGAATGACGTAAATTATTGCTTCAATTTAAGACTGGCCTTTAAAATCAAGCGCTTTTTATTCCCAGAAATCGGGGATGACAACGTTGAATATGCCAATTTGTTGCGGTATATGCAGGGGTTTAAAAAGGAATGACCTCACAGTGTTTTTGCTAAGAAAAAATGTTCACGTATGTGCTGAATGTACATCGTGAACATTTTTTTGTGGATTTTCTGTGAACTGTGGATATAGACCTGATTGTAAAATCCTGTTATGATACTACCATAAAGGGAAACATTCCCAAGGAATAAAATGAGAATTATTAGGAGGATACAATTATGACACTGGAAACTTTATGCCAACAAGCTACTAACTCCCTATTGGATATGGATGAGGATCTGGCCTACGAAACCCTAGATGCTGCAATTGCTGCTGAATACAATCTGACGGAGTTGCTCACCAACGGTTACAGTGTTGGTATGCAAGAACTGGGCGAACAATTCAGCGCAGGCGAAGTTTTCCTGCCTGACTTGATGTACGCTGCAGAAATCATGCAAACTGTATCTGCTCGTATTGAAGAACAAATGGTAGATGGCGATGGCGCTGCTGAAACTAGCGGCACTGCTGTGTTCTGTACCGTGCAAGGCGACGTCCATGATATCGGTAAGGGCATCTGCTGCGCACTGCTGAAAGCTGGCGGCTTTAAGGTCTACGATCTGGGTCGTGACGTTGATCCCGAAGTCATCGTGGCTAAGGCTGAAGAAGTTGGCGCTGACATCATCGGCATGAGCGCACTGCTGACCACCACCATGACCGTGCAAAAGACTGTCATCGATATGCTGACCGAACGTGGCCTGCGTGAAAAATACAAAGTCATGGTTGGCGGCGCACCTGTCACCTCTCGCTGGGCTGAAAAGATTGGCGCTGACTGCTATTCCGAAGATGCAGCTGATTGCGTAGAAAAAGCTGGCACCTTAATCTAAACAATAAACGTTATTATAAAAGTCCCCATATCCCTTCATGCCTTCGGGTATGAAGGGATGGGTTTATGAAGATAAAAAAGGAGCAATTATAAACATGGGTAAAGAGTTAATTTTTAAGGCCTTGCGCCACGAACCACTGGAAAGCACCCCTTGGGTACCCTTCGCTGGTGTACACGCCGGACAATTGAAAGGCTACAGCGCAATGGAAATGCTGCAAAATGCAGATTACATTGTGGAGTCTCTGAAGGAAACTTACAAGCTGTATATGCCAGATGGTCTGCCTGTTATTTTCGATTTGCAAGTGGAAGCCGAAATTCTGGGTTGTGAGTTGCTGTGGGCACGAGATAACCCCCCTTCTGTTGTCTCTCACCCCTTGGCTGGTACCACTGAAATTCCTTGCCTGTGCACCCTGCCTACCGCAGAATCTGGCCGTCTGCCCATGATTTTGGATGCCATGAGAAGAACCAAGGCAGAACTTGGCGATGATGTGGCGCTGTATGGTTTGATTTGCGGGCCTTTCACACTGGCTTCCCATCTCCGTGGCACAGATATTTTCATGGACATGATGACCAACAAGCCTTATGTGAAGGCATTGATGGAGTTCTGCGGTCAAGTTTCTTGCCGTATGGCAGAGCTGTACATCGAAGCTGGCATGGATATCGTTGCTGTGGTGGATCCCTTGGTGAGCCAAGTGTCCCCCAAAATGATTGCCAACTTGCTCAGCGATAGCTTCACTGCTGTCTTTGATTACATTCGTAGCAAAGGCGCTTTCTCTAGCTTCTTTGTTTGCGGTAACGCCACCAAGCAAATTGAAGTGATGTGCAAAATGCGTCCCGATGGCATTTCTATTGACGAAAACGTCAATTTGGCTGCAGCGAAAGAAGTGTCTGACCAATACAACATCACCATGGGTGGTAACATCCCCCTGACCACCACCATGTTGCATGGCAACCAACAAGACAACATGAAGGCTGTTATCGATTTGATTGACAGCGTGGCCGATAAGACCAACTTCATTGTTAGCCCCGGTTGCGATATGCCTTATGATACCCCCAAGGAAAACACCGTTGCTTGCGCACAAGCTGTGAAAAACACAGAACAATGCCGCGAAATGGTGAAAAACTACGAAGGCAGTGCTTTTGCTGATATCGAAGTAGAAATCCCTGACTACGAAAATTCTGAAAAAGTCATCATCGAACTGTTCTTGTTGGATCCCGACCAATGCGCCGCTTGTACTTACATGCTGGCCTCTGTGGTGGATGCCTACGAAGAAATGAAAGACTACGCTGAATATCGTGTCTACAAATACTTCATCAAAGAAGACATTGCTCGTACCATGAAGATGGGCATCGCTAATTTGCCCACCATGTGCATCAATGGGAAACAAGCATTTATTTCTCTGATTCCCAACAAAGATGAATTGTTGGCAGCAGTAAAGGCTTGTGTGAAATAAGCAATAGCACACCATAGGTATAGTATGGCATTTGAATACCGACCAGTATGCTTTTTGGGTGTATTGGTCGGTATTATGTCTATTTTTCCGTTGTATATGTGAGTAAAAATCATCAAAACTGGTGTTAGAGGTATATTGAGGGTTATAGTTTATGATAGAATCGATTGTATTGGATAAAACCACGTTTTATCAGCAGGCATATCAACGAGTGTTGTCTGTTTCTGGCTTGGATCGCCCTGGCGCCAAGTACGAACGGATGAGAAAAGTTGCTGATTCCTTGCGTGCAGAAGTGGAAGAACGGGCTGAGTTGAAAATTGCCATCACGGGATATGATGATGTGTCGATTGAGGGCGAAACCTTGACAATTCAAGGTGAAACTTTTAAATGCAAAGCTTTTTCTCGGCTGGAAACGGCTCATATTAAAAGAGCGTATGTATATCTGCTCACTGCTGGGGATTTTGCTTGCACAGAGCGCTCCATGGTGGATCAAGTGTACTACGATTTTTGGGGCACAGCATTCGTGGAAGAGGCAGAACATTATATGGATCGGGTGCTTTCTGAGGAAAGCCGTTGTAGCGAACATTTTGGCCCTGGGTATTTTGGTATGCCAGTGGTGGCCATGAACCAGTTGAAAAACTTAGTGGACTGGAATAGCGTGGGTGTGACCATTCGGAGCACAGGATTTATAGAACCTGTAAAATCCAGCGGTGGCATCATATTCCAAGTGGATGAAGCGTATACACCCCTTCCAACGGCTTGCGGCGAATGTCGCGGTAGCGCAGCCAGTTGTAGACTTTGTATGCTTTATAAAAATAAATAAATACGCAATAGTTGAGAAAGGACAATAGAAATGAATACACATGAGGATGAACGACAAACGTTTAAGTGCACAGGGATTTGTAGTACCTGTGGGCGTTGCCAAAATGGCCATAACATGGCTGGTGCGGCGCAGCGCAAAACACGGTTGCTACACTATCCAGCAGATTTTGTACCTACCACTGGTCAAGAAGGATATGGCATTGCGTTTGACGTCGGCACCACCACCTTGGTGGGGATTCTCTGGAATAGAGAAACAGGAAAACAGGTGGGGGTAGACGCGCAAACCAATCCCCAAAATAAGCATGGCCTTGATGTTATCTCTCGTATTACCTATTGTCAAGGGGATCCAGAAAAGCTGGCAGAAATGCAAGGCTTGGTTACAGGCTGTATGCAAACTGTGGCAGAAAAGTTATGTAAAATCCAAGGGATTTCAACCAGCCAAATTCAAGTATGTACAATCTGTGGCAATACCACGATGTCTCATATCATCGCAGGGTATGACCCCAAATTGTTGGCAGTTTCTCCGTTTACACCTTCTTATACAGGCACATTGGTGTTCAAAGCTGCAAAATTGGGCTTGTCATTTGCCGCTGATGCCAGCGTGACCCTTGTGCCAAACATCGCAAGCCATGTGGGCGGCGATATTACCACTGGGGTGGTGGCCTCTGGGATGCAGACCGCAAACGGTCTCATCATACTCATCGATATCGGCACCAATGGTGAAATTGTCATGTCAAAAGAAGGCGTAGGGTATGCGTGTTCCACGGCGGCGGGTCCTGCTTTTGAAGGCGCGACCATTTATCATGGGATGCGTGCTGCAGAAGGTGCTATCGAAGCAGTGCAAATTCAAGAAGATGTCACCATTAAAACCATTGGCGATGCCGCTGCTGTGGGCATTTGCGGTTCAGGGCTGATTCAAGCTGTGGGCGAAATGGTGAAAAATAAGGTTGTCAACGGAAGAGGCAAAATGGCAACCCAAGAAGAACTAGAAGCCAAGGGCTTGCCTGCAGCTGTTTGTCAGCGTTGCCGCACTGGTGAAATGGGTCGAGAATTTGTGTTGTCTTACGGGAAAGATGGCGGCACAGATGTGGTCATCACCCAAAAAGATATTCGCGAAGTGCAATTGGCAAAGGGTGCCATTGCCGCTGGGATTGTGTGTTTGTTAGAAGAAGTCAATGCCACCGTTGCAGACATCGAACAACTGTATATTGCAGGTGCATTTGGCAGTTTTATCGACAAGCAAAGTGCAGTGGACATGGGCTTGTTGCCAAACATTGATTTAGAGCGTTTGGTTTCCGTTGGTAACACCGCTGGTGTGGGTTGTGCAATGGCCTTGATGAATCAAGAAGATTTGCGCCGCATGGAAGAGGCTTCTCGCACCATCCAACACGTGGAATTGTCCACGAGCCCAACGTTCCAAGCCAATTACATGAAAAATATGTCTTTTTAATTTAGACGTTAAATTATTTTCCAGAATAAGTTCCACTTATTCTGGAAAATAATTGGTTGTAGCAGGATTTACTGTGGTTCTATGACTGTGCAAATTAAAGCCATGAGAATGGCTTTAATTTGCACAGTGACCACTTATTGTGTAAAACCCAATCGGGCTATGGGCATCCATGAGCCTGAGATTATTTCTTCAATTTCGGATGGCAATCAAATTTATGTCGCGCATGGGTCTAGCCCTCTCTATATGTTTAAAATACAGAAACATATAGAGAGTTTATCGTGAAAAAATCACGTTCTATGACTCGCGATTCGCGGTTAGCGATATGGGCGTTTCAATAAATGTCAACTGCGATTCATTAGTTAAATATCATAAAAAAAGGCGCTAAAAATGGGCAAAAATGCCAGAACTTTGTTGACATTTATGGATAAATGTGGTACACTAAATAGGTAATACATCAGGTCGTAAAATTTCAATAATCTGGTGTATGATACCGTTATCAAATGCTCCCCAATGGGAGAGACCTAGAAGGGTGGAGACCCTCTAAGCCAACCGATTTTTCAGGCTCAAAAAGCGATTAGGCTTATGCCGCGCAGTGGTAAAGCCGTGTGAAAAACAAATACTTTTATTTTACAATTAAATTTTATTTTATAAAGGATTATTGAGACGCACACCCTATTTTGTGGAAACTAATTTGGTGGTGCTAGGGCTGCTCAAAGGTGGGCAGAAACCGGATAATCATAGGGGCGGTGAGATGGCCGCAGAAACCAACTTTATAAACTAAAAGATCATATTAAGCACTCTCCTTTTGAGATTGGTGTGTTGTGGGGAATCCCATGACATTTGCAAAGACGCGAGCGATCACAAAGAGTTACTCCTAGCAAAATAGGAGCGATTCTCTATGGATATCTGTCTGGCATAGTATCACTGACTTAAAGGGGAGTTTTTTAATACATTTAAGGGAAATATCAGTGGATAAGGAAAGGAAAATGGTTTTATGAGTAATGGTACAAAAATTTCTGGCGGTAAGAAAACATACGATTTAGGGTTGATTCTCGCAGGTGTGGGGATCCAAGTGGTTCTGGTTATTTTGATGGTGCTCTCACCTGATGGCACCTACAATGTAATCCAAGCCATGTTCGATAGCGCAATCTCTGGTTTTGGCTCTATTATGTTGGTGTTTACATTTGCATCTTTTGGCATTTCTTTGTATTTGGCTCTTGGCAAATATGGCAACATTAAGTTGGGGGATAGCGAACCTGAATACTCTATGTTCAGCTATATTTCCATGATGACATTGGCTTCTCTGGCATCGGCTGCTATTTATTGGTCCTTCACAGAATGGGCAAGCTATTATGGTGGCCCAGGTCTGAATATGGAAGCTGGCTCTTTTGAAGCACTGGATACTTCTTTGTCTTACGCATTCTTCCATTGGGGCATTGGGATGCAATCTCTGTATGTCCCCATCAGTATTGCCATCGCATATGCTGTGTATATTAAAAAAGTTAAATTCTTCCAAATTAGTGCAATTTTCAATGAAATGTTAGGCGATAAAGTCTCCGATTCTAAGAAAGTCATTATCGCAAAAGTCATTGAATTCATCGTTATTTTGGGTATCGTCGGCGGTCTGGGCTCCACTCTGGGTCTGGCAGTGCCTCTGGCTGGCGCTGGCTTAACCCAAGCATTCGGTCTTGAACTGACCTTCGGCGTCAAAGTTGGCATTTTGCTGGCTATGGCAGTGGTCTTCACCATCACTTCCTTCTTGGGCACCAAAAAAGGTATGGCACGCATTAGTAATATGTCTACCATCATCTGCTTGATTCTGTTGGCTTACCTGTTCATCATGGGGCCAAGTGTGTTCATTATGGATAACATCGTCAGCAGCTTGGGTCATATGACAGACAACTTTGTCCGCATGAGCCTGTTTACTGACCCCATTGGCGGCGGTATGTTCCCCGACTGGTGGACCATTTACTTCATCGCTTTCTATTTGAACTACACTGCCTTCATGGGTATCTTTATTGCTAAGGTCTCTAAGGGCAGAACCATTAAAGAATTGACATTGGCAACTCTGCTGGGTATCAGCGCTGGCGTGTGGGTGCTCTTCGGCGTCAACGGTAGCTTCGCTATCGACGCATACATGAACGGTACTGTTGACGTGGTTGGCTTGGTAAACGAAGGCTTGGGTCAAGATGCTATCTTCCAAGTGTATGCTTTGCTTCCCGGTGGCTCAGTCATCATTCCTCTTGTGGTGCTTGTTATGATCGTGGGCTTCGTGGCATCTTCTCTGGATACTGCATCCCTTTCTCTGGCACAAACCACAACCTTGCAATTGGATGAAAATGGCGACCCCAGCAAGTTCCTCAGAATTTTCTGGTGCTTTGTTCTGACTCTGTTGCCTCTGGCTATCATGTTTGTGGAAGCTGACTTCAATATCATCAAAATGATTTCTATTCTCACAGCAATTCCCTTCCTGTTTATTTTGGCGTTCATTTATGTGGGCTTGTTCAAGTGGCTCAAAAACCACAAATTTTAATTTGTAAAACTGGTCGCCCCCCTGTGTAAGCGGGGGGGTGGCAGTGCGCCCTAGGGCGTGATTGCGTGAAAACGCATGGTTCTAAAGGTTCTTATAAAATTATAGTATTATATTTTGAAAGGAAGCAGTTTACTGCGCGGAAACGACCATGAAAAAAAAGACCAACAAAAGAGAGTACATTAAAAAACCTTCTTACAAGTCGGTATTGAGAGCAAGCGTCATCACAGATGATGATGCAGAACAAATCCACCTTGCCACCTTGAAGGTATTGAATGATACTGGTGTGCAAGTGGGGTCCTTGGAAGCTGCTAAGTTGTTTGAAGAAAACGGCGCAACTGTGGAATATCGTGGCGATATTGCAATTGTCAAAATGCCTCCTTACATGGTGGAAGAAGCCATTAAGACTGCGGCTAGACCTTTGACCTTCTACGGTCGTGTTCCTGAAAAAGACTTCACTGCTTACAAACACAGCGTGAGCCTGACCAACTTCGGTGAAACCGTGAGCATCATCGACTTGGAAAGCAAGGAACACAGAGATTCCACCAAGTTGGATAACTACGAATTCGTGAAGGTTTGTGACTATTTGGACGAAATCACCGTGGTTGACCGTCCCTTCGTCTGCACCGACTATCCAAGCAGCGTGCAAGCACTGCACAACCTGCAAGCCTGCATGGAAGGTACTTCTAAGTCTATCTTCATCGGCGCTGCCAACAAAGATAACTGCATTCGCATGATCGACATGGCAGCTGTGGCCGTGGGTGGTATGGACGTTTTGAAGGCAAGACCCTTCTTGAATATTTGGGTTTGCCCCACCAGCCCTCTGGAAATTGCAAAAGAATGCTGCGAAATTTCCACCGAATGCGCAAAAGCTGGCGTGACTACCGCTTGTATCTCCATGGCTATGGCTGGCGCAACCTCTCCTGTTACTCTGGCAGGTACTGTGGTGCAACATAACGCAGAAGTGCTGTCTGTGCTGGTGTTGACCCAATTGGTGAAAAAGGGCGCACGCTTTAT
This sequence comes from Bengtsoniella intestinalis, assembly GCF_039719005.1. Classification (GTDB taxonomy): domain Bacteria; phylum Bacillota; class Clostridia; order Oscillospirales; family Oscillospiraceae; genus Oscillibacter; species Oscillibacter intestinalis. The sequence continues at coordinate 1,794,927 of NZ_CP133584.1, read as the reverse complement.
CTATTGCAGCATGAGCACCTTGATGGATCTGAAAACTGCACAAGGCGCTTGCGGTGCTTACGAACAAGCTATGCTCACCTCCGCTCTGTCCAAAATGGCTCAAAGATATGACCTGCCCACTTACATGGGTTGTGCTCTGTCTGATAGTAAGGTTCCCGATGCACAAGTTGGTTACGAAGCCACTCGTAACATGATGACCGCTGCCATTGGGGGCGTAAACTTCATTGAAGGTGCTGGCGCATTGGAATTCGGCCTGACCATGGACTATGCAAAGCTAGTGATGGACTGCGAAGTCATGGCTGGTATTTATCCCATGCTCAAGGGTATGGAAGTCAACGAAGAAACTTTGGCTGTGGAATTGATGCAAAAGGTTGGCCCAACTGGCGAATTCTTGACCCAAAAGCAAACCACTGCATATATGTCCACCCAATCTAAGGGCGATTGCTTCGACCGACGTACCCGCGGCCGTTGGACTAGCGAAGGCTGTGACAACGCTGCTGATAAGGCCTATGCAAAAGCAAAGTGGATCCTTGAAAATCACCAAGTGGCACCTATGGTTCCTGGTGCAAAGGAACAAATCGAAGAAATGATCAAGGGCTACGAAAAAGAACTAGGCGTTTAAGCTATATTTTGGGTATCTATTAATATAGTTTTTAGCAGTGATTTTAAAAATCAATTATTATTAAGAGGAGGATAAAAAAATGGCTAAGAAATCCAAAGCTGCACCTAATATTTTGGATGTAATTGAATCTGCTTATGCAAAAAGCAACAAACTGACCAATGATCAATTGTATCAAATTCATGCAGCAAGCCTCGAGCTGTTGAGCCAAACTGGTATCAAAGTTGAAAGCGAAAAGGCAAGAAATAAGTACGCTGAGCACGGCTGCTTCGTGGAAGGTGAAATTGTTAAATTCCCTGCACATCTGGTGGAAGAATGCGTGCGTTCTGCACCATCCACAGTGTTGCTGGCAGGGCGTGACCCCAAGAAGGATTACATGATTCAACAAGGGAAGGTGGCATTCATCAACTTCGGTGAAGGCGTCAACACCATTGACCCTTATACCAAAGAATACCGCCGCTCTACCAAAGAAGACGTGGGCAGAAATGCAAAGGTTGTGGACTATCTAAACGTCCTGCCCATCGCCTATCGCTCCGTGGCTTCTCAAGACTATCATGGTCATATCCAAGCTCTGCAAAACATGGAAGCCTTGATGACCAACACCTCTAAGCACATCTTCATCGGCCCCGATGGCGAAGTCAATGCCAAGAAGATTATCGAAATGGCTGGCGCTGCAGTGGGCGGTGTTGAAAACCTGAAGCAACGCCCCATCGTCACCTTCAACGTTTGCCCTACCAGCCCCTTGCAATTGAACCCCATGGCTTCTGATGTGATTATGCTGGCTGCCGAATATGGTGTGCCTGTCAACATCATCTCCATGGCACTGGCTGGCGCAACCACACCTGTTACCATTGCTGGTACCTTGGTCACTCACAATGCAGAAACCTTGTCTTCTGTGGTGTTGAGCCAAATCACCAGCAAGGGCGCACCTTGCTTCTATGCAAGCTCCACCACCATCATGGATATGCGTTGCTTGACCACCCCTGTTGGTGCACCTGAATTGGGCTTGATTAGCAACGCTGTTGCCCAACTGTCTCAATATTACTTACTGCCCAGCTTTGTTGCCGGTGGGTAGGCAGACAGTAAACTTCCTGATTCTCAAGCTGCTCACGAAAAGACATTAACAGCTTTGTTGGCTGCCCAGGGTGGCGCTAACCTGATTTACGGTGCTGGTATGTTGGAAATGGGTATGACTTTTGATCTAGCTCAACTGATTATTGATGCTGAAATTTATAAGATGGTCCTTCACACTTTAAACGGCTTCGAAGTAAACGCAGAGACGATTTCTCTCGGAGTCGCCAAAGAAGTGGGTGTGGGCGGCGAATTTGTTTCACATCCTCACACAAGCGCAAACTACAAACAAATTCAATCTCATTCCACGCTGTTTGACAGACAAGCCGTTGACGCTTGGAGAGCATCTGGCGGGAAGCGTACCGATGAAGTGGCTTATGAAAAGGCACAATGGATTCTTGAAAATCACGTTCCAACTCCGCTGCCCGATGATGTTGCTAAGACAATTAGAAAAATCATTGAGGATGCAGAAGTCGAATACGGTTTAAGATAAATTTCGGAGGAAATAGAAATGAGTAAGATTTTTAAAAAGATTAAAACCGCCGTAGAAGATGGTGAACTAGAAGATGTAGTCGAACTGGTGGAAGAAGCACTGGAAGACGAAGAAACTCCTGAAGACATCATGAATCTGGGTTTGGTTGCTGGTATGGATTCTGTTGGTATCATGTTCAAAGAAGGCGAAATGTTTGTTCCAGAAGTGCTATTGTCTGCTAAGACAATGGATGCTGGCATGGAAATCTTGAAGCCTTTGATGGCTGAAGGTGACATTCAAAAGTCTGGTAAGATGATTTTCTGCACCGTTACTGGCGACTTGCATGACATCGGCAAAAAACTTTGCGTGATGTTGCTGCAAGGCTCTGGTTATGATGTGGTTGACTTGGGCGTTGACATTGGCAAGGAACAAATCATTGCTGCTTGCAAGGAAAACAAGCCTGACATCGTGGCTATGTCCGCTATGCTGACCACCACCATGGTAACCATGGATGAAATCGTGGAAGCATTGAAGGCAGAAGGCATGGGCGACATCAAGGTTATGGTTGGCGGCGCTCCTTTGTCCACTGACTATGCTACCAAGATTGGCGCAAACTACTCTGAAGATGCTGTCACCGCTTGCGCATTGGCAGACAACCTGATGGGTATCGTGAAATAAGAGTTTGTCACACGTGGCAGATAATTTCAAACAATGAAAAAAGAGGGTAGCGCTTGCGCTACCCTCTTTATTATTAGGAATTGTAAAATAACCCAGCGAACATCCAAAGTTCGCTGGGTCATTTGTTGGGTCGAAGGGATAGGTGCCTGTTGAAGTGGTAGGACACTGTTTACCTGCCAATGTTTAAGATGAGGACTTAGCCTTCCATAGCGGACAATGTTGCCCGTACAGCGGCGACGGTTTTGTCAAAGTCATCTTGTGTGTGGACGGCAGAGACGAACATGGCCTCAAATTGGGCAGGTGCCAACGCCACACCATGGTTTAGCATACCAGCAAAATACCGTGCATATGCGCCCAAATCACTGCCCTTGGCGTCCACAAAAGAGGTGACGGCGGTGGGGGTGAAGAAGGGGCAGACTAGAGAGCCGATTTGGTTCACCGCCATGGCTACGCCAGTGTCTTGGGCGGCCTTGGTCATAGCGGCGGCTAGGTTTTGGGCATAGGCTTCCATTTGGAGATAAATTTCTTGGTGGTCTTTGATGTAGCGCAGTTGGGCAAGGCCTGCCGCCATGGCTACAGGGTTACCAGCCAGAGTGCCAGCTTGGTACACAGGGCCACAAGGTGCCACTGTTTCCATCAAAGCACGGCTCCCGCAATAAGCGCCCACGGGCATACCACCGCCGATGATTTTCCCGAAGGTAACCAAGTCAGCCCGTACGCCAAAGTGTGCTTGGGCACCGCCCATGGCCAGACGGAAGCCAGTGATGACTTCGTCAAAAATCAGCAATGCACCATGCTTGTCGCACAAAGCGCGCAGGCCTTGCAAAAAGCCAGCGGTGGGGGTGACCACACCCATATTGGCGGCCACAGGCTCCACAATGATGGCGGCGATTTCCCCGTCGTGGGCAGAGAACAACTCTTCCACACTAGACAAATCGTTAAACTGTGCCGTCAAGGTGTCTTTGGCGGCGCCTTGGGGTACCCCAGCAGAGGAGGGGTGTCCCCCAGCCAACGCAGAAGAACCAGCGTTCACCAACATACAGTCGCTGTGCCCGTGGTAACAGCCTTCAAATTTAATCAGCTTGTCCCGACCAGTGACCCCACGGGCAAGGCGCAAAGCAGACATGACCGCTTCAGTGCCAGAGTTGACCATACGCACCATTTCGATGTTGGGCACCATGGACACCATCAGCTCCGCAATTTCAATCTCACGTTCAGTGGGTGCGCCAAAGGACAGCCCAGCCATGGTGGCTGCCACCACGGCTTCTCGAATTGCAGGGTGGTTGTGACCCAAAATCATAGGCCCCCAAGAGCACACATAGTCGATGTATTCCTTGCCATCAGCATCATAAATCTTGGTGCCATCGGCACGGGTGATAAACCGTGGTGCCATGCCCACGGCGCGGTAGGCGCGGACAGGGGAGTTGACCCCGCCAGGGAGCACACGTTGTGCCCGTTCAAACAGAGTTGCAGAAGTATCCATTATCCAATGTCTCCTTTTTTCATAGCTTGCGCCAATTCCTTGGCGTAATAGGTGATGAGTATATTGGCGCCTGCGCGGAAAATGGACACGGCGCTCTCACACATCACTTTATATTCGTCAATCAGACCTGCTTGGCCTGCGGTGCGAATCATAGCATATTCCCCAGACACAGAGTAGGCACACATAGGCAAATCGAAGGCATCGCTGCATTCCCGAATGACATCTAAGTAAGACAGAGCAGGCTTCACCATGATGATGTCAGCCCCTTCTTCCACGTCTAAGGCGCATTCGCGGAGGGCTTCTTTGCGGTTGTGGCAGTCCATTTGATAGCTTTTGCGATCCCCGAAAGAGGGGCATGAGCCAGCGGCAGAACGGAAAGGGCCATAGAAAGCGGAGGCATATTTGGCAGAGTAGGCCATAATGGGTACGTTCTCGAACCCGTTATCATCCAAGGTTTTGCGCATGGCGGCCACACGGCCGTCCATCATGTCAGATGGTGCCACCATATCGGCACCAGCCATGGCATGGGACAAGGTTTCTTTGCACAGAACTTCTAAGGTCAAGTCGTTGTCCACGTCGTGGTCGTGGAGCACACCGCAGTGACCATGGTCGGTGTATTCGCACATACACACGTCGGTGATGACGTAAAAATCGGGATACTTGGCCTTGATGCGGCGAATGGCTTCTTGCACCACGCCATGTTCATCCCAAGCGGAGGAGCCGATGGCATCTTTTTTGGCAGGAAGGCCAAACAAAATGCACTTGGTCACCCCAGCGGCCAAACAGTCTTCCACGGCCAGATGCACTGAGTCAAGGCCGTATTGGTATTGTCCGTCCAAGGCGTCGATGTGACGGGTGCCTTGTAAAGTTTCGTCTACGAAAATGGGGTAAATCAGGCTGTCGGGAGACATCCGTGTCTCACGGCACAAAGCACGAATCCCTGCGTTTCCACGCAAGCGGCGAGGTCTGATGGTTAAGTCCATGATGGTTCCTCCAGATTTTCCTTTAAAATTGTCTCGACCATACTGTTGATGGTGGCCTTTTGGGCTACTTTGGTGGCAATGCCATAGGTTTGGGCCTCTTGCGCTGTTTGGGCGCCGATGCAAATACCCTTCACCTTAGAAAAATCAGCGTCAGCCCCCACAGAGGACACAAAGCCCTTGACCGTGGACGCACTGGTGAAGGTGACCCAAGTTTCCGCAGTCTCAATTTGTTGGCGCAGTTGTGCAGACTGGGGATTTTCGTATTGGGTGGTGTAAATGGCAATGTCATCCATTTCAATTTTAGCTTGTTCCAAGGCTTCTGTCAAGTCTGGAGACCCTTGTTGGGCGCGGAGAATCAGGACTTTCCCAGTGGCTAGCTTCCCAAGGCCTTGCCCCAAATGAAGGGCATCGTATACCTCTGGGATATAATCGGCTTGCAAGCCGTGGGTTTGGAGGGTGCGGTCGGTGCCAGCCCCGATGGCTGCTAGTTTCACACCGCCCAAGGCACGGGTGTCTTTGCCCTGTGCGCGCAAATGCCGCCACAGAGTTTCCACCCCAGCAGGACTGGTGAAGGCCAACCATTCATACTCGCTCAAACGAGAAAGGGCATCGTCCATGGCAGGACAAGGGGTGATGTCCACGGTTTCAATGCAAGGATATTCGCTGACCTGTGCGCCCAAGCTCCGCAACCGTCCACTCAAGGTGCCAGCACGTTCTTTGGGGCGGGTGACGATGAAAGACTTGCCTTTGAGAGGCAATTTATCAAACCAGTCAAAGTCTTCTGCCAAGGCGCAGACCTTGCCCACCACAATGATGGCTGGGCTTTCCACTTTTTGTGCCACTGCCTCTTGGGGCAGGGTGGCCAAGGTGGCAGAAATACGGCGTTGACGAGGGGTGGTGCCCCGTTCCATCACAGCCGCTGGCATATCGCCAGCCATGCCAGCATCCAGCAAGCCTTGGCAAATTTGGGGCAGACTGCTGACCCCCATCAAAAACACCAGTGTGCCTTTTGTTCCCACCAGTGCTTCAAAGTTGATTTCCAAAGGCTTGCCTGCACGGGCGTGACCTGTGATGATGTGCAAAGAGGAGCAACAGTCCCGATGGGTCACAGGAATGCCACCGTAGGCTGGGACAGAGATGGCGGAGGTGATGCCGGGCACCACTTCAAATCCCACTCCATGTTCCACCAACAGTTCTAACTCTTCGCCACCACGGCCGAACAGGAAGGGGTCGCCTCCTTTCAATCGCACCACGTGGTTGCCAGCCAAGGCTTCGTCCAGAAGAATCTGGTTGATTTGCTCTTGGGGCACCAAATGATTGGAGGAGGCCTTACCCACGTTGATGGTGCGTGTGTCTGGGGGAATCAGCGCCAAAATTTCTGGGCTCACCAAGCGGTCATACACCACCACATCTGCTGTTTCAATGGCACCGCGGCCTTTTAATGTTAAAAGACCCACATCGCCGGGGCCAGCCCCCACTAAGGTTACGCTTCCGCTCATGAGAGTTCCTCCTTTAATTGGTCGGCCAAGGCAATGGCCAAAGCTTCGCCGTCTGTTCGTTTGCCTGTCACAGTTTTTTGTGCTGTGCGCAAGTCGCTGTCTACATAGAGCCCTGTCAGGGTGATGGTGTCGCCTTCCACGGTGGAAAAAGCCGCCACAGGAGATGAACAACCCCCGTCTAAGCGCCGTGTAAAGGCACGTTCACTGAGGGCGCAATCTCGTCCATCGTCGCTGGCAAAGCAGTCTAAATACCTGCAATCTTCCCCTGCACGGCCTTGAATGGCCAAAATCCCTTGGCAGGCGGCAGGTAGCATTTCCTCTGGGGTGAAGTAACGGCTAATCCGTTCTTGTAGCCCTAAACGCTCTAGCCCAGCCCCAGCCAGCACCAAAGCAGAATATTGCCCTTCGTCTAGCTTGCGCAATCTGGTTTGCACGTTGCCGCGGACAGAGGCCACATTCATGTTGGGATAGAGTTTTTTCAGGTAAATGGTGCGCCGTTGAGACGAGCACCCAATGGGTAAGGTGGGGTCTAAGGTTGTGACCCCTTGGGGTAGCACCAACACATCCCGTGGGTCTGCACGGTGGGAAAAGGCCAGCAAAGGCAGGCGCGCATCCACTTCCATAGGCAAATCCTTCCCACTGTGTACGGTGATATCCACTTGGTTTTCCAGCAGTGCTTCGTCTAATTCTTTGACGAATAGACCTTTGCCGCCGATTTTATCTAGGGTTTTGTCTAAAATTTTATCGCCAGTGGTTTTCATGGTCACCAGCTCTAGTTGCAGGTCTGGGTGGGCGTTTCCAATGGCCGCCATCACCATTTTAGACTGAATCACAGCCAAAATGCTGTCGCGGCTCCCCACACGGATGGTTCTACTCATGACAATTCCTCCAATGTTTTGCGGATGGCCTTGGCGGCCTTGGCGGTGTGGCTATGGTGGGCACCATCGCAGGACACCAGACCAGCCACCACCGTATCGTCCATGCACACGGCAGGGAAATAGAAGCTACAGGCGCTGGCGTTGTCTGCCACGCTGACGGGAATGTTTAAGATTTTGGCCTCTTTGCCTACCTCAGCGTTGACGCTGCGGTTGTCTGTGGCGGCCACTGCCAAAATCGCACCGTCCAAATCCCCCAGTTCGTAAGGGCGCGCAAGCCACGTGACACCAATCATTTTGTGTTCCCAGTGGGGCGCAATCACGGTGATGTTGGCACCAAATTTCAGCAACGTATCAATGCGGCGGCAGGCAATGGCACCCCCACCGACGACCACCACAGGTTTCTCCCACAAGTCGATGAACAAGGGGAAGCGAGGGTGGGCATTTTCTTGGATGCTGTTGCGATAATACCACCAGTGACGCAGGCGGTCACGGTGCTCGTCTAAAATGGATTGGACTTCTTCCAAGGCTTTGGTATCGGCCTGTTTGCCCACGCTGACGCCCATGTTGTCCACATGGAACAGCGTCACTCCAGCCAAGCACCCGATGGCACCGTCAATGTCACGGGGCACGGCCAAGTCCACCAAATATTTGGGGGGATGGGGAACGGCTTGATAGTCGTCACAGCTGATGGTGTGATGGGGGCTGGTGGTGGCAGAGACCACAATGTCCATGGTGTCCATGGTGGTGTAGCGCTCTTCGTAAGGCGACACAGCGCACCCAGCAGGGATGATGGTTTCTCCGTGGCGATAGGTGCGGAGGGTGACCGTTACGATGCACCCTTTGTCACGCAATAACCCAGCGGCAAGGCGGCCCATTTCCCCGTTGCCCACCACCATGGCACGCTTGCCAGTCAAATCTCCCATGGCACGTTCCAGTGCCAACACACCCCCATGGGCGGCGGAGGTGGGGATGCCTGTCAGGCGCACCTTGTGTTTCACCGCCTTGCCAGCGGAGATGGCGGTGCGGAACACGGTTTCTAAAATACCATCGGTGGCATCGGCATCTCTGGCGATTTCCACAGCGGTTTTCACTTGGCTTAAAATTTGATCTTCCCCCCAAATTTGGGACTTCAATCCACAGGCCACCTCCATCAAATGGGTGACAGCCTCTTCTTTGTGGCGGCTGACAAAGGCATGGGCAAAGGGGGCGTGGTCAACGCCAGCCACTTGACATAGCAGGGCATCGGGAGCCACCTCGGCCCCGTCTAATAAGGAGATGTAAAGTTCAGTGCGGTTACAGGTGGACAACAGCACGCACCCACAAACACCAGGGTGCATAGTCATTTTGGCATCCAATTCTGCCACGCATTCTTTGGTGAAGGAGAGTTGTTCTCGTAGCTCAATGGGGGCCAGAGAGTAATCTAGACCCGACATAACGACTTTCACTGGGTTTGCCCTCCCTTGACCAGCACCACAGAGAAATAGCCAGAGGGTTGTTCCAGCTTGGCAAAGTCCTCATACACACGTTCAGTCTCCATGCTGCAGTTTTCCACCATGGCGGCACCGTCTAGGAGATCATATGCAGAGAGCTTTTCTTTCAGTGCGCCGATTTCTCGACCAGCCTTCATGAACACAAAGTTGGCGTCCACTTGCAAGCAGTCGTCCACCTCTTTGTGGGAGGCTGGCACAATCATCAGCCGTTCAGACCCTTCGCACAAAGAGCGCCCCAAACGGGCAGCCACAGCACAAAAGGAGGTGACACCGGGGATGATTTGGGCTTGGTAACCCTTTGTCACTACTTTTTTGTGGATGTAAATATACGTAGAATACACCGTGGGGTCGCCCAAGGTGATGAAGGCCACGGTTTTCCCTTGCTCTAACAGGGCGCACAACTCCTCAGCGGCGGCGGTGTAGCCAGCGTCTAGCAATTGGGCATCCCGTGTCATGGGGGTGGAACAATAGAGCAATTCCTTGCCCACAATATAATCTTTGACAATGTTTAAGGCAGTTTTTTCCCCACTGCCCTTGTCGGGCACGGCAATGATGTCTGCCTCTTGCAACAGCCGCACAGCCTTGGTGGTCAATAGCTCAGGGTCACCGGGGCCTACCCCGATGCCGTATAAAATTCCCTTATCCATCATTCGTCCTTACTCTCTTTCGTTGTTGGAGGCCATGTATAACAGGGCATTGCAAATGGCGGCGGCTACGTTACTGCCACCTTTTCGACCCCGTGCCACAATGTGGGGCAGGTCGCTGGCGATGACCAACTCTTTGCTCTCTACCACGTTGACAAACCCCACAGGTACCCCGATGACCAAGGCAGGGTTACACTTGCCTTGCTCTGCCAATTGGCACACACGCACCAAGGCGGTGGGTGCATTGCCGAGGGCGAAAATCACATTGCCCTCTAACTGGGCGGCGCGCTCCATAGACACGGTGGCCCGTGTTTCCCCACGGGATTTGGCTTCTGCCGCCACATCTGGGTCAGACATGAAGCAGACGGCTTTGCCGCCGAATTTTTCCAGCACACGCTTATTTACCCCAGACCAAGCCATTTGGGTGTCGGTGACAATGGTGCATCCTGCCTTGATGGCGGCGATGCCAGCCTCAATGGCCTCTTTGGAAAAAACCAACGATTCTTGGTAACCAAAGTCTGCGCTGGTGTGAATCACACGTTTGACAATGGGCAATTCCAAATCGGAAAAGTTGTGTGCCCCCATTTCGGCGGTGATAATCTCCATGCTCCGTGCTTCAATATCGCTGGGTGCTACGCGCTGTAATTCAATATTCATTGTAATCCGCTCCCTTCTAACATGGCATAGATGGCGTCCATATCCAGCGCCTGTCTCATGCCGTCGGCCAATTTATCGTATTGTGCGTTGGTATAGGTTTCCCAGTCCATGGTGGTGGCACAGCCTTCGAGTCCTTTGGACACCAGCAAGGCATTGACCACGGCGGCGGCGCATTCTTCTTTGTTGAAAATACCGTGGACGTAACAGCCCCACACGTTGCCAGTGGCGGTGCCGTCCATGCGGTGGTTGCCGTCTTGGTCATGGAAGGATACCAAAGGCTCTGCATCGCAGGTGGTGACCCCCATGTGGATTTCGTAGCCCTCAAAAGGCGTGCCTGCCATGGAGGCGAAGATGCCTGTGGCTTCTTGGAAGGTGCCAGTGACTTGGGTTCTGGTTTTCTCACCCAAAAAGACAGTGTCGGAAGGAATCAGCCCAAGCCCAGCCAAGGTGCCGCCCCCTTCTACTCCGTCAGGGTCAGAGACCACGCGTCCTAGCATTTGATACCCACCGCAGATGCCGATGACCCCACCGCCACGGCTGGCGTGTTTCAAAATCATAGTTTCCAAACCGCTCTCGCGGAGCCAGCGCAAATCGTCCATGGTGTTTTTGGTGCCCGGCAGAATGATTAAATCAGGGTTGCCCAAATCTTTAGGACGGCTGACATAGCGCAGAGTCACCTCGTCCATCCGTTCCAAAGGATTGAAGTCGGTGAAGTTAGACAGCCGTGGCAAGCGAATCACCGCAATGTCCAACAGGCCGATTTTCTTGCCGCCGCCCAGACGCTCAGACAGGGAATCTTCGTCGTCCACGTCCACGTCTAGCATGGGCACCACGCCCATCACCTTTTTCCCAGTGACCTCTTCTAGCATGGAAATACCAGGGCGGAGAATTTCAATGTCGCCACGGAATTTGTTGACAATCAGGCCTTGGATGCGGTCTTGCTCGTCTTGGTCAAGGAGTTTCACCGTGCCATATAGGGAGGCGAACACCCCACCGCGGTCAATATCCCCAGCCAATAGCACAGGGGCGTTGGCCATTTTTGCCATGCCCATGTTGACGATGTCGTCGTCTTTGAGGTTGATTTCAGCAGGACTGCCAGCCCCTTCGATGACGATGATGTCGAATTCTTCGCTCAAGGTGGTGAAGGCGTCCATCACATCAGGCACCAGTTGGTTTTTATAGGCGAAATAATCCACTGCGCTCATGGTGCCACGGGCGATGCCGTTGACGATGACCTGAGAGCCAGTGTCGTTGGTGGGCTTGAGGAGGATGGGATTCATCCGCACATCAGGGGCCACGCCAGATGCCTCGGCCTGTACCACTTGGGCACGACCCATTTCAAAACCATCGGCGGTGATGGCGGAGTTGAGCGCCATGTTTTGAGATTTAAACGGAGCCACGCGGTATCCGTCTTGGGTGAAAATGCGGCACAGACCTGCGCACAGCAGACTTTTGCCCGCATTGGACGCTGTGCCTTGCACCATAATTGCTTTTGCCATAGGTTTTTTAGTCATCATAGCACCTCCTGTAACGCTGTGATCAATCGCTGATTTTCTTCTTGAGATTTGATACAAATGCGGTAGTAATCTCCGCCCAAACCTTGATAATTGTTGCAAGCGCGAATGAGCACCTGCTTTTCGAGTAACCGCTCTTTCAGGTCGCAACAGCCCTTGGCTTGGAACAAAATATAATTGGCTTGCCCCCCATAAACCGTTAAACCCAGCGATTGGAGCGCGTGCACCAATCGTGGACGTTCTTGGGCGAGAAGGGCCCGTGCCTGCACCACCCAGTCAGGGCAATCCAAAGCGGCTAAACCTGCCAGTTGGGCAGGGGTGGATACGCTCCAAGGCTGTCCGCATTGGGCTACTTTGTCTAGCAGTTCTTGGCTCGAGGATAAGCCATAACCCAAGCGTAAGCCAGCCATGGCATAGCTTTTGGTGAAGGCGCGGAGTAAAAACAAGTTGGGATATTGGCTCAAATAGGGAGCCAGCCCCACACCGCCTGTGGATAGGCCTAAAAAGCACTCGTCTACCACCACTTGGATGTTAAACTGGGCGGATTTTTCTAAAATCGCCAGCATCAGTTTTTCATCTACTAGTTGGCCTGTGGGGTTGTTGGGCGAGCAGAGGAAGAGAATGTCTAGGGCACGATCCAGAGCGTCTAAAATCCTGTCTGTCACCGTGAAATTTTCTTCAGGCAACAGCAGGTGGTGGGTGGTTTCACAGCCCACGATGGAAAGGCTCTGGGCATATTCTGAAAACGTGGGGGCGGTGACCAATGCTTTTTTAGGTTGCAAAGCCACAGCCAACCGAAAAATCAAATCCGCTGCACCGTTGCCACAGAGCACCCATTGGGGGGCGACGCCATCTACTGTGGCGATTTTGGCGGAGAGGTCACGGCACAGAGGGTCGGGGTAACAGGTGGCCTGTTTGGCACCTTCTGCCGCTGCCAATGCCACAGCTGGTGGCATACCTAAGGGGTTTAAATTGGCGGAAAAATCAGCCAAGCCCGGCGCTTTATTCCAAATGTCGCCACCGTGGGTGTATGCTATCATGGGTATCTCCTTTTGCTGTTTACATTGTTCAGTGGACAGGGTAAGCCCCATCCCTATGGGTATGAAAGATGTGAAAGGTGTGAATGGTATATGGGAAAGGGCTTACCACACCAGTGCCAAAGGTGCCAGACAAACGATAGCCCATGTCAGCACCGCGGTTGCGTAGAGCAAGCGGTGAGAGTTGCCAATGTCTGCTGGTGCAATGGGGCGTATGTCATCGCCAATGGTGGGCTTTACCACCAGTTTTCCAAAGTAATAATTGCTTCCTGCCAGCTGGATTTCTAAGGCACCTGCACAGGCGGCCTCCGTGTGGGCAGAGTTGGGAGATTTGTGGTTTTTGCGGTCACGGATAAAGATTTGAAAGGCTTTTTTGCCGTTGAACCCTGCAAGCCATGCCCCCATGCACATGAGAACCCCAGCCAATCGGGCAGGAATGAAATTTAGCACATCGTCTAACTTGGCGGCGCACCGCCCAAAGTAGAGGAAGCGGTCGTTTTTATAGCCCACCATAGAGTCCATGGTGTTGACAGCCTTATAGGCCATGCCCAGAGGTGCGCCCCCTAAAGCCAAAAACAGAAGGGGTGCCACCACGCCGTCAGATGCGTTTTCCGCCACCGTTTCCACGGTGGCCTTGGTGATGCCGCTGGCGTCTAAGTTGGCGGTGTCTCGCCCCACAATCATAGACACGGCATAGCGTGCGTCATCCAAAGTGCCAGTGGTGAGTGCGGTGTAGACTTTGTTGCTTTCGTCTTTCAAAGACTTGGTGGCCAACAGCTGATAAGACAGCACCACCTGCACCCCGAAGGAAAGCCATGGGGACAGCAGGCCACACAGCCATAAAACCAAACAGCAAAGACCACCAGACAGACCCACTACCGCAATGACCAATGCGGTGCCAGCCGCCAGTTCACCTTTTGGTGATTTGGGGAACAGAGCCCGTAAAGGTTTTTCTAGGTTTGCGATTAAATTGCCAATCCAGCGGATGGGATGGGGCATCCAGTACGGGTCGCCTAGGAGTAAATCCAAACAAAAACCCAAGGCTAAGGCCAAGAGCCAATCACGTGGGTTCATAGGCCTTCTCCCTTCAGCACCATAGGCAGACCGCAAAAAATTCGTTCTACACTGGTGGCTTGCACGGCCAAGCGACAGCACAGTCTGCCCACTTGTTCGCGCCAGATGCGCGCTGTGGGGTCCACTGGCACCACGCCGCAGCCCACTTCGTTGCAAATGCAAATCAAAGAGGGGTTTTTTTCTAGCAAGGATATCTCGTCTAGGGTGCTCCAATTTTCTAACCCAGCGAAAATAGGCCGATGCACCGCCTCTTCAGGGGTGTAGGCCACATCGTCTAGAGTGTAGCCTGTTTTATGTAACACGTAAGACAGTTTTCCCTGTCCCATGCCACCGATGATTAACCTCATAAAAGCGTCTCCAATCGTTGTCCTAAAATCACAAAGAGCAGTCCGCCCACTTCACACAGTTGGAGGAAAAATCCTGCTAAATCCCCTGTGATACCGCCAAATTTCCGGTGGGATAAGGCCACGTAATACACGCAAATCACAGCGCAACCTACCACAGCCCACAGCCCGAGCCACACATCTAAAAACACCATCACTGCCATACAAATGGCCACTTCCAAACCTAGCACCAGTCGTGCTTTCACGCTATCCATGGGTTGGGTGAAGGTGGCCAACAGGCCAGAGCCTCTGGCATTGGGCAAGGTGGTGGCAAAAAGGCCTGATAAGCTGCGGCTGAGCACAGGGAGTACCGCCAGAATCAAAGGGGCGCGACCCACCAAATCCACCTCTGTCCAGCAGGCGAAGAAGCTCAGCAGATATAAACAGCAGCAGATAATGGCAAAGGCTCCTGTGTGGGAGTCTTTTAAAATCTCCAGCTTTCGCTCTCTACTTTGATGAGAGGATAGGGCATCGCAGGTGTCGCAAAACCCGTCTAAATGAATCCCACCGCTTAAAACGATGGGGAGCAGCAAGGCCACAGCGGCAAACAGAGGCTTGCCCAGACCTAGCCATTGGCTCAGGGTTATCCAGCCCCAAAGCACAGCCCCGATGACCAATCCCACACAAGGGAAGTAGCACAGGGCAAAGCTGAGAGGACGTTTGTCCCAGTCCACACGGGGCATGGGGATTTTAGAATACATGGCAAAGGCAATGCAAAGAGATTTCAATCCGCTTGTCCTCCTTTGTGGCAGATGGGAAGGCCTGCCACCACTTCGTATACCTCGGTAGAAAGGGCGGCTAACCCTCGGTTTATTTGCGCCAACAGCGCCAAATAGGCATTGGTTTCTTCGTCATAGCGCAGACCATCGGAAAACAGTTCGTTGGTCACCACCACCAGCAAGTCGCATTGGCGATAGATGTGGTCAAGTCCACGATAGATGCGCTCGGAGGCTGTTTCTCGTGGCTGGTCACTGAAAAATTCATTGGCCACCAAATTGGGTAAATCCTCTAAGAGTACACTGCAAGGGGTGGGGAGGGTCAACGTATCTAGCCCAGAAGGGCATTCCACCGTGGCAAAGCCTTTGCCAGCACGCATTTCGCGGTGTCTCGCCACACGGGCTTCGCACTCGGCATCCCACACCTGCATGGTGGCGATGTATTGGAGGGGGGAGGGGTGACGCTGAACAGCCAAGTTCTCAGCAAAGGCAGACTTGCCACTGCCAGAGCCGCCAGAGACTACAATCATCATTGGGGATTCTCCTGATAGGCTTCAATTTCAATGTCGTCAAAGGTGGACATTTCGTCGTATACTGCCAGCGCCATGTCCAAAATGGGCATCACCGCCACAGCGCCTGTGCCTTCGCCCAGTCGCATCCCTGCAAAGAGGAAAGGCTTGAGCCCTAGCGCATCCACAAAAAGTGCCCCAGCTGGTTCGGCGGAAGCATGAGAGCCCACCATATAGTCTTTGGCAGTGGGGCAGATTTCTGCCGCCACCAGTGCTGCTGCCATGGAAATCACACCATCCACCAGCACAGGAATATGGTGGTATGCACCACCTAAAAATACCCCAGCAAGGCCAGCCAAATCCAAACCGCCCACCTTGGACACCACGTCGATGGCATCGGAGGGGTCGGGCTGATTCACGGCGATGGCACGGGTGATGGCATCTATTTTTCGCACCAGACCTTGGTCGGATAACCCAGCCCCACGGCCTGTGACCACTTGGGGTTCAATGCCCAAGAGTACGGCGGCGATGGCGGCGGAGGTGGTGGTGTTGCCGATGCCCATCTCGCCAGTGGCAATCAGGTTATAGCCTTGGGCTTTCAAGTCCCCCACCAGTTCAATGCCCACCAAAATGGCGGCTTCCGCCTCTTGACGGGTCATGGCAGGTTCTATGGCGATGTTGCCAGTGCCGCGGCGGATGTTTTTTTGCAAAATATGTTCGCCCTGTAATGGCACAGCCACCCCGATGTCCACAGGGAACACAGTGGCACCAGCTCTGCGCGCCATACGACACACACTGGTATCCCTAGAGGACATGTTCTCGGTCACAATGGCGGTGACTTCTTGGCCTGTTTGGGTGACACCTTCTGCCACTACGCCGTTGTCGGCGCACATGGCGATGACCGCTGGCTTTAGCACAGGGATTTGGGCGGTGCCGAACATACCGGCCATGCGGATGATTTCAACTTCTAACAGTCCCAGACTGCCCAAGGGCTTGGCGATGGAGTTCCATCGCTTTTGTGCCAGTTCCATAGCGGATTGGCTGGCTGGGACAATGTGTTGGCAAATGGTTTCGATGGTCATGTGAAATCCTCCCCATAGGTGTTGCAAGCTTGCAAAAATCGGCGTGCCACGTTGGGGTTCCCACCCATGTGACAATGGGGGAAGCCAGCGTATAGCGTTTTGGTGTGGTGGGCGCACTGCCAGCCACGATTGCTTTGTGGCTTTTGGGCGGAAAAGGCCTCCCCAGAGAGGGTGCTGTCCCAATAGTGGAATTCATGGGCGGTGATGGCGTCCCCTTGGTCGCACAGTAACCCATCACATTGGGCGGTCATGGTGATGTAGCCAAAGCGCCCCAGTTTTTTAGTGCCATAGCCATGGGCATCCACCACGTTGCATACTGGATGGCTGATCCCATCTGCATCTTCTAAGGTTTTGTGCAGGTAGAGAAAGCCGCCGCATTCTGCAATGGTGGGCATACCGCCGTCAATGGCCTTGGCAATGGCTTGGCACATGGAGGTGTTTTCGGACAGCTCCATGGCATACAGCTCAGGGTAACCGCCTCCCAAATATAGCCCCTCTGCTTCAGCAGGCAAGGCTGTGTCGGTGAGGGGTGAAAAGGGGATGACCTTGGCACCCAATGTTTCTAGCATGGCAAGGGCATCGGCATAGTAAAAGCAAAAGGCCTTGTCAGAGGCCACGGCAATGGGGATTTGTTTGCCCACAGGGGTCAAGTCTACAGCGGCTGGGGTCAACTCTGGCGCCGTTTCGGCCAAGGCCAACAGCCCTGCAATGTCCAGAGATTGGGTCAATTGAGTGGCCACGGCCTGCATTTTTTCTTGCAAGGTGGAAACCTCTGCCGCCGTCACCAAGCCCAAATGGCGACTTTCTAGCACAAAGTCAGGATTTTGGGGCAGGTAGCCATAGACGGAAATCCCCGTCTCGTCTTCCACTGCTTTTTTCAGGCTGGGGTAGAGCATGGGGGAAATGCGGTTAAACACCACCCCTTGGATGTGGCTATCTGGACGAAAGGAAACAAATCCCTTCACCACCGCCGCCACAGACAAGGCACTGCCCCGTCCATCCACCACCAGCACGGCTGGGGTGTGGGTCACCTTGGCAAGGTGATAGGCGCTGGCAGTGTCGCCCATGGCGATGCCGTCGTAATAACCCATGGCACCTTCCAAAATGGATAGGCCTTGACCGTTGTCCCACAAACTGCGTTGCACCCCATCTTCCCCCATGAGGAAGAGGTCTAAGTTGCGAGACTGGGCGCCGATGATTTGGCTGTGGAACATGGGGTCGATGTAATCAGGCCCAGATTTAAAGGCCACAGGGGAGAGCCCTTGGTTTACCAAGGCTTGCAAAAACCCACAAGTCAGTGTGGTTTTGCCTGTGCCACTGGCTGGGGCGCAAAAAAGGAGACGTCCTGTCATGGCTCCACCTGTCCTTGACCTGAGAGCATCCACACAGGGTTTTGTGCGTCAAACAGATGATAGCGACCAGCGCTTCTTGTGTTGGTGACGGCGATTTGGCAGATGTCTACGTCAGCTAAATCGAAGGTGGCAAAGGCTTGGGTGGCCTGAGACAAGGTTTCCAAGGTCACCGCCGTCAGCACAATGCGACAAGTGGGGTTTTTGGCGAAAATCAGCGCCAAAATGGCTTCTAAATTCCCAGCTGTGCCCCCTAAAAATACACAGTCAGGGGCAGGCAAATCCGCCAAGGCCTCTGGGGCCAACCCCTCTACAATGTGCAGGTTGGAGACAGCGAATTTTTCTTTGTTTTCTGCCATCAGCGCCAAGGCCTCCGCCTTGCGTTCGATGGCGTAGACCGCCCCAGCGTTGACGCACCGTGCGCATTCTACCGACACTGAGCCAGTGCCAGCGCCTACGTCCCAAACAATGTGGTGGGGCTCCATCTGCAGTTTGCACACGGCGCTCATGCGCACCACTTCTTTGGTCATGGGCACCTTGCCGCGGATAAAATCATCATCACGGAGGCTGGGTGCGGCGTAAGGGCTTTTCACAGGGGTGGGGTTTTCCACCAGCATCACTGCCAAATCCTCAAAGGTTTGGGTGGCCAAGGCTTTGGCTTGGCCTTGGACAATGCGCTGGTCTGGATAGGAGAGATTTTCCCCTACAAATACGTTCACTTGTCCCAGTCCAGCCTGCACCAGTGCATGGCAGATGTCCACGACTTTGCTGGTGCCACCTGTTAAGGCAAAGACCTTGCTGTGGCGCTGGATTTCACCCACTACGTTGTGGCTACGACCATGGGCAGAGCAGATTTTCGCATCTTGCCATGTGGTGCCCAACTGGGCGCAAAAGTACACCAAGCTAGACATCCCAGCCACGGTTTCCACGTCATAATCCCCTAGCAAGGGGCGCAAGGTGGTGGCACCGCTATAAAACCCCACATCCCCAGAGAGAAGCACCCCCACAGGGAATTGGGTTTGGGTTTCCAAATAGGCGGCAATGTCTTTGGCCAGCACCAAGGTGGTGCAAGGCTTTGCCTCTTGATAGGGCTCTAGGAGCCGCTTGGCACCGATGAGCTGGGCACAAGCGTCAATGGCCGTTTTGGCTTGCCCTGTTAAGGTTTGCGCATTGCCCATGCCAACACCGATGAGATATACCTTTTTTTCCATAGTCTGCCCTTCCTGTTAGTTGAAGATCGCCAGCCCTTGCAAAGCTTCTAGCGTATAGCCTGTCTCTTGCAAGGGGCGGTGGATGACAATGAGTTTTGCGTGGCACGCTTGTGCTGCCGCTACCTTTTCCCAAAAGCCACCTGTCATACCGCTGGCTTTGGTCACGAGAATTTGTATGTCAAATTGCTGGAGCAAAGCCGCGTTCAATGCTTGGGAAAAAGGCCCTTGCATACAGAGAATCCGTCCCACGTCAAAGCCAAAGTCCAAGCACCGCTGGAGAGAATCTAGGGTGGGGAGGACTCTGGGATAGGTGCGGTGCACCAAGGCTTCGGTGGAAAAAGGGGCTAGTTCTTTACTGCCTGTGGTGAGGAGGATGTTGCCTGTGAGTTCGCGGCACAGCGCTGAGGCATGGCTGACGCTATCGGCCTCGATCCAATCCCCTTCAGGGTCGCCGTCTCGCAAAAGGCGGTAATAGGGCAAGCCCACGGCCTGTGTGGCGCTTTGGATGGTGGTGGTCACCACCGCCGCATAGGGATGGGTGGCGTCTACCACTAGGGTGTATCCTTGTGCCATCAGCCCTTCCATGTCTGTTTGGTTCAGCCGACCCACACGGACGTCGGCGCCGTGGGACAATAAGGTGCCACCATACTCTGTGGCCACACAAACTGTGGTGTCAATGCCGCGTGCAAGGAGCCACTGGGAAAACACACGGCCTTCTGTGGTGCCACCAAAAACCAGCGCCTTCATCTTAGGTGCCTCGTTGCAAATAGCCACGGGGGGTGACCATTTTGCCGTTCAAGTTCACGGTGCTACGGTTGCCGATGAACACGGTGGTGAACATATCCACTTGGGTGTCACGAAGTTCAGAGAGGGTCATCACGGTGCCTTCTTGGCCTTCACGGCCGATGTTGCGCACAATGCCACAGACAGTGTCTCCAGATTTGGTGCGGAGCAAAATATCGCAGGCGCGCTTTAAATAATCGGGGCGGCTTTTGCTGGAGGGGTTATACAGAGCCACAGAAAAATCCCCACGGGCGGCACAGTCTAGTCGGGTTTCAATCAAATCCCAAGGGGTGAGCAAATCGGACAGGGAAATCACGGCAAAGTCATGGGTCAAGGGTGCGCCTAGCACCGCGGCACCACCGCAGGCGGCGGTGATCCCAGCCACCACTTCGATTTCGATGGGGTCATAGTCTTGAGCCACTTCGTATACCAAAGCCGCCATGCCATACACCCCAGAATCCCCAGAGCAGACCACAGCCACAGATTTGCCTTTCAAAGCCTCTTCCACAGCCCAGCGACAGCGTGCTTCTTCGCGACGCATCCCAGTGCTTCCCATTTCCTTGTGGGAAAATTCGTCTTTAATTAAGTCGATGTAGGCGGTATAGCCCACGATCATGTCACATTCTTCTAAGGCACGACGGGCATGGCCTGTTAAGTCTAAGCTTGCCCCGGGGCCTAAGCCAACTACGGTCAATTTCATATTTAAATCCTCATTCTTTTGTTTGAGCCACCGCCACGGTGACCCCGTTATGCGCATATTTTGGCACAATCAATGTGCCCCCAGCCAACACCGCAGAGCGTTCGCACACGTTGTCTACCCCTGTCACAGATGCGACGAAGGCGGAGGGGGTAAAGTCCCCCAGCACGGCTTGCAATTGTTGGGCAGTGTAGGTGATAAAGGGCAGGTGATGGGTCTGGCAAAAGGCCAGCAGACCTGCTTCGTCTTGCTTTAAGTCGATGGAGGCCACTTGGTAAACAGCCTCAAAGGCATAGGTGCCCATGGCATTGCCCACCGCTGTTTCAATGGCCTCTTGGCTGGTGCCACGGCGGCACCCAATGCCTAAGGTCAAGGTTTTGGGGATAAGAGGCAAGGTTTTGCCGAAGGGCGATGCGTCAGGGTTTGCGCTGACCCATACCCCCAAATCCAGTATCTGGTCAGTCAAACCCTTAGGGCAAGGGTATCCGCAATCACTGGCAAAACCCACGGCCTTACCATCTAATAGAGTGGCCGACACGGTTTTGGCCATCTCACGGCTTCCAATGTGAAGCCCGTGCTCCTTGGCCCAGACGTCGATGGACAATTTGCCGTTGACATCGGTGGCAGTGGAAATCACCGCCTGCCCCCCTGTGAGATTGGCAATGGTTTGGGTCAGAGCGTTGCCGCCACCCACGTGGCCTGAGAGTAAGGAGATTACAAATTGGCCACGCTCGTCTAAAACAATCACGCAAGGGTCGCAAAATTTATCGTTCACATGGGCGGCAATGGCGCGGACGGCAATGCCTGTGGCACCGATGAACACCAAGCTGTCCACTTGCGCCCATTGCTCTGCCACCCACTGGCTCAGACTGGGATAGGGCGCTTCGCCTAGCGCTTGGGAAAGTCTTGCAGGCACGTGTAGCGTGGCATGGCCTAAGCCATCTGCAATGTGCCGCCCCAGCGTTCCGCCTTGGGCGGTGAAGGCGATGATGGCGGTTCTCATTTGCTGGCCTCGCGATAGCCGTGGGTAAAGGTGGGGTCGTAGAGTTTAGAGCGTTCATAGGTGCTTCCCAAGAAACCACCGATGGTGATGAGGGCGGTTTTGGTGATGTTGTTTTCTTTGGCGGTTTGTGCCAAGGTGCCAACGGTGCAGTGGAACACCTTTTGTTCTGGCCAAGTGGCCTTGTAGACAATGGCAGCAGGGGTCTCAGACGTGTAAGCCCCAGCCATCAATTCTTGCTCCACTTGTTCCAGCAACCCTGTGGACAAAAACAGCACCATGGTACAGCCATGGGACGCCATCTTCCGCAGTTCTTCCCCTTCGGGAACAGGGGTGCGACCAGCCATACGGGTGATGATTACCGATTGAGAGACTTCTGGCAAGGTGTATTCTGCTTGCAGTGCGGCAGCGGCACCAGAGAAGGCAGACACGCCGGGGGTGACGGCATAGGTCAGCTCCAACTTGTCCAGTTCGTCCATTTGTTCCCGAATGGCACCGAACAAGGCAGGGTCGCCTGTGTGCAAGCGGACGGTGGTTTGGCCTTTGGCCTCGGTTTCTACCATGACAGCAATCACGTCTTCCATGGTCATGCCTGCGCTGTCATAGACCACGCAGTCTTCTTTTTTATAGCTCAGCACATCTGGGTTTACCAGAGAACCAGCGTAGATAATCACGTCGGCTTCGCCTAGTAATTTGGCACCGCGTACCGTAATCAAATCAACAGCCCCAGGGCCTGCGCCAATAAAGTGAATCATGTTGTTATCTCCTTTTTTTCATGACGGTGCAGTAAAGTGTCTGCACCGTGACTTTTTCCTAAAATACCATATTGATTGGAAAAGAACAGCGTTTCAATTTCCATCTCTTGACCCACCCGTCGTTTCAGATGGGTGTGAATCTCTTGGGCAATCTGTGCCATCACAGGCTCTAGTAAATGGGCCTCTTTCAGTAAGGCCACCGCTTCATCGGTGGTGATGGATTGGAACAGTGCCGCTAAAAGCGTTCTGTCTCCGCCGCATAAGGCGGCATGGGTCACCAGTACCTCGCGTCGTCCGTCTGACACCTTGGAATGGGTGTTAAAACTACCAGCGGCCACTTTGCAAAGTTTTCCTAAATGCCCCACCAATAAAATAGAGCGAAAGCCCAAGGTGACCGCATGGTCAAGGGCATCGCCTAAGTAATTGCTACAGGTGGCACTGTTGTCCATGGATAACCCCAGCACTTCACGGGTGAAGGTTTCTCCGTAGTTGCCGGGGCTTAGAATCATATCTTCCACACCAGTGGCCTTTAAAATGTTTTGCTCTACCTTTAAAGAAGCAATCAATGCCGCTTCGCTCATGGGGCGGACAATGCCACTGGTGCCTAGCACCGAAATGCCCCCTTCGATGCCCAGACGGGGGTTGAAGGTTTTACTCGCCAATCGCGCCCCATCGGGGATGGAGATGACACTGCGCAAACCGCCTTGGGATTGGGTTTGCGTTAGCACACTCTGGAGTTCTCGCGCTATCATTTGCCGCGGCACAGAGTTGATAGCGGCCTGTCCAATGGGTTGGTCTAAGCCCCCACGGGTGACCCGACCTACGCCGATGCCACCGTCTACTTCAATCGCCACTTGTTCTAACCGTTCCACACGGGCAAAGACCAGTGTGCCGTGGGTCACGTCGGGGTCGTCGCCTCCGTCTTTTTCCACAGCGCAAGATGCCCAGCCTTCTCCGTGGGTGCAGGACACCAACTCCAACGCCACGGTGACCCCAGCAGGGGTGTCCACCAATACCTGTGCAGGCCACTGGCCTGTCAGCAAGTATTCTGCCGCTCCGCGTGTGGCGGCGGTGGCGCAGGTGCCAGTGGTATACCCACAGCGAAGTTGGGTTTGTCCCACTGTAATATAATGTTCTAACTTGGCCAAATGCCACCTCCTAACATAAAAAAACCTTCCCAAGATGGGAAGGTTGCGTGCAATTCACCTCCTGTCCCACCTAGACCTGAGGTTACCATAGCGTTGGCAAGTATCTGGCTCGTGGGCATGACCCACTTACAGTAGAGGTAAGACTGCGGCAGTTTTGCACTGCACTTCCCTGTCCGGCGCTATGTCTATTTAAATTGACTTTAGTATACCACAGTGCGTGTGGTTTGACAAGGTATTTTCATTGTCTTAGGTGGTCAATTTTTTCCATCCTGTGGCAAGATTTTTGGTAAATATTTTATGGGGATGACAAAAACTACTGGTTGATGTTTTTTGCAATATTAAAGGGTAAAAAAGAGGAAATGGAATAAAATGGTTCATATTTTTTATGTAAAAAATAATAAATATACAATAAAAATATTGCAAATCACTAAATTCATATTAAAGAACAAGTAAAAATATGGAAAAATGTGCAAAAAATACAAAGTTATAACTTTGTACAAAAAGGTTGCTAAATGTATCTATTATGTAACTTTTTTTCGTATACTAGGGAGTGGGATAAACAAAAAGCCATGAAGTCCCTAAAAAACACGCTGTTGTAACAAATGTGAAGAGCGATGAGGGTTCCATGATGGCGAAACATTAAAAACAAATAAATATGCAGAAAATGCAGCCGCCCAAAGGGGTACCCCTTTGGCTTATGTTACAAGTAACATAAGCCAAAGGGGTACCCCTTTGGCTTATGTTACAAGTAACATAAGCCGCAAACGGTATTCAAGGCAATTAAATCCCAGCAAATAAGCGTATTGGTAAAAAATAGCAACTTCTACAAGTTGTTGCATAGGGTATAGAGTGGGAAGGAGATGGCAGAACATGAGTATGAATCAAACGAATAAAATTTCAAAGCGATGTCTTGCTTTGATTACGGCGTTATCGTTGATATTGACTATGGTGGTGGTGGCTGTTGGCACCATTCAGTGGCCTGAGAAATTGGTGGGGTTTGAAAAAAGTGACCTAGCCTACAGCCAATGGACAGCTCTTGGTTCTACAGAGGTAGATTTGACCTTGCCAGAAACCTTGCGTGCCATGGTTTCCATTCCCAATGAGATGGACGTGTCCACCTTCCAACAGGCCACACCTTTGGGAGACGTCTCCACTGGGGATTTGATGTATGACTATTATAATTACGGATATGTGGTTTGCGCAGAGGCAGAAGAAAAGTATGCCGCAGGCGAAAAAGTCATTTACTCCGTGTATTATGCTGGGGAAGATGGTGGCGTTGCCAGCGTGGGTTACCGCCTGTATGGTTCCTTGGAAGGCACAGGCGACCTTTGGTTCGTGTGTGACGCAAACGGGAACATCCAATACGGCATCATCGATGTGCCTGTCATTTGGAGCGGTGCTTACGATGGCAACACCTTGGGGACTTACACCTACACCTGTGAAGTGTCTCCCAGTTCCACATACGGCTACAACGGCACCATGCCAACAGCTGAAATTTATGTGGGCGACCCCGAGTCTGAAGCCTATAGTTGCAGTCATTCCACCGAAGATGGTGTGTGCGAAGATTGCGTCTACGACGCATATAACACCTTGCAAGCCTCTCGTATTGCATACTCTACGGAAACCACGAATGAAACCGCAGAATACACCCAAAACCTAGAAGATTACATGACTGCCAACATTGCCACGGTGAAGAACTCTGGTGGTACTGGCGTTACCGAGGGCATTATCACAGGGCCATGGGTTGACTACCTCAACACCCTCTGGCACAACCGTGTGAAAACCATGGTGTGGACGGGTGAGGGAGAAGTTATTCCTTGGAATACCGCATGGACACCCAGTGCAGTTCTTTGGGACGGTACTAGGGCATATAGTAATGACCATGATGCGGATTGGGGGGCTATCTACTATCCAGACTATGATAGTACTACCAAAACATATACGGTGTACTATGGTTCGCAGCTGCTCTATGCCATGGAAGCGTGTCACAACAATCCAGGTGCTACCATCTCCATCATGAGCGACATCAACCTCAACGGTGAAAATTACGCTTGGCCCGGTGTGGAACTGACAACATCCGTCACCATTGAAGGCAATGGACATACCATTTATAACCTTTGCTCCTTCACAGACCAAAGTGATACCACCAAGGGTTTTGCAACCTTTGTGCAAGGCACTGGTGTTGAGTTCACTGTCAAAGATTTACACTTTGAAACTGGCCTGCTGGTCTGTAGTATGACATCCAATGGCACCAGTGACGTACCAGATTTAGGAACCAGCGATGCCGCCAATATTTCCCTCTTTAGATGGAAGGGGTATAACACCGAAAGTAGCTTTACACTTGATAATGTAACTGCCAATGGCTTTATCGCCTGTTCTGTTGGCTCTTGCGTATCGGTTCTCATTGATATGTTCTACTCTGGCAATGCAAATGACACGGAATGCTACAACACCATCACCAACTGCGCCGTCTCCAACAGCTATATTTATGGCATGGATCACATCGGTGCACTGGGTTCCTACACCTCCAACGTGGCCTTCACCAACTGTTATTCCATTAACAACACCTTGGTGGGTTATGGCTACCACAGCGGTGCCTTCGTTTCTTGCTTGAACAACCGCTCCACCTTTGACAGCTGCTTCTCCGCCAACAACTATATGTACTCTGCCATGTATGCAGGTGGCTTCACTGGCTTCGCTGGTGACGGCGCTGACTACACCAACTGCTATTCCTCTGGTAAAGTAGAAGGGTTTTTGTATGTGGGGGGTTTCACTGGTTCTGCAGACGCAGGGTACCAATCAGTCGCTGAACCCTATAACGAAACCATAACCCGAAATTACTGCACCTTTACCAACTGCTACTCTACCGCTCTGGTAGGTATCCGTACGGAAACCAGTTACTCTGGTGGCTTCATTGGCCGTGTGGAATATGCCTACGATAGATACCCCAATGGTCAAAACATTTTCACCAACTGCTACGCCGCTGGCGAAGTTGGCAACACCAGCACCGACTTGAACACCAACGAAAAGGTCGTGGGCGGCTTCATTGGTTGGGATGATACCTTGGGTACAGATTACGAATCCGTGTACATCAACTGCTACTACGACAAGCAAACCACCGCCATGCGTGAATGGGTCACTGGTTATTACGACACCAGCACCGTGGATACCTCAGGATTGAACGGCAACCTCACCAATGGCATCACAGGGGTGCTGACCACCGACACTGAAAAAAGTGGCGCAGGGCTGACTGATACACCTAGCAATGAAGGCTTTGTGGGCTTTACAAACAACTTTGATCAAATTCAAGCCATTGTGGATAAAAACAGTGCCGCGTATACACTCAAAGTGTCCGAATACGTTGGCGCACCCCTTGATTTGGGCACGGTGGACGATGTGAAATGGGTCTACACCGACGAATACTACCCACAACTGAGCATCTTCTCCGATGCAAACAATAACACCTCTGCTTGGGGGACCTCGACACCCAACTAATCGAAGACTTCTCCTTGGCCTCAGTCACCACCGTTCTGCTGGACACGTGGGACACTGGTTACGACTGGACAGAAGGCGTCCGCACCGATGAAAAAGTGCAGTATGACCGCCCCAACCAAGGCGACCACAAAGGCGATGAATACACCTACGACACCGTCCGTGAAATCATCTCCGATGGGGAAATCACCTCTGGTGCTGGCAAATTCGCGAAGCTGTCCGACGGCACCATTTACATCTCTGTGGGCGATGAAATCACCTCCAACCCCATCACCATTGACGAAACAGCCGACACCTTAGCGGTAAACAGCTCTGGTGTTGACTGGTACAATATCACCCAAGGGATTGGGGCACGCCCCATCCGACTGGTCACTTTCATGAATGTCTACGCTGGCGAAGACCAGACGGTGGAAAACGGCGCACTGTACGACCATCGAAAAGATGTAGAACTGACCATGATGGATGAATTGCAAGACAATTTGATTCTGGGCATCGATGATTTCGATAGTGAGGTCATGTGGGCAACAGCGGAAGTCATGGGCTTCCCCAGTGAGAAAGAGGACTACCTCAACAACGAAACCAACTTCTTTGAAGCCTATACCAATGAAACAGACTTCTCCGCATCCCAAGAGGCGTGGCTCAACACAGAAGTGTGGCTGGCGGAACCTGTTACCGATGATACGAACACCACAGGGAAGACGATTTACTACGGTGAAAATGACACGGCTTACGTTGAAGGCTTGGCTGTGAAGCTGGCTGGCTATACCCTAGAGCCAGACGAAGACACCCCACTGACCACCACCCAATCTCAATGGACTGGTTCCATTCCACTGGCCACTGACGATTTGAAATACGATCAAACCTACATTGTGGCCTACTACTGGCTGCTGGCTGACGGTCGTTACCGCACCGACTATAAGATTGTCACCGTAGAACCTGAAGAGAAAGAATACGATGTCACCATTCAAGTGTTCAACGAAAACGATGACTTGTTAGAAGACGAAACCTACACCACCAACGAAGAAGCCATGATGCTGGGCGCTGATTTGATTGATAATACTGTGTCCGTGACCTCTCACACCGTGGAAATTGATTTCGTTGAAGATGTGGAAGAATCCACCGAGACGTATGTGGCATGGAATCACTATGACCCAGCCTATCGGGTCACCCGCACAGAGCTGATTATGACCAACAACGCAGACTTTGTGGTGGGTTATGTGGAAACGCTGGGTGACTTGGCAGAGGGTGATCAAATCACCATCCCCATCACCACCTATTACACCCAAACAGGGGAAGCCACCTATGAGTATGTCTACACCGAAGTGCTAAACGATGGCGATAGCGTGAGTTCACAAGACCAAGACATCACCTACACCTACCAAGACACCATGGCTTACACCACCACAGACCAATACACTTACACCGTGGAAAAAGACGCAAACGGCAACCTGTACTTGGCCTTTGACAAGGGGGTGCAAGTGGTTATCACAGAAGATGGCGAAGAAGAAACGGTGCTAACAATCCAAGACATTAGCTACAACATCACCTTCAACATCTATGTGGAAGAAATCGCCACCGTGGATGTGACCAAGGTTGTGAGCAACTACAACGCCAACATGAAAGACCAATCTTTCATCATCAACCTAGACGGTGACTATGACACCCAAGTGGACTTAAACCACAACGAAACTTCCAAACCCGTGATTACCGTCATGCAAGACGGTGAAACCAGAATCCTAACCGTCAGCGAGACGGTGCCCATGGAGTTCACACTCACTGGCATCACCTATACCGTTGAATCCTACGACCTAGTCGATGGTGTAAACGTGTATAACAAGAGCGAACCTGCTGCCCTAGATGCAGGGGAAGAGCTAATCGTCAATGCTGGCGACATGGTGCACATCACCTTTACCAACACGTACGCATCCCAAGGCTATTTCAAAGACCGTGCCGAAAAGGCCAACGTGTTTACCAACCAATAACAGAAAGGGCGTGAGAGATTTTGAACCGAAAAAGCAAATTAAAAGCCATTCTCTCCTGTGCCTTGCTGGTGTTGGTGGTGTGTAGCATCGGTGCTGTGTGGGCATGGGATGTCCACAGGGTCAGCGTGGAAAATGTGCTAAGCAGTCGCACAGTGGACACGTCGATTACAGAAGAATTTCCCAGCGGCGACATTGTGAAAAACAAAGCCATGCAAAAGCAAGTTTCCTTCACCAATGACGGCACAGACGCTGTGTTCGTTCGCTTCACCTACGCTGGGTATTGGGAAACCGACACTGAACTCCTAGACGGTGACTACGGCGTGACGCTGAACTGGACAACCGACTTTGTTGACCTTTGGGCACCTGATGACGACGGCTGGTATTACTACAAGCAAGTGTTGCCAGAGTACTACACCACGGCTGACGTGTTATCCAGTGTTAGCTTTGGGGAAGATATCCCAGACAATGCCACCTATACCTTGCTCTTCCAAGTGGAAACCTTGCAAGTCAGTGATGAGGATGCAGTCAACAGCGATGCCACAAAAAAGGTCTTCGGCGTTGAGGGCACGCTTACAGATGCCACCATCAAAAATGGCGCTGTCACCAGTGGCTCTGTCACTTGGGATGTGACCTATACCAAGTCCACCGACTACGCAAGCAACGGGTTCCAAATGACAACGCAAGATGGATACACCGTCTACTACGTGGGCGATGACCAATAAGAGGAGGTGGTGAGTTCAATATGACTGGAAGCAAGTTTAAACGCTACGCATTGGTGACCACCTTGGTCGTAGCACTGACCACCGTGGCGGTGTTCGCCACCATCCACTATATGCAAACCAAAACCGTGGAAAACGCCATGTCCACCAAGGCCAGCGGGGTTTATTTGGAAGAATTGTTCAACCCCCTCGACCAATGGGTGGCTGGTGAAACCAAGCAAAAAGAAGTCTGGTTTGGCAACCACGAAGAAACCGACCAAGTGATTCGCTTCACCATTAAAGAGGTTTGGACAGATGCCGATGGCAACGAGTTTACTGACCCCGACGACGGTGCCACCATCAACTGGACAGATGCTCTCAAAGACGACTGGACGCAACTTGGCGACTACTACTATTACAATTCCGTTCTAGCCCCAGAAGACGTCACTGACAAGGTGATGACGGGTGTTTCCTTTAGCAATACCATCAACAATGGTGGCTATGGCAACACCGCCGACTATTCCGACAAAACCTACTCCCTGACCATCACCATGGAAGCCCTCCCAGTGGACGCTGATGTGGTATTGGCCAATTGGAGCGTGACCATGACCCAAGCAGAAACAGTTCTCACATGGAGCAACGTGGCTTCGTAACATTATAAATTCTAAAAAAATTATTTTTTAAGAGGAGAAATTATCATGAAAAAAGCAACAAAATTAGCCCTGTCCATCACCGCTTTGGTGGGTGTTGGCGCCGTGACCCTGACCTATGCCTACTGGTCTCAAACCGCATCCATCGACAACCCCTTCAACACCAGTTCCTATGGCTCTAGCTTGGTGGAAACCTTCAATCCTACTGACGGTGAAGATTGGCAACCCGGCTCTGAGGTTGACAAGATTGTCATGGTGGAAAACACTGGCGAAACCTCTTTGATTGTCCGTGCCAAGTTGGATGAAACTTGGAGTCGTGCAGATTCCACTGGTACATTGGTTGCTTATAAAGAAATCGATGCTGCTGATGATGCCAATGAGGATAATGAAAATAGCGACCTAGCTATTTATGGTACCTATCAAGAAAACGCAACCGACGGTTACTATACAAACGACGACACCATCGTCACCAAGAACTTCTCTAGCTCCGAATTGTGGGTTGACGGCGGCGATGGCTGGTATTACTACTCCATCAACCTGCCTGCTGGCACATCCACTGACAACTGGCTGGAATCTGTGACCTTACTCAGCAATGCTGACATGGGTTACTATGCTGACACATGTCAGCTGGCTGGCGAAAAAGTAAATGATGTAATCACTTGGTACGCATACGATGTAGCCGAAGGCGAAACCTTTACCGCTCCTGCATATTTCACCGTTGATGCAGACGGCAAGGCTGTTGCTGCAGAAGCTGACGAAAATGGTGATTATGTTGAAGGCGCTATC
Organism: Bengtsoniella intestinalis; assembly: GCF_039719005.1. Taxonomy (GTDB): domain Bacteria; phylum Bacillota; class Clostridia; order Oscillospirales; family Oscillospiraceae; genus Oscillibacter; species Oscillibacter intestinalis. The sequence goes on along the minus strand of NZ_CP133584.1, from coordinate 1,763,587 downwards.
TTCACCGCTTACAGCAAGGCTGCCCGTGACCTTGATGATACCATCCCCGGCTACAGCGGCTCTGACTATGTGCTGACCGTCACCATCCAAACTGTCCAACCCACCCAAGAAGCCATCGACACAGTGTTCGGCACCGTGCCCACAGGCATTGGCGCAGACTGGGTTCTGGCTGACGCAGAAGACGAACTGGTCTAAGATTATTACATCCGTGGGGAACGGGCGAACCCCGTTCTCTATCTAAAACTTTAAAATTTATAAATTAAGAGGGTATTGATTATGATTCGTAACAAAAAATTACTTGGCATCACCGCTGGTGTGATGGCTGTGGTGGCCGTGGCCGCTACTTGGGCATTCTACAACGCTACCCATGAAATCGACAACAAAATGTCCACTGGTGAATACGGCGATGTGCTGACCGAACGCTTCGCCCCCGATAGCAACTGGCAACCCGGTCAAGAAGCTGAAAAGCTGGTTGGCGTCACCAACACTGGCGATTATGATTTGGTTGTCCGTATTAAAATGGACGAAAGCTGGACTGTGGCTGGTGAAGATACCGCTTTTATCACCATTGATAGTAAGAATGAAAATTTTGACGATGCTACCGCTACCAAGGGTGACCAAATTGATGCAGAAGACGGCTTGACCGCAAAAGATGACGTGAACGACGGCTCTGTGGTTGCAAAAACCTTCGCAACTGATTTCGCATCTGAATGGACATACAATGCAAATGACGGCTATTGGTATTACAATGAAGTCCTAGAATCTGGTGAAAAAGCAGAAAACTTCTTGACCGCCATCACCCTGTCTGAAGACACTGACATGGGTAGCTATGACGAAACCGTGTATTATATCAATGTTGCTGTTGCTAATGATGCTGGTTCTGCGCCTACTTTTGATGCTACTACTTGGAGCAAATTGGCTGCAGGAGAATCTCTGGCTGACGTAACTGTGGATGGCTATTATCTGTATGTTTATAGCGAATCTGCTGTGGAAGATGGCAAGCTTGGCTACTCCAGCGCTGACTACATTCTGACCATCATCAGCGAAACTGCTCAAGCAACAGAAGATGCAGTTGCAGAATGGGATGTGCCAACCTCTATTACTTGGTTCCCCTCCGAAGCTGAAGCCTAATCATTAACAACCAACCGTGGATGGGGAACCCATTCCCCATCCACGGCATAAAACAAACACCCAAAAAAGGAAGAACACTATGAACGTACTACTGGCAATGTTCAAAGGCTTGGCTTACGCTGTTTATGGCGTGATTTTGCTGTGCTTGCTCATTGGCGCCCCCATGTTGCTGGGGTATCACTCAGCCATGGTCATCTCGGGCAGTATGGAACCCAATTACCCTGTGGGTAGTATCACCTATTATAAACAAACCGCCTTTGAAAATATCCAAGAGGGGGACGTGATTACCTTCGATTTGGGTGAAACCAGTCTGGCCACCCACCGTGTGGTGGCTGTGAATGCAGCAGACCAAACCTTCACCACCAAAGGGGATGCCAACGAAACCCAAGATGTAAACCCTGTGGCCTACAGCAAGGTAGAAGGGAAAACCATTGGCTTCGCCATCCCGTATGCTGGGTATTTTGTCACCTATGTCAAGTCTATGACGGTGATTATTCCCTGTGCAGCCATTTTAATCATCGACCTACTCTTGACCCCCAAAGACAAGAAAAAAGACGAAAACCCAGTTCCACAATAAATAAACCACCCCCAAGGGGTAGAAAGGACAAAGCCTATGAAAAGACGCACAAAAAGTAGAATTTGTTCTTTTGCCATGGCGGCGTGCTTTGGTGTGTGCATGGTGAAAGAAACCTTGGCCTATGACTGGGACCAAACCATCGACACCACCAATGAATTCCAGCCCGGCATTTATACAACCGTATTAGAAGAAGACTTTACCGCCCCCACCGATTGGATGCCCGGTATTGAAACCAACAAAGACGTGTGGGTCAGCAACGAAGGCACAGTGCCTGTGTTTGCCAAAATTGAGCTTTCTCAATCATGGATTCGCACCGAAAATATCTACGATTTAGACGGCAATGTCATTGCACCAGAAGAAGGGGAAGCCCTGTCCCTCACCTTCCAAGGGGAAGACGACCTAGAATATGCCGCCCTCATCACATGGGGTGAAGACGTGGTGATGCTCAGTGACAGCCTCAGCGAAGACGTCACCGCCTCTGTCCTCAGCTGGGGCGTGCAAACGGTGGACACCTTGGAAGAGGCCGCTGGCAAATGGCTGTTGGTAGAAGACGCAGACGATGGCAATCTAGTGTTTTATTACATGGGTGTCATCGAAGCTGGCACCTCCAGCCCATGGCTCATCGACAGCGTGGAAATGAACCCCAGCATTGAGGCCTCCATCACCGAAGTCCACACCGTTTGGGAAAAAACCGACGGCACATGGGGCACGGTGACCACTTTTGTGGAAAACTACGAGAGCTATGAAAATGCTGAGTACACCTTAACTGTCACTATGACCACTGTCCAAGCCACGGCAGAAGCAGTGGAAGAGTGCTTTGGCAGTAGCGTGCTCTCTGAGCAGTCCATCATTGCCTATTTGCAAACGCTGGCACACGGTGCGTCCTATTCCCGTGACGACTCTGTCACCGAGAAAAAGCTCTACATCAGCCAAAGTGGCGGTGTGCTCACCTTCGTCCCAGATGCACCAGAGGAAAACTGGTTCCTAAGCTATCTGAACATGATGCCCGGTGAAACCTATACCGACACCCTGCTGATTGAAAACCTAAACAGCAGCACCTATAGCCTGTATATGCAAGCTATTTTGAAAGATACCCAATCCCAATTGGCAGAGGAACTGCTAGAATACATCACCATCACCGTGACTTACAACGGAGACGTGATTTACCAAGGCAGTGCCGACGGGGTAGACGTGGACGACACCTTGTTTGAAGTCATCCCATTGGGGGACTATAGCTCTGGCGAAACCAATCAAATTGATGTGTCCATTACCTTGAGCAAAGATTTGCCCATAGAATACGCTGGCATTTTGGCCACCACCGATTGGCAATTCATGGTCATTCACAAGTCCTCTGGCGGCGGCAGTGACCCCGATCCAGACCCCACCACCGACCCCGATGACCCCACTACTGACCCCGATGACCCCTTGACCGACATTCCCGATGGGGATGTGCCACAGGGAGACTTCCCAGACTTTGACTTCCCCGATTTGGAAATTCCTGAGCTAGATATTCCTCTGATTAATATGCCTCAAACTGGCGACATTGGCAACTTCTTGGAATACTTGGCCGTGATGGCGGCCGCTGGCTTTGGCTTTGTGTACTGCCTTGTCAAGCTGAAACGAAGCTACCGTGAGGAAGACGAATAAAAACAGCTAGGGACACGGCTTGCCGTGTCCCTAGACCCTTATGGAAAGGAGGGTGTATTGCATGAAACGCAAAGGATTGATATTGTGTTGCGTGGCTTTTTTGGCTGTGTTTGTAATCTTTGGTGGGAAACTGTTGGCGCAGACCATGATGCAATCTAGGGAAGCGGAAACCTTTGTAGAGCTATCCCAATTGCGGAGTGAATCGGTGAGCACTGTCTCTCAGGGGTTAGAATCCACCGTGGAAATGCCCTCTTTAGAGGTGGAAACGGTGTCATATGCAGAACTGGCGGCCCTCAACGACGATTTTGTAGGCTGGGTCACCATTGCTGGCACCGCGATTGACTATCCCATCATGCACACCCCCAACGATGCAGAATACTATCTCCACCGTGATTTTTACAAGAGCTATTCGTTTAGTGGCACGCCCTTTTTAGACGCAAACTGCACCATAGACAGCCAGCAGTGGGTGGTGTACGGGCATCATATGAACAACGGCACCATGTTTGCAGATTTGGTGGACTTTCGAGACAGCGACTTCCGCCGCACCCACAGCACCATCTATGTGGACACCATCACCCAGCGCTACACCTATGAGGTCATCTGTGGGTTTTACCAAGAGGCAGATGGGAGCACGTGGACAGAGGGGTATTTCACCTATGACACAGAGGAAGCCTTTGCCGTGTTCCAAGCCCATTGCAACCAAGCGGCTCTTTTTGGCTCGCTGGACGATGTGACCTACGATGACCATCTGCTCAGCTTGGTCACCTGCAGTGGCATTGATGACAACATCCGCTTTGTGCTGGTGGCCCAGCGGATAGAAGGATAAAAAACCCGAAGTAGATAGATTCTACTTCGGGTTTTTGTTAGGGTGATGTTAGTTGCTTTTGGCCGTGTTGATAGAGGCAATGAGGATGCGTTTCAATTCCGTACATTTACTTATTACTTCCAAAAAATCCTGTATAAGGTAGTGAAGAGTGAAAAAGTAATAAGTAATAAGTAAAAAATCCGAGTAGATAAATCTACTCGGATTTTTTGGTGCCGGTGGTCGGACTCGAACCGACACGGTGTCACCACCGGCGGATTTTGAATCGATAAAAATCAATGGAACCTAGCATTCTGCAGTCTACTCTTGTGCCCCACTATACGGAAAAAACCCTTTGAAATCAAGGGTTTTGAAGCATACCAACTTTTTTCGGCAAAGATATTAAATTCAAATTAGCGGAATTTTATGCACGTTGGAGGCACATAGGAGGCACAAATCTAAAATTTACACAATCAAATTACCACTCAAAGCATTCGATTTTCCTCGTCATTACAATTCGAATTCTAAGGAGTGAACCTTGATTATGGATCAATATGAGCGACTGCTCCAAAAATATCCAGATTATATTAGCAAAGAACAATTTTACAAAATTTGCCACATAAGCAAGAGTACGGCATTACAACTTTTTCAGTCTAATCTAGTGCCTGTCATTGACACCAAGCGAAAAACCAGACGGTACTTCATCGCAAAGAAAGATGTGATTATTTATTTGCGTGAGCGAAACTCTGACCCTGAGAAATATCACATTACAAGATGCAAATGGATGCAGAGTTATGAGTCCTCTGGCCATTTAACCGACGCCCGATCTAGACGCATTAAGGTATATATAACAGGTCAATGGCAGCTTGAATCAGACGTGTTGACCGTTGCGGATTTGCGACGATTGCTTGGGTATCAACTTCAAACAATACGCAAATGGCTTTCTGATGGCACACTGGCCTCGTTCAAACTTGGGCATATATATTATATTCCCAAACAATATGCCATTGATTTTGTGGGAAGCCAAACCTTCTACGCATTTACAAGGAAGACAAAAGAACATATTAAGATAATGAAGGAGTGTTCAAAATGTGCGCACAAATAATCGCCATCTGCAACGCCAAAGGAGGCGTTGGCAAAACCACCACAAGCATCAATCTGGGGGCTGGGCTGGCTGAATTGGGCTATCGGGTGTTGCTGATTGACAACGACCCACAAAAAGCAAATTTGACCATGGCGCTTGGTCACACTGGCAGTTCCCTCCGCTATACCATGGCAAATCTTTTGTTCACTGCACTGGATTACCCAGAGGAATTGCCTGACTATATCCAAAAGACTTTGCTTCACACTGAGAAAATGGACTTGCTTCCTGCCAACAAAAAACTGACTGGGATTTGCACACGCTTGTCAGTAGAGCAAGCTGGCGGTGTTACAGAGGATGGCGACACTCGTCCCGAATTTGCCTTGCGCACGGTCATCGATGCTGTCAGTGACAAATATGATTATATCATCATCGACAGCGGACCCAAACTGGATATGCTCATGACCAATGCTCTGGCAGCAGCCACGCAGGTCATCGTTCCAGTGCAGGCACATTATCTGGCTATGGAAGGCTTGACTGACATTCTAGAAACAGTAACGTTCATCCGTCAGCGATATAACCCAGAGTTGACCATCGGTGGTATTTTGCTGACCATGTATCAATCCCAAACCAACCTCTGCCGTAGCGTGGAACAGCAAATCAGCGAACAATACGGCGCAGACGTTCACCTGTTCCACACACCCATCGGTGCATCTATCAAAGTGGCAGAAAACCCCTTGTTCGGCGCCTCTTTATTTAGTGCCTTCCCCACCCACAGCACCACGTTGGCCTACGCAGAAATGGCAAAGGAGGTTGCCAATGGCTAAAGTAGACTTACAGGCGGCCATGAAAAAGCGAGCCACTGTCACCCAAGCCGACGATGCCTTTGTGGATGAAGTCTACGAAGGTGTCTTCGGCAAGAGCCGACCAGCGCAAGCGGGGCAAAAGGCAACCCTGCCCATTGTATCCCTCAAACCTTTCATGGCGGCCAACATTGGTTTTCGTCCCTACTCTGAGGAAAACTTGCAAATTCTTGCCGATGACATCAAAGAAAATGGTCTTTTTGAAGAAATCATCGTTCGAGAATATTATGGCAAAGCAGACGAATATGAGATTTTAAGTGGGCATAACCGTGTGGCAGCTTGCAAGCTTCTGGGGCTAGAAACCATTCCTGCCCGCATCGAAGTGGCAGATACCGAACGTGCCATCACCATTGCCACCGTTACTAACTTACAACGCCGTCAGGGTCTGCTCCCCAGCGAGCGTGGTTGGGCCTATCGGGCGTTACTGGAAACAAAAAAGTGCCAAGGCAAACGAGCAGATTTAACTTGTGGCGAAAATCGCCACAAGTTAAATCCAGATGAAAAAGCGCGTGATAAAGTTGCTTTATATTTTGGTGTCACAGTCTATCAAGTACGCAAAGATATTCGCCTGACCTATCTTACCAAAGAGTTTTCAGATTTGGTAGACGCCAAAAAAATCAAGCAACAGACGGGTGTCACGCTGTCCTATTTTGAAAAAGACGTGCAGCAATGGCTTTATCAAGAAGTCTATCAAACCAATCCCAAAGACTTGACTGAAGGCCTTTTGCTATTTATCAAGAAGTTTATGCACCACGCTACTAATATCCCAGAGGACTTGCACAAAGTTGTGGCCAAATACCACAAGCCCAAGCCAGAGGTCAAGCAAATCAGCTTTAAGCGTAAAAAGTTTGAAGTCTACTTGGAGCAGATTGGTGACGAGAAAAAGCTAGAAGAAGAATTTCTGGCATTCTTGAAGCAGAAATATGGGGAGAAGTAGATTTGTCAGTACATTTGTATTATAATAGATAAAAAACCTAGGAGGACTTTATCATGCCTAACGAATTAGAGCTGTTTGAAAATAAGCAAATCCGCACTGCATGGGATGCAACAGCGGAAAAATGGTATTTTTCTGTGGTTGATGTGGTTGGTGCCTTGACAGAACAGAATACCGCCAAAGCAGCCAGCACATATTGGGCTGTATTGAAAAAACGTCTCAAGGACGAAGGTGGAAGTGAGTTGCTTACAAATTGTAAGCAACTGAAACTGAAAGCAGCCGACGGGAAACGATACAATACCGATGTGGCGGACACGGAACAAATCCTGCGCATCATCCAATCCATTCCATCTCCCAAAGCAGAACCTATGAAAATGTGGCTGGCTCGTGTTGGCGCAGAGCGAATTGATGAAACCATTGACCCAGAGCTATCTATCGACCGTGCTGTAGAGACCTATGCCAAGAAAGGTTACTCCAAGGAATGGATTGCCCAACGGCTGTTGAATATCAAAATCCGTAATAATCTCACCGACGAATGGGATCAACGTGGAGTAAAAAAAGGTGCGGAATATGCCATTTTAACTGACGAAATCACAAAGGCCTGGTCAGGTGTCACCACACGGCAATACAAAGCTATGAAGGGGCTCAAAAAAGAAAATCTTCGTGATAACATGAGCGATTTGGAGCTGGTTTTGACCATGTTGGCTGAAGCCACCACCACCGAATTATCTAAAACCATGCAACCTGCCACCTTTGCTGAAAACAAGCAGGTTGCCCAAAGTGGTGGTAGCGTGGCAGGCAATGCACGGCGAGAAATCGAAACCAAAACAGGAAAACCTGTTCTGACCGCTGACAATGCCACCACTCTATCTCAACTGGTGGCCGACATTGTAACCAGTGACTTTGGTGAAGGTACAGAAAAAAAGTGAGCCACAATTTGTGTCAACGCCGTTGACACAAATACAATAAAATCAAATCCCAAAAAGGACAGAGTTACTACATCTTCGGATGTGGTGGCTCTTTTCTTTTGCCCAAATGAAGGAGGAACCCACATGAATCAACTCGCACCCCCCAGTCATATCCACGCAGGTACAAACCCTTTCGACCCGTCCGCCACTGCACGATTACGCCGTGCAAATCTCATTGACGAAAACAGCGAAGCCAATGTAAAAGCCATTTCAACACTGGCTTCAAGCTTTGCCGCCTTTTTGTACGATGACATCTGCGACAGCTGTGATTCCTGTGACTGCATCACTGCCATCAAAGAAACCTTGCTCAATGCCCAAGCCAGTGGGCTCCCCAAACGAAAATTATTTTTGCACATCTGTCTGCAATATGACACGCTCCACAAACCGTTGCCAGATGTGATGTGGTGGATGGCTGGCAACGATGGCGTGGTAGCCGCTTTTGTGGATGCTTATATCGCCAAATTTATTATCTGCTGTGCAGATATGGAACAGGAGGTCTCCAATGATGAGTCATAAATTATTGAAAGAGCAACACCTACCCAAGCAAATATACCTGTATTCCCAAGATGCCCCTGCTTTTTACCGTTTTTTGTCCCAGCTACCCACTGTGTCTTTGTCAACTTAAAAATACACAAAAAGGGCGCGTAAAAGTGCATAGGGTCAGCGTTGGGGAATAACATTAGCGAGAAAAAACTTAAAAAATTGCTGAAAAATGTCGAAAACGGAAGTGGGCTTCCTGTTATTTGCTAAATTCTTCTTGTATAATGAAAACAAGAAGGAGGTGTGCACAATGGCTAGAAATGAACTTGGCGTTGCTTTAAAAGGGTTCCGTATAGAACAAGGGATGACGCAGGAAATGGTAGAGGGTCGCAGTGGAATTTCTGTTAGAACAATTCGGGATGCAGAGCGAGGAAGCAAAGATACAAAAATGAGTACACTTCAAACATTGGGCAATGTATATGGCATGGAACTGGGGTTTTACCCAAAAACCTTTCAGATGGAGAGGGGTGAGTTGCAATGGGTAGCGTAGACATTGCAGAAATTTACAGCCTGCTTTACTCCTTAGGCATCACCGCCAACTATCGAGGTTTTTTCCATACCAGCTACGCCGTCTATCTCGTCATACAAAATCCAGAAAGGCTGCTCCTCATCACCAAGTGGCTGTACCCAGAGGTAGCCAAACACTATAAAACCACTTGGCAATGCGTTGAGCGCAACATTCGCACAATCACAGAGCTTATTTGGATACACAATCGAATTTTGTTAGAGCAGATGGCGCACCATCCTATGGAGAAAAAACCTAGGAATGGTGCTTTTTTGTCCCTTCTAGCCTCAACGCTCACGTTGCCTGGACATGGATTGTGTCAAGCGGTAGCTCTCCCCAGAGAAGATGACTATGTGCGAATGGTGTACCAAGCGGTCAATGAGAGCTGCCGTCAAGCGGTTATCCCCAAAGACTGTATTCCATTGAGAGAATTCCAGATTGGATGTAATGATGAGGCTTTTCCGCTCATAACAGTCGGCAATCACTTGGAATAACAGCTCTGCTGCCGCTTTGTGCAACGGTACAAAACCAATTTCATCAATGACCATTAACTGCACCTTTTTTAGCGTAGATAAGAAACTGTTCAAGGTGCCCTTGTTGTTCTTTTCCAATAAAATATTGGCAAGAGATGCAGCTGTAAAGAAGCGAACAGGCCGTCCTTCTTGGCAGGCGTTCAACGCCAGAGCTGTGGCAAGATGGGTCTTGCCTGTCCCAACGGCGCCCATAAAAATAAGGTTTTCCTTGGGTGCCAAAAATTGCAAATCTTCCATATACTCTCGTGTTAGTCCAACTGGCAGTGCTATTTCATTGCGCCAAGTGAAGTCATCCAAGGTTTTTAGCACCCCAAATCCTGCACTTTTTACCATGCGGTTAATGCGGTTTATTTCTCGTTCTCGCAACTCCAGTTGTAATAAATCGGTTAGATATTGCTCATTATTTCGGTATTCCACACTTGTCCACTCTTTTGCCAAACCACCTAATTTCAAGGTTTTCATGTATTGCTCAACCATGTAAATCACCTCCTATCAATCCGTCGTAAGCGCTCAAATTTGGCGTGTAATGTAGGTCAGGCGTGGTAATATCCAAAGTCAACGGCTCTGGTCGGTGTTCCTTTTTGGCAATCATGTAGTAGCATTGGCGGACACTATCCGCATCGGTGCGGCCATTCTCATGCGCCAACTCTAGCACTTCGTCGCAAAAGGTGGCGTTGCCATCTTGGACGATTTCATCCAGTAATTGTAGCGCACTTTTTCGTGCCTGTCCTTGGGCTTGGTGGAGATGCTGTTGCCAAAGAGGTGGCATTTGGTTGAAGAATCGAGTGTGAGATACCCCGCCAGGCTTTCTGCATAAAACGCCAACATACTGTTTCCAATCATAGTACTCTTGGTGTGTTTCATAACTTCTTTTATAACTTCCAACTAAGGTATGGTCATGGTAAAATTCAATGCAGTCATAATAAATTTTCGCTTGCACAATCTCTCGACTCAGCGCTGGTGACAGACCATACTTATTGGTGTCAATGGTGACAAAGCCATATTTATTCACCGCCAAGCTTTCGTAACGGAACACCGAAAAAGGGTGCTCTGGCAGGGGTAGTAGCGCCTCACGATCTGCTTCCCACAGTTCCTGTATCTCAATCTGATGCTTGTAATGGAGACGCTGTGCATCCTGCTCGCACCAGTCGAAAAGCTGTTCGTTGAAGGTATCGAAGGAGGTAATGGTCGGCACAGGAACAAAGGCGTTTCTGCGGCTATATCCCACTTTATTCTCCACGTTGCCTTTCTCGTTGCCAGCGGCAGGATTGCAGAATTCAGCCTTAAATCGGTAATGCAGCATGAATCGGGTGAATCCATCGGTCAGCACTCGTTCACCATGGTCTAGGACCTTCACCACGGCGGTAGACATATTGTCGAAGCGGATGACGGGTGGCACGCCACCCATGTGCTCAAAAATCTGCTTCATGCCTTCTAGCAAGCATTCTTGGTTTTGGGCTGGGAAATCTTGGGTGTATCCCTTGTTGGAATTGGGGAAGGACAGGGTTAGGGCGTAGCCTGTCCGCACTTTGGATGAGGCGTCGTTGTAGATGTGCTCGCCAAAATCCACTTGCCCACTGCCGTGGGGATGCGCCAGAGGCAGATAACCATCGGTTTGGCTGCTCATGGCGAATTTCTTCTTGCGCACATAACGCTTTACGCTGGAGTAGCTACCGAGGAATTTTTCTTCATCTCGTAAACGGCAATAGATTCGCCAAATTGTGTGTCGTTGCTTGCGTGGAATTTTGGTGTCATCCTCTAACCATTGGTCTATGATAGGGATGAAATCCCCTAAAATTGGATAGCTTTCTGCTTGAATGTTGGGTAGATGCTCATCGTTCCAGTCGTCTTTATGGGCGTACTTGCGCACCGTGCGATAATTGAGTCCTGTGATTTTTGCGATTTCATTGAGACTTTTCTCTTGGTTTTCGTACAAATCTTTGATATAATTCTTTTGAGCCATTCTTATCACCTTTCCGCTACCTCCTTAGTTCTAGACAAACTAATGGTAGCTCTTTTTTGAGGTGCTGACAATGGCTCTTTTTTTACGAGCCCAACCTATGCACTTTTCGCGCCCTTTTTCGGTACTTTTATTTTAGTGGAAACAACCCACTGAATTGCAATGTAAACTCGTGACAAAATTAGGCGAACTCAAATACAGACTACATGGCAGTTTACATGAACCTTATTTCAAGTTTTTCACCGATCGGCGATACAAAGGGCTCATTGAACTGCGAATTAAGAGCAAGGTCCTTGTTCGGGTCATTTTCATGCAGAAAGGAAATGACTATATCATCTTGAGTTATTTTATCAAGCAATGTCCTCGTGATACTGTAACTGCACTGGAAAGAGCTGATAGAGTACGAAAAAAGCTAGATAAAACGCCCCATGCACTAACCACATTGGTTCCAGGCGAGTCATATGACAACCCACATTCATGATGTTGTATTTGAATGTATTTCCACATCATCTTTAGACTGTGGTTGCAAAATATGAAATGAAAAAAGGAGAACATTGTATGAAACCGATTCCCATCATCCTCGCAACATTGGGCGCAGTGGCGCTCATTGTAATTTTGAAAAAGGAAAGGACTATTCCCACATGAAAAAAGCCATCATTGCACTGGCCACCATGCTCGCCTTAAGTGGTACAGCCATGGCCGCAGAAATCCCCACGGACGTGACCGTCCAAAATCTCAACGGCACCCAGCAGTATATCCAGACTTACACCGTCACTCCAGACCAAGACCCCTACGAATTGATCTCCGACTCCTTTGACTATGAGGGCTACACTTACACCTATGCCACCATTATCAAAGAAGAACTACGCACCGAAGATGCCGTAAAACAGACCGAAGTGGTTGTAGTGGAGTCTGACAGCAAGGATTTAGAGGCTGTGTTGGCGTTGCTATCCCCCACCATCGACTACGCAGCTAACGGCTACGCAGGAACATTGTCATTAGACCACACTTCTATTGTCACCGAGGCCGCTGGCTACACCAGCAAAAGCTATACCGTCAGCGAGACCAAAGAAATTGGCAACTTGCCCACCAATGATATGTCTTATGTGCCCAGCACCACCATCAAGGACGGAAAAACCCTCAGTTTAGCTGGCGTCACATGGCAGGTGCAAGCGACATCTCTTGTTGGCGATGCACTGGTGCCCTCTCAGTACATGGCGGTTGCTACTTACACCGCAAAATCCTCTTACAGTGCTGCCACTGGATATTTGACCACGGCAACATACGAGGGTGAGGTAATTCGCGACCAAGTGGATAGCATCACCTACACCATCACCTATGTAGGTGAAGAAGTTTCGCCAGAGTCTAGCAACGAAAGCACACTGGGGCAAACCGTTTTGAACACCTTGCAAAATCCATTTGTCATTGTCGGAATCATCGCTGTCATTCTTGTTGTTGCACTGGCTGTTTTTCTCCTGCGCCGCAGAAATCTCAGACTGGCAGAGGAACAAGAACTGACTGACCAGGAAAGCGAGGACGAAGTCCATGAAAGCTAATCGCTTACAACGTTTTGTTGTGGCAGGTCTGGCATTGGCAATGCTTCTAGCCATACCAGTTGGCGCCATTGACTATCAGATAGCTGGTGTAGCGCAAGCCGACTTTTACTCTAGCACCCTTTATGAGGATATCTATGGCGCTGAATATCAATATGGTGGTGTAAATGTATCAGACTTTGACATATCTACCATGACTTACGGCTCCATCAGTGCTACTAGCACTGGGGTGTTAGACAAGGCCACTTCAAGCTTTGGCATTTCCTATGCCAGCACATCTTTCGCCACCATCACCACCAGCAGTAGCTATAGCTATTCTTATGACTACACATATACAACCCCAACCTATACCACCACAGTCCAAACAACCCAATTCACCGATGCTGATGATATTCTTCGTAGCAATGGCACCTTGGGCACCCTCTCCATTCCTGCCATTGATGTGTATGCCAGCGTGAAGCCCAACGAAACCATGTCTAATAGCGTGGGGCATATTTCTTCCACCTCTGCGTGGAATGGAAATGTAGGTATTTGCGGGCACAACCGCGGCAGCTCTGTGGTCATTGGTGACATCAAAGATTTGGAGCTAGGCGACAAAATTGTGTACACCACAGACCTTGGCACACGGACTTATGGCGTTATTTCCGTATCCATGATTTCCAACACCGATTGGAGTGATTTGACCGCCACATCCGACAATAGAATCACTTTAATTACTTGTGTCGAAAATGACTCAAATTATCGTTGGTGTGTCATTGCGACGGAATTATAAAGCTAAAAAGTTGTAACATCAAAGTAGTGGCATACGCATATAAAATAAACCTTTGACAAGGACTTCCTTACGGTTTATGCTGTGGCTACAAACAACTTTGAAAGGAGATTTTTTTATGTTTTATATGGGCTCTATTTATGGTGTGTTGCGGAAGGTGCAATCAGGTATTACATTTGGCGCTGGTGTACTTGTGGGTATGAACTTATCCATTGCAGGCTATGTCTACGCAACAGAAGTCATGGCCACCCTCTCCACCCAACCCATCTTCGTAGATGGCGAACAAGTAGAGATGACAGCGTACTCTATCAACGGCAACAACTATGTGAAGCTTAGGGACGTTGGCGAGGCAGTGGGGTTCAATGTCAGCTGGAACTACGATGAAAGTCGAGTGGACATCGACAGTACAAGTCCTTACATCGCTGACGACTTGGGTGAAGTGGCACCAGCTACCACCAATACCACGGTGGAAGAAATGCTCACCGTCACCCAAACTTCTAGCACTGCTGCCAAAGACAAGTACACCATTTCCATCGACAACACCACCTATTCCGATTGCTTGGCCAACGGTGAAGCCATCACCGAAACCAACATTCTAGCTGTGATTGACGAAATCCTAGACATCTTCCCCGATGGCACTTCTTGGGGTGACGGCACAAACGGTGACTTTTATGTGTACCGAAATGGTGGTGGGTGCAATAGTTTTGCATGGATGTGCCGTGATTTGCTCTATGGCACCGCCTGCTCGCCAGTCACCACCCACACCGACCTATCCCTTGCCAAAGCTGGTGATATTGTCTATCTGAAAAATAATAGCACAGGCAACGGCCACTGGATTGTGGTGGCGGGACAAAGCGTCCAAACTGTCACTTCTGGCACCTACTATATGCTTGACTATATTGACGGCAATGTAGGCGGAAAAACAGGTGACGCATCCACCAACATTCAAAGCTTTGAATACAACTATCCAGATACCATCATTTATTCCTATTATTAAGCAAAAGAAGTCTAATCCTTCGGGATTGGGCTTCTTTTCTTATCCAAATTCAAACCAAAGGAGAAATCTTATGACCCAAATCAAGCAACATTCTCATCGTTTGATGGCATGGTTTCTGACATTCGCCCTTGTATTAGGGTTAATGCCATCCATGCAACTGACGGCACTGGCGGCATCCACGGAGCCAACCAATGTGAAGGTTACATTCAATGAAGCCAGCGACACGCTGGGCTCCTACTCGTCTCCCTCTTTGGGGTACTCTATCAATGTCCGCAATATTTCCACCACTTACACCTATGATGGTGAAAGTGTCACCAGCTTTGCCATGTGCCTTGACCACGGTAATGAGCTGTCTAGTAGCACGGTCTATTCGCTAGACAGCGTGGTTTCCAACTATGCGGTGGCACCGTTCTACATCTATATGCTATACGCTGACCGTAACTGGGGGTGGGATGCGGATTTGCTGAAAATCACCCACGCTTGGGTGTCTGCTGCCGTTTGGATGGCAGAAGCAGGGGTGCTCACCGACCCCACCAACACGACCCAGATTGAAAAGTTGGTAGAGGAACGGATTGCCGTCCAAAACCAATTTTGGTCTGGTGATGGCACCGATTACGAAGATTACCGAGACTCCATTCGTTCTGATTTGAATTCCATTGTTGCCAATTATAACGCTGGGGTTTACGGAGACTGGACGCTGTACCGATACAGCCCCAACAACAATGCCATGCAGTCATTGTTGATTGCTGAAGAAAACACCACAACAGAAGATACATATCCTGTCTATGTGCAACTGAATAAAACGGATGAATCAGGTTTAGCACTGGCCAACGCAGAATTTGATGTGTATTATAATGGAGCGTATCAAACTACTTTTAGTACCAATGCCAGTGGCTACGGCGTATCAAGCGAAATTAGAATCAACGAAACCTCTGCTACCTTGACCGTGGTGGAAACCAAAGCACCATCAGGGTATTCGCTGTCTGGGCAGACTTACACCGTACAGGTAGACAGCAGTACCAACAGCACAGCCGCTACTGCGGCGTGGGTCAATGGTGGTACCGCTATTACCAATAGCAAAATCGAAATCCCCACCGAGTATATCATCCTCAAACTGGACGAAGCCACTGGGGAACCTCTATCTGGTGCCACCTTCCGTTTGAAAGAAGTTGAAAGTAGCCTAACCTACGACCTTGTGACCAACGAGGACGGTGTGATTGAACTCCAGTGGCTCGATAGCTCCGAGGACAACTACATCGAAGTGGGCACCTACACCATCACCGAAACTTCTCCCCCTACTGGCTACGAACTGTCCGATGCACCTGTTGAAACCATCACCTTTGAGCGCATTTGGAACACCGACACAGAGCAGTGGGAACAAAACAATGCTGGGCAATTTGTCTATGAAAATCCCAAGAAAAACACCATTAAATTCACTAAGATTGATGAGGGCGGTAGTGTTATCAATGGTGGCACCTTTGAAATTTACAAAGACGGCACTTTAATTGCCACCGAAACTGCAGGCACCATCATTCTCGATGATTTGGAAACGGGCTACTACATCTTTAAAGAGGTTGCCGCCCCCAGTGGATATGTCATGTCTAACAATCCTTACGTCGGCGTGTATGTGGATGTGGAGGACACCTCCATCGACACCTATTATCTGTCCATGATCAACTACACCTATCCAGACATTCAGATTCGCAAGTCCGACCCCACTGGTTTGGGGCTGTCTGGTGCTATTTTTGACGTCAAACTCGACAGCACCAGTATCGGGCAAGTCACCACAAATTCCATCGGCGTGGCGACTATCAGCTATGCCCAGTATGGCGCCTTTTTGAACAGCAGCAATAACAGTTGGACTGTCACTGTGACGGAAGTACAGGCCCCAGAGGGCTATTTGATGAGTGACACCAACGTAGTCACTGCTGAAATCCAAAAAGGACAAACGCTTTCCACCATTGAGTTTGTCAATGACCCCATTCCAGAAATCCAAATTGCGAAAATTGACTCTGCTACTGGCCTACCCTTGGCTGGCGCAGAATTTGCGGTCTATATTGACGGCGTGCAGATTGGCACCTATTACTCTGACAACGACGGCATTGTTTCTTTGAATTATAACGACTATGGAAATCATCTTGATTTGACCGCCAACAGCTGGGTGATTAAAGTCATCGAAACAGCTGCGCCGTCTGGGTATAGCGTCAGCGATGTTTACGAACAGGAGTTAACAGTCGTCCGTGGGCAGACCGTGGCATCCTATGTTTTTGGAAATTACAGCTACCCCCAGATTGAGATTTACAAGTCTGACGAGGACACCAATCGTGCGTTGGCTGGCTCGTTATTCAAAGTCAGCATTGACACACAGGTGATGGGTTACTTCACCACTGGCTCCGATGGCAAAATCCTCATTTCTTACGCTGATTACTACGAATATTTGGGTGTCACTGCCGATAATGAATGGGTCGTTGAAGTAGAAGAAATCCGTGCCCCATCGGGTTATTTGCTCAATGCTAATAACGTCCAGACGGCAGTGTTAAATCGCAACCAAGGGCTAGTCAGCTTTGAGTTTTCCAATTACGAAGCCCCCACCATCCAGATTGAAAAACTGGACTCTAGCAACGATAACCAACCTATCGCTGGTGCTGTGTTTGAAGTGCGGATTGATACCGCTTCTTTGGGCTCTTTCGTAACTGACGAAAATGGATTGATTACACTGACCTACGAGGACTATGGCATTTATCTTGACCAGAGTAAAACCAGTTGGACAGTGACAGCCACAGAGCTGTCCGCCCCCGATGGCTACTTGATGAGCGATATTACCTCCTTGTCAAACGAGATGATTTTGGGGCAGAAACTTTGCTCCTTTACCTTTACCAATGCGGCCTATCCAGCTATCATCGTCGAAAAGCGCAGCTCCACCACCAACGAATTGCTAGAGGGAGCCACCTTCAGCGTGACCATTGATGCCACTTATGTGGGTAGCTTTACCACCGACGAAAACGGTCAATTTACGATTACCTACGACCAGTATGGTGGCTATCTTGGCAATGCGGACAACGATGGTTGGACTGTCTACGTCACCGAGACCCAATCACCAGACGGATACCATGATGCAGAAATCGACACCCAGCAAGCCCAAATGTATTACGGGCAGTCGCTGACGCCCTTTGTGTTCATCAACGTGCCACGTTCTGACCTGTTAATCACCAAAGCTGACAGCCTCGATGGTACCCCTCTGGAGGGTGTGACATTTGAAGTCAAGCGAGATACCACCAGTATTGGCACATTCAAAACGGATGCCAACGGCGAAATCTTGATTGAAGATTTGGAAGTTGGCACATACACTGTTACTGAGGTGGACACTATCTATGGGTATGTGTTAAATGACACTCCCCAGACGGTAGAAGTCGCTATGGATGATAACATCTTCCTCTACACTCTCGACTTTGAGAATGACCGCCAGCCAACACTAACTGTCAATAAAATCGACAGCATTACTGGCGATCCCATTCTGGGCGCACTGTTCTCTGTCACCTATCAGTCCAGCAAGACAACCACTGGCGAAGAACAAAACCTTGGTACCTATTATACGGATGCAAATGGTCAATTTGAGTTGTTAGCTTTGGATGAAGGGTGGTATACGGTCACGGAACTAGAGCCAGCCGATGGCTACTCCCTCAAAGAGCCACTGACACAAGAACTTTATTTAGGCGGCAATGAAAACGCAACCATGACCTTTGAAAACATCCCCCTAAGTGCTCTCGTTATCAAAAAGGTAGATGCCACCACAGGTGAAGTGTTGCAGGGTGCCACATTCCAAGTACGCTATCTTGCGGGCACTTCTGGAACAGGTGGCACCATCATTGGTAACTACACCACATCTTCTAACGGTACAATCGTAATTACTGGCCTCGAAGCTGGCACCTATGTCGTTGAAGAAACCAAGGCACCCGATGGCTATATCATGGACATCACCATTGAAACAGTCTATCTGTCTGGAAATGACCAAGATGTGGTGAGCATCGAATTTGCCAACCAGCCCGACAGCGGCCTCATCATCACCAAACTGGATAGCTCTACTGGCGAGCCACTGGCTGATGCCGTATTCAAAGTGACCACTGATGATGGCACCGTGGTTGGCAACGGAAACGGCTATTACACCACCGATGCAACAGGCACAATCCATATCCCCAATCTGGCTACGGATACCTATGTGGTGCAGGAAGTCACCGCACCAGATGGCTATGTGCTGGACGGCACACCTCAAACAATTAAGTTGATTTACGGTGAGACCCACAATTTGACGTTCTACAATGACCCCACTGGTGGATTGATTATCCAGAAACTAGACAGCGTGACTGGCGAAGCCCTGTCTGGTGCGGTGTTCAAAGTAACCACTAGCAATGGCAGCTACGTTGCAAATTACGGCGGTACTGTTTCCAGCAACGGCCTCTACACCACCGATGCCTACGGACAAATCCATATCATAGACCTTGACCCAGATACCTACATCGTCACTGAGGTAACAGCCCCAGATGGGTATGTGCTTGATTCCACCTCCCAAACCGTCCGCATTTATGAAGACGACACCCAAACTTTAACCTTTGAAAACACCCCCATCGGTGGGCTGACTATCATCAAAACGGATGAGGACGACGGCGACCGCATTAAGGGTGTGGAGTTTGAAGTGCGAAAGATGAATGGCGAACTCATCGGCTATTACACCACCAACTCAAACGGCACCATCTATATTTCTGAGCTGGATAGTGGCTGGTACACAGTAACTGAAACCAAAGCGGCCAGTGGCTATATTCTCGACACCACCCCATACAATGTTGAGGTAACGGATGGCGAGACAGCCACCCTGAAAATCACTAACCACAAGGAGTCCAACATCGTCATCCGCAAGGTGGATGCTGACACCGGCGAAGGCTTGTACGGCGCTATTTTTGTGCTCTATGACAGCAACGACAATCCCATCGGTGAGTATATGAGTGACCACCGTGGTTATGTCTACATCGACGGTGTGGACGATGGGCGGTACAAGCTCCGTGAGATTGAAGCCCCTGAAGGCTATATCCGTGATGACGAGTACAAAACCATCTATGTCCGTTACGGTAGCAGCTCTGAGGTCACATGGGAAAACACCGCCATTCTTGGGCAGATTCAAATCACCAAATACTCTAGTGAGTACAACCAAGTGACTGGTGCCGCAGCAGGCACGGCACTGTCTGGTGCTACCTATGAAATCTCCAACTACAAGAGTGGCACCGTGGTGGGCTACATCACCACCGATGCCCGTGGCGTGGCGGCCTCTGACCCCCTGCCCCTTGGTCGTTATATCATTAAGGAAGTGTCTGCGCCTGCGTACTATCAGCTCTCTAGCGAAACCTTCGATGTGACACTGGAATACGAGGGACAAATCATCAAGTTGGCGGCCTACAATAGTAGCGCCACCCTAGACGTGTCCATCACCAAGACTGGTATCTCGGAGGTGCTGGCAGGGGCCACCATGAGCTACAATTTCACTGTTGCCAATACTTCCAATGTGGCACTGGATAACTTCTACTGGCACGACCGCATTCCTACGGATGTGACCACTGCAACTACCCTCACCACTGGCACCTACAATCAATTTATGTACTATCAGGTACTCTACAAGACCAATTACAATGACTACCGTGTGCTGGCCAGTAATCTGCTCACCACCAACAATTACAGCTTCGCCCTCAATACCATCCCCCTGATGAGCGGTGAGGTTGTAACGGACATTTACTTCGATTTTGGGACTGTCCCCGCTGGCTTCCAATCAGTGACACAGCCCACGTTGTCTGTATCGGTCAACCCCAATACGGTGACAGGTTACAACATCATCAATCGTGCAGATGTGGGAGGGCAATACAATGGCACATGGATTTCTCGTGAAGCCTACTGGATTACCATTGTCCGCAATCTATACCCTGTGGTGACATTGCCCCAGACAGGCTACTAAGCAAAAAAGGTCTGTTTCAGAATAGGAATTACCTGAAACAGACCTTTCTACAGAGAAATTTTGGTGTTTATTTTTCCGTGCAGATAATCACCGTTTACTTTCGTGCTAATATATGTTATAATATCAGCACGAAAGGATGTGAATTCTGATGTTAAGCGCAAATCAACTCCATACACTTGCAGAGCAAAACAAAGGTGTGCTCCAAACTGCCCAAGCGCTGAAACTGGGTGTTGCCAAAAAGAGTTTTTATGACTTTATTAAAACCAATGAGTTTGAACAGGTGGCTCACGGTATTTATCTTGCACCAGAAGCGTGGGCAGACAGTCTATATTTCTTGCATCTACGTTCCACGCAGGCGGTGTTCTCCCATGAAACCGCTCTTTACTTCCACGACCTAGCAGATAGGGAACCGTTGCAATACACCGTCACTGTGAAAACTGGTTACAACCCATCTAAACTTACCGCCGATGGTATTAAGGTCTACTCTATTAAATCTGAGCTACATGCTATGGGATTAACCCAGATGGAGACAAACTTTGGTCATATGGTACCCTGTTATGACATGGAACGCACTATCTGTGATGTGCTTCGCAGTCGCAATGGAATGGAAATTCAGACCATCCAAAATGCCCTAAGGGCCTATGTAAAGCACAAGGATAAAAACTTGCGACAACTGACTCATTATGCAAAGGCGTTGCGAGTGGAAAAAATCTTACAACCCTATTTGGAGGTGCTCTTATGATTGAGACTTCTCGGCAACTAAAAGACCTAATTCGCAACTTGGCCAAGGAGAAACAGGCTGATGCGCAAATCCTCCTCCGTAATTATATGATGGAACGCTTTTTAGAGCGTGTGTCCCTATCCGCTTATCAAGACAAATTCATTCTCAAGGGCGGAATGTTAGTGGCTGCCATGGTGGGTATCGACGCTCGTTCCACGATGGATATGGATGCAACTATTAAAGCTACGACACTAGGCATCGATCAGGCTAAACATATTACCACAGAGGTTATTGTGTATCTGAAATTTGACCATAAGCAAAAAAGGTAGAGGGACGGCTTGACCGTTCCTCTACCTTTATTATAAAACGCAAGGAGGAAATCACTTTGAACTTTAAAATGCACATCGTCGAGCTGTGTCCTAAACTGGCCCGGCACTATACAAGTATGATGATGCTGATATTGATGGTCATGCTGCTCACCACCCACGCCTTCGCCGTGGACGATATGTGGACCGTGGCCAACACCATCATCGTAGATGTTTACACTAAAATCGCAGGCATCAGTACCGTTTTGGCTGGCCTCATGTCCGCCGTGGCTGTGGTGGGTGCCAAGCTTTCCAACAACCAACACAAGGTTGACCAGGCATGGGATTGGTGTGCGACACGTTCCTAACTGAAAAGGTTAGGCACTAAAAAGAGAACGTGCAAAATCGTTCTCCATTTAGGAGAACTGGTCATCTGACAGGTGGAATGAAGGGGTAACGCCCTGAAACGCTTGCTCTGATACTTCGGACAGCGACATTGTGGTTGGCACAATGTGGTTGTAAGCCCGATAAAGTCGGCTGAACACTGCCCTAACACGTTAAGGTGAGGCAACCCCGTCAGAGGTGACGGGTGCGGTGGATAGGTCGGGAGTCTATAAACTACTCATGGTGAGAATTTTGCGAAAAGCAAATGACGAACTGCCGAATGTACGGGTCTATACCAGTGAATTGGCTGAAAAGCCAACATTACAGCAATGTAAGGTTCGTCGGGGTTTAGTAGAGTTGCCAGTTGCGAACGACCCTATACCGTTATAGGCGGTATGGATAATTTCTGACGAACAGGCCTAAAGGTAAGCACCTAAAAGTAGATGTACAGATAAGATGACTGGAACGTGGAAAGCTGATGACACGGAGGGCCATACCCCCTTGATGTGGTGACAAGGAAAGTGCATTGCATATAACTTGTCTTTATATCAGTGAGAGTAGTGCCACAGTACCGATGAAACTATGGAAACATAGTGGAGGGATAGGCACAAGTCGAACATGAAATATGAAATCAATCACAGTAGAAACACGAGAAACACACAGGGTTCGAGTACGACTAATAGAGGCTATACTTCCCTAAAATTAAGGAGGAACGCCGACCTGTGACAACAACAGACACCAAACACAAAAAGAAGCAGACACTTCGTAACAACGAGTATTACAACACTCAGCAAGTATTCGATGATTTATATGCCAATGCCCAAAAGGGCAAAACTTTTTCAGACCTATTACCTCTTATCCTATCAGAGCAAAATATCCAACTTGCCTATCGCAATATCAAGCAAAACAAGGGAAGTCGGACAAAAGGGGTAAATGGTCACACCATTGCCCATATAGGAAATCTATCGCCACAAGAATTGACACACTATGTCAATGGACGACTGAATGACTTCCACCCCCATGCAGTACGCAGGGTGGAGATAGAAAAGGACAATGGGAAAAAGCGACCACTAGGTATTCCAACCATCGAGGACAGGCTCATTCAACAGTGCATCAAACAGGTACTAGAACCTATTTGTGAAGCAAAGTTCCATAAACACAGCTACGGATTTCGTCCGAACCGCAGTACCCACCACGCCATAGCAAGGGTCATGTTCTTAATGAATGTGGCGAAACTACCCTATGCAGTGGACATTGACATCCGTGGCTTTTTCGACAACGTTGACCATGCCAAACTGATGAAACAACTTTGGAGCATGGGCATACGAGATAAAACCCTACTTTGTATCCTCGGCAAAATGCTGAAGACAGAAATACAGGGCATAGGGATACCGCAAAAGGGCATTCCCCAAGGCGGCATCCTCAGTCCACTTTTAGCAAATGTGGTGCTCAATGAATTGGATTGGTGGATTAGCAGTCAATGGGAAACCCATCCCACACGCAAATCCTTTACCCAGACAAGCCACAAATTTCAAGCGTTGAAGAAAACGGGATTAAAAGAGGTTTTCATCGTCCGATATGCCGACGATTTCAAACTAATGTGTCGCACCAGAAGTGAAGCGGACAAGTTATTCCACGCCACAAAGCAGTGGCTATGGGAACGACTGAAGTTGGAAATCAGCGAAGAAAAGTCAAAGGTGGTCAACCTAAAACGATGCTATTCGGATTTTCTAGGCATTAAAATCAAGCTTCATAAAAAGGGTGAAAAATGGGTCACAAAATCACAAATGCGTGATAAAGCCGTGACAAAGTGTACCAATACCATGCGTGATGCTATCAAAGAACTGCAATACTCACAAGGCTTGCAGACTATTTGGAATTATAATGCCATCGTATTGGGAATGCACAATTATTACGGCTGTGCCACAGAGGTAAGCCGCAACTTTGCTGACATTGCCTACAACCTCAAAAAGTGTCTGTACAATCGAACCCAAAAGATAGCGACATCCAAAGGAACTAAAACTAAAGTCTTTCTCAGATATTATGGTAGATATGGGGGCAAAGTCATATTCGTGCGAAAAATCGCACTGTTTCCCATATCCCACATCCGTACCCGTCCGCCATTGGGATTTAATCAGCGAAAGTGTGATTATACGCCTGAAGGCAGAGCATTTATCCACGAAAACCTAACAACCATCGACCTTACAATGCTACGGTACTTCATGACATACCCCACGCAAGATAGTGGGACACAGTGGCATGATAACCGCCTTTCCCTCTATGTGGGACAACGTGGTATGTGTGGTGTAACAGGTGAATTACTCCAAATTGGAAACGTGGAAATCCATCATAAAAAGCCCAAACACCTTGGTGGTACGGATGAATACAAAAATCTCATTATGGTGACGGAGCAGGTACATAAATTGATACATGCAACGACACTTGAAACCATAGCTAAGTATTTGATAAGACTAAATCTTGATAAACAA
This sequence comes from Bengtsoniella intestinalis, assembly GCF_039719005.1. GTDB lineage: Bacteria > Bacillota > Clostridia > Oscillospirales > Oscillospiraceae > Oscillibacter > Oscillibacter intestinalis. Next base: position 1,738,833 of record NZ_CP133584.1, on the reverse strand, counting down.
TCTTTGGAGAAGCTAAATAAACTTCGTGTCTTAGTTGGAAATTGTGAATTGAACTCATAAATTATGCTCGATGGAGCGCCGTGTGCGGTGAAAGTCGCACGCACGGTGCGGAGTGGGGGAAAATCTGGAGACGTGTGCCCTTTCGGGTATAACTTCAAAGGATTACCTATCACTATTGAAGCGCATCTGGATTGCATGGGCCATCATCAACGGCATTGGCGCCTTCATCGCCTACGTTGCGCCACTGTTCAGCGGTCTTGCCACACTGACACCTTAATGATAGCTGACAATAATTCTATACACTAGACAAAACTTAAGTACAATTAACAAAAATATGTTGCACCATATTTAATCCCAAGAAAGACTGGCTATGCAAGCACCCTATCCCTCGTGCCGATTTGTTGCTCACCAGGCAGATTATCGTCTTCTACAGATTGTGTGATTGCGCACACTTCCGCCTTAGGTGGTGTGAAGTGTGTTGCTAAGATAGCCAAAAATTTAGTATTACTGGGTTTGTGGGAAAGTGGATGCTGAGCCATAGATTCTAGCAGTGGGCGATTGGTATCCCAAGCGATTGTCACTACAGTGCGGATGTTCCGCTCTACATTTTTCCATGTTGTTCTATACTGTTTGGCTACCTCTGGATAAAGCAATTTGGTTGCTAATTGGAGGCGCTCAGGCTGATTAGCAACCAAATAGACTGAATAGGATGTGTGAAAAAACCCTTTATAATTGGCGGTGATTCCCAGACTATATAACAGGCTATAAATCTCGGCAATCATTTGTCCTCATCCTCCTTTGCGTAGAAAAAAATCCCACGAACTGCATTTAACAGCCGTGAGACTTCTTCGTCATCTAAGGTACACAAAAACAGCAGTATTGATTTTTCGGAGCAACACCGACGGCCACGCTCTTGGTCTCTATATTGCCGGGTGGATACATCGATTTCTTCTGCCATTTCTGCTTGACTCAAGTCTCTCGATTTGCGTGTGTGTGCCATAAATGCCCCGCGCTCTTTTCTCAGTTGCTCCAGTTTGTTCTGGGATGTTGAATCTAGCACTTGTTTGACTTTGTTCATTGGTAAAACCTCCATAATTCGACAAATTATATGGAAATTCTACCATTTTCACCTAGTTTCGAACAGGAGGCCCATTTCCTATTTGCAAGCATTTTTATAAAAATACTATATATTGGAAAAAGCAATTGATTTAATCGGTTGTTTTTTTTAGGAAGAGGAGGTGGCAAATTGCTGGAATTATTATTTCAAGGGCTCATTGAATGGGTATACGGACTGGTTATGGATATCTGGCAATATAGCGCCAGCGCCTTGTTCGACCTTATCTCAATGGACTTCTCATACCTAGAAACCCATGTGCCCATCATTCCAGATATTGCCCAACTACTCATCGCAGTGGGGTGGGCACTTCTTATGGGTAATTTAGTCTTTCAGGCACTGAAATCCATGATAGTAGGGTTGGGCTTTGAAGCAGAAGACCCATCCCTACTCTTTACACGCACGTTTGTTTTCGCCTTTTTATTACTTGTCAGCCCAGAAATCTGCGAACTGGGGCTGAGCATGACCCAAATCATCATTGACCTACTGAATGTACCCAATGCCACCAACATCTCCTTTGCCAGTGAGTCTATGTTTGCAGGACTGACAGCCGCATGGATAATGGTGATAATCTGTGGCATCTTTGTCATGATTCACACCCTCAAACTGATTGTAGAAATCGCAGAACGATATATCATCTTAGGCTTTTTGACCATGTGCGCACCGCTGGCCTTTGCCATGGGAGGCAGTAAAGCAACGTCAGATATTTTCACAGGTTGGTGCCGTATGTTCGGCTCCATGTGTTTTGTGATGGTATCCAATGTAATATTTCTCAAGATGTTACTGTCAGTGCTATCCACCATTCCCAGTGGGCTGGACGTAATCCCGTGGATGATTTTAGTCTTTGGCATTGTCAAAGTCGCAAAAAAAGTGGATGGCATCATCACACGCATCGGGCTCAATCCTGCCATCACTGGAGATACACTAGGACGCGCTGTGCCTGGGATGCTCACCTATATGGTGATGCGTACCGCCATGAACCAAGCCATCAAATCCGCAGGTAAATCCACTGCAAAAACAGGTAACGCTGGCGCAAAAAATAGCACTTCCAACACCTCTTATGGTGGAAAAAGCACCTCCTATGGTAACGCCAATTACGCCACAGCAGGAAAAGCCACTGGAGGCACCAATAGCACCACCCAGAATAGTGACGCACAAACCCAATCAACTGGTGGCGCCACAACCAATCAGCAGAGCCAACAAAACAGTGGCTCTAATCAATCTAACAACACCACCCAGAACGCTAATACAGCGGCGCATTCTCAAAGTCAGTCCCATCAGCAAGGAACACAGCAACAAAACGGCACTTCTAAGAAAGGAAGCCGACAAACCTCTGTTCCTACTGGTGCCACCCAAGGTGCATCTTATGTGCAAAATCAGACTTCCAATAGCGGCACAGCAGGAAAATCCCCCTCTACCACCCAGCCACAGACTGGCAAGCAGACTGATGGCAACGGCACAGCAGGAACAAACGCCAATCCTACCAGCACCCGTGCATCTTCTCGACCTGCACAGCAAAATTCAACTACCAAAAATAATCCTCATGCCACAAAAACGGCATCCCCCAACGGCACGGCAGGAAACGGCACCAATGCCAATCAAACGTCCCAATTTTCTAGCCGTCCTTCCCAGACTGTCATGCAAAGTGAGGGTGGCCGCCAGTCCAATGTGACGGAGCAGTACAATCCCCGTGCTGAAACCACCGTACAGGGAAACCGCACAGAGGTGCGTACCCCTCAAGGACAAGCGTCCAATCGAGGCACTGGTCAAGTCGGCACAGCAGGAACGCAATCTGGCAATCAGCAGACACGGTTTTCTCAGCGTGAGACTACCGTCAGCGGCACAGCAGGAAATGGCGTCCAGAATGGTGCTCGTGTCCCCAACGGAGCCTCTAGTGCCACCCATAGCCAAAGCACCAACACTCATACCAATACAAGTCAAAGCAACGAAAGCAAATTCACATCTACAGAGCGGCATAGCAGGAATACCAGTCAATCCACATCCCCACAGACCCGTCCACAAAGTGCCGCACCATCGGCGCGGCAGGAAGGGCGCAAGACCACCGCAACAACGCCCCCAGTTGGTACTAGCACAGCACCATCCCACGGCACAGCAGGAAAGGGGACCACAGCTAATCCAAAGACAAACGTATCTAATAGAGCCCCTCGCACTGAGGTTACACAGCCCAAGCCATCAAATTATCGCAATACTCCGAAGGCAACAGCGAATTCCAACGTAACGGCACAGCAGAAACAAAGCACTAGCAAGGCTCGCCAAACCTATCAGGGTAAGAATGGTGGTGCAAATCGTGGACGATAATAAGCCCTCTCGTAGCGGGGCGGAGATAGCCGCAAAGCTGGCGCAATTAGCGGTATCTCTGGCTCGCATTATCAAAGCCGCTATGGCAGCAGGTCTCCATGGTGCAGCAGTGGCCGCCGCAAAAGAAGCCTTGCCATTTCTAGTAAAAGTGGTGGCATGGGCTCTTTTTATCGCTATTTTAATCCCTATGCTGATTATATCTGCTATCCCAAATATTTTCTTTGGTTTTCTCTCTGATGTGAGCTCTCCTGTGGTAGATATGGCGGAAAAAGCCATTGAAATCGGCTCAGCCTATATGGGGATTGATGTTTGGATTGTGGAACAAATTGATGATGTTGTCACAAGTTTGGTAGGTGATTATGAAGATAACGGTATGGTAATCGACTTGATTGAAATAGAAAACATGATGGATGACGATGATCTATGCTGGCTCATAGCCATTAACTCAGTGGCCTTTCAGCAAGATTTAACCCAAATGACTGCGTTAGATGTAATGGCGTTCGTAGGCTCCTTCATCACCCACACGCCCACAATCCTACAAATCGCTGTAGGCGAAACAATAGAAACTGTGTTACACATCGAGATTGATTCCGTAGATGGTGAGGATTTGATGGATGCCTACAATTTTGATGATGACGCAAAAGATTGGGCACGCACCCTATACTACGTCATGTCAGAAAGCGACTCCCTCACCGGCTATGACGCCTATCTGTCCCTCAACGCACCCAATTATAGCGGAGACAGTTCTTACACGGGCACCGTCCTTCCTGGTGGGACTGTAAACACGGAAATTGATATCTCTGGCTTCACCGATCCCAGCACCAAAAACAGTGATGACCTTGCCGCTTATGCCATTCAAGCGTGGGAAAACGGTTGGGGCTACGTCTGGGGAACCTTTGGCAATGTTCTGACCGAAGCTCTGCTAACCTATAAAATCACACAATATCCAGACGGTGTTGGCAACTATGAAGCCTACATCCGTGCCAACTGGCTAGGTGGTCGCACCACCGACTGTGTGGGCCTAATCAAAGGCTATGGCTGGCTGAATACGGACACGCTTACCATCAGCTACGGCACCAACGGAATGCCCGATTACAGTGCAAATCAAATGTATCTATCTGCCACTGTATCTGGCGACATCAGCACCATGCCCGATACGCCTGGCATTGCCGTCTGGAAGGATGGACATATCGGTGTCTACATCGGTGATGGTTATGTCATCGAGGCCATGGGTACAAGCTATGGTGTTGTCAAAACAGAATTGGCAGACCGTGGCTGGACCAACTGGTGCGAGATCCCTTATATCACATATTCCTAAGGAGGAAGCCATGACCAATTTAAGATATTTACGGCTGAAATATAAAATTCCTCTGCAAAAATTAGCGGATATGGCAGGTGTTTCGCCTCAATACATCAATCGGATTGAACTGAGCCCCCACCTAGCAACTGCGAAAGATACGGGGCAAATTGCTTTAGCCATAGAGCAACTGATACGGCATGATTACACACAGCTAGCTGCGTTAGAGCAAGAGTTTTTATATATCAAAGGTAGACTATTCAACGAAAGTCAGGAGGATGCACCATGAACGAAACCTATCATTTACCCACTAATTTCACCGATGCAGGCCGTATTATGGGCATATTTGAACTGCGCAATCTGATTGAAACCATCTTACTCGTTGTCCCTGTACTCTATGCCTGCATCGTCTGGCTCCCCATGACTTTGACAACCAAAATCATGGTCATTATGGTTCTCATCGTCCCCCTAGCTGGGTTTGGGCTCATTGGAATCAACGATGATAGTCTTGGTCGATGGCTCTCTAGCTGGTGGCGATGGAGAAAGGGTCGACGCATGATTTTATACAGAGGGGAGGTAACGAAACAATGAAACTCAAAGAACTGATTTTCGGGAAAAGCCACACGGATGAAACCGGACTGTCCGCCACCTATGACGGTAGCGTTCAGCAGTGGCTTCCCATCCACGCCATTGTAAATGGCGTGATTATCACCAAGGACAAACGATTTATCAAAGTCATGGAAGTCCTGCCCATCAATTTCTACTTGAAGCCAGAAAGCGAACGTCAAAATATCATTGCCAACTATGCTGCTTTTCTGAAAATTGCACCCCATACGTTACAAGCGCAGGTCATCACCCAGAAGGCTGATATGACGGATTATATCCAGCGAATGCGTGACTATGCGCAGCACGAGGAAGTGCCTGAATGCCAAAGTATGATTGAAGATAATCTGCTGGAAATCGGTGAGTTAGGGCAATCTGAAGCCATCACCCATCGTTTCTTTTTGGTGTTTCAGCATGAAATGCAAATGAAACCTAGAAAGCCCACCGTGAATGCCATCTGTCAGCGTATGAATGAAGAAGCGGACACACTGCGTCGCTATTTAGACTTCTGTGGCCTTGAAGTGTTAGAGCCACGCTACGCCGACAATGCCGTGCTGGAACTGCTCTATGAGCGTATCTGCAAACAAACCAGTCACCGTGTCAAACTCCCAGAAGGGGTATTCGACATGGCCACCACTGTGCATGGACTGTATGGGGAATAAAAAAGGTGGACACCATATTCGGTGTCCGCCTAAAACCTAGATTTATTATGCGCTCAAGATTGCTTACTGTCAATATCACGAAATCTTGCATTTTGTAATACAAAACTCTATTAGTTATGAAGCCTATCATACTGAACTTCTATAACGCCAGTGCTTCGGTTGATTTTTTCTTTGTAAAGCAACGTGTATTTAGCTTGACCTCGTGTATAATCAATTCCATCCTTTGGAAATAGCGAACGGCAAAAATAGGTTCCATCCTCGCTTTTAGACATAAAGACATAAATGTCATTATCATTTAATAGCGTCGAAAGAAGAAAATCTGCTTGAATCAATGAAAATACCTGCTTCTTTTCATTGTATCTAAAAATTAGTTGATTTGTGTCAAGAAGCAATTCCAAACAGGACAATGGCTCTATTCTTTTTTTACTCTCGTTGAAATAAGCACTCTTCATAAGATGGGTATACGTAATACGACCGTCTAAAATTTGTTGAAAAACTTTCTCTCTATTTTCAGTGGCAAGGGTTAAATCCCTTAATTTATGTAAACCTGCTAAATGGTGAAAATTTCTGGTTGGAAAACGAATTTGCAACTCCATTGGCTTGCCCTTTCGCCCAATGACAATTCGATATTCAATATCTTCTAGTCTCTGAAATGCCTCTGCACAAGCCAGTAATTGATTCATACAATATCCTCTTTCTTTATAAGAAAACCGCCCTGTTTTCACAAGGCGGTTTCTGAGCATTTTCTTTCGGCTAAACGCCTACGCCGGTTTGAGCCTCGTATGCACAACCCTTCTCGGAAGCTCCATGTGACAACGCTTACCGGCACGCTCTCACACTTCAACGCTTGAGCAGACACTCTAGTTGTCTGCTGTTACTATTATTATACGATTAAAAGGAAAAAATGTCAATTACTTTTTGAAAGGAAGCAATAGTATGCCCAAGAAAGCAGCAACCTCAACGAAGAAAAAACAGGCCCAAACGAAGAATACTGCCAAAAATCAAAATCAAGAGACAAAGACAACGCAATCCTTTTGGCAACAGCTCAAGTTAGGCAAAAACGGTGTCGAGCTAACGGACTTAGACATTGGTGCCACCACCATTTTGGATATTCTTTCCCCTACCACGGTAGATACTAAGAGCCGAGATTATATCATCGTGGACGACGTGTACCACGCCTATCTCTATATCACTGGCTACGGCTATTCCACCACAGTGGGACATGGTTGGCTCACCCCCTTGGTGGAGGCTGGGGAGGGCATCAGTCTCAGCTTCCTCATTCAGCGTCAGCCAAAAGAACAGGTGCTATCTAAAATCAGCCAAACAACCATGATGAATCGCTCTCGTATGCGTGATGTGGGTGATGCCCGTCAGGACTACGAAGAACTTGATAGCGCCATTGCATCGGGGCTGTATCTCAAAGAAGTGATGAACCGTCAGGGGGAAGATTTCTACTATATGCACACCCTGATTGAAGTGGTGGCAGATGACCCTCAAATCCTAGAGCAACGTGTGACCTCGGTAGAGAATCTCTGTACCTCAGTAGATATGATTGCACGACGTTGTGACTATAAAAATGAGCAAGGCTTTCTGTCTATGCTCCCCCTGACTGCACAGGCTCCAGACATTCAACGCAAAGCAGCGCGGAACGCTCTCACCAGTGGCGTGGCGGCAGCTTTCCCTTTTGCCTCCTATGAATTATCCGATAAAAACGGCGTCTTTCTGGGACTAAATATGTATAACCGTTCCCCAGTATTTCTGGATTTTTACGATGATTACAGATACACCAATGGCAATACATGGATTGGTGGCTCATCGGGTGCAGGCAAGACCTTCACCCTCCAGACCATCGGTGGCCGGCTGCGTCAGCAAGGCAAGCAGGTCATTTACATCGTCCCCAAAAAGGGGCACGAGTTCCGCCCTATGTGCGAAGAAATTGGTGGTCAGTTTATCCGCCTTGCACCATCCTCCAGCGATTGTATTAACATCATGGAAATTCGTCGTATGTCACTAGATGCCCACTCCCACCTGCGCCAACTCACCGCTCGTGACGACTCCGTACTGGCAGACAAAATCTCACGTCTGATTATTTTTTACTCTCTCTTTAAAAAGGATTTGAGCGACGAAGATAAGAACTATCTGGATACTTCGCTGGTGGACTGCTATCAGCATTTTGGCATCGGTTTTGACAACGCCACCCTCTATGAAGAGGACGGCACTGTGAAGGAAATGCCCACATTGGCCGACTGGTTTAAGGTGCTATCAGAGAACCCTGAGACCAAGCATTTGTCCGTGGTGCTGACACGATTTGTCACTGGTTCGGCATCCTCTATGGGTGGTAAAACCAACGTAGATGTCAACAGCAAATACATTGTTTTAGACACCTCGGGTATGCCAGACGACCTTGTATTGCCGGGAATATTCTGGGCAACTGACTTAGCCAGCGACCTTATTATGGGCGCTGGAGCCTCACTATCTGCCCTTATCGCAGACGAATTATGGGCACTGGTGGGGGCCAATTCCAACCCTCTGGCAGCAGCCTTTGTGCAAGAAATGGTGAAAACCATCCGTGGCTTGGGCGGCATTGCCATCACCTCTACACAGGGTATGCAGGACTTATTCGGGCTAGAAGGTGGCAAATATGGCAAGGGTATTCTGGACAGTTCTCGTATCAAATTGGTGATGCAGATGGAGGAACAGGAAGCACGGCTTATCCAAAATGTCCTCAATTTATCCGAAGATGAGGTGCGCCAGATTACCCGTTTCCGCCGTGGCGAAGGGCTACTGTGTATCGGATATAACCATGTACCAATCGCCTTCCATGCCACCCGTCGTGAGTACGATGCCATCACCACATCACCCACTGATTTGAGGGCTAGAGCCCAGAAGGAGGTGACAGTATAATGCAATTCACTGAAGATTTACAACAAATCCAAACACTGATTGGCGACGCATTCAGTGCCACTGGAAAGCTTGTGGTATTGTCAAACGCAGCGCAACACAACCCAGAAAGTGAGGCGGAGGCTCTTTCTAAAATTGCCACACATTTTGAACAAGCCACCTTGCAAATCCGCCGATTGTGTGAACGTCACACCCAATATTTTCCCACCGCTTACACCGATTGTGGCGCATCTACTTTGGAAATTGCAGGGTCGCTTGACCTATTTTCAGAGCAGTGGGTACACATTCGATTGCAGACGTTATTGCCCCATTGCAAGTATCAAACCCCCAGCTATTTGAATGACACACTGCTTCGCTTATTGAATGGCTACGAAAAAAACGGACGCAAATTGCCCTATTTTCAGCAAGCTGTTTTGGTCATTGATGAACATAGTCAAGTGGATGGACGCCATGTCTATGACCAAGATAACAAGGGGTGGAAAGCTATCCCCAATGCCCTAAAAGGGCGCGTTATTGGCGACGATGACCAGTACCATTTGGGCGTGGTTTTGCTATCCAAGCCCTCCCCAGAAAACGTGACCCATATCACCATTTTGCACCCACAGGATCTCCCTGATTTCTTCGCATTGCGTGACTCTGACTACACCTCTGAACTGCTATATCGTGGCTTCTGAGGCTATCGGAAAAACATGCTCAATTACGCTATTTTCCTAGCGCTTTGGATTTGCCAAAATTCCCATAGCCTCCACATCCCCAAAGCCTTGACAGCACAAGGGTTTTTGCTTTTCATAACTCTGTTTGTTCTAAAAATTTCCGACTACAGGTATAGGCTATCGGCATTATAATGCGCTGCACCCTGGTTGACCCTCGAAATTGTCGTTACATCGTGAAGATGTAACGGCGGTTTCGAGGGTCGCAGGAATTCCACCCCAAAGGAGGCTATCTCATGGTTATGAGCCAAGGCGATGTTGATATGTTGCGCATCTTTCGATGGTGTCGTTGTGTATCACAATCAGGTCTTGAAGCTGTCTTTTCTAAAAATCGAATTGCCATCTTTTTGTTGTTCAAACTCATTCGCAAACACCGTTCCTATGACGCTTTTGTGCTAACAGCACGGGGACACGCCCTCATTGATACCCACTTACCAGACACACCACCCAATGCAAAGCTAACCTACCTAAAAGGCGATACCCTCCGTCGTATTCGTCTTTCCCAACTGATGCTCACAGCGTATGAAGCTGGGCTCAACGTTTTTCTTCACAACACCCATGAACTATTGTCAACCTCAGGGTTATATCTCCCAGCCACCCAACGTGGCCGAGGCACCAATGTCTGGGGTAGCTCACGGATTTCAGCACTCACATTGTTAGACGACACCCTGTATGCTATCCATTATGTCGCTCCCGAAATTGGTAAAATCAATTTTGCTGACGAACTGGATGTACTCTCCAAACAAGCATCCCCCCTCAATCCAAAACGACAAGCTCTGCTCTTTGTAGGAGATACTTATGCCAGTATTTTAGAAGAAATAAACGCCCCTCATGTAGATGGCAAACGAGAACGCAATCTCGTCCACTATGGCACCGCCTGCAACCGTAGCCCCATCCCAGTGCACCTACTCAGCTGCAACAAGGTAGGCACGCTACAGCTGATGATTCTATCCCAACCAGACTACCGCAACCGATTGGCCATGCTCTCCTTGGAAGATGATTATGCGCCACCAGCCCCAGACTTAGATTGCGATGCCATTTTTCATGGCAAGCCTTTTCTAGTTGCTGTGGATATGGATTTACAACGCTTGGACCGAGCCTGCACCCACGACCCTATTTCCATCGTCGCCTTGGAGGAACAGGCCACAGAGGTTTTGAACCAGCGCTACCATCAAACTGGCTTAGGCGAAGTGTACTTACTTTCGGACGCCGCCATCGAGCAACTGCTTGGACACAAGCCCCAGTTTCATGTGCCGTCTCATAAATCCTATCAATCTGAGGAAGGAGAAATCTTCTATGATCCGCCCATCCCAACTGCTCAAAAATCTATCAATGCTAGTGGAAAAAAGCGAGTCCAAGTTGAGCCGAAAAACAGGCAAGTGGATGGACAGGAACAGGCATAAGCTGGTGGTCTACATTCCACTGGCACTTATCGCATGGTATATCTACGGGATGTTTATTAACTCTGTGCGGTTAGGTACCGCATCCACATTCAACACCACAGGCGAGGAAATCGAGAGCATCTGGGTCTGGAATCCATTTCTAAATTTCATCGCTATTTTTACGCCCTACGGCTTGGGCATTACCGCTGTGTCAGCGCTACTCATCTGCCTTATCACCAAGAAGGGCTATTCCAAATTATCTGGCTACCATTTCGTCAAAGACGCCCGTGGCTTTGACATTCTCCCTGACGGCACCCATGGCACCAGTGGATTTATGACCACCAAAGATCGAGAGGGTATCGTCAATACCGACGTGTTAGAAGTTTTGGATGGAACTGTCCTTGGCAAGCTGAAGGATGACCCTTATGATGACGATAAATACTCTGAATATATCACCCTGAAGCAAGGCAGTGGGCTGACGGAACACACCATGATTTATGGCGCCACCGGTGCTGGCAAGTCCCGTGGTTTCGTCAAACCATTCATTCTCCAGTGCGCCAAACGGAAAGAAAGCCTATTCCTTGTTGACCCAAAGGGTGAATTCTACGAGACCATGTCTGGGTTCCTTGTAGACCAAGGCTACGAAGTACGACTGTTCAATCTGCTTGATATGGAAAACAGCGACGCATGGAATTGTTTTGCCGATGATGGCGAAGACCCCAATGTCGTGCAGTCCATGGCAGAGGTCATCATCAACAACACCTCTGGCGATGATGAAAAACAGGATTTCTGGAGCAAGGCAGAGCTAAACCTATTGGTGGCGCTCATCCACTATGTCCGTGGCCTTTGTGACCATCGTGGCAAGCCACTACCCATTGAACAGCGCAGTCTAGGTGCCATCTATCGAATCCTATCTACCGAAAGTTTCTCACGCTTGGAGGAAATCTTCAACGCACTGCCTCAATCCCATCCGGCCAAAGCACCCTACGGCATTTTCAAATTGGCCAACAGGCAAATCTGGGGCAACATTGCCATTGGACTGGGCAACCGCCTTGCGGTATTCCAAAATCCGTTGGTAGATAAAATCACCGCCTACAACGAAATTGACCTGACCCTGCCAGGGCAGAAACCCTGTGCCTACTTTTGTGCCATTTCAGACCAAGATAGTAGTTTGGAATTTCTCAGCTCTCTATTTTTCTCCCAACTGTTCACTCGCTTGATGGGCTACGCACGACGCAACTGCAAGGGAGGACGACTACCCACTACCGTAAACGTCTGCCTAGAGGAATTTTGTAATATCGGCAAGCTGACCGATTTCAAAAAAGTGTTGTCCGTCTGCCGTAGCCGTGGCATTTACTGTCAAATCATCGTCCAATCCATCTCCCAGCTGTCTGACCGCTATCAGAAAAAAGAGTGGGAGGAACTGATTGGTAACTGTGACATTCAGATTTGTCTTGGTTGTAACGATCAAATGACCGCCGAGTACATCTCCAAAAAATGCGGCACCATTACCATCGGCGTGAAAAACAATCAGTTCCCACTGATGCCACTGTTCTCGCCTGTCTACACCAGCACACGCCCCTACTCTCAGACACGAAGCAACACCCAACGGCTCCTCATGATGCCAGACGAAATTCTGCAAATGGATAATCGCAAATGTCTGGTGTTCCTCCGAGGGCAAAAGCCCATGCTCTTACACAAAATCATTCCCGATGAATTTGTTGCCTTCTCCAAATTGCGGTTTACTCCCGTGCAGGAACATATTCCTCATTGGCGAGTCACACTGGAGCAGAAACGTACTTATGCACCACCCAAAGATATGCCCCAACAACCACAGGAAACAACGCCTACATCAGCACCAACATCAGATAGCCCACCTGTTTCCTACGACCTTAACCCTGCGTCCCTGAAGCCACAGGCACCATCTGAGCCACCGCCTACACCGCCTCGCTCTGGGCGCATGGTTGCCCAATCTCTCAATAGCGTGCGAGGCGATTAAATCCCAAGGCCTAAACACAAGGAGGAACTGTGATGGATCAATCAACAACAGATAAACGCCCCTCATTCTCTCTCATGACACAATCTGATGTGCAGAACAGTTATTATATGCAGCTGCCCATCTGGCTTTTTTCGGACCCTCGCTACGCTGAAATGAGTACCGATGCCAAGTTGTGCTATACATTTTTGCGCAATCGCTTCCAACTATCCCGAAAAAACAAATGGGTTAACAAGGCAGGAGAAATCTTCGTGATTTTCCCTCGTAAAGCACTGGCTCAAGAATTACGCATCTGCGAACAGCGTGTTAGCGCTGCCTTCAAAAAGCTCGTGGAGATGGAGCTAATCTGGGAGAAGCGAAACGGCCGTGGCATGGCAAACCATATCTTTTTGGCTGTGGTACACCCCATTTTAGATGAGGAATATACCTGTGCGCCCTTTACGGACGAAGAAGGGGATAGTGATTGCGATTCAAGAAACGCAGATTTGGAGGGTCTTGATTTGGAGCTTCCCCAAGAACAGCAGGATATGCGTTTCAAGAACCACCAAAATAGCGGTTCAAGAACCACAGATTTGGAGGTTCCAGAACCGCAGGATTCGTTCCCTAGTAAGAATAACTTTAGTAAAACATATTTTAGTAAGAAGGATTCTAGTCAGTCAGTCCCCCAACCCCCGAAACGAGGGAAGAGGACGGACAGACAGGACACCGACGAAAAAGAGCTCCAAGAAATTTTAATGCAGTGTGAACTCTACACGTTCTACGAGGGCACAGCGCAAACCTTTGCCGATGCCATCCAGCGACTCTACTACACGGACAACTACCGCATCGGTGGGGCAACAATGCCACAAAAGCGAGTACGTGAGAAACTGCGCAAATTAAACAATGACATTCTCACAGCTGTAGAGCAGAAATTAGAAAACCACAGTGCCATTGAGATTAAAAACGTCACAGGCTATCTCATGTCCGTCATTTTCAACACCATTACGGAGGTGGAAAGTGATTTGATGTTGGGACGTTTCATGGGTGGCTACGATGTGGGATAGGAGGAATTGACCATGTTACTTTCCATACAGCAAAAGGAAATCGAAGATTGGGTATGGCACCTGAAGTATGTCCGCAAGCAACAGCTCTATGAAATTATCTCACGAAGCAATCCTGTGCCCATCCACATTTTCAATGCTATGGTCTCTCAGCTAGTGCGTATCCATTTGGAAATCCGCTGTCAGGGAGATATCATCATGTGGGACAAGCGTGAGATAAACCCAGATTTTCTTGCGGCCATCGATATTATGATTTCCGTAGCAGGTGAAAATCCCATCCGCATGAAGAAAGAAAAATGCACCGATGCGTTGCTACGCTTCTATGTGGAGATAGAAGAGAAGTATCGCCCGTTCTCTGTGGCTTACTACGACGAGACCGTAGCCTCGTTTATGGATGTGAAGTATACAGAGCGTGTAATTTTCCTCATGCCAGACAATCAAATTCCAACCCAAAGCAACTTACCCTTCCGACATTTTTTCGCTGTGAAACAAGACGATGGTGCATACCAATTCTTTTCTCCCAGTGATGAATGATATATTTTTTAGGAGGATTTAACTATGGCTAGAAAAAAAGCAGATCCCATTCCAGAGGAAGTGGAACAGACTCTCCCAGAACTGGAAATCCCCGTAGAGGAACAACCGCAACCACCCACAGAGAGTGAAGATCCTGGCACAATGGAAACGACACCTATGGAGGCCCCTGTCGCCGAAGATGTGGCGCAAGAAGACACACTCCCTACCTCCGACATGGTAGATGCCTTGTCATTGAGCGTTGCTGCTTGGACAGTGGAGGGTGACAGCCAGCCCATCCCAGAGTACGACGAACACGACACCGATGATGAGGATGAATTTGGACCAGTGGACAAGTCCCCAACAACTGAAGCGCCAGACGAAAATCTGGAGGCACTCCCCAATTTGCCAGCCCCCGAAGATGCCCCTGCCATCAGCGACCGCCAAGCCTTTTATGGCATTGACTTCAAAAAAGACCGTAGTCTGCATCCATTGGAACAAGCAGAGTGGCAGAGCATTTATGCCTCTTATCGTAGCCGCTCTGTGATGACTGGCACCATCGCAGGTGTGGACGAGCTTGCTATGGCAGTGCGCCGTGAGGATGGGAGTAGCTATACGGAAACCATGTACTGTGCCAGCGTGTTCCCATACCGTGTGCGCATCATCATCCCTGCCAGTGAAATGTGGCATGACCCAGAGGAGCGCCCTGGCTTCGTTGTGCGCAACATGGTTGGTGCCACCATTGATTTTGTTATCATCAAGGTTGACCGTGAAGGAGGGTTTGCCATTGCATCTCGACGGATGGCACTGCGTAGCCGCCGCTACTTCTTCGCCCATCGTGACTATCTCCAAGAGGAAAATCGGCGTACTACTTGTACGGTGTTGGCCACTGGCAATCGTCGTGTGTTGGTCACCTGTTTTGGCCACGATGTAAGCCTGCGGGCTGATGCACTGCGATATCGTCACACCATGGACTTAAAGGATGAATTCTACGCAGGACAAACCGTAGACTGCATTATCAAAAAATATGATGCTGAGCGTGACTTCCTCACCATCTCCGTGAAAGAAGCCAACCCCAATCCCTTCGATGGTGCTGACCTTCGCCACCCAGTGGGTTGTCAACGCTTTGCTACCATCACTGGAAAATATGGCGGTGGCGTATTTTGTGACCTCCCTGATGGCACCGTCTGTCTGTGTGCCTACTCTTTCCAATATGAGGACAGTGAGTTCCGCTTGGGTGACAAAATCGGCTTAATTATTTCCGCCTACGACTTGGAGAAGAAGCAAATCTTTGGAAAGATTATCCGCAAGTTATAACATACGAAGAGTACGCTGGGCAAAAACCGCCCAGCTTGCTCTGTAATAATACAAATGGAACGGAGAATCCAGTATGTGTGAATATACAGCATTTGGCACGAGATTAAGAATTATACGCAAGGAGTTAGGTCTGTCACAAGAGGATTTTGCTACACTTGTTGGATCCTCTAAGCAGACATTAAGCCGCTACGAAACATTCCAAAGGGCACCTAGTATAGCCTTGCTACACCGTTTTGCAACGAAAGTAGGTGTCTCACTATCCTATTTCATGGGGGAAACACCGCTGTCGCTACAATCCTATCGGCTGGCCATTGCCTTCGATGCGTCACCACCAGAGGTACAAGAAAATATTTGGAATATACTAAGGACGAAAAATAGCGATAAGCCTGCGATGTAAGATTTTCATATTGACAACATACAAATCATTTCATATAATGAGTGCAGAAGTACATTTACCATGAAAGTGAGATAACTTCTTCATGAGACGAGTGACGGTTCTGACTCGTCGGTAAAATAAAAATTGACCGAGCGATGATGTCGTGTGACGGCTCCGACACGACGGTAAAATAAAAATTGGCCGAAAGAAGTTATCTGGCGGGGAGGGGTTATCCCTCCCCGTTTTTCTTTGCATTGGAGCGTCGAAAATGGATTGTTTTGTAGAAGTGCATAGCCTAGCACATCAAAATTCCGCTAGATGGAGCAGACGATATGCTATGTCCACATTGCCGTATTTCGATGATTTTTTAACAACAGAGCCAAATAATCGCCCTTGAGTCTTACGACTTGAGGGCGGTTTATTTTTGTTTTGAGGTAATATTTCATGATACCACAAAGAATAATCAAAAAGGTTGCACAGATGCAACTATACAATAAAATCTATTCCAAAACGGAATAGATTTTATTGTCGAATACAAACTATATCAACCAATTTAATAGGTAATATGCTCACTCATCTCTGATATATCATACAATTTAGATTGAAATCTCTAAAATATCCTCCACCGCAATTTCTTTACCATTCACCAACACCAGTCGATGCCATACTGTGTCGATTTTTTTCACTCTGCCTTTTTCGGTCACATAGGCACCGCCCTCTTTGCGTGGGTCGGGGACAAAATATGTGACCGTCACTTCTGGCTGTTCTGCCAGTCGGCTTTGGATGATTTGGATGCAACCAGCAATCTCCATGGCGGCATCCTCCGATAACTCTAGCCGTTCTTGGGTGATGCGTGCTACCTCATGGGTGCCTTCTGTATGTCCTGCTAGGGCGGCAAAAGGTGCAAATTGCGCCGCCCGATCCCACAGTGACATGGGGGCATGGGTGGTGGAACATGGGCGAGGTGCATGGAGAATGGCGGCATATTTGTCGTTCATGTCTTGGTTCATGCTTTATGCCCCCCAATCTGGCGATTCCGATCCATGGCGGTGGCGCCATCCATCAGGCTACTGCCACGGAGGATAGCATTTTTGCCGTATTTGACTTGGATTTTTTGGATAGCGGCTTGCTTTTGTTCTTCGTGTGCATCCTGCGCCTTGCGCTGCTCTTTGTCCTCTAAAATCCCGAACAAATCCGTCTGCTCATACTCTGCCTGCTGGCTGATTTCTTGGGCTTCTTCCGTTGTAAGCAATCCATCCACGCTTAAATTCATCCGTCGCACCAAGAGTTTTGGGTTGACAATTTCATCATACAATGTCAATACCGCCTTGGTAATCACGGTTGCCAGATGGGTATATCGCTCTAATTTGGTGGCACCTTTCCCGTGCTTGGGAATGCTTCGCCCATAGGCGTCTTTGGTGACAGCACCACGGTAATCCCCAGTCAAACTTTCACGGTCGTAGCCAATCTGCAAGGTCACATGGTTGGTCATAAATCCTTTGGTCATTAAATCCAATGCCAATCTGTCAGCCATTTCCCCCACCACAATACGGGCTTTCTCGGTATCATAGGCGCAGTGAAGCACCTGTCCTGATGCTAGACTTTTGGTGCGTGGTTTATACTCTTTGATATGGTGCATCTGGCATGGCTCCCAGCCCCAAGCATGGTCAATCAATAATTCAGCGTTGATGCCAAACAGGTCATAGAGCAGTTTTTCATTGTAATATTCCGTGGATTTCCCCACAGAGCAGAGGGCAATGTCACCCATGGTGTGCATCCCTTTTTCAGCCAAACGCTTGGCATAGCCACGACCCACACGCCAAAAATCGGTGATGGGCTGATGGCTCCACAGTTGATGACGATAACTGTCCTCGTCCAGCGAAGCAATACGGACACCATCTTCATCTGGTGGCGTCTTTTTTGCCATAATATCCATGGCGATTTTCGCCAGATAGAGGTTGCTACCCAGCCCAGCTGTGGCAGTAACACCAGTTTCGTTGTACACTTCTTGAATCAAAGTTTTCGCCAGTTGATGGGCGGTCATGCCATAGGTTTCTAGGTAGGGAGTAACGTCCATAAACACTTCGTCAATGGAATAAACGTGGATATCCTGCTGAGAAATATACTTCAAATAGCAGGCATAGACACGATGACTGTATTCCAAATAATGGGCCATTCTAGGCGGTGCCACAATGTACCCAAGAGCCATATTGGGGTTTTGGGACAACGTGGTGCTATCGGTGGCTTCACCCTCTAGCTTGCCAGATTGATATTTCCGCTGGGCATTTACCTCTTTCACACGCTGTACCACCTCAAACAATCTGGCTCGCCCAGAGATGCCGTAGGCCTTCAAACTAGGGGTCACAGCCAAACAAATGGTCTTTTCCGTCCGTGACAAGTCAGCAACCACAAGATTGGTGGTCATAGGGTCAAGCCCACGCTCCAAGCACTCCACGGACGCATAAAAAGACTTCAAATCAATACATAAATAAGTGCGTTGCAACAGACCATCCCCCTTTCTCGTTGTAGAACATCTGTTCTTATTATAAGGGAGGGGTTTTGATTTTGCAAGTGGTAATTTTTATGTTGTATCCCTATACTTCCAACATCACAACATGTTTAAACTGTGATGGATTTTCCTTTTATCTTATCACTCAGTGTGGTATAATCGCCATATAGACCCATGACAAATTTTGGTTTTACACATAACCCCTATTGCATAAGCCGCCATAGGAAAGGTGTTGATGATCCGTTTACATCAACACAGAAAGAGGGTGCCCCAAATGCTGATTTTCTTATCTATGTTGGAGACAGATGCAGAACGAGAAGAATTTTCAAGGCTCTATCATCGGTATGGGAATGCCATGCTGCGAGTTGCGCAACGCTATTTTTCAAGTGATTTATCCATGGCAGAAGATGCCGTCCAAAACGCTTGGTTGAAAGTGGTGCGAAATTTTTCTAAAATTCAAGAAATTTCTTGTAAGAAACAAGGCGCCTATCTCGTTGTTATAGTAAAGAACGAATCTATCTCCATCTTGCGTAAGCACCGCAAAGAGGTTCCCTTTGATGAAACCTTGGTTTGCGAAGATGCAGAGCATGGCGATGCAGAATCCATCATAGTGCTTATTCGAAATCTACCAGAAACCTATCGGGCCGTTTTGGATTTGCGGTTTGTTGAGGAACGCACCCCACAGGAAATCGCCCAGCAGCTGGGGTTAACAGAGTCCACCGTTTATACCAGAATACACAGAGGTCGTGCCCTATTGATGGAAAAGCTAAGGGAGGAGGATTATATCGTATGATGGACGCAACAGAAGATGTAGCTCTGCGGAATATTTTATTAGATGCTGCGGCAGAAGAATTTGCGGCAGAGCTATCCGACCTCACTCCAGTTGTCACCTCCCTCGGTTTTCAACGTAAAATGAAGGCCATGTTGGCAAATCCCCAACGCTGGGCAAAACGATATGGTCGCCCTCTTTGGAAACGGTATCTCCAGACAGCAGCAGCCGTTTTATTGGTGTGTACAATGTCCTTGGGCACACTGATGGCTGTCAGTCCAACCGCACGAGCCGCTGTACTACGGTGGGCAACAGAGTGGTATGAAACCCACATCGTATATCGCTATGCTGGAGAAGCATCAAGCGATGAACTGCCACAATATCACATCGGGACACCATTGGGTAGTTACATCGAGCTTACTCGGATTGTTACCCCCAACCTCATCAGTGTGACATACCAAAACGATGATGGTACTGTCCTCTTTTTCACCTATATTTATATGGCAGATGGCACTGCATGGGGATTTGTCACAGATGACATGGATGTAACAGCCATAGCAATAGACAATAATGAAGGGTACCTGTTCATCGCCCAAAATGCAGAAGACACCAATGCAATTACATGGGTTGATGCAGAGCTAAATATTCAATTTACAATTGACGGTTTCGCAACTGCTTCCGAATTGCAGATGATGGCAGAAAGTATTGAAATAATTTATGACTAAATTTTTCAAATAATTTGGAAAACCATGTGAGACATTATGCAATTCTCTGCATTTATAAGGTATCTAGGCGATTCTAAAATATCATGTAAGAAAGGAATGTATCTTATGAAAAAGAAAACCATGATTGCCACAGGTGTGGTCGCATCTCTACTAGCACTGAGCTGGTCGGCTTTAGCCGCTCAAATTCAAATTGCGTATAACCAGATTGGTGTTACAGTACGAGGTGATGAGCAAATTTCCATTGGTAGCACCTACACAGCACCAAATGGGGAGGAAGTTCCCTCTAGCATCACCTACACCGATGCCACAGGCGCCACTACCAATTATCTGTCCATCCGTCAAATTTCTGAACTGTTAGACGCTCAAATTCAATGGAACAGCGAGACCCAAAGTGTAGAAATTGCACCTTTGGGCGTCAATACAGATTTGTTAGTTACGTCTGGTGTCACCTCTGGTAGCACTAGTAGCGGAGCGCAACCCTTCCCCGAATACGGGCTTGTAATTGGTGCTTTTGAAGAAATCGACCCCTCCACATTGGATTTCTCCTTTGACGATATAGAGCTCCCCCGTATGTACATGAAAGATACACAGATTCGATATGAGTATTGTGGCTTTCCGGAATACGCACTGGATGTAACGCCAGAAGTAGGCTCCTACATTGTGTTTACCGTCACCAATAACGGCGATAAAGACGCAACCACCACTGTTGCTAGAGTTCCCACAATTTCCTATGGGTATAGAGAACGATTCACCAGTGTAACAGTCTCCCCAGGTGAAACCTTAACCAGAGTGTTTTATGTTCACGATGATGCCAATCCCTTTGAATATGAACTACGCTTTGGCATTAGTGGTGGCGGAATTGTACCAGGGCTCTACACTGATGTAACCGTTTCTTTGCAGCAGTATGATGTATAAATAGCGGCAGATTTTTTCGCATCCTATCTGTCTAATCTTCATCAGCAGGTAGTGCTGTGATTTTCGAAGTACAACGGAAAGGAACGGTTTAACTTCATATGAAATCTAGCAGTATTAACGCTTCTCTTGATAAAGGTTGCCTAAGTGCAACCTTTATCAAGATGATTGCGCTATTGTGTATGACTATCGATCATATTGCCGCATATTCTTTTGAAATAGCAATTATAGGCAGATATTCAGATTTAATGCGTTCTTTTGGTCGCATAGCGGCTCCGATCTTCTTATACTTTGTGATTGAAAGCTACAAAAAAACAAGCAACAAAGAACGGTTTTTACTTCGCCTTTATATTGCCGCTTGTATTGTGGGACTGTGTAACTATTTCGCTTCAACTGTGGTACTTCAATCCACTGTAACTTTCGGCAATATTCTCCACACGTTCGTTTGGACGATAGCCATTGTCTACCTATTTGAACGATTAAAAAAGGCATATGCAAGCAAAAACTATAAATCCATGATATTCAGCCTATGCATAGCGGCTATAATTGTGATTGCTTTGCATTATATTGAAATTGGTCTTTTAGGGCTTGCTTCAACTGCCGCAACAGAGACCTCACGTGAAATCTTCTGGCAGTCGCATAAGATATTTTTGGCATTTTTCAACAGTCCAAGACAGGTGGATTATTCTTTCGGCTTTGTAGCACTGGGTGTTATTTGGTATCTCCAAAAAACAAAACTTGTTCATTGCATTTCCTTTGCGGGACTATGGTTTGTATTGGGAACTTTTACATACGCATCAAGCTATTTCGACGTAAATTATCTTCATGATATTTCATTGCCTGTGATGGTTATAATCGTAGCTCTCATCGCTATCTATAACGGCGAACGTGGACGTGGTATGAAATATTTCTTCTACATCTATTATCCCGTTCATTGTTACATAATCGTAATCGTGACAAAGCTAATGGGTTATCTTTAAAGCGGTTATTTTAGAATACTCGAAATGGACAGCACACAACTTTGTCCCTCGATATATATCCCAACTGTAATATTGAGATTAGTGCTCTGTAAAATTAGGAAGGAGGATGTCCCGTGAAGAAATCGTTGATTATTTTACTCGGCATATGTCTTTGTTTCACCATCGTCTTTGCAACCCAGAACTCACTTTCTATGTCGGACACGCACAATGTTGAACTTATTACTGATGACAACAGCGCTGAAGTCGGCAAAGAGGTTTTCAATCAAACTGTTCCTCAAGTTTCCGACGGTGAACACATTGATTCCTCTGATGTAAATAGTCCAGAATTCCTGATTGCAGAGATTCAAATTCCTGAGAATCCTTTCTTCAGCACTCTTGCCAGCGACCAATGTCTCCCCGGTGATTCCGTCCAAGAAATCCTGACGATTGATAATGTGACTCCAGAAATTATAATTCCAAATGGAGCCGTTGGTGTTTTTTCAAAAGATGCGTCCACTGGATGGACTTGCAATGCAGGAGATATACTTAGCTTTTCCTTTGAAAAATATCCTATGGAAACTGGCACCAGTCAAACGCTCGGCATAGGGCATATAAAAGATGGCGTGATGTATGAGGTGCAAGCTTTTAGAGATTCTCTAGATGGAACGTATAATTTTACTATCCAAGAAGATGGTGTTTATTATATCTACGTGATTGGCCTATCCTCTGATCCAATTTCCTTGAAAGAAAGTGCTATTGAAATATTGTAACGCCGATAAAAAATGCTGTAAAATAACGCCGCCAAGGCGTAGGACTTCCCTACACCTTGGCGGCGTTTGATTATTCTTGCAAGGCAGTGCACACGTCGTTTAGAAATTCGTCGTCTGCGCCCCATGAGAATTTGAACAACATCCCCTGTGCTGATCCTCCAGACATAACAATGATGTCGTGTTCGATGGGAGAATGAGAATAGATGCTGACGGCACAACAGGAGACGTTGCTATTGCGCATAAAATACTTTTCAATGAGCAAATTGGTCAGCTGCCCCGTCTGCTCCATCTCCACTTCTACGCTCATGCCTAGCTGTTCTAGGTTTTGGATAACATTGTTGAATTGGATGACTTTGTTATGCTTGAATGTTCTTTTTACCATGGGAGGGTCCTTTCTTAGTCATACGCATCTGGTAGGCCTAAATTACTTTCATCCAGATATTGATAGTTGTCAGGGTCTAGGCCAGTGCGCAGGCTATCAGGGATATTGGCTTGGTTATTATAAACCCAGTATTGCCCGTCGATATAGCCTACAAAGTTGAAAATTTCTTGTAGTGTATCGGTGGCAGAGAAGCCTGAAATTAACAGGGTATATGCCCACAAATTCTCATTGACCTGCTCCATTGACTGGATAAAATAGGTGTCAATGGTATCAGGGCTAGACAAATACGCCTCTCTTTGATTTTCATCTGGAATATAGATATACCCAATGGCCGCTTGGGTGCCCTCTTTCATGGCTTCTAAATAGGTCAGCATGGCAGAAGTGAATGGACTTTGCTCATAGCTGTTGGCAGAGACTTCAAATTGACCAATCACGGTTACACCGTCATGAAGATACAGGTTGATTGTACTGGGCTCCGTCTGCGCCGTTTCCATATAGTCCGCAGCTTCTTCTGGCGTGCTCACCCAAGCGCCTGGGGTTTCTGATTCACGAATATAACCTTTCACACCATCTGCATTTTGTGCCAACTGTAAATCTGGTGTTTCCAGATTGCTGTCTTTCACAGCCTGCCCATAGGTTTCACCATTTTCGTTGACGGGATAGCCATTGGCAAGAATATCCTCCACGGTGGGGATGACGAGGGTGCCGTCTGTTGATTTTTCTGTTTCGGATTCTGGAAGCACACCCGCTGTTTCTGGCTCTGTCAGCATAAGGTCAACCGTCCATACATCGTCGTAAAGTGGGGTTATATCAATGGAATGCCACGCTCCGTCTCCTTGCTCATATGCATAGATGCCAAATGCAGACAATTTCAAGGTATAAGCTTGATTGGCCTCTAGCTGTGCATTTTCTACAGCAATCTTCAAACAAAACTGGTTATCTTGCAAGGCGTCATCTTCATCGCTGTAAACATATTGGATGATTGTGCCATCCATACTGTCAAACAGGGTTCCTTCCGTTGCATTACCGAAACGATAGTTGTTCAAGGGCACTTCATCCCAACCAGTGTATAGTAAAACAGAGTCTAGCTGCGTGGCTGTCACCAACAGCTGTATGCTTGCACCTGTTGGGGTTGCCAGTTGTTGTGTTACCTCGACGTCTAAAACCTCCGCCCCCACAATCTCCGTTTCAAACACAGCTGTCGGGCCATCGGCACCGCCGATGATCGCAATGTCTTTTGCCTCAGCCCCTGTAAAGGTAAAACCAATGACACACATGACCACCACGGAAAGCCCAATCACCGTGTATCGTGCCATGTTGGGCTTGTTTGCAATGCGACCAATCCGCTCTTTTAGGGTTTTCTTGCCACCCACCATGGTGGAGGCGGTCATCAATAACGATGGGGTTTGGGCGCAGGTCATCTCTAGCAGTGTCCGTCCATAGGCGATGCGGTCTGAAATGGTAAAGGATTCCATAGTGGATTCATCACAGGCCAATTCGCAGTCACGACAACTGAGCACAGCGGCGCACCACACCAGTGGATTGTACCAATGCACCACCAGACACAGGCAGCGGAGCAAACTCCAAATATGGTCGCCATGGCGGTGATGATTGCCCTCGTGAGCCAACACATGGGCAAGTTGTTGGGGGTTGTCCACCGTGGTGGGGGTGACATAAATGGCAGAGCCAAACAGGCAAGGGGTGGCCAAGCCATCCACCATGTAGACTGGCAATTTGGTGCTATCATCATCCAACAACACACGGTTGCGTTTCAACATCCGTCCAAACCGAAGGTTGGTGTAGCCAAACCACAGACCCACCGCAATGCTACCAGTAATCCAAAGTGCTGTGATGATGGTTTCCATAGATGGCAGTTGTGGCGTGGCCTCCACTGATACAGATGGCTCCAACGTGGGAATCAGTTCCACTGTTGGTGTGTCCGCTGTCACCGTTGGCAAAATCGCTTCTTGGGCGATGAGAAAATCAGGCTCTTGTGTTACATTGTTGACGCTCATAGCCGTGCTGCCAAATTGCACAGGCACTAGCAACCGCACTAATACCAATCCCCACAGGGCGTACTGCACCCGTTGGGTGATGCGCCCACGGAGCAAGCGCCGTAGTGCCACGATGCACACAATCAGTACCGAAGATGATAAAATCCATTGGGTCATAGTCATTCCTCCATGCCTTGTAATAAGGCGTACAACTGGGCCAATTCCTCCTTAGATAGGGGTGCTTCTTGGGTCATGGCGCTGACCATCATAGTCAAACTCCCTTGGTACACACGGTCTAAAAAGGCTTTGGTTTCTTGCTGTGCCACTTGGTTCCGCTCCACTGTGGGGTAAAACAGCTTCTTCCCTTGGGTGCTATCACTGCCCACCGCCCCTTTGGCTTCTAGCCGTGTCAATAGGGTCAAGGTGGTACTGCGAGACCAATCCATGGCATCCTCCAAAAAAGACACCACCTCTCGCCCAGTTTGCGGGGACTTGTCCCACAAACACTCCATCACACTCCACTCCGCCGTGGTTAAAGTCAATTCCATAAGACCACCTCCTGTCTATCTTTGTAGACAAAGTATAGCAGACTTGTTGACATTTGTCAACAAGTAATGTATGATGATGGAAAACTATCCTACTTACGCATCCAAGATAGCTTGCCAAGCGTCCATCAATGCTTGGGCGGTGGCTACGCTTGCGTGGAACTCGTTAGACTCAGTGTCTTGTATGCTGATGTAGTATGCGAAGGAGTCCTCATTGCCTCGATAGCAACAATCACTCAAGGCATAGCAAAGCTGGCTTAAATGAGACAATTCATCGGTGGATAATTGAGATACCTGCTCCCAATCCATGGCAGTGGTGGCTTTGGTCAAATTGCCCCAAGTTTCCAGAAGGATTTCCTGCTCTGGGTATAGCAATTCTATGTAATACGGCACATAGTCCATCTGAACAAAGATGTTGACCCCAGACACAAAGACTTTGGTTTCCTCTAGTAATTCTACCTCATCTCCTTGGCTGTTAGCCAAGGCTTCAAATTGGTCGCCTAGATTGAAATACACATCATTTTGCTGATCAATACGACGGATGATGGCTTGTTGCAATACATCGCTATGGTCATTGACCGCCACTTCTGTATCTGCCTGGAATAGAGCACTCCCCAACACCAAGCACACTAAAAATCCACAGAGAAATGCAATCAAAACCTTGTACCGTAAGATGATATTTTTCATAAAAACCTCCTGTTTTTTGTGGCAACAATTACTTAATCAAAATCTTCTGGTGAACGAGGGATTATCAAGGTGGCAAGAACATACACCAAAATACCAGTGCCACCCAAACCACCTAGCAACACAAATGCCAGACGCACAAGTGTGGGGTCAATGCCAAAATATTCCGCCACACCAGCACAAACACCAGCCACTATTTTATCGGTAGATTTATAAAGTTTTTTGTCCATAATTTTCTCCTTGCTTCTATGTGTTGTATGTAGGTTCACCCCCATCTTACAACAACTTCCAGCCGTTTGCAATCTATTTGTGACCAAATTGTGATGACTTTGTAAATGCAATGTGGTATACTGGGGAAAATAGGAAAATTATGCACAGCTCAGTGGAACAAAACGAAAGATAATCCGTCTAAGAGAGTGAGGACTCGCACACTTTATTACAAGGAGGGGCTTGTTATGAAGCAACCATACAAAATCGGCATTTTACTGGCCTGCATCATTGCGTTGATTGTGGCCACCCAGATGCCTTACGCCACCTCCGTGGAACAGTGCAATCTAACCCAGCTGCCAGAAGAATTTGCACAGGCGCTAGAGGCGCAGGTGTTGCAAGATGGCGGTGATTGGCAGTTTGACACTGTTTTGGTGGCAGAGAGCCGTTATCTCTTTACTGGCACCCATACCACTCTCTACGCACCTGCCGCCATGGTGACAGTGCGAGATGTGGGCACTGCAGGCACCAGCGATTGGGCAGTGGGCTTGAAAGTGGAGCAAATGACATGGGTGGATGGCGTAATTGACACGCCACCCCAAAGCACGCCAAACCTATCCGCTGTGACCTTTGACCTATCCGCTGATAGTAACACATGGTTGCGGTATGATGAAGGCGTCTATGGTGTGGGCACCGACATTCGCCCCATTTTGGTAGAGCCAACCGCCAACGCTTCTGCATGGCAAGCCATTGGAGCCTCCACCGTCAACTCCGCCATTACCCCCAACGCAACCGCCACAGCCACAGTCACATGGCAAGGCACCCTCACTTTGGACGGAACAGGCTACGCCTTCCAAGTATCTGCTGAGGATGGGTACATCAACAACGCAGGCTAAAGGAGAACACCCCATAACACGAAAAAACATCGCCTATATCCTAGCCACCATCGCCGTGGCGGTGGCGGTTTGCTATTACTTATACACCGTCAATGCCCTCTATGATGGAGGGTTGATTGGCAGTCTAACGCCTTATTTTTTCACCATACATTCACCTACAAATTTATAGCGCATATCACTGGCGACCGTAACGAAACGCCTTTGGGCGTCTACTGGTTTGTCAATCCAGAGAACACCAGCTACGATTGGATTGAACTTGATTTGTTGACAGGAGAGATTGCAATTTTGTAAGGCGGTGTGGATTCATGCCGTCACGAACAGGAGGAATACTATGAAACAATTCTTATCCACCAGACTTGGACGCACTATTTGCTCCACCTTTTTGTTTGCGCTCTTGGTATGTTTACTCCATAACTATCCGCTAAATCAAATTCATGGGCGGTCAGATGCCGCCATCATTGTGGGCTTCTTTGGGGTGTTGCTGCTGCTAATTTCCTGTGGATTTGGGCTAAAACCTCTGACCATCGCCACCATCGGTGGTTATGTTGCGGCACTTGTATTGGGGATGGTATTCAACACCAATGGGGTAGATGCTGGCGGTGGTTCCACCAACAATTTATGGATTATCTGGCTCTTTAGCTATTGGGTGTTTTTAGGAATTGGACTGGTTGTTAGCCTTGCGCTGAACTACCGAAAACGAAAGGAGCGGTGAACGCTATGACGTGTCCCTATTGTAACGCAGAAATGAAGCAGGGCTCCCTTGTGACCGCTAAAGATTTAAGCTTTTATTGGTTGCCAAAAGGCAAGCGATTCCCTCTCTTGCTAACCAGCATCCACAAAATAGGCGGTGAAATCCTAGGCTATACCAATGGGCTGATACGCTCAGAATTGGCATTTTACCGCTGTGAAACCTGCGATATTGGCATATCCCCACTGTCGGAAAAAGGTTGATGCCGCTATAAAAGGAGAAACACATGAAAAAACAACTAAAATACGCAATCTACCTCTGTGTTTTTGCCCTGTGCGTGATGGGTTTTCTCAATACATATTCTTTCTCATCCACCATCAGCCAAACCATTCCTGCCACGGTGTACAAGGACGGCGTAGCGGTGGAAGAAACCACCGTCACCATAGAGGGAAAGCGTACCAACTACCTGTTCCACGACAACGAACGTTACACTGGCACCTTTGCCATCGACTGTATGGAATGGACGACCCGTGACACCCAATCGGTGCTGATTACTTGGGACAATGACGATCATTTGCAAAAATTCAGCTACTGGGACTATCCCCCTGAAATCCAAGATGACATTTGCTATCACATGCTCATTAGCGACGACATGACCCAGTTTGGTCTATTGCGTAGAGATGGTGCCTTCATCACCACCGCCCCAGAGGTGCTAGCCTTGATGGAGAAGCATTTTGCGCTCAACAACACCAGCGGCGCCAGTGTCAGTGATGTACAGTTAATCCCACCCTTGGAGACGCTAGAGCCTATCCCCACCTTGACGGAAGCGGATTTGTTAGAAACGACTACCGAAATAGCACCCGCTGAAACCATCGAAGTCAAAAAAGTCATCTACACCCAGATGGCGGATGTGACCCATGACGGCATTGATGATGTGATTGAAACGTCTATCACCATTCTTTCTGATATGCAAGACAAAACTTTGAAAGCACTGCTGAAGATGACCATTCCCTGTGATATTGCCGTCTATGACACCACCCTTTCCACAAATAAACCCATTTATGAGCAGAGCTATGGTGCGCCCCATACCGCAAACGGACAGCTAAGTCTGGTGGAAGTGGACGGTCTATTCTACCTGTTAGAGGGCAGCCTCTACGCAGGTCAGGGTGCGTATACCTTTGTACATAGCATATTCTCCTTGGATAACCAAGGAAATCGCCAAGTGCAAACAGAAGATAGTGCCGAAGGACAGCTGAGCGATGGGGATGCAGCAAGCAAAATCCAAGCCTATTTCAGCAATCTAACCCCTTGGATAGAAAGCGCCACCGCCATTGCCATTTTGGATATTAACTTAGAAAATCAGATGGTGAGTACGGAAAACGAGAGCTATCTGGCTAAAGATTACTACGAAGCCATGTCTGTATATTATAGCGAGATGACCGACGAGTATGCCCTCCTTGGCTGAGCATCATCAAACAGTATGAAACTATGTTGAAAATGGAGATACCATCATGAACCGAAAAATTCTTTCGCTGCTCACTCTATCCATCACCCTTCTAACCCTCACCGCTTGCCAAAACACCCCTGAATCTATGTCAGGTGGCGAGGTGACAGGGCCCACGTCCACTTTGTTTATGTTTTTTGGCATTGTGTTTGCAGTATCCATCGCTTTGGGTGTAGCGCTTTGGTATGCACGAACCCATCATGAAATTCATCCTAATTGGATAAAAATTCTCGATTGTGGGTTTGTTGCATTGTTCAGTGGCACCATGTTCCCCTTGAATTTTGAAACCATGTTTACCAGTGGCAGAGGGGTGTCCATCATACTATATGTGTATGTGATATATAAAAATTGTTGTTCCATCAAAGCTACCACAGACAAAGTTACGACCCAAGTGGCACTCTTCTTCGGCAGTGCTATGGCAGGTTTGGTGGCACGCTATTGCCTCGAATTAGGGGAAGTGTCTAATGCTGAGAATTTCACGCCTATTCATTTGGCCATTTTCTTTGGTGTGTATGTGTGTATTTTTGGTGTGGCGAAAAGGGTGGAGATGCCACGATGAAACAGCCCATTCACCGTTCTGATTTGCGACTCAAATGCGGTATGATTTACTATGGCACATTGCGAAAATGGATGTGGTTCCGTTGCAATCATCAATTTGCCAAAACCAGAGCTTTGGCACCCTTGCCTTACACAGCCTTTGCCCATAAAACCATCTTGCGACGACCGCTCAAAGATGTGGAGATGTGGATGCAGGAGAACAAAATCATCAATCTCAATCTGGCTGTTCCCCATGTTCACGGCATTCTTCTGCGACCTGGGGAAACCTTCAGCTATTGGAAGTGCATCGGCAAGCCAAGAAAGTCCAAAGGCTATGTGGACGGCATGATTTTGCGCAATGGAACGTTCACTGCTGGCACTGGTGGTGGATTGTGCCAACTGGCTAACCTCATCTTTTGGATGACCCTCCACACCCCTTTGACGGTGGTGGAGCGCCATCGCCATGGCTATGACGTGTTCCCGGACAGCAATCGCACCCAACCTTTCGGCTCTGGTGCCACCTGCTTTTATCCACATGGTGATTTGATGATTCGCAACGATACCCAAGATACTTACCAGCTGTTGGTGACGGTGGGCAACACCCACTTGGAGGGTGCTTGGCAGGTGTCGACAAAGCCAGAATACCGCTATGAAATTGTAGAGCGAAACCACAAAATGGAAGGTGAATACTGGGGCGGTTACAGCCGTCACAACGAGCTGTACCAACAAGTGTTTGACAGCCAAGGT
Organism: Bengtsoniella intestinalis; assembly: GCF_039719005.1. Taxonomy (GTDB): domain Bacteria; phylum Bacillota; class Clostridia; order Oscillospirales; family Oscillospiraceae; genus Oscillibacter; species Oscillibacter intestinalis. The sequence goes on along the minus strand of NZ_CP133584.1, from coordinate 1,707,778 downwards.
GCACTTGTAGATGACCATCTGGTGGTGAAAAACCACGCCATTATGACCTATGCGCCTTTTTTAGAAACAAAAGAGAAAGAAGAAACGCCATGATTACCATTTTTAACCGTAAAGAATTGCGCATTACCTATTCACTGCTAGAACGGCAACGGATTTGCGATGCCTTGAACAATCACAATATTCCGTATTACACCAAAGTATTCAATCCATCCAATGGTGGTGGCATGGGGCGTGGTCGCCAAGGCTCCTTTGGGCTCAACACCCAAGTCATGTACGAGTACACGATCTATGTGAAAAAGGCAGATTATGAATTGGCACGCCATGTGATAGAGTGAGAACACAGGAGACTCCATGAACAAGAAAAAATTTCTCATACTTCTAGCCACTATCCTTGTGGCTGGATTGACAATTTGGCGGTTATGGCCTTGTGCTTTGACTGGGCACTTGGGAGATGTATCCCAAGTCATCAGGATTGATGGCGCATTGACCATCAGCGGCATCAAATCGGAAGTAGCCCCCCTCAACTCCAACCTATATATGGAAACCTACACCTTGTCTGTCGCAGCGGATGACCATGTATTGCAAGCTGTTTTGGAGATTTTGGCACAAGCCAGCGTGAGGAACGATTTCCGCAATTTGTTGCCGTGGGCGCTGGCTTCCGTTGGCTCTGATGGCGATTATGATGGCCGCTCCATCACCCTTGCATTGCAATGGGAGGACGATGCACACTGCTCCCTGTCATTTCTAGACCCTACCACCGTGGCTGTGGGTCTCGACGATGGCTTTGCTGTGTATCATTTAATTAACACCGCCTCCTTCGAGACATTGGCAACGTTGATGATGACAGAGGGAACTAAGACCAATTGAGCTTTGTTAAATGTCAGCATTGAACACATTTTTAAGCCGTTGAAAATAACATATAATTTAATCTATTTCCTAACTGAAATAGTTGTAAAACGACTTAAAAGGTCATCACTTTTCAAAATCGAAAAGCGATGACCTTTTATACTACGAGATAACTAAACGCATATGGTTACTCAGACAACCCAATACACGCTCTCAGCAATTCCAACTGCTTGGAATAATCGTTCACCTGTACTTTATCGGTCAAGTCCACATAAAACTTTAGAACAACATAACAACCATCGACCACTGTAATAGAAAAATCTGCGTACATCTGGAACAGCAGAGCGAGAAATGTATGCCATTGGTTTTGAGGACACACTGCACTATCAAGCGAGTGATATTTAAGCTGTATGCTCCCCTTACCCACACTCTCATCATATTCAATACGAAGGTCTGCAATGGTTTCATCTGCAAAGCGTTCCAACGGCTTATATAACTCATGAAACATCGCTACTTTTTCAGCATTGATCGAATGTTTGTATTGGGCTATATCAACTGCCACATAATTTGAAAGCGCTTCTACAGATGGGGGCTGCAAATCTGAAAAATCCATGTCCGCATTGTCCGCCCCCTTGGATAACGATGCCTGCTCTGATTCAAAATCTTGCAGGAAATTCCGTGCGAAAACTTCCATATCGCTTCTCTCCCTCGAACTTTTCATTGTGTATCTGGATACACAATAACACGCTTTTTCTTCCTTTGCGCATACTCCAATGTCTTAGCGGCACCGCCCCAACCATGGGTGACATACGCCACCACGACGTCACTTTCGATGACCATGATCTCATTGCGCCTTAAGATGGCAAAGCGTTTGGGCACCAGTTCCAATTCGGGATAATAGGTGTAATCATAGTCCACAGCATAAGGATTTTCTTGCAAATATGCCAACACTAAAATGCTTTGAATATGGGGAGAACGCTCTTTTTCTTTCTGAAGCACCCCGGAAACCAGTCTATCAAAACCACCGTGCCCCCCGCAATAAAAATGGGTGGCACCCTCGTTAATCAGCTGTCGGATGACCGTTTCAACCCAACTACGCACTTTTTCGCTGCCATACACATCATTGTGTCCGCAAAATGTTACTATCATAAATTCACCCTTCTTTTATTAGACATAAACAATATTGCCTATAACGCTTTCTATCAATTATAGGCAATAATAGAGATATGTCAATAGGAGATGGAGGTGTTTTGATTGATTTCCTATGAACCGCTATGGCAAACAATGAAGCTAAAAAATGCAACAACGTATACATTGCAAGTAAAAGGAAATATCAGTAGCTCCACCATTCGGCGCTTAAAGGCGTCGGAATCGGTATCAACCAACACGCTAGATGCTTTGTGTGCAATTCTAAATTGTTGTATAGATGATGTGATTGCCTATTTGCCTGACCAACCAAACTCTATAACCGAATAAACCAAACATATCTCTAGCCTTGGATGCAGCTGCGTCTGGGGCTAGTTTTTTCTATAAACGCAAGCGAATACACCCGAATATAGGTGTATTCTATCATGCACTTATTTTCAAAGTCAACCCGTATTCGGGTATAAACGCTTATTTCTACTTGTATCCTATAACTATACCCGAATACAGGTGGAGGCACACAACTATGAGCTATGAAGAAATTCTCATCGAACGCATTGCAACCCTTTGCAAACAACGTGGTATCAGCTATTACAAATTATCTCAAATGGCAGGACTCAACCAATCAACCATCGACAATATCATGCGTGGCGTGACAAAAAATCCACGCATCCAAACGCTACACCACATTGCATTAGGGTTCAGTATGACCTTGGCTGAGTTTTTAGACTTCGATACTCTTAATGATTATGCTTTTCTCGAAGATGACAAAAACTGATATAAAAGCCCTAAATCTAGTTGAAAAAACCTCAACTAGATTTGAGATAATTCTTATGCTATACTCTAGTTGTATTTAGGTCGGAGCAAAGAGGTCGGAGCAAAGAGGTCGGAGGTCTAGCGGTTGGGGGACTAAGTGCGCCCAAATTGCTTCACTTTCTAAGAGCTGACACAAATACAAATTATATATGACACACTAAGACTGTAATGATTTCTCATGAAAATGGGGACATTGCAGTCTTTTTTTGTGCCAAAATTTGAAAGGAGTTTACACATGAATGCAAACTAGCAAATTGATGCCCGTAGGCTATCAGGACAAATCCAGCGCAGTGTATCTGTCTGCGTATGCAGACACCGTTATCTATGAGCAGGAGCAAAACCATAAAATTCTGCGTGCCATCCGTTTTGGAGGGTACCCAGAAATGGTGCGTGCGCTTTCAGATGCCGTCTATGGTGGTGGTAGTGTGCGTGTGGAATATGCAGGAGAGCATATGTATCTCACCAGTATTCCCAAGCACTATCAGCGCCAGTTATCCCATGATGGTGTCTATGCCGAAGCAACCCTATTGGCAACGGATGACGAACAGCAAGAAGACAAAAAATCCAAAGAGAACCAGCAAGACGAAACCGAAGATGAGGCACAAACCTCTCTTGAGATGCCACCACGCAGATGCTGTATCTTTTGCCCCCAAGGGGACAGAGATGCACTCTTTGCTGAAGTGGATCGAAAAACAGCAGTGCCACTGATTCCAGAATTTCGAGACTATATCCTAGATGAGCTAGAAGCACGAGGCATTCTCAAGCAACTCATTGTCCATTCCGCCAGTGAAAAACTGGATGCATGGGTGATGAAGTGCGACAAGGAGGATGCCAACATTGTTTCAGTTGTGGAGGACGGCTTGAAAAGTGGCAAAATTGCCATTCCTGGCACCGTGGTCAACCCCCACGGGTTTGATGAAGTGACTGGTGTGACTAGCTACCTCAACACCTTTGGTGTGACAGTGGCCGAGCGCATTAGAAGCCAATTCACGCCGCTATTTGACCCAGCCAATGAGCCACTCTCTGATGAAATTCTCACCATCAACGATTACATCCAGAGTCAAGCAGGATACAGCCTATATGGCCCCCAGTTGGCCGTGGCAGAGGCAATCAAACGACTGCTAAGAAAAGAGAAATGTGGCTTTATCATTGCGGAATGCGGTACCGGCAAAACCAAAATTGGCTCTACAGCCATCGCCGCCTCCCAAGCATTAAAAGCATTGCATACAAAGGCAAAGACCTTCAACATCATTCTTTGCCCCTCCCATGTGGCAAAGAAATGGGCACGAGAAATCGCAGAAACCCTCCCCAACACAGTAGGTGTAGTGGTGCGCAGCATGACCGAGTTCGATAAGCTGTATGCACTCTACCAAAAGGGTGACAAAAGTATGTATGCCATTATTTCCAAAGAAAAAGCACGAGATGGGTACATGAAACAGCCTACCGTGGTATGGAATAAGCGCAAACAATCCTTTGTATGCCCAGATTGTGGTGCCACACTGGAGATGCCTGTCACAGAAAATGATGTGTCTTACATGGTGCCTGCTGACCAGTTCTATTTCAAAAAAGAACATCGTGGCAATCACCAATGCCCCTATTGCCACACTTCATTGTGGTCATCGGTAAATCCACAAGCCCAAAACCTATGGTACAAAATTGGTGGCTATGGATGGATTTATCGCCCCCATGCCAATGCACATCTCAACGCCACCAAAAACCCACAATTAGTGGAACGCATCCAAGCGCTCATTGACCATCCAGAACGGCATTTTCGTATCAGAGGCGCTTGTCGTAGATACCCACTGAGTACCTACATCAAGAAAAAGTACAAGGGTAAAATCGACGGCTTAATTTGTGATGAGTTGCATCAGTACAACAATAACAGCGGTCAAGGTGATGCTATGGGAGAATTATTCAATGCCTCCAAAAAGGTCATCGGCATGACAGCCACCCTCATCAATGGATACAGTTCTGGGATTTTTCACTTACTGTTCCGTATGGTACCCCATCTAATGCGCAAGGACGGACAATTCCACAGTGCGCCCCAAATCTTTGATGCAGAATATGGTGTAATCGAAAACACCTATGAAATCAAAGAGGCTGATTATTCCGCCAATCGCCGCACGAAAAAGGGCAAAAAACAGAGTCGCCAGCTTCCCGGTGTCTCCCCATTGGTATTCTCACGCTTCCTTCTGGAACACGCTGCCTTCCTATCCCTCAATGATATGGGCAAGGAACTGCCTTCCTATGAGGAAATCCCCATTGCTTTGCCAATGGATACAGAAGTGGAAGAAGAATACGACACCATCGAAGCTGAGCTAAAAGCCATTCTGAAAACAGACAAGAAAGCAGCGCAAAAAATCCTATCTGCTTACTTAAATCTGCTGACAGTATTTCCAGACCAGCCCTATGAACAGTCTAAAATCCTACACCCCATAGACGGCTACACCATCGTGGAGCCCAAGGACATCACTGACTTTGACACCTTGGGTGCCAAAGAAGAAAAGGTGCTTCAACTGGTACAAGAAAAACTGGCACAAGGTGAAAAGGTGCTGATTTATTCCTCTTGGACGCGGACTGACTCTCGTGACAAATTGCAAAAGCTTTTGACTGACCACAATATTGCAACCTCTATTATGACGGATGCCATCGTGCCAGACAAGCGAGAAGAATGGGTGGAAAAACAGCTATCCAAAGGGATGCAGGTGCTCATCACCAATCCAACATTGGTAGAAACTGGACTCGACCTCAATGCCTTTACCACGTTGATTTTTTATAGCATGGGTTACAACCTGTTCACCCTCCGCCAAGCCTCACGCCGTAGTTGGCGCATCAATCAGCTAGCACCAAGCGTGCAAGTGTATATGCTCTTTTATCAGGGCACGATGCAAGCTAAGGCTATGAAGCTAATGGCATCCAAATTGGCTGTGGCAGGTATCATCGAAGGTTCCTTCTCCGAAGAAGGTCTCGCCGCTATGAGTGACGTGCAGGACATGACCTCGGTGATGGCCAAAGAGTTGATGCAAGGAATCCGTGACAACGTAGACGATATTGCCACTGCATTTAAGCGGATGGCCATCATCAATCCCGCTAGACAGCAGATTGCAAAAGCAACGCCTACACCAGAAACAATAGCACCCAAAACCGTGGAAACAACTTCTGTTGAAAATCAACACAAGTTAGCACATCCTGTCTTTGGATGCTTGACCGCAGAGGTGGTGGCAGAGCAAAGCAAGCAGCAGAAACAACGCAAAAAAACGAAGGCACGGATTGAAATTGTCAACCAAATGAGCCTGTTTGATTTTGCGGCATAACAACAGAAAGGACAACAATATGGCGAAAAAATACACCGTAGAAATCGAAGAAACATTGACTAAGCAAGTCGTTATTATGGCTGATACCCCCAGCAATGCAGAAGCCATGGTGCGTAGTCGCTACAAAAACGGGGAATTTGTGCTAGATGCAAGCAACTATTTCGGCACACAGTTCTCCACTTGGGAGGTGACGTCATGCAAGTGATTGCAAATCGGGCAGAGTTATTAACACTGTACAAAAAAGCGGCTAAATTGGCCAACAATTATTCCCCCATCGACGCTCTGAAAGGTGTGCTGATGGAAGCGGACAGCAGTACCAACACCCTGCGTCTTTCTAGCACCAATCTGGAAGTGTCCCTCCGTTTGACCATGTCTGCGGAGGTGCATCAATCTGGTGGTTGCGTGCTAGATGCCAAGTTGGGCACCGATATGTTCACCCTCATGGGTGGCGACACTGTGACCATGGTTTTGGATAATCGAAACACGCTGACCATTGACTGTGAACACGCCCATTATGGGGTGATCGTTCTGCCAGCTCAGACCTATCCCACCATGGAGCTACCCTATCCCGAAGATAGTGTGCAAGCCTCTGGCATTCCCTCCATGGTAAAACGAACAGGCTTTGCCGCCGCTGGTCCCGATGTGATGCAGTGCATTCATCTGGTCTTTTCAGAACACGGCATGAAAGCTGTGGGTGCTGATGGCACACGGATTATGACTTCTAAAGGCGAAAGCAAGGACGGTGCTTCTGTGCGAATGCTGATTCCTGCGAAAAGCATGGCAATTTTGGCTGGGTTGGTGGCTGACACAGATCAACTTTCTGTGGGCACCACAGGGAAGTTGATTTCTTTTATGACAAACAACTTTATCTTCACCGCTCGACTGATTCATGGAAATTATATCGACACCGATCTGATTTTAGGCAACTTCCAGCAGCAATTCATGGTGCTCACCGACGGGGTGGCTCTGTGGAAGCTCCTTGACAGTGCCGCTACGGTGGCAAAAGAAGGTTCCACAGTGGGGCTCACCTTTACAGGAAGTCGTATCACCGCACAGTGCGAAACCGAAGATGGTTCCGTAGAGGACAGCATGGAAGTCATTCCCCTCCGTGGCGAGCCAAAAGGGACGTATTATTACGGTGTGAAAAAGCTGATGCAATGCTTGAAAGCCTTTGACGGCAGTTTGCAACTGGAAATTGGTGCAGGTGGAATTTTGCTTCTTAGCGATCAAACCACATCCTGCTTCCACACAGCCAAGCGCAAGCCCATGCCTGTTGAATTGGCAAAGCCAAAAATTGCAGAGCAGGTAGAAAAGCCCAAGAAAACACGAAAGAAGAAAGAACTGCCATTGGCAGCATAGGTGAAGCAATGAAAAATCCTATCATATGCCGCTATTGTGGCGGAAAAATCACATTGGCTGACCCCAGAGAAATCTTCGGGGACAGCGTGGAACGTCTAGGTCTGGATGGAGAATACATCTATCTTTGCCGCACTTGCAATGCCCGTGTTGGCTGTCACAAGGGGACAACTCGTCCTCTTGGTAATGTGGCCAACGAAGTGTTGCGCTTGAAACGGCGAGAAACCCACCAGATTTTTGATACATTTTGGAGTGAAGCAGGCATGACCCGTACCAGAGCCTATCAATGGCTGGGACAACAAATGGGTATGTCAGCAAGAAAAGCACATATCGGCAGTTTTGAAATGGATCAGTGCCAACAGGTGATTGATTTGTGCCAACTGGGCGCAGATAGAAAGGCGGCATAAACCATGATACAAGTAGCTTTCAAACCGTTTCGATGCACCAGTTGCCTTGACCGCAATTTTCATCACGGTATTTCCAGATTGTATAACGGCACCATGCTCCAATCTGGAGAGTGCTATTGTTTTGGGCTTAAAAAACCACGGAAATTTAAGAAATCTGAACTGAAGCAGGCACCGCCCTCATGGTGCCCTCTGCGGAAAAGCCAAGTGGAACTGGCAGTCTTTGACTTTGAAGATGAAAATGCACGACAGATGTTTTCCTTCATGTATGACCATTGTGGTGGCGCCTGCACAGACGTTTACCGCCATCAACTCATAAGCCAATACACGGTATCATTCAGCGCCCAAGATTTCTGGATGGCTGATGACCAAGCTGCATTTTTGGAAGATATACCCGTGCCGAATTTTGGTATCATTTGCTTTGATGATGGTCTGCGGAAGCAATATTTCTTTAATGAAAATGGCTTTTTTGTCTACCAACCCTACATGAGAGAAACAAAACCAACAAAAGGAGATACAGAAACATGAGATATTCAAATGTACAAGTGCGTATGCCTGAAAACCTCCTTGATTCCACCAATACGGTCGAGTTTCAAGGTCAAACCTATCATTTAGGTGCAACACTCCCTCGCACACTGCAAACGGGACAAGGCACCATTTCACTGCTGAGCGATGGGTATACTGCCCAATTTGAGTTGATGGATGATGCCAACCAAGTGGTCGGCGAAGCGTGGTTTTACTGCTATCACAGCCACGAGGGAACGTTTTGGGCTGTGATGGACGAAGTAGAACTGTATGACAAGGAGGATTTGAAATGACCTTACGAGAAAAAATGCTGGCCGTTATGAATGACGTGGCCTTGCACATCACTGAGCGTGCAGAGTTAATTCAACTCATCGCCATCGCACTACTCACCCGCAAGAATCTATTTGTATTGGGTGAGCCTGGGCAGGCGAAATCCTTTGCCATCAATCTGTTCCGTGACCGCATTGAAGGGGCAACCCAATTCGAGCGACTCATGTCAAAACAGAGTGATGAGGAACAACTTTTTGGTCGCATTGACCTCCAGAGCCTTATCCCCGGCAGTGTGGCGCAAGACGTATTAAACCGTGACCCTGCGTACAGCAATATGCTGTCGTCGCTAGAGGGATTTCAGAAAACGCTGCTCCATAATCCCGGTGATCAAAATGCACTGAAAACAGCAAAAGACTGCGCCACCCAGATGGAAGATTACCGCAAAGTCTTGTCGTCACTTCATCAGGGCGACCCTCGGCTCATCACCACAGGGAAGATTCCAGAGGCCCATATTGTTTTTTTAGACGAGGCGTTCAAATGCAACGATGGTGTACTGAACTCCCTGTTGACGGCGCTGAATGAGCGCAAATATACCAACGAGGGGCGCACCTATCCCATTCCCACCATCTCATTCTTCACGGCCTCCAACGAGATTCCAAACTTCAATGACCCTAGTGAGAAGATTTTGGAAGCACTCTATGACCGCCTAGAGCTGAAATTGGTAACGGAGAACATCGAAGAACGCACCAATCGTCTAGCCATGATGACCAGCAAACAGCAGGGATATACCATGATGATTGACGCCACCATCACACTGGATGAATTATATGCCATGCAACAGGAAGTGGCGCAAGTCGCTGTTCCCGATGCTATGAATGAATTGGCTGACGACATCTTCTGTGAACTGCGTCGCTCTGGGTTGAAAGTCTCTGACCGTAAGCTTTTGAACTATGCTCCTATTGCACAGGCAATGGCATGGCTCTCTGGTCGCAACACTGTATCCAGCATGGATTTGCTGGCACTGAAATGGTATCTCTGGCAAAAACCTACTGACCGTCAGTTAGTAGATACCACTTTGGAACGGCTCTGCATCAATCCCTTGCAAGACAAGGTGCATACCATTCGTGGCATGGCTGATGAAATCCGTTTGGAATTTGAAGAAGCCTGCGCCAACGCCAGCGGCAGCCAAGGTGGAGAACTGCGTAAGCAAATGACCCGTCCACTGCAAAAATTCCGTGGCGAAATCGTCCGTCTCTACCGTCAGCAGGTGGAATTGTCTGCCGCTGCCCAAACTGAGGCGGAGCGTACCATGGTCAAAGAACTGCTGGAGGATATGGAAAAACTGAGCAAGCGGTCTCATGAAATGGCTGGGTTTACCTACGCCACTTTGGACCAGTTGGAACTGATGAATAACTAAAAATCAATTTATTTGGAGGAATTTTATTATGTTGAACACTATTTCTGTGATGGGTCGCTTGACCCGTGATCCCGAATTGCGTCAAGTCAGCAATGCCAATGTGTGTAACTTCACGCTGGCCTGTGACCGTGACTTCAAGGATAAGACCAGTGGCGAACGTGGCACCGACTTCATTGACGTGGTGGCATGGCGTGCCACGGCTGACTTTGTTAACAAGTTTTTCACGAAGGGGCGCACCGCTGTGGTGCATGGCCGTTTGCAAGTGCGTGATTGGAGCGATAAAGACGGTGTGAAGCGCCGTTCTGCTGAAATCGTCGCTGATACTGTCTACTTTGGTGATTCCAAGCCCAACGATGGTAGCGGCAACAATGCCCCATCCGAAGGTTTTGTCCCCAATTTCAACCCCAACGAAATGCCCATGCCAGACGGTAGCTACCCCAATGGCGGGTTTGCGCCTAACGCTGGATATGCACCCAATCAACCCCAACAAGGGCCTTACATTCCTCAACAACAAGGGTATCAAGGTGGCTATGCCCCCAATCAAAACGGTGGGTACAACCAAGGCTACAATCAAGGCAAGCGATAAAAAATCAGGGGGAGGCATCATGCCTCCCCCTGTGAATATACCCTTATGAAACCAAGGTGCTGTTATCGTATAGCTCATCGGGACAAATATCTTGCCCGTGAATCCATTCGATACTCAGCCCTGCAGGTTTTACGGTGCGAAAAAGTGTTGGGTTTTTGAGCTCTACAAAAGGGCCCCAATCCAGATATGGTGCAACGTCAAAGAGCTTCCGTTCTTGATTGCTAAAGGTAATCAACAATGTATAGTTGTCTTGCGGTTCCACATGAATGGCTTTTGGTCGTAACATATGCTCACCTCAATCCTTCAATTTTAATGAGTTCGCCACTTTCATTCCAGGCCGTCCAAGAAGCATTTAGTTCGTCTTCGTGGATGGCACACCATGCCTCCACCAATTTGGCTTTCTTTTTAGGCAAATTGCCTTCGATAAGATTGCCTTCAAAGTCGTAGACACCCTCAAATTCATTGAACTTGGCATGAAAATGTGGCATATGGTGTTTGGAGTTAATTTCCCTATAAATATAAATCAGAATACCGTAAAAAGAAGATAATACAGGCATGAACACACCTCCCAGAATAGTATATTGCACCTTTATATGGATAGTATATCACATCTCGCAATAAAATCAATCTATTTAACAACAGGAAGGAACCATAATGAAAAAATTTACAAGTCTAGCCCAAGTCCTCGCATCCCCGTGGGGACAGCTACAACAGACAAAGCCGCAAACCACCGACCGCATTTATAAATCTTCTCGTCTTGAGGACAGCATTTACGCTGACCTACGGCAAGAGGATGCCACACTAGACGAATTAGAGATGGAAGCCACACAAAAGCTGGCAAGTTTTCCGTCCCTCTCTCGTGATGTGTACCAGTCTTTCTACTCGCTGTCACCCAAAAAGAATGACGAAGGTACCTTGTCGGCACCTGCTCGCAAGTTCAATGGCAAAATCATCGACCATGTAGTTGGTGATGAGGACTATCCCACATTGAAAAGCATCTGCGAAGGGCGGGAGCTACCTGCCTTTGAAGCCGCCACTGAATTTGTAGGCCGTGTGTCTGAAAATCTGGATGGACTTCTGGAAGATATCGGCGGTAAAAAGGGTGCCCTGAACACCCTAGAGAAATTAGAGGATGCCAAGCTGGATGCGGAACGTGCCCTCAATGAAGCGCTGACCCGACTGGAGAGCAGTAAGCATCCTACCGAGCAACATCACAAAGATGTGGTAGATGCCGCCAACAAAGCGGCCTCTAAATCCCAGCAGGTAGCCGCTGTCACCCAGATGATTGATAGCAATCTGGCACGGAACAAGGCGCCTATCTCTGATAGCGTGTCCAGTGCTGTGTCTGCCGCCCTTGCCCGTGGAGAGGAAGTGCAAGATATCATCGAAGCGTGGAGCGACGAACCTAGTAATATGGAGCGTTCTCCTGCCAATCTGGAGCTGATTCGTCAGGTGCGACAGAGCAAATCTCTGCTGAACATCTCCAAATACTTAGGTCGTTTCCGTGAGATGTTCGCACAAGGGAAGAAAAACGGCTTTGCCTACGGCCGTGGGGAGACCTACTCTATCACGCTAGGGCGAGACATCTCTAAAGCACTGACTTCGGAGTTGGCCATGACAGCCACACCCAACACGTTGCCACTGTTCCTGCGGAAATATCAGCAGGGGCAGGTCAAGCAGTATCAGCGGCGTGAGCCCATCAAAAAGGGCATGGGCGACATCATCTGCTGTCTGGACGAATCTGGCTCCACCCGTGGTGATGCTGAAGCGTGGGGGAAAGCTGTGGCGATGACTTTACTAGAAATCGCCGCAGAGGGCAATCGTAAATTCGCCCTCGTCCACTTTTCCTCACATGGAGATTTTGTAACAGATTTATTTATCCCCGAGCAGTACGACACTGCCAAGAAGTTAAAGGCTGCTGAGACATTTTTAGACGGTGGCACCGACTATGAAACGCCACTAAACCAAGCCATGGATTTAATTACCCGAGGAAGCTTTGAAAATGCCGACATTGTGTTCATCACCGATGGTGTATGCAGTATCTCTGAGGGTTTCAAAGAACAATTACACACCACAAAGCAAGCTCATAATTTCTCCATTACAGGTATTTTGCTAGACAACCAAGGCGGTTACTTTCCCTTTACTTTAGCAGAATTTGCCGACCATGTGTATCGCACCAGTGAGTTACAGGGCGAGGAAATTGTGGAGAAGTTGGTTGTGGGTGCATAACATTACCATATATTTAAGGAGTGACAAACCATGAAATTGATTGATAGCAAAACAAAATTCATAACGCTCATTCTATCCCTTGGCTTTTTGTTGACAGCTTGTAGCGAAGACATTATTTCCAGCATACAAAATAGCAACTTTATTGACCTTGAGGCGGAATCAGCGTCCTCTACCATTGACAACACCACGGTTATTGCGTCCTTTGATTTGGATAATATACCCATTTATACCGACAGCCCTTATGTAATCATCAATGAAAACGTACCATTTTTTGATGACATGGAGCTGCCCACGTCCTCTTTTGAGCTGTACGCTCCATTGGATAGCTTGGAACGGTGTGGCACAGCTGTTGCCAATGTGGGTATTGACCTTATGCCTACTGAAGACAGAGAGAGTATTTCTAGTGTTTACCCCACCGGTTGGGAGCAAGCCCAATATGACATCGTATCTGGCGGATATTTGTACAATCGGTGTCATATTATCGGCTTCCAGTTGACAGGTGAAAATGCCAATGAAGAAAATCTCATCACAGGCACTAGACAGATGAATATTGACGCCATGCTACCCTTTGAAAACATGGTGGCAGAGTATGTGAAAGAAACAGAAAACCATGTGTATTTCCGTGTGACCCCTATTTTTGAAGGAGATAACTTACTGACCACTGGTGTGCTGATGGAAGCCCAGTCCGTGGAGGACGATGGCGACGGTGTAATGTTCAACGTATTTTGCTATAATGCCCAAGCAGGCATCACCATCGACTATACCACTGGCGAAAATTGGCTATCCATAGAGGGTGAAACTGTAGGAATGGAAAACGTGACTTATGAAGATGATACCAGCGTCGTTATCGTTGGACAAGACACGGAGGAAACTCCGTTGGAGAACATCATTGATATTGATACCAACGGTAACGGTATCGTCACCATCGCTGAAGCAGAAACGGCAGGCTATCAAATGCCCATCACCGCCGACCACTGGCTCTACACCTATATGCGAGATGCAGACGGCGACGGAGTGATTGGCGAATAAGAAATTATGGCTCTATGGATGTTTTCATCCATAGAGCCATATTCTTGTGCTCTCCCTGTTTATCGGGGTGCAGAAGTATAAAATCGGCTAAAAATCCCCCATGCAACCACCAGTTGCACACATTCCACCGCCACTTGGTTGACGAAAAGTTGTGATTTTGATATGATGAGGGAAATGCAAGCAGGAGGTACACCCTATGACACTAGGCAATCGCATCGCCCATCACCGAGGACGGCTACGGCTATCCCAGTTGGAGTTGGCGGAAAAACTGAGCGTTTCCCGCCAGTCGGTCTCTAAATGGGAGACTGACGCCAGCACACCAGAGTTGGAAAAGCTGGTGGAGCTTAGTAAGCTGTTCCAGCTTACACTAGATGAACTGGTGACAGGGGTGGAGATGCCAGAGGATGCCGCTGAACCAGCCAGCCCTCCACCACCGTCTGGACGTAGCACACGAGAAATTGTAGGCCTCATCTGCGGCATCTGCGGTGGTGTGGGCACGGGGTTAGGTATTCTCATCCCCCTTATCTGGGTGGTGACCATACCCCTATTACTCATCGGGCTATATCTCATTCGACCCAGCCTGGCATTGAAAACAAGTTGGGGATTGCTCTTTGTGCCACTGGTGTTTTTGCGACAATTTACTGGTATCTCTATGTGGACAATTTTCACGCTCTATTTCTATCAAGCAGGAATTTGGAACCACTTGCTGATTGGCTACGTCATCTGGGGACTTATCATCCTTTGGACAGTGTGCGCCATTCGCTTAGACAAGACCCGTAAATGGCGCGCCCTTGGCTGGGGCGCAATTCTGGTGGTGTGCCCTGATTGGTGGTCCATCACCTATTGGGTACAAAACTCCAACAGTCTATCTACGCTACCCATAACAGGATGGCTGCGCATGGGTGTTTCAATTGTGGTGCCTGTGGTCGTACTCGTTGCCACTTTGCGTAGCAGAAAATCCAAATTATGAGCAAACGCACCCTTGCCCGAATGGGTAAGGGTGCGTTTGCTCATAATATGCTCCGCTCAAATAATATAGTCTACAGCGATGGAATAATGCACCAAACTCTGACAACCATCATAGACTGAGGCATACCATCTTTGGTCGATTGGAGATTTTTATGAAATACTTTAAGGTCTTAATTCCACTTTTACTTGTAGGCATGATGATTTTGCCTTGTGCCGCTGCTGACACAGAGTATTACAAAGGCATTGATGTCAGTGTTTATCAGGGCGATATTACCTTCAGCGATGTTTTAGATGCTGGATATGAAGCCGTTTATATTCGTGCAGGCGAGGGCAGTGATATTACAGACAGCTATTTTGAGGATAACTACGAAAAAGCCTCTGAAGCTGGATTGGATTACGGCTTTTACTATTATGTGACTGCTACCAGCGAGAGCGAGGCGGAGACCCAAGCTGAGCGATTTGCCAGCTTAATTTCTGGAACAGGCTACACCCTGCGCCCTGCCATGGATTTTGAGTCTTTGAGTGATTTAAGCGATGATGAGGCCAATGAGATCGCCGCAGCATTCCTTTCCACTTTGGCCTCTGAAACAGGGGTAACACCTGCCATCTATTCCGATGCCAGTAATGTAGAGAGTGTATGGGATTCTAGCTTGGCAGACTATCCGCTGTGGGTGGCCGCTTATGAAGACTTGTCTACACCAGAGGACTATACCCTGCCTGATAACGATGTCTGGAGCAGTTGGAGTGGATATCAATATACAGATACTTTGTCAGTGGACGGCATATCGGGCGATGTAGATGGCGATATTTTTACAGATGCTCTGTTTATTTCAGACACAGACAGTACCAGCACCGACAGTACCAGTACAGATAGTACCTCAGACAGTACCAGCTCAGATAGCAGTACCAGCTCAGATAGTACCTCAGCCAGCACCTCAGACAGCACCACCACTGACAGTACCAGTTCGGATAGCACAACCACCACTGGAAGTAGCTATACCGTACAAAGTGGGGACACCCTTTGGAAAATCGCAGGGCTGTATAGTACCACAGTAGATGCGCTGGCCTCCTATAACGGCATTGATTACCCTGACTATATTTATGTCGGGGATATTATCGAAATCCCCTCAACAAGTACCAGTTCCTACACCATCCAATCTGGCGATACCCTATTTCAGATTGCCCTCACTTACGGCACCACGGTGTCAGAACTGGCTACCCTCAATAGCATAACGCAAATTCATTTGATTTATGTAGGGGATGTATTGCTGTTACCTGCTGGGTAAAGGTGAGTTTTCGCTATAGGTCATTAAATCCATATAAGATAGGACCAGAGTGCATTTCTCAAGCATAATTTGAGATGCAATGTGAATACGGCAAACAAGGAAGGCACTGAGTTTTGGCTCGGTGCCTTCCTTGTGGTTTATGGAATATCTTGCACAATATCTATCCGCTTCACTAACCATTGAAATTGCGTTGCTTTAATCCCCAGCTTTTCCCCAGCTTCTTTGGCGGTCAATGCTCCGTTCATATAGTCGGCATAAACTGCATCAAACCCTTTGGGATTGGGGGCGGCTCGTCTGCCACATTTCACTCCCCGTGCTTGGGCGGCGGCGATGCCCTCCGCTTGGCGTTGGCGAATAAACTCACGTTCCTGCTGACTGACGTAGGCCAACAGCATCAGCACCAAATCGGAAATCAAGGTGCCTATCAAATCTTTCTGGGCACCGGTGTCTAGCAATGGCATATCCAGCACCTTGATGTCTGCCTTAATTTCTGTGGTGATGTATCGCCATTGCTCTCCGATTTCTAGGTAATTTCTGCCCAGTCTGTCCAGCGATTTTATCACCAAGGTATCACCCTGTTTCAATCGCTTCACTAGCTTTTTCCACGCTGGACGATTAAAATCCTTGCCGCTGAGCTTGTCCATATACAGGTGCTGTTCTGTCACCAATGTCATTAAGTTAAGCTATTGAAACGCAAGAACAGCTAATAAAAAATCATCGGAATCTAAAAATGCGCAGGACAAGCAAGCAGATTTTTCAATCTGCTTGCTTGTCCTTATAACGTGGCATTACGCCAAGCGATAGAAAAAAGAGGTGTCGGTTCTGGGGTTCGTGTTGCGTCGCTTGCGTGGGTTTGAGGGCAAATTTCGCATGGGTGTTAGGTTTTTTGCGATGCAGGCTTCAACTTCGGCGACGGGTACATTCTTCCCAAAGAATTTACGACAAATTTGAGTGGCAACAGCGAAATTTATTTGATAAACCCGCTTTCTGGTAACTTTTTTTACAGCAATGCACGAGGTTATCAACTGTGTAAAATTGTATATAATCAACTTGGCGAAGATTTCTTGAAGAAGAAGCTTCGTCTTTTTGCTGTGAAAATACAGCAATCCGACGGTGAATTTCAAAGAGCGGAAGGACGTTTCGATACCCCATCGCTTGGCGTACAAATCCTTGAGGGCAGCAGAATCAAATTCACTTTTATCCAAATTTGTGGCAACCGTTTCGTAAGAATTTTCAGAAAGTTTAAAGCAAACGAGGCGAATATGTAACGGATATGGCTCGATTTTTTCATTTTTCTTTGTTTTGCAGGGTAAAAAATCAAATGGTGAACTATGGGCGATAAATTTCAGGTTTTGATTTTTGGCTTGCGCTGTTTGCTTATAATGGTCCCCCTGTCAAGACCACTTCCTCAAAATTTATCGTGAACACAACAACCTATTTTGCTTCCTGAGCCAAGCCTGGTTGTGGTTACCTCCAGGGTAGCCGCCCGAAGGGTTGCCTTGACCGACTGGGTCAGGCTGGTACAATGGGAAAGGCGAGGGGAACGGCCTCCGCCTACAACCCACGACCTCCCGTCGCCACCAGTCCTCAACCAGCCTGTGCCAGACTGTCAAGGTGGTTGGTTGGCGTTGTGAAGGCTGCCCCATACACGGCCTCTGGAGTCTGATTTCCCAGTGCTTGATGGGGTCTGAAGGTGTTGTACTGCTTGATATAATTTCCAATTCCACGGCGCAATACCCTAGGATTTTGATACTCGTTGAGGTAAATTTCCTCGGTTTTCAGGCTACGGAACCACCGCTCAATCATGATATTATCCGCCCAACGGGACTTACCATCCATGCTTTGGACAATGTGATTTGCCTTCAAAAACCCCTTATATTGGGAGCTTGTGAACTGACATCCTTGGTCAGAATTGAGAAAAGCGGGGGTGCCGTGGCTAGAAATTGCGCGCTGGACAGCGGCGATGACGTTATCTGTGTCCAGCGTATCGGACAGACTCCAGCCCACAATCAGACGGCTATACCAGTCGATAATCGCCGTCAAATACATGTGCCCGTGGTGCATTTTGATGTAAGTGATGTCGATTGACCACACTTGATTCGGGAACGAGACAACCTTATTTCTCAGCAAATATGGTACGATAGACTCTTTAAAGTTGCGTTTTGAGAGATTTGCCTTGGGATAGAGAGCATGAATTCCCATCTCGCACATCAGTCGCCTAACCAGCTTGCGACCCACAAAAATCTGGTCGGTGGCCAGCTTGGTCACCAGCTTTCGAGAGCCGATGTAGGGCATTTGGGTGTGCCAGTAGTCGATGCGTGCCATGATGTGCTCCCGCCAGCGCTTGGCCTCCTGGTCGACCTCCACAGGCTGGTAGTAGACCTGCCCTCGGGGCAGACCCAGCAGCTCACATTGACGGCGGATGGACAGGTCTGCGTCAGTCCTGAGGGAACTTGGGGACGGGGATGCCGCAGTCCCGAAAGGCACCCTGAATAAAGTCTCGCTCCAGTGTCAATTGGCCGATGGTGCGGAGCATCTGCTCCTTCTCTTTTTTCAGGGCAACCTCCTTCCGATGTGCTTCTTTGACCTGCTTTTTCTCATCGAAAACCTGACTGGCATTGGATATAAATTCCTTCTTCCAGTTGCGAATCATGTTGGGATTAACCCCCTGCTCGGCAGCGATAACGTTTAATTCCTTCTCACCCTGGAGGACTTCTAGGACGATCTTGGCCTTATATTCGGCGCTGTAACTGCTTCGTGGCATGATATGTTCTCCTCTCGTTTATCGTTTTTGATATTGTATCACGTTCACGATAATTTTTCGAGTGCTGGTTTGGTTTCTAGGGTCCATTATAGCTTGCGTGAAATGTGTAGCGTCAGTGAAACGTCAAACTCCTCACCAACAGGCAAAGATAATCCGTGACAAATACCGTTGCGTGAAGCAGAATCCTTCACTCTGACAAGGAATTTTTGCCCTCTTTCTTGCACATGAGCGAAATTATTGTACGATTCGTAGCCTCTATCAGCAATGTAAATGGTGGGTACTTTTGATTGATTACGTGCCACCATGGTGGCAAAGGCCTTGTTTTCACCCTTTTCAACCGTTGCATCCACGTAGGTTTTGCGCAAAATATCGTACATGGCGTTGAGGTGCAAAAGGTTAAAAGGCTTGGAGTCATTGGCCTTTTGATGGTAAGAATCCACTTCCTTTGGGTTGGTGGGAACGTGCAAACTAGAGCCATCCACAGCCAAAAGGCGGTAGCCACGGTGGGTGATGGGTTGGTTTGTTTCGGCAACAAATTGGTGGAATAAATCCTCGAAGGCAGTTGATTTGATTTTGTTTCGTTGTTGCACAAAAGCGGATACTGTAGGTGAGGATGAATGTATGCCGAATTGTTCGGATAATTCCCCATATAGTGTTTTTCCTGTGAGAGATAAGGTTGTTTCAATTACTTTTTCAAATGGTAACTTCCTATTTCGGGTGAAGTCTTTTTCTGGATTTTCAGCATATTTTACAGCGTTTTGCGAAAGGGCTTTTATGGATTTTTTTAGTGTTCTTTTTATGTTTTTTGTTGTGAATGTCATGTGTGCATCTCCTTTGTTATCAGCGTTATGCTCAATAACAAGGGTCGCCTTCATTGACTTTGGTCAATGAAGGCGACCGCACATTTTTTTGTAATTGTCAAGCTTTTTTTAAAAGGTTCTGGGTGTTTTTCTTGTAGCACCCAGGCTTATCTTAATGACATTGGTTCTGTCACCCCATACTTTACTAGCTCACGTCGTTGTCTGTCCTCGTTTTGTTTTTCACTTGATACTCGCATATAACCGTACATATTGCCCATAAAAAACCCTCCTTTGCAACACCATTGTAGCAAAAGGAAGGTGTAGGTTATTTGCAAAAAATTTGGGCATCTTAGATTTATGAATTATGGCGAAAGGCACTTGAATTGTGGTTGATTTTGACGTATAATGTATGCAGTTATACCCTTTTTTACCGCAAAGAAACCTACACCTTTATTTGATTAAAATCAGGCGGAATATCAGGTGAAAAGTATAATTACGATACGATTAAGTACAGTTTTAGAAGTGCAAGGAACTGGGAAAAGTGAGCAATTGAATTCTATGAAACGATATATTTTACGTTGTTTTGCGATGACGTGT
Organism: Bengtsoniella intestinalis; assembly: GCF_039719005.1. GTDB lineage: Bacteria > Bacillota > Clostridia > Oscillospirales > Oscillospiraceae > Oscillibacter > Oscillibacter intestinalis. The sequence goes on along the minus strand of NZ_CP133584.1, from coordinate 1,687,427 downwards.
ATAATGGCGCTTTTACTCTCCACCATAGGTTTAGCTGTTGAGGTGGCTGTCGATGTCAGCTCTAGTGAGGTGATGGTAGAGGATATTTTAACGGAAGACGAAATTGCTTTCATGCAGTCTCAAGAGGTGTATTTGGTGGGCTATATGCCAGACCTTCAGCCTATGAGTTATCTCCACGGCGAGGAGCTTGCGGGTGCGGCGATGGATGTATTTTCTGCCATTGCTGAGGCCTTAGAGTTAAATGTAGAATACGTCAATCTTGGGGTGGAGGGGGCCTCCATTAACGATGTGGATTTTTGCATTACTCGGCAGTGTCCTGATATCGAGAATATCGCCCAAATTAGCCCCTCTTATTTCGATATGCCCTATGTCATGATTCATAATGATAACCTCGGGACAACCATTGACCTCCCTGTGGGTATTCTGGCCTACTATGATCGTTCACAAGATGATTTGGATGCTATGTTCGACGGTGCTGAGGTGATAGTCTTTTCGCAATTTGATGACTTAAATGCCGCATTTGCTGATGACTCCATTAGAGGTATGGTGCTCAGCACTGCACGGTATAATGTATCAAAGGGTCTAATCTCTAGCGAGAACTACACCATTGACCTTCTCTCTGACCATTACTACTGTGCCTTCGCCTATCCCAGTCATTTTTCTCAAGATAAAATTGATATTCTCAACAAAATGATTGGGTATCTGGACACTTCGGCCATCTCCTACTCCATCCTTAACCACTCGACTTATGTATACGCCCCCGACTTTACATTGGCTGAACTCATTGCTGCAAATCCCATGCGTGCCCTCCAGATAGCTATGATTATCGTGTTAATTGTGGTGGCTGCGGTGGGTGTAATGCAAGCGCTGGCAAACCGCAAGGAAAAACGCAATTTGAAGAGGACATTGACGGTGGACAGCGTCACTGGGCTGGCCACCCTCCACCACTTTGAGACAGAATTACTCCACCTCATGGATGAAAAGCCACAGAAACAGTACACCATCTTTTGCCTCGATATTGATAATTTCAAATACATCAACGAGCTTTACGGCTATAACACAGGCACCCTTGTGCTCAAGGCTTATGGTGAATATCTCCGTGAAACGGCCACCACTGCACTGGTGATTGCTCGAAGCTTTGCAGACCAATTTTGGATTTTAATCCCCACCCTAGATATTCATGTCGGCTATCTGGGAGAGGGTGCCCATTTCATGGAGTCTGGCTTTGCCGACTTTAGCCAACCCTTGGGACGTGACTACCACTACAGCCATAGCATTGGCTACTATCATATTACAGACCCCACCCTGTCCATCAGCTATATGTGTAACTGCGCTAAGCTGGCTAAGGATTTGGGCAAAGAGACAGCGGAGCTTACCATCCACGGATTCACACCTCAGATGTCTCAGGAGCGAGACAAATCCAATGAGATTGTCTCCCACATGAAAACTGGTGTGGCCAACAAGGAGTTTGTGGTTTATTATCAGCCCCAAGTACATCTGAAAACAGAGCAAACAGTGGGTGCCGAGGCACTGGTGCGTTGGGTGCGTGACGGGAAGTTGGTGCCCCCAACGACTTTATCCCCATTTTCGAAAAGAATGGATTCATCGAAACCTTAGATTACTATGTACTAGGCGAGGTGTGCCAGTTTATTCAAAGCCACAAGTCTGACAATCTCCCTGTCATCTCTGTGAACCTCTCGGGTGTCACCATTATGAAGCATAATTTCGTCCAGCAGGTCGCTGGTATTGTGGACAGCTATGGCCTCTCGCCCCGTCAGCTTGACCTAGAAATTACCGAAAGTGCTCTCATCAAAAATTTCGCAGTGGCCACCGACAAGATTCGCCAGCTACGAGAGCTCGGTTTTACCATCGCCATGGACGACTTTGGGGTAGGTATCTCCTCTCTGGGACGCTTGAAAAACATCCCTCTGGACACCCTGAAAATAGATCGCCAATTTATTGTGGACGCACTGGAGAGTAAAAAAGGTGCCTCCATTGTGGCACATATCGTTGGCATGGCACAAGAACTTCAACTGGAAACGGTAGCCGAAGGTTTGGAGACCAACCAGCAGATTGAGTTTTTCCGCAACTTAGGCTGTGATGTGGGCCAAGGCTATGGCTTTGCACGTCCCATGCCTCAGTCAGACTTTTTAGCATTTTTGGAAAAACAAAATTGACACTAGATGGAACCTGCATACCTTTCTTTGGGATGCGCTAGGGGGCTACCAACCACGGCCTCATGAGCATGTGAAAAAATCAATAACGAGAGCACCTCTGACCTTAAAAGGTTGGCAGGTGCTCTTTTTGCGTCCGCCGAACGGAGGTAATATCCTATGACTGCTCCCCCTAGACCAAAAACCGACCAAATAAAATCGCCAAGTTGGAGTAAATTACTCTCAACTTGGCGATTATTTAGTATACCGAGAAACTATGGTATGCAAGCGACTAGATATTCTCTCGGGATTCAATTATACTAACGGTCAGGAGGAACACATATGATCCAAGCAAAGACAGTAAATCAGCAATATTTAACCGACTATGAAGTCCATCTCTACCAAGAAGAACGTAGTCAAAACACCGTACAGAAGTATCTGAGGGATGTCAGAAAATTTTTGGAGTTCTTAGATGATAGGGAACTGATCAAAGCAGAGGTGCTTGTCTACAAAGAGAACTTGCTGCTAGACTATGCCCCGAGCAGTGTCAATTCCATGTTGGCAGCCATCAATGGTTTTTTAGAGTGGTTGGCATTACCGCTCTGTAAAGTTAAGCCGCTAAAAATTCAACGCACCATCTTTGCTCGCCCTGAAAAGGAGTTAAGTCAAAAGGAGTACGAGCGCCTTGTGCAAACGGCAGAGCAACAGCAAAACAGAAAACTATCCTTACTGATACAAGCTATTTGTGCCACAGGAATTCGCGTGTCTGAGTTGCAATATATCACAGTGTCTGCACTCCATGCGGGTCGTGCCACTGTACGTTGCAAGGGGAAAAATCGAATCGTCTTCTTACCGAAAGAACTCTGTAAAACATTAAAATCATATTGTAAAGAGATGGGCATATGTCAGGGGGCGGTGTTTGTGACCAAATCGGGAAATCCGCTAGATCGCTCAAATATCTGGAAAATGATGAAGCAATTATGTGCTGATGCCAAGGTTGCCCACAGCAAGGTATTTCCCCATAATCTACGGCACCTATTTGCACGCACCTATTATAAAATAGAAAAAGATATCAGCCGATTGGCCGACATCTTAGGGCATAGCAGCATCAACACAACCCGTATTTACACCATGGAAACAGGCACGAAGCATATGCAACAGCTAGAGCGTATGAAGCTACTTTACGGAAATTTATAAAACCACATAACCTTTATTATGTGGTAAAAAATTTGCAATTTATAACTGTCTATTGGCTCACTATAACAGCTTTCATTGAAAAACACAAGTCTTATTCGTATTTAGTTCATTATATATTATTAAGGGCAACACAAATAGACCGATTCTTGTTTAATCAAAAATCGGTCTGGTAAATTTGTGTATTTTTAGTTATAAGTACAGTTTCTATTCGATTCGATAGTGATTTTTCGGTATAGCTAATACGCCGAGTTACCACATAATAAAGGTTATGTGGTAACTCGAAAGGTGGGGCCACGATGCTTACATACAAACAAGTTCTGAACGAATTTGAAGCATATTTAGCTGAAGATGATATGTGCCAAGTGCAATCAAGCGATGATGGCTATATTGTCATGCTCATCGAAGATGTAGCTGCAGGCCCATTTGAATCTATACTGTGTCAGACACCTGAAAAACTGCGAGAAGTTTTACTAGAGTATCAACAAAATCTCACAGCATACGAAATTTCTATTAAGGATACCCCGTTTTAATTAGCCCGTTTGAAAGTGGGCGATTGTCCAACTACTTCGACTTGACATTTCTTCACGAACCCAAACTATCCTTGCATACAATCAGTTTGCTCCCCCAAACTTTTATAACGTAGCAAAAATGCGTCTCACTGTGAGACGCATTTTTTATTATCCCTAGAATTTTTCCTTCTAACCTGTTAAAAATAGAGACACCCATAAAAGGAGTCCTGTAAATAAAAGTCAAGCCCTAAAATGAAAAAATCTCACAAAAATTGTGAGATGACAAAGCAGGCATAACAAAACAGGCCAGAGAAAGAAGGTGTAATCACTGACCTGAAAAACTATGAAATTAGCGTCACTTAGCCCTCGCTGGCGGTCTCCAGAGCCAGCATACACTCCTTGACCCGAGCGTAATAAATCCGCAGGAACTTGTTCTGTGCGGCCGTCATGTAGACGTAGTAGGGCTTGCCCTCGGCACGTTTCTTGTCTATGAACTGGTACACCGCCTCGTCCTCAGGCTTCTTCTTGACGTAGGTAGACACCACCTGAAACAGCGTTTTGCGCAGGTGGGGCGAGCCACGTTTGGTGGTCTTTCCGCCTTGAGAGGTCTGCTTGCCTGACTGGTTGACCGACGGATCCACCCCTGCAAACGCCACAATGGAGCTGCGGTGGGCGAAGCGACGCACATCCCCAATCTCCGCCATCAGCTGTACGCCAGTGGCCTCGCCTACGCCGTACATCGCCATGACGGTGTCGTACTCGGGCAACTCTTTAGCCATGCGGTTCATCTCGATTTTCATCTCAGAGAGGGTTTCTTTGGAGGCTATGAGTTGCTTGGCCGCCGTCACAACCAACAATTTTGCGTAGTCGTTTTTGGGCAGAGTGACAATCATTTTCTGGGTTTTTGCGTAAATTTCAGCCGCCTTTTTGGGTTGAAAATGGTACCCCTTTCGCTTGCACCATTTTTGATAGCGGTCTGTGAAGGACTTTTCGCTGACGGTTGCAATGCAGTGACAGTGCCAAAATGTAGCCAAAAAATCAATCCACTTGACATGACCATCCTTGCGCTCAGGACTAGAAAACAGCTCGTTGACGCCTGGAAAGGTCTTATCCGAGAGAGAAATTAGGTTGTTTTGCAATGAAACAATGGTTTTCATGTACAAATTGTACTGCCGTGTGCAGAGCTTTAATTGTTGTCGTATGGTTTCCATAGGTGTATGTTCTCGCAAATCCACCCAATTGTCAAGCCCGTATTTTGCGATTTTTAGGGCATCGGCTTTGTCGGTTTTAACCTTGCGGATGGAGCCACCACCGCTCTGCTTGATGAGTAGTGGGTTGAGAATGCTGACGTAGATACCGTGCTGGCTCAGTGTCTGGGCGACTGGTTCGTGGTAACGACCAGTGGCCTCCATGATGACACGGGTGTCCGCACCCAACGCAAGAATTTCCTGCGCCAGTACGTCGATGCTGTGGCTGTCGTGCTGGTAAGTACGAGGTGGGAGCGCCACCTCACCCATAGGCCGCAGGGCGGCTACCACGCTGAATTCTTTGGAAATATCGATTCCGACTGCGTTCATATTGTTTCCTCCATGTATTTTGATTAGGCATTCCGCTTTCTTCGCTGCTTGTTCAATCTCCTGAGTGACACGAACGCACCAGTCTTGGTGGCACAACCTGCGCAAATCGAATGCTGCGAACGAGAGAGGCGGCTGGCGGACTCCTTTGCGGGCGTGTAAGCCCTCGGAAAACAGAGCCAGACCTGTTCTCTCCCATTCTAACAGCTTAGGCAACAAAAAGACAAAAGACACGGCTGGCAGCCGTGCCTTAAACCTTAATTTATATTGTAGGAGGAAATCCCCATGACAACTTACAATCTTGAAGTCTTAAATCAATACAAAATTCATCTCCACGAGGAGGAACGCAGTCAGAATACCATCCAAAAATATCTCCGTGACCTTCGAACATTCCTTGTGTTCACCCATGGGCAGGAGCTAAGCAAGCTGGTGGTGCTGGCCTTTAAGGAGTATATTATCGCTGCCTATGCCCCTGCTAGTGTCAATTCCATGTTGGCGGCGATCAATGGTTTTTTGGAGTGGCTGGGCTTTCCGCAATACAAGGTAAAGCAACTAAAAATCCAGAGGGAAATCTTTTCAAAGCCTGAGAAGGAATTGAGCCAGCGAGAATATGAACGGCTGATCCAAGCGGCAGAGAAGAAAAAGAATCGCAAGCTGGCACTCCTAATCCAGACCATCTGCGCCACAGGAATCCGTGTGTCGGAGCTACGTCATATCACCGTATCTGCCCTACGGACTGGACTGTTCTGGGTTTGTAGATTGGGTGTTTTATAACGTCTCAGACGGCGAATATATCATAGGCCACGGTGGTGGCGTTATCATGCAGCACACCTACTGCACCGCCACCACATGGGAAGAAGCCATCTCCGGCGACTTGGTGTTCTACGCTGATGATAGCCGTGTTGGAATCTTCGCAGGGTGGGATGAAGATGGGGATGCCATCATTATTCATTGCTCCATGGGGTATAACAATGTGGTGATTACGGGGCAGGAAGATTTTGCAGATATAGCGATCCCTAACTATTTCTAATATCTATCTGTATTTTTACATGAATACGAAACTAGCAGACACGAGGGGCCTCGTGTCTGCTGGTTTTTATGCTTTGTGTTTGATTAGTGTATCGACAATCTCGTAAATTTTAGACCTATCATCGGGCGATAGCTGTGCTAATTTTTCTGATAATAACGATTCTTTTACGATATATCCCGTGTTTAAGACATCGGCAAGTAGCATATCCGCAGAGACATCAAGGGCGTTTGCTAACTTAATAAAAGTTGCTAATGCAGGAACCTTGTCACCACGTTCGACCACGCCGATATAGTTAGGACTTAGACCCGTTTTTTCAGCTAAGTCCTCTTGGCGCATAGATTTTGCCAAGCGATAATGCCGAATGTTTTTCCCGATGGTTTCAAACTCCATTTTAGCACCTCCTATTGGTGTAAGACTATCACTAATAGTATAGATGATAAAACTAGAGCTATACACAATCCAATAGAAACACACCTTGACTATTAGTGTTGATTTTTGGATATTTTTGTGGTACGATGTGAAGGTAATAATTTTGCACAAAAACGATTTGTGCCGATGTTCCACGGTAAAATTGAACTAGCCCCAGATGTATTCACATCCAAGGCTAGTTGTGTGCTCATATTGTCACTTTTTTACATTAGGCCTCGTCGGGCAAATAGGCAATCACATCTTCAAGGTTGCAATCTAGAATTGCACACAAGGCATCTAGCGTGTTGGTGGATACTGATTCCGATGCCTTTAACCGACGTATGGTGGAGCTACTGATATTCCCTTTTACTTGTAATGTGTACGTTGTTGCATTTTTTAGCTCCATTGTTCGCCAAAGCGGCTCATACGAAATCATTCTATACACCTCCATCGCCCATTGACATATCTCTATTATTGCCTATAATTAAGCTAAAGCGTTATAGGCAATATTGCTTATATAGATAAGAATTAGAAATCATCAAAAACGGAGGATTGACCATGAAAAGGAAAAAAGGCTTGCAGTTATTTGTAGCTATGTTTATGATATTGTGCTGTTCGGTTGGGTGTGAGAGCACCGCCGATTATGTTGAAACACCTAGCCCATCTGTGTCTCAAGGGGTAGAACAGATTATCTTACTCGAAACCCCTACACCTTCTTTAGAGACCCCTGCTGAACTGCCCTTAGAAACCGCTACTGAGCCGACTATAGACAGTATCACAAATACCTACACGGAGACTTCAACAACCCTCATATCGGAGGATTCCACCTTTGAAATTATCTTCTTGGACGTTGGACAAGCTGATGCCGCTCTCGTCTCCTGCGATGGGGAGTATATGCTGATAGATGGTGGCAATGTGGCCGACTCAAATTTAATCTATTCCGTCCTCGACAAGCGTGGTATTACCGAGTTGTCCATCGTAGTTGGGACGCACGCCCACGAGGACCACATCGGCGGTTTGAGCGGCGCACTGAACTACGCAACTGCTGATACTATACTCTGCCCAGTGACCACCTATGACAGCAACGCCTTTGAGAATTTCGCCTATTATGCCGACCTCAATGGCGGTATCACTGTACCCAGCGTAGGCGACGAATACACATTGGGCAGTGCTGACATTGACATTCTCGCAGTCAACAGTGATACCGATGCCAACAACACATCTATCGTGCTTAAAATCACCTATGGTGAGACCTCTTTTCTCTTTACGGGGGATGCAGAATATGAGGCTGAACAGGTGTTATTGAACAGTGGAACAGACCTATCTTCCACCGTTCTAAAGGTAGGTCACCACGGCAGTGACACATCTACTAGCTACCTCTTTTTGAGGGAAATCATGCCCCAGTACGCTGTTATTTCCTGTGGCGAGGGTAACTCCTACGGGCACCCCACAGATGCCGTATTGAGCCGTCTGAGGGATGCTGACGTCACCCTGTATCGCACGGATTTACAAGGTGACATTATCTGCACCTCCGATGGGCAGACCGTGACAGTTACCACCGATAAAATCATCAGCGACAATGAACTGCTTACCGCTCCAACAAGTAATACCTCCACTGTAACAGGCACTATTACAGATACCACCGACGACGATTCTGATTCCGAATTTTATTATGTGCTGAACACCAGTAGCCACAAATTCCATTACCCAGATTGTTATAGCGTATCCCAAATGTCCGCTAAGAATTATGCCACCTCCACGGAGGACAGAGAGGTTTTAATCGAAAATGGCTACTCTCCATGCGGAAATTGTTGCCCATGATGTAGCTCCACTTAGAACAGGTACTACTCTTATGCTATAATCTGAACTATACACCATACATAGGAGAGCCTACATGAAAATTATATCGTGGAACGTCAACGGCCTTCGTGCCTGCATGAAAAAGGGCTTTGTTGAAAAAATTCAAGAGTTGGATGCCGATGTGTATTGCATCCAAGAAATCAAATCTACTCGCAAGCAGGCCAAGCTAGAGATTTCGGGCTATGAGGCCTACTGGAATAGTTCACGCAGACGGGGTTACTCTGGGGTGCTGGTGCTATCACGAGTACCCCCCATCTCTGTCCGTGAAGGTTTAGGATTAGAGCAATTTGATATTGAGGGGCGAATTTTAACCCTTGAATTTGAGGATTTTTATCTCATCAATGTCTACCAACCCATGTCCAAGGGTCGGCTCAGTCGTGACAACTATCGGAGCGATTGGGACGATGCTTTTTTCAAATATCTAAAGGCATTGAATAAGCCCATGATAATCTGTGGTGACTTCAATGTTGCCCATACCTACATTGACATTTACCCCGAAAATCTTCGCAATGAAAAAAATCCAGTGGGCTTTCAACCCATAGAGCGTGCCAAATTTGAACGGCTATTGCATTGGGGCTTGGTGGATGTATACCGCCTACAAAACCCAGAAACCCGTGGCTATACTTGGTGGTCATACCGTCTGTTCAAGCGCCGTGAAGATCGGGGCTGGCGATTGGACTATTTTCTGGTGTCCCAACGATTGCTCCCCACGGTGTTAGACACAGAAATCCTCTCCCATATCCACGGCTCAGACCATTGCCCTATATCATTGGAAGTAACCACCTCCATTTCACGGCAAATGACATGGACGGCAACCCTGCTATCTCGCCTTTGGGATGGCATTGACTGGCCTAGCTATGAACGTATTCTTTTTGAAAAGCAACAGGCCGTAGCACGAGCGGTGCGAGAGCGCAATCGCTCACAGATAGACCAGATGCAAGATGAAATCATTAACCTTCCAGAAGCCCGTGCCCTCGCAGTGCGACACGTTTCAGAAACAGAATCGGAGGTCGGCACAGATGGGGTGCGTTGGGAGACAAGCAGCCAAAAGATGCAAGCGACCTTTGACTTGAAGGTGGAGGGCTACGTCTGCCAGCCATTACGCTGTGTGGTGATTTTTGATGGAAAAAAAGACCGTAGAATTAACATCCCCACCTATCGAGACAGAGCTATGCAGACCCTCGTGCGGTATGCCCTAGAGCCAGTGGCCGAGACCACGGCTGACCGCAAATCCTTTGGCTTTCGAAAAGGGCGCAGTGGGTTTGATGTAGACCATTATATTCGTCGCACCTTAGAGGGGAGCAAGGTGCCCTTGTGGGTGCTCCGTGCAGATGTAAAAAGCTATTACGATACCATCTCTCACCGTTGGATTTTACGGAACTTGCCATTGAAAGCCCCATTAAAAGCGTATCTCAATGCAGGGATAATCCTCAATGGCGAGCTGTTCCCAGCGGAAGAAGTGGGCATTAGCCAAGGCTCTGGCATCTCACCTGTTATCGGGAACATGGTGCTTGATGGGTTGCAGTCCTATATCCAACGCAGGCTCTATGGCGGTGCCCCTGTGGAAAACTATGCCTATGGCGACCTCATTCGCTTTGCCGATGATATTTTAGTCTTTGCCAAGAGCGAGGCACAGGCCAAAGAAATCAAGTCCATCGTAGCCGATTTTCTATCTGTCCGTGGACTGAAACTCTCCGAGGAGAAAAGCTCCATTCGCTCCATCCAACAGGGTTTTGCATTTTTAGGACGGTACTATCACCTTCGTAATGGCAAGGTGATTGCAGAGCCATCCAAAGACAATTTACGGCGCTTTGAAGAAAAGCTGATGCACTACATTGAGCGACACACTGGAAGTGTGGAGGAGTTGATTATAGGTCTCAACAAAATGATTGTGGGCTACACCTCTTATCACCGCATGACCGATGCCCACGATGCCTTTCGTCATTTGGATGTGGTGATACAAGCACTGCTCATTCAAAAGGTCAGAGCCTTGTTTCCACGACAATACTGGACCAAGTTGGAGAAGAAGTTTTGGTACAAAATCAGCAAGGATGAATACATTTTTTCTGCCGAGGACAAACGGCATTTACAGGTTATTCGTTGCGTAGACACCGTGCCCATTCGATACCTTCCAGTGAAAACCAACTACAATCACTTCCTCGATACCGAGTACAAAAAATCCTTGGATTACCGCCGTGCAGTCAACAACAAAGGCGGCAAATATAAGCGACTATGGAAGTCCCAAGATGGCAAATGCTATCTCTGTGGCAAGGCCATGCTCCCAAGCCATCAGCTGACTGTCATAGACACGGAACCTTTGGGTAAATTCTCCGCTTACATCCATATCAAATGCTCTGAGCATACGGTGGAGTATCGTGATGCCAGTCATGTGAGAGGGCTAGATGTGTCCGCTCTGCTAGAGCAATTAAACGACTATCAGCCAGAAGAAAACACCACCTTCCCAACCCACGACTATGGGGCATTGCGAGAACATTTTCGCAAAGAACATCGGCAAGGCTTTATGATGACCTTTCAAGAGATAGGCCGCCTATTGGGGCAACAGCTAGGGTATTTGGAGAGTACACAAAGCAACTTCTGGTACGATACCGCCCCCAACTGCATCTCCCACACATGGACAGATAATGGCTATGCCATTCGGAAATTGGTACTCTCACAGGAGCAAGTGTACTTCCTAAAGGCAAACCATAGCCTCACGGCATTTTCTGTGCCAACGGTATTCTGGGACAAGAAAATCCCCAAAAACGCACAGGATGAAATCGAGGCATTTTTGGGGTATATCCAGAAGAAATATAAGATTTAGATGCTTATTTTTTGTCTATCCGCTTCACTAGCCACCGCAACTAGGTGCCTGTATTCCTTGTTAGATACCGTCAATCCCTCTTGTGGCAAAAGAGCGCAGGCACCGAATAAGGGCAAGGGAAATTGAGCGGCTAAGATAGCGATAAATTGGGAATTACAAGGTCTTTTGCTTAGAGGGTGTCGTGCCATAGTTTGCAATAATAACGGGTTTGTGTTCCAGGCAATAGCAGTCACAGAACGAATATTTCGCTCCACCGATTTCCAGTTGGTATGATATTGCTTTGCAATATCTGGATAGAGCCACTTTGTAATATACTGCATACGCTCAGGTTGGTTAACTGCCAAATACACGCCGAAAGAGGTATGAAAAAAGCCAACATAGTTGGCAGTAATCCCCAGCTCATAAAGCGTATCATATATTCTGGGGTAAATAAATGGTACATCATGCATCATTATCACCCAGTCCTTGGAGAGTGACGATAACGCCGATTCCGCTACATATCTTCTCTACGGTGTCTATCTTTAAATTGGTACTTCCGTGTTCCACATCTCGAATACTTCTATCCGAAATGCCGCATTTTTCTGCTGCCTGCTCTTGTGTCCATCCTTTATCTTTCCGTGTTTGCCGAAGTATGACTGCTAAAGCTTCTTTTAGCATAGTGTTTTCTCCTTTTTATAAGAAGTATAAAGGAAAACACATATATTTTACAGGAACTACACTTCCGCTTTCGACATTTATTTCATTGTACGCTCATAATTATATATATTCGCACTAAAAATGCACACCATTTCACGCCCTTTTGCACCACTTATTGGTTGGCAAAGCGTTGGGTACGACTTTTAACTGTCTTTCAAGTAATCCTGTAGTAATACTTGCATCAGCATATCTCGATCTACACGTTGGATAATCTGGCGAGCGTGATTGTAGTTGGTGATGTAAGTTGGATCGCCAGTTAGGATATATCCTGCGAGTTGGGTGATAGGGCTATACCCTTTTTCTAGGAGAGACTGGTACACGTTCTGTAATATAGCTCGGATTTCACCGATATTCTCCTGCGTATAGTTCAATTTCTGTATATATTCAGACAAGATGACCCCTCCTCACTTCCATACTTATCTTTTATTATAACACAGTGAGCTATAAAATTACAACACACGAAAGAGGTGCCCATCCAACGGATAGGCACCTCTTTCGTATATATCATAAGTTTTCCTACGAAGACTTGTCCATTTACCCACAAGGGAGTGTCAGTGTGACCGTAGTACCCTCTCCCTCTTGAGACTCGATTGTTAGTCCGAACCCCATGCCATAATCCGTCACCACTCGTTTTTGGATGTTAGCTAAGGCAATTTGCTTTAGGCCATCTGGGTTGTGAGACGTAGGGGTAACAGCATTGATGGTGTCCTGCAGGGATTTTAATTTATCCACTGGCATACCATGGCCGTCATCGGTGATGGTAAAGCAAAGGGTGTTATGGACTTTCTCCCCCCACAGAGTCAGGTGACATCCTGTTTGATTGGCAAAGCCATGGACAATGGCATTTTCTAAAATGGGCTGGAGTAACATACGAGGCATACTTACCTCTTCGATGTCGCAATCAACATCGAAATCTGCTGTAAATCTGTCTGGGTAACGAATTTGCATCATGGTGGCGTATCGTTCAAGGATGATGACTTCGCTCAAGCAGGAAATGGACTCGTCACCATCGTAGGCATAGCGGAGAAGATGGGCGAGACCGTCACTGAGTTTGGCAACTTTTTCGGTTTCACCTTGTCGGTTTAAGCCACGGATGACTGCCAAGGTATTGACGGTGAAGTGGGCGTTGATTTGCTTTTTCAAAGAGGCCACAATGGCAGTTTGCCGTTCTAGTTCTGTGGCATGGACGGTGCGCTCTAGCTGGAAGGCCGCCTGGGTCCGTTCCTCTAGCTGGCCGATGAGGTGGTTGAATTGGGCGACCAACTGGTCAAATTCCAGTTGTCCCGTCATATCCAAAAGAAGGCGAGAGGGGTCTTGCTCCACCTCTTTGGCGTTATACATGAGGCGTAACATAGGGGTAAATACCAAACGATTGAGCAGGCGATAGCTACCGCCCATCAGCAGTAGAAGCAGTGCGGTGATGACCAAACCAATCAAAACAAAATACTCGAAAATCTGGTCATTGAGTCCGCCATCGTCCCAAACCAACACAGAAAACGGGGAGGAACCGATGGAGGTGAGGGAGTAGGTGTTGGCTGTTTCTATCACCTCAGCGGTGGTGTAAACCCCCGTTTCACCACTGAGTAAAGCACCATCGGCCACAAGGTCTACAGACAATAATCCAGATGTATCGTAACTTGCAAAAATATTTTGAAGGCGTGTGGTTTCCATGAGAAACACTACATAGCCCACACAGTGCCCCTGATCCACCACTTCTATGGTATAGCTCAGATAGGTGTCTCCCTCTAAGGTGACAATGCCGTGTTGCATCAGAGTTTGAGAGGGCACCAAGTAACTCATCCGTGTTGCGGCTGTGTTGCCCAAATCACCACGGAGACGACAAAAATTCCCTTGGGTGTCGTAGAGCACAATGTCGTCCACCAATCCATTGGTCTGATAGACGGAGTCAGCCAAGGCCACTACTTGGTCACGGAGGGCGTAATAGACCAGTGGGTCCTCCTCTGCCAACAGCTCCGTCACCGTTTGACTGGTGGAGAGCACCATAGCAGTGTGCTCCAGATATAAAAAAGTGGTGTAAACCAAATCACTGACACGTCCTGAAACTTGGGTGACTAGATTTTCAGCACTCTCTTCTATGGCGTTGTTGGCACGGGTGTAGAAGCTGACCCAGCAGAGCAAAATGGACACAAGCAGTAGCCCCAGCACAAGGTTGATTTTCAATTTTAGGGATAGTCCTCTGCCTTTCACTGTCTCAACCTCCTTCTGTCAGTTACTCTGTTTGCAAGGTAGCCCAAAATGCCAAAACTTCATCTTCCATGGCTAAAACGGTTTCTTTGTCGTTGTCCCAGAACTCTATTTCATCCAGTTCCATCTCAGATTGACTGGTGACATCAGTGCGAACGGACCATGTGCCATCGGTTTGATAGGCCTCCAATCCTTCGCCAGTGCCATCGGTTTCACCTAGGAGCCAGCGGATAAAGAGCTTTGCCGTAGCGGTGCTGTCGGAGCCACCTGCAATGGAAATGCTGTTGGCGGAATAGACACCATCGCAAGGGGCCACCCCATAGGCAGGGGTGACATCAAGCCCAATGGAGGAACGGCGGATTTTGCTGGAAATCATAAAGGCCATGCCGTCGTTTGTAGGCACGTCACCACCGATGATTTCCACCAATTCATTGGAACTGGTGGTAAACTGTAGCCCATTGGCCACTAGCATCTCCCAGAAAATTTCACCAGCACAGCTACCCTCTGGAATATCCAAGGGTTCACCAAAGTATGCCTCATACAGTTCCGCCATCTCATCACTGCGCTCAATAACGGCATGGACAGTGGCATAGGCAGGGTGGGAGCGGAGAGGGCTATTCATATAAATTTTCCCCTCCCACTCTGGCTCAGTCAATGCCCACCAATTATCAATGGGGCAACTGTCGTAGACGGTGGGATTGTAGAAAAGCTGTTCTGCCTCTATGACAAAATTCAGCAGGACATCATTACATTGGGGGAGGATATAGGGCTCAATGTCAACGGGTACATATTTGTTCACCATTTTAATGGCGGCCAGCTCTGTGGATTGCTGTCCGTTGTCATCGGAGCAAATGACAATATCACAAAACCAATCCTCATTGTCGTAGGCCTCTTGCAAGGTCACAAGTAAATCTTGGGCACGGGTATCGTAAATTTCCACAGTAAGACCGGGATATTCCGCCTGAAAGGACTCCACCACATCATAGATACGAGTGGTGATGCTGTACACCACCAAGGTGTCCTCCTGCAAGGCGGCTTCATACAATTCCGCTATGGTTTCTGTACCTGAAAAATCCGTTTCCTCATACCATGCGTTGAGATATTCCTCCTGTGGGGAGAGGGTGGCTGTGGTGGAACAGCCAGTCAAGCAGGCGCAGGCCAATATCAGTGCCATCATACGCTTCATGGGGTTTCCTCGCTTTCTGTATAGAACAGTTGTCCCTGTGCTACCAAATCATCCACGGAATAGGTAGCTAGGGCATCTAAATAGGCTTGCCAGGCTTCGTCGCTATCAATGTCCCATTCCCCTGTGACAAAGGCAATCATAGCTTCCTCTACAAAGGCATCCAACTCTTGGACTGTATCGGTGGATAGCTGTAAGTAAGGCAATGACTCCTCTGGGGCGTAATACTCATAGGTGCGATAGGCACGGGCATCCAAATAGGCGCTTTGGTTCACCTGATAGCCCTTCCATGCCACCATATCGGCATAGGTTTCGCTGGCGATGTAGGGGCCAATGACGTGGGCGCTGTCTGTATCGCTGGTGGTACCCACCGATTGGGTTACCGTAATGACTGCCTTATCACCGCTGACGGTGATATCCTCTGGGGCGGCCTCCGTCCAATCCTCGTCTGGGACACCGTAATGACCACGGAGATAGCCCTCCTCACTGCACATCAAATCCATCAGGGCAAACACCTCATCTTGGTACTGAGAGGTGGACAGCACAACGCCACCTACACTGGGCAGTGGCGTAGATACCAGAGCCACTGGGGTGTTGTATCCGCTGTCCAAGGGCGAAACCGCCAGATAGCGGCTGAGCAGGGCAGGGGAATTTTCTGAGAGCACACTGGCGATAGAGTCGGTGGTAAAGCAACCCACCAGATTGTCGGGGTCATTGCAGATAGCAAGAAAGGCATCTTGGGAATAGTTGAACACCGCATCGGGTATCAGCCCTTGGGCAAAAAGCCGATTACAGTACTGTAATCCCGCCCTCCAGTTATCACTGGAGGGCGCAAAGAGAACTTCACTACCTTCCAGATATAAAAAGTGATTTTGGTTATCACAGGTGATGAAGGAATTCATCAAAAAGTATAGGGGAAAGAAGTAGCTCTGATCACTGGTGCCCATGATAGGTGCCATGGTTCCATCATAGTCCGCAAAGGCGGCCAGCATCTGGGCAAAGTCCTCGGTGGTGGAGGGGAGCTGTAGCCCCACATCCTCCAATAAATCCACGTTGACCCACATGGTTTGGGCGGATTTGGACACAGAGGAGGCATCTAAGGCAGGCATATAATAGATGTGACCATCGGTATGGGTGATTTCCTGCCTTAAATCGTAATCATCAAAGGTATTCAGGGTTTCTGCCAGATAGACACTTTCTTGGTCAATCCAAGTATCTATCGCCACAATACCCCCTGTGGCGATATAGGCGCTTAGCTCCGTTTGAGTTGGTGCTGTACTTTTGGTGAAAAATATCCCATCATAGGCCGTATTGGGGTCAGCTAAAATTTGCTTGATATAGCTGTCGGTGTAGTTGGATTGCAAAAAAGAAAATTCCACCGTCATGCCGATTTGTTCACTGAGCCAAGCTACATAGGTGCTATCATTGATATCAAAAATATCCTCTTGGTAGGGGATGGCGATGGTTAAGACCTCTTGGGGCGTGGTGTCCTCTATGCCCCATGTGAAAATTAGGGCGATGCCAAAGACCAGTATGCCAAGACTCATGAAAATCCAACGGAAAAAATAATTCATGCGCCACCGCCTGTTTCCTTGTAGTTCCTAGGTGACACGCCACAATATTCCTTAAACACCCGATTGAAATACCGATAATCGTTGTAACCACACTGGCTGGCAATGGCTTTCAATGGCTGTTGCCCCTTTTCAATTTCATGCTTGGCCGCCGTCATCCGCAGGTCGGTAACATAGTGGGTCAGGGTGGTGTCACAGTGTTTGGAAAAGAGGGTGCAGATATAGTTTGGGCTGAGGGCAAATTGTTTGCCCAGAGATTCCAAGGTATGCTTTAGGTGGTAATTTTCTTGTAAATAGGCAAGCAAATCACCAAAGGCTGGGTTGTAGTTATTGAGAGAAGCGCCACCCTTAGAAGCCTCAGACAAGATTTTGTACAGCTTGTCCAAGATAAGCTGTACCTCTTGGGGGTCGAAGGGCTTGAGTAGATAGTCGTAGCCACCCTCTAAGAAAAAGCGGCGTGAGTTTTCAAAGGAACCGTAGGCGCTGACCATCAAGAAATAGGGGGTGATGCCCTGCTCTTTTAGCTTTTGCATCAGCTCAATGCCGTCGAAGGGTTCCATTTTCAAGTCAGAGACCACCAAATCGGGCTGTAATTGGGCAATTTCATCCATAGCAATGGTGGGAGAATGGCTACTGCCAACAACTTCAAAGCCATTGTCTAGCCAAGAGATGTTACGGCGCAATTCTTCCAAAATAACCCTGTCATCATCTAACAAATACACACGATACATGAAAACACTCCCCTCCCGTGATGGCAACACTATACTAGGCTATCATACTAAACCAGCAGTGGGCTGTATAGGTAGTATACTATGAAAAATGTGGATAATCTACTGATAATGAGATAAATCTAAGATTTTACATGAAATCATTGAGCTAAGTTCTACTATTTATCTGTGGATAGTCCACCTATAGCAGTAGGTAATCCCTACCAATTTTTTCGAGTATCTCTTATACTGTGGGTATGCTTGCACGACTATGCAAATAAATTTCAGAACCCACAGGAGGAGAAAAAATGAAAAGACGAATATTAGCACTGTTTGTAACCCTAGCCATGGTGCTCACCATGCTGCCCACGGTAGCGTTGGCGGCGGATGACACATGGGATGGCTCTGGTACAGTGGACGACCCATACCAGATTGCAGACCAAGCAGGCTTGGAAGCGTTGGCATCTGTGGCATCCATGGTCTCCCAATCTGGATATTATTATTTCAAGCTGACGGACGATATTACCCTGTCAGAGGAATGGGCACCCATTGCCAACATCAGTGACAAATCCATCTATTTGGACGGCAATGGGAAAACCATTTCTAACTTAATCATTACAGATACCTCCATTGGTAGCAACACCTATGCTGGGCTGTTCACCAGTGTGAAGGGTACCATCAAGGATTTGACCCTCTCCAATGTGAGCATTACCTTGACAGGTACTGAAGTGCAATATGCTGGTGCGTTGGCTGGTTATGTGGCGGTGGGGAGCACTGTTTCTGGTGTCACCGTGTCCAGCGGCGCCATTTCTGCCCCTGGTTATGTGGGTGGCATTATGGGCTACGCACAATATTATACCGATTTGTCCAACGGAACTACCCTGATGAATCTGGAAAACAATGCCAGCGTCAACAATACAGGGATGAGCTCTGATCGGTATGTAGGCGGTATCTGTGGGTATGGTGGGTATTATATGTCCTACTGCACCAACAATGGGGCGATTACCATGAATCTGTCTTTGGACAGCGTAAAAAGCAATTACACTGGTGGTCTGGCGGGTGCCTTTGGGAATATCATGGAAAACTGCGCCAACACGGGGACTGTGACCTTGGCACTGACTGGCACAGATAATGAAGAATACAGTATTGCATACACCTATATGGGTGGCCTTATGGGTAGTGGTACCACTGTGGCAAACAGCTATAACACTGGGAAGGTTTCCGTTTCCACACCTGTGGAAGCAACCTTTACTTTGGAAACTGATCCCTATATGGCAGGGCTTGCTGGTCGTGCCAGCAATGTTTACAACAGCTACAATGCAGGGGAAGTGGTTATGGCTACAAATGAAACCCCTGTCGCTCTTGTGGACACCCAAAGTAGTGGCGGAATGATTCAAAACTGCTATTGGAATGATGCAGATATGTCGCCTAGCGGTGACAGTAGCCCTAATTTAAGCGACTGTGGCACCTTTGATTCTAGTGGTAATTTAACAGAATATGGTTCTAGCTCCCTATTGGCTGACACTTTGGTTGACGCTTTGAACGCTTGGTCTATGGACGGCTACAACCCTGCCACATGGATTGGCAACGCTGCCAGCCCAAGCTTTGCGGCGCTGATTGATGTTTCTGGTACCATCTCTGATTCTTCTGGCAAATTGGAAGGTGCATTGGTGCAACTGGGTACAGAAGCTGCCTATACGGATGAAGACGGCGCATACACCTTCACCAGCGTAGCACCTGGTAGCTACACCTTGTCTGTCACGGCAGACAACAAGCTAACCGTGGCCATTCCCCTGTCTGTGGGGAGCACGGCCATCACCGATGCCAACATTAAAATGTTGACACCTACCGCTTTTTCCAATAAAACCATCACCACCGCCGATGAATTGGCCTATGTGTCCTACATGCAAGGCATGTCTGGCGATACCTACTATAACCAAACCTTGACCTTAGGCGCAGACATTGACCTGGATGGGTATTATTGGACCCCTATTCCCAATACCTTTAAAGGTAACTTTGACGGTGCGGGGCACACCATTAAAAACCTGACTGTGCTATCCAATGATGAAGAAGCTGGCTTATTTGCGGCAGTGGGCTATGGATATGATAGCACTTCTTATATCAAAGATTTAACTTTAGAAAATGTCAATGTCACAGGGGATTCCTATGTAGGCGCATTGGCAGGTCGTGTTTATTTTGGCACCAATGTGTCCAATGTGACGGTGATAAACGGTACTGTGGAAGCCACCGCAACCTCTTATGCGTATGTAGGCGGTTTGGTAGGCTATGGCGCAGGCACTTACACCAATATTGCCAACGGCACCTCTGAAAGCAATAGCGTCACCGTGAAAACAGGTGGCGCTCGGGCTGGCGGTTTGATTGGCTATTTAAACAGCAGTGGTAGCTCTGTCAACGGTGCTGTGAACTACGGCACTGTGGATGCCGCCTCTTATGCAGGTGGCATTGTGGGGTATACCCAATATGCCGCCATCACCAAAGCTTATAACAATGGTATTGTGGATAGCTTGGGCGCCGCAGGTGGCATCACCGCTGAAAATAGTGACGGCACCATCACCAACAGCGCTAACTATGCCACGGTAAACGGCAGTAACTATGTAGGGGGCATTGTGGGGAATAACTCCTCCAACTCTTCTGTTTTGAAAAACACCTTTAATGAAGGAACCATCTCTGTCATCGATGGTGGCAAAGCCAACATTGGCGGTTTGGTGGGGCAAACCTCTGGGGCGATTTACAATAGCTATAACCTTGGCACTGTAACAGGCTCTAGCACTTCTACCACAGGTGGTCTTGTGGGATATATGAGCAGCGGCAGTGTGCTGATGAACGGTTATAACATGGGTACCGTTGCAACTGGTAGCTACGTTGGCTCGTTGATTGGTGAATTCCGTGGTGCCACCGCCATGGCCTACGGCTTGGAAGACACCACCTTAATTGGTGAAGATCAATATGGTACTGGCGATTCCTCTGGCTGTACCACCTTTAGCACCACAGGCTATGTTATGACTGGCACAACCACTGCCTTGCATGACCAATTGAATGAATTCGTCTATGGAGGCACTGTGTCTGATTTGCAACTGTGGGTGTATGGTGCTACTGGTTACCCTGCTGTGTTCGCACCAGTTGTGGAACTGAGCGGTACGGTTAGCGACGACAGTGGAGACGTAGTGGCAGATGCAACCGTGACTCTCTATACTTCTGAATTGCAAGTTGTGGGCACCACCACCACCGATGGCGATGGCGCTTATGCTTTTGCAGATTTGTCCACTGGCACCTACTTGGTGGATGTCACCGCAGATGACTATTTAACCAGCCGTCACCTGGTGACCATCACCACAGATACCCAAGAAACCATCAAAATCATTGAACTGGTGGCCATTGGCAGTGATAAAGAAATTGATTCCATTGGGGAATTGGCTTATCTGTCCGCCAACGGTGGCACAGGGGCTTATACACTGGGCGATTCTTTGGATTTGACTGGCTATTATTGGAATCCCATTGGCTGGAGTGTTGATTCTGATTATCCAACTGCCTTCAAAGGAAGCTTGGATGGCAACGGAAACACCATTTCTGGCTTGACCATCAACACTGTGGACAGCTATCAAGGTTTGTTCGCTGTGTTGCAAAATGGTGATACCGACGGCATCACCGATTTGACCCTCACTGGCGCATCTATCCAAGGCAATGAACGTGTGGGTATTTTGGCAGGGCATGTGGCCTCTGTCAACCTCTCCAACGTGGACGTGGCTGGCACCGTGACTGGCGATTCCTATGCAGGCGGCGGCTTCGGCTCTGCTGGTTGGGCAAATGGCTCGGGGAATCCTTATACCGATGGCTCTTTCCTTGTGGATGACTTCACCTTTGATGGCACTGTCACCTCCCAAAACAATGCAGGTGGTTTGGCAGGCACCTATGCCATGATTGATTATGGCGAAGGTGCAACCTACTCTTTGACCAACAGCACCACCAAAGGCACCATCACCTCTGAAGATTACAGCGCTGGTGGTTTCTTTGGCTACATTGGCTCTGCTCTCAATGTGGATACTGTTGTGAACTACGCCACCGTCACTGGCGCAAACGCTGGTGGTTTTGCAGGCCAACAAGCAGGTAACAATGATGGTTACGTGGTGGAGAATATCACCAACCATGGCACCATCACCGCCGATAGCGACAACAGTGGCAACTTTGCAGGTGGCATCATCGGCTATGCAAATACTGGCGATTATTATCACCTGGTAAATCTGGGGGATGTGACCAGCGTTGTAGCAACGTATGGCGCATCTGCAGGTGGTCTGATGGGCTTCTCTGACCCAGATACCGATACCATTTACAACAGCTATAACATTGGCAATGTTACCTCCACAAGCGGTACTGCCTATGGCATTACCTCTGGCAACGCAGAAAACTGCTATAACTATGGCACTGTGATTGGGGAGACTTCCTATCAAACTATTGGCGGGAACAGCTCTGACACCAACTATTATTACAGCAATTCTACATGGTACAATGGAACTACGGATGTTGCCATCTCAGGCACCATGGTGGATACGCTGAACGCATGGGTCAACACCAAAAAGGCAAACCATAGCGTGGAATTGGTAAACTGGACCGCTGGCGATGACTATCCTGTCTATGCCGCCGCTGTTACCATTACCTTTGATGACAATGGCGCAACCGATGGTGATGTGCCAGAGAGCCCCACTGGGCTGTATGTAGGCGGCACCTACACTGTGCCTGAAAACACAGGGGATTTGGAAAAAACCGATTGCAACTTCGTGGGCTGGACCACGGCGCAAGACGATTACACCACTTTGGTGGAAACCTTGTCTTTGACCGATGTTTCCCACACCTTGTACGCTTACTGGGCCAAGGGCATCGACTCTGCCACTGTGTCTGTTACAGACACCTACACCTACACAGGCGAAGAATTGACCGTGAATTACACCATTATGGACGGTCAAACAAAGCTGGTTGCAGGCACGGACTACAACGTTACCCAATTGGATACCATCAAAGATGCTGGGGATTACACCATTACCATCGAAGGCATCAATGCCTATTCTGGCACCTCCACCAAGGATTTGGTGACCGTGGCACAAGCCACGCTGACCATTGATGACACTGCCTATCCTGTTGTCACCAAGGTTTACGACGACACCACCGACGCCCCCAGCAGCTTTACTACCACCATCGCCACCACTACGACTGGCATCACCGTGGATGTAAGCGGAATTTCTGACTATACCAGCGACAATGCTGGCACCTATGATTTGACCTTGACCCTGGGTGAGTTGATTGGCACTGGCACAGACAACTATACGTTGGACGATGACACCCATACCATTGAAAATGGTGCCACCATCACACCTTTTGAAATCACTGGATTTACCGATGGCACCTTGACTTATTCTAAAACCTATGACGGCACCAACACCATGACGGCAGGCTCTGGCGCCATTGGTTTGGTTGGGGCTGGCAATGCCCAGGCACCCGGCAATGTGTCTATGTCCATTCTCTCGGCTGTCTATACCGATGTCAATGTAGGCACAGGCAAAACGGTGACCTTGACATTGGGCTCTTTGAGCAACACCACCAACTATACCTTGGCAGATGAGCTGTCCTCTACCTATAACTTTACCGCAGGTGTCATCACCCGTGCGACTTACGCTGTTACCGTGCCTGAAGATCCTCAGGTAAAGATGGGCAGTGATGCCGATGACATTGCAGATTTGATTTCCAGCGACGCCGTGGGCGTCAATGGTGAAACCGTCGATGGTAGCCTGACATTCTACTCTGATTCTGACCGTGAAACTGAGTTGGTTGATGCGGATGTGGAAGATTTGGAAGTGGGCGCAATCTTGATTGTGTACTACACCTTCACCCCATCTTCTGGCAACGACAACTATGTCACGGATGAAACAGAAGGCTCCTTCACTGTTACCATCGTAGAAGGCGACCCACAAGAGCTGTCTTGGAGCACCCAAGGCACCTTGGAAGCCACCTATGGCGACACAGAGTTGGGCTACACCCTGTCCTCTGATGCAGAGGGATTGACTACCATCACCTATGCAAGCTCTAATACCTCTGTTGTTACCGTAGACGATGAGACTGGCGCATTGGATGTGAAAGGCGTAGGCTCCGCTACCATTACCGCCAGCGCTTCCGCTGTGGATGGGCTCTATGCCGCAGGCTACTCCACCTATCAAGTGGTGATTTCTGCTCTGGCTATCGATGTGACCATTGATAACAAAGACAAAAATTTTGGGGACGCAAACCCCACCTTGACCTTTACTGTGGAAGATACGCTGGCTTATGACGATGAGGACGATGATTTGGATATCGAACTGGCCACCGTAGCAACCGAAACTTCTTCCGTTGGTGAATATGCCATCACTGGTGGTAGCACCAACACCAATTACAACATTTCCTTCACCGAAGGTAAGTTGACCATTGACCAAGCCGATGCGCCCACTCTGAATGATATTTTTGAAAGCGTGTATTATGAAACTGGCGATACTGTGACCATCACCATTGATGATATTCCTGCCGATGCTGGTGACTACACCATCACCTTGGTAGAAACTGCCGATGAAAGGAGTATTATCACAGCCATCAATGGCACCACCATCACTGTAGCTTCTGGTGCTGTGGATGCCACTGCCACTGTTACCGCTACTGTGGAAATGGATAACTATGACGATGCAACCGCAGTTGTCACCATCACCTTGGTGGACAAAATGCTGGTTGATATCTCTGGCATCACCGTGGCAGACAAGGTCTATGATGGCACAGCCGCCTCCTATTCTGGTACAGCCGTTGGCGACAATGGCTACACTGGCACATTTGAGTACAGCTGGAGCAGTAGCAGTGCAGATGTTGGCACCTATACCCTAACTGTTTCTATCCCAGAAAGCACGGAATCCTATATGGGTAGCGCAACCTACACCATGGACATCACAGCCGCCCCATTGACCATCAAGCCAGCAGATCAATCCGTCTACAAAGGCTATGATTTGCCCACCTCCTTCACTTTGGAATACAGCGGTTTGGTCACTGGCGATACCATCACCATGGATGGCGAAGCTGTCTATACCTTGACCGATAGCGAAGGTGCTGAATTGGCAGATAGCTCTACCAATGGCACATACAACATTGTGCTCTCTGGCGTGACGTTCTCCAACAGCAATTACACCATCACCATCGCTGACGGTACGTTGACCATCTCCACCAAGTCTAGCAGCAGTTCCTCTAGTTCTTCTAGTTCTTCTAGTTCTTCTAGCACCACGACTACCACGACTACCAGTTCTGACACCACCACCAATTCCGATGGTAGCGTGACTGCTAGTGCAACTACTTCCACAGCTACCTCTGGCACCACCGTCACCGCAACCGTCACCGACAGCAACATGGAAACCGCCATTGAAAACGCTGTGGATGCCAATGAAGGAGACGGCGTGTATGTGGAAATCGAAGTGACCACCAAGTCCACTACCGATACCGTGGCCGCTGTGATTTCCAGCGATGCTGCCCAAGCTCTGGTAGACTCTGATGTGGATGCTCTGGTTGTTACTTCTGACATTGGTACTCTGGAAATTCCTGTGGATGCTCTGGAAGAAATTCTCAGCCAAGCTTCTGGGTCTGACTTGACCATTACCGTGTCCTATGTGGACAACAGTGATTTGAACACCGTTCAATCCGCTGTGATTGGGGATGCAACTGTGGTTGACTTGACTGTCACCTCTGATGGTTCCGTCATTTCTTCCTTCGGTGGCTACGAAGTTACCGTGACCCTGCCTTATACTTTGCAAGATGGCGAAAGCGCCGAAAATATTGTGGTTTGGTACATTGATGATTTGGGTAACATCACCCCAATGGAAACCGTGTATGATGAAGACACCCAAACTGTTACCTTCGTCACCGCTCACTTCTCTGTCTATGCAATCGTTCATGATACCAACAACTTTACCGACGTGGACGCGAATGCATACTATTACAACGCAGTCATGTGGGCTGTTGAAAATGGCATCACCTCTGGTTATAGCGACGATACCTTCCGTCCCACTGACTCCTGCACCCGTGCCCAAGCTGTGACCTTCTTGTGGCGTGCCGCTGGTGAACCAGAAGCCACCATGGACAATCCCTTCACCGATTTGGATGAGACAGCGTATTATTATCAAGCTGTTTTGTGGGCGGTTGAAAACGGCATCACCACTGGCTATGAAGACGGTACCTTCCGTCCCAACACCACTTGCAACCGTGGTGCCATTGTCACCTTTATGTATCGCTTAGCTGGTGAACCAGAAGTGACAGGTTCTGCCCTGTCTGACGTGGTTGAAGGCGCATACTACTACAATGCAGTGCTGTGGGCCATTGACCAAGGGATCACCACCGGTTACACCGATGGCACATTCCAACCCAACACCACCTGCACCCGTGGACAAATCGTCACCTTCCTGTATCGTTACTTAGCCGAATAAAACGCAAAAGAACGGGGCACAGCCGTGCCCCGTTCTGATTATAAGGAGGAAATAAGTTTGAAAAAATTACTGGCTTTTAGCCTAGCCCTTGTTATGCTCTGCACACTGACTGCCTGTGGTGGCAGCGACACAGCACAAACCACCGAAACTGACCAAACTCCAGCAGAAGCCACCACCCAAGAAGACGTGACAGTCGAACCCCAAGAGGAGACAACGACTGAGCCTGAGACAATCATTGACTCACTGTTGGCACCCACTTATTCGTCCCCCTATGTAGTCCCTGGCTATTTTTTAGGCTATGACTATGAGGGCAATCTGGTGGATGATATACTCACCTTCCAGGAGACAGGGGACACCATCACCATCACCGTAGATGGCCGATATCAGACCGACCCCATTCCCATGGATGAATTCTATTGGTACTACATGGGAACTGAGGAAGAGGCAAAGGTCATTGCACAGCTTGGCTATTTGGACGTGACCGATTTGGAGACCAATGAAACCTACTCGATGTACTTAGATCATCGTGCCAATTGGGATGATTTGGAGACTGACCAATATTGCATCATTGCAATCTATGGTGAGAAGGTGGATTACTTCACCCCCACCATCTTCGCCTGTAACCTCTACCATGGGGAACCCTCTGCCACTGCCGTTGAGCTTCGTGACCAGTATGCCAATACCACTTGGGTGGATGAGGATGGCAACATCTTGGAAATCACGGATCATGAGCTGATTATAAATGGCACAGTGGGCTATTTCACCTTCCACGGCTTAGTGCGAGCTTATATGGTCGCCTACGGGAAAGATGACGCTGGGGAGCTGTATCAAGTGGGTTTTAGTTATAATGAATATGCCAACACCGCTGGTGGTTCTATCTATTATCGGTCTATTGATGCAGATAGGGTCATATACTCTGTGAGCTTCGTCCAGCAGTGAAGCATATGTCATATGAGGTATAAGCATCCACACTATAAACAGAGCAAGGCAGTCCTTTGCCTTGGAACACAAAAGAGAGAGACCACTTGTTACGGTGGTCTCTCTCAGTGCTTTTAAGCCATCTCTTTGAAATGGTAAAGGTTACTCAGCCAAATACCGATACAGGAAGGTTACGATTTGGCCACGGGTGCACAGGGTGCTTGCTTGGAAGGTACCATCGCTGTAGCCAGTGGTGATGCCTTGTTCGATGGCCCACAGGGCTGCATCGTAGTAGTAGGAGCCGAACACCATGTCGGTCATGGGATCAGCGTTGTCAACAGCGTCTTCGCCGTCCATGCGGAACATGAAGGTGACGATTTGACCGCGGGTGCAGGTGCTGTCGGGGGAGAAGGTGGTGTCGGTGGTGCCTGCGGTGATGCCGTTTTCAACAGCCCAGAGCACAGCGTCATAGTAGTAGCTGTCGGCTTCCAAGTCGGTGAAGGGGTTGTCGATGGAGGCTTCGGGGCTACCAGCGGCACGCCACAAGAAGGTGACCACTTGTGCGCGGTTTGCAGTGGTGGTGGGGCGGAAGGTATCGTCGGTGTAACCGGTGGTGATGCCCATTTCAACTGCCCACAGCATCGCGTCGTAGTAGTAAGCGTCGGGGTCAACATCGTAGAAGCCAGAAGCTTCGTCCAAGCCGTCGTCATCGTCTTCGCCATCTTCAGAAACGAAGGTGACAGTGACGGTGACAGCGGCGCCGGGTTGGATGTAGCTATAAGTGCCATCGCCATTGTTGGTGACAGACACTTCCTTACCAGAGGAGTAGGTGACAGTCACATCGCCCACCACATAGCCGTTGTCGGGATCAGTGGTGATGGTAATTTTGGTACCAGAAGCAGACTTGCTAGAGCTGATGGACACGCTACCGTTAGAAGTGGAAGCCACAGAGGAAGAATAGGTAGAGGAGCCGCCAGAGGAGGAAGAACCAGAGGAGGAGACTACAGTCCAAGAAGCGGTGACGTTAATATCACCAGAAAGTGTGGTCACTTCAGAGCCATCGTAGAACCAACCGTCAAAGCTATAGCTAGACTTGGTTGCGGTTGGGAACTTACTCACATCATCAGTTTGCATGTAGAGAATATCATTTTCCACAGTGCCGCCGTCAGCATCAAAGGTGACGGTGTAGTTGGAGAAGGTGCCATCGTTAAGCGTGCCATAGATGCCGCCTACGTTAGAGGAACCAGTGGGTTCTACGGTGCTGTAGCAATCTGTGATGGTGGTAGCTGTAGAAGTGGCACGACCCACGATGCCACCCACGTCAGAGGTGCCAGTGATTGCGCCAGTGTTGGAGCAACCAGAGATGGCGCAACTGTTGGAATAAGCTACAATGCCTGCGGTATAATTGGCACTGTTGGTGATGGTGCCAGCATTGACACAATCGGTGATGGCTGTGCTGCGGGCATAGCCCACAATACCAGCGGCTTGTTCCTTACCAGAGGTGATGGTGATGGTGCCGTTGTTGACGCAGTTTTTGATTTCAGAACCAGTGTTGGCACTTCCGGTTTTAGTACCGCCTAAGATGCCAGCCACTTTTTCGCCACCAGTGACGTTTACATAGTTGATGCAATTGTCAATGGTGAATGCGCCTTCTGCATAGCCGACAACGCCACCGATGTAAACACCGCTGGTAGAGTCGGTATAGCTGACGTTAATGGTACCAGAAACGGTGACGTCTTGGATGGTTGCGGCAACAATGTAGCCAAACAAACCTTGGTTGTTGCCATCAGCAGTGATGGTTAAGCCAGAGATTTCGTAGCCATCATCGCTACCGCCATCAAAGGTGCCCTTGAAGGCTGCGGTGGAAGTACCAATGGGAGTCCATTCGTAAGCGGACAGGTCGATGTCATCGCCTAGGGTGATGATTTTGCCATCGAAGTCGTTGCTTTGGTCATTCACTTGATATGCAACCCAAGCCAAACCAGTAGCAGTCAAAATGGTGTAGTTGTCGCCAGAGACTGTGTAGTCGGTGTTTTCGACGGCGGAGGCGGCTTGACTGCTCCAGTTGCCGATTTCGCCACCATTCACGGTGGTGCTACCGTCGCCAGTGATGCCTAGAGCGGCAATTTCAGCAGCGGTGGTGCCGTCGGGGAAGTCGATGGTACCGTTGTTGTCGATGGTGCCGTTGTTGGTCAGGGTCACGCCGTCATCAACTGTGATTTCGGTGCCAGTGTAAACAAATAAGGTGGTGCCTTCTGGCACGATGACATCCTCATCCAGGGTCAAATCTGCATACAGTTGCACTTTGTCGTAAGCTTCCAAAGCGGCGTTTAGTTCGTCGACGGTCAAGTCTTTGGCCTTGAAGTTCATTTCGCCAGCGCAATCGGTGAAGGTGTTTTCAGATTGGCTAACGGTTGCTTTGACATCGGTGTCACCTGCGTCATAATACCAGTCGCAAGCGATGGCGTTGTCGCAATTGTCAAAGTCACATCCAGTAACAGTGGCAGTTGCACCAGTGTAAACCAGAATACCGCTTGCACTATAGTTAGCTGCAGTAGAATTGGCATTTTCGATGGTTACATTGGTAATAGTAGCGGTGGCAGAGTTACCAACCACGATGCCACTGGGGGTACGGTCAGGGCTATTTTCGGTAGCAGCAGCATCAATGATGCTGTTGGTTACAGTCAGTACAGTGGTATCGCCCATGGCACGGATGCCACGCTTACCAAAGTTGGAAATGGTTACGTTGTCGATGGTGACAGTGCCTCCAGTGATGTCAATCACGGTGTTATCAGCCACTTCTGTGCCAAAATTTGTGATGGTGACATTGGAAATAGACACAGTACCAGCAGTGATGATAAAGGCGGAAGCGGTGGAGGTTGCCACGCCAGTGATGGTGTAATTGCCACCATCGATGGTGACATCGTAGCCGATGGTGATAGCATCGCCAAAGGTGATGTTATCAGTCAGGGTGATGTGGGTTTTACTTTCAGAAATAGCAGCAGCCAATTCTTCATAAGAAGATACAGGAGTGGTAGCCACACCATCGTTGGTGTAGGTGGTGTCATCACCACCATTGCCGCCGTCAACGGTGATATAGCCAGTACCAGTGATTTCCATGTCAATGATATCTTGGACAGTGGTTGTGCTATCCAAAATGATTTCACCGTTGTTTTCGATGGTACCTTCGATGGTAATTTCAGTAACGCCAGTCAAGTCGATGGTACCTTCGTTAGTGATATCGCCAGCAATGGTAACGTTAGTTGCATCAGTCAAATCGATGGTACCAGAGTTGGTGACGGTTGCGCCGTCTTCAACGGTGAATTCACCAGTCACTACGATGGTATCAGTGTTGGTGTACGTTGCACCAGCTTCGATGACCAGAGTAGCAACGTCGCCAGAAGAATACGCAATGGCAGAAGCAGTCATGGTGTTGCCATCAATGGACAGAGCCATACGGTCGCCAGAGGTAGTATCGCTACCCAACAGGATGGTGCCATTGTTGGTTAAGGTTGCGCCAGATGCGATGGTCACAGTTGTGCCGTCTTCGATGGTGATGGTGGCTTCGTTCGTGAACTCGCCATCACCAGTTAAAATGGTATCGGTAGAAATGGAGGTGTTAGCAGATAAAGTGATATCGCTCAGCAGTTCAATGGTGCCACCAACAGCTAGAGCGCTGATGAGTTCTGCTTCGCCAGAGACAACTGCAATCCATTCTTGTGCGCTACTATCCCAGCTGTAGTTGATATTAGCCAAAGAGGACAAATCAGCTTCAACGCCGTCAACTTTAACAGAGGAAGATGGGCTGTTGGCTGCGGAAGTGCCAATCAGCAAAACGGCTTCGCCAGTTGTGCTAGATACATTAGCAGATGTTGTGTCGATGACAACGTCACCAATGCCGCCTGGATAGTTTACAGAATAGTTGATTTCGATACCAGCGCTATAAGTTGGGCTGGCATCGCCCACTTGTGCAGCTGTGTTAGGGCCATTGCCGATGATGGTGCCGCCAGTGATGGTAGCATCGCCACCACGGATAACAACACCTGCGCCATAATCACCAGTGATGGTACCGCCAGTGATGGTTAATTCGCCATCTTGGGGAATGTACACTGCGCAGTTGTAGTAACCAGCAGATGTGGTATAAGCGGTGATATTACCACCAGTGATGGTGATATCAGTGCCGCCGTAGTTGTAGGTAGAACTCACAGTACCATTGCCAGCGATAGCGGCATTGTCTCTTGCTGTGATTGTGCCAGCGTTCACAACAACAACAGCGCCGTCGCCGTAAACACCAATGCCGTATTCTTGAGATGCAACAGAGCCACCGTCCATGATAAAGGTGGAGGAAACAGCACTGCTGTGGTCAGAAGAGGTGTCGCCTGAAACGTTTACACCGTTGCCTGTTGCACTGGTCAAAGAACCAGATTTTAAGGTTACTTTGCCGCCTTTTACATAAATGGCAGAACCATTTAGAGAGCCAATAGAACCAGTGCTACCGCTATCTTGAATGATAACTTGTGCGCTATCTTGTACTAGAATTGCATGGTAACCAGTTGTTGAGCAGGAAATGGAATAGCCAGCCAATTCCAGTGTCATGCTTTCAGAAATATTTACACAAGAGGTTAATGAAACGTCGCCTGTCAGTGTGACAGTTCCGCTAGTTGCAACGTCGGTAATGGCAGCTTCAAATTCCTCTTGTGTCATATCCACCGCGCTGGCACTCACCGTCAGCAGGGCCATCATAGCCATGATGGTGAGGGTTAGTCCTAATAATCGTTTTTTCATTCT
The DNA here is from genome assembly GCF_039719005.1 of Bengtsoniella intestinalis. Lineage (GTDB taxonomy): Bacteria > Bacillota > Clostridia > Oscillospirales > Oscillospiraceae > Oscillibacter > Oscillibacter intestinalis. Next base: position 1,655,312 of record NZ_CP133584.1, on the reverse strand, counting down.
TCATTGCTCCTTCGTGTTTCGAATTTCGTTGTCACCTAATATCAAGGGGGAAAGCTAGCATCTTGATATTAGGTTGCTTGGGGTTTGCCACATAACTTTTCTTATGTGATACTTATCATATGAATTCAGCAAAAGTGCGGTTTGACATGATGGAAAAGGAGTGCTTTGGCTGATTTGAATTTTTTAAAATAGGCATGACGTCTAGACCGATTAAAAATCATTTAATCGGTCTAGCAGTGTTTGTTTTCTTAGAAAAAACAATCAATTCTTTTGCAATATCCCTTGAATATTTTAATTTATCGTGATAAAATATAACCCAAGTATTGTCATTTGTTAGATGCACGTATCACATAAGAAAAGTTATGTGTTATTACGTCAAACTATATGCCAGTTGCATTTTATCCAGTTGTCGTGCGTGCTTTGCTCCTGTTTCAATGGTATAAATACGAGTGGTATTGATACTACTGTGACCCAAGATGTCAGCCAGACGGCTGATGTCTTTTTCTATTTTGTAGTAGGTTCGGGCGAACAGGTGGCGGAGGTTATGGGGGAACACTTTGCTAGGCTCCACATTGGCATCTTTACAGAGGGATTTCATCATGCGCCAGATATTGGAGCGATCCAGTGGTTTGCCTGTTTTGGCTAGGAAGATGGCACCAGATTGTATGCCCTGTTCCTTGCAGAAGTGCTTTAGATTACGGCACAGTTCCTTGGGCAAGAAAATTGTGCGATTTTTCCCCTTGCACGACACCGTGGTGCGACCTGTGTGGAGCGCATCCATTGTGACGTGGCGTAGCTCTGACACACGGATACCAGTGGCACAGATGGTCTGGATGAGGAGTGCCAGCTTGCGATTATTTTTCTTCTCCGCCGCTTGGATCAGCCGTTCATACTCTCGCTGGCTCAGTTCCTTTTCGGGCTTTGAAAAGATTTCCCTCTGGATTTTTAATTGCTTGACCTTGTACTGAGGAAATCCTAGCCACTCCAAAAAGCCATTGACTGCCGCTAACATGGAGTTGACACTAGCAGGGGCATAGGTGGTAATCAAGTGCTCTTTGAAGGATAGCACCATCAGCTTGCTCAGCTCCTGCCCATCAGTGAATACAAGAAATGTCCGAAGGTCACGGAGATATTTTTGGATGGTATTCTGACTGCGCTCCTCCTGGCGAAGATAGATTTCATATTGATTTAAGACTTCAAGATTGTAAGTTGTCATGGGAATTTCCTCCTTCTATGGGTGTCTCTATTTTTAACAGCTAAGAAGGAAAAATTCTAGGGATAATATAAAAGTAGCGCAATGAGACCCGAAAAGGCATGGGGAGAATGGGGCAAAAAAGCCATACTCAGCACCTTGAAAATGCGTTACCCTTAGAGTGACTAACAACTAAGGCGGTAGCAGAAAGGTGATAAGTATGGCTACGGTGGAGTATATCAAAGATTTATATGAAAATAACGAGCTAAGTTTATGGAGTAGCAAGGCGTAGGTCGCGTTGACGTTTACGTGGCAGTATAGTACAATTCGATAAACGTCGCTGTATATAATAACCCCACAAGAAAACGTTTTATAGCGTTTTCTTGTGGGGTTTCTTATGTGTTGGAATATTTAATTGGTAACACTGTCAACAGCAGGGGCGACTTCTGCTGAATTGCCACATTTTTCCACCTTCGTGTTTTTGGGCGCTTGTCTCACCTTTTCCGCTTCTAACAGCGCAGACATGACTTCTATCACCTTAGCACCATCGGTTGATTTCAACGCTTGATAGCTTTCTCTGATATTTTGAATTGCGTCACTGTCAACTTTTTCCAAAGCCTTTTCCAGTTTCATTTGACACACCGCCAAATAATCAGCCACAATATAAATGGTTTTTTCAGAAATTTTATTTTCTTCGGATTGATAAAAACTATAAAATAACTGTTCCACAAAAGAAGAGACTCGTTTAGTCCCAGCAGTGTCCGTGTCTCGATTGTATGCATCGATATACGTTTTCGCCTTGTTTTTACCATCTTTCAGCACGCCTCCACGGGGTTCCACATCAGGGAATTTCCAATGGCACTGTTTCTTTTCTTTCATGTTCATACAGCGCATAACGCATTGTATGCGGGTTTTTTCCACATAATCAAAGATGTTTTCGGGGTGGTTAAACGCTTTTTCCTCTGTGCGGTAAAAGCTTTCAACATAGCTTTCCAAGTCCAAATCCAAGAGGGTAATCATCACGATATCCGCATAACACTCTTTGAATAATTCTTGCAGAAAGTTGCGGGTGCTGGCCAATGTTTGCTTTGGCAACTCCGAATTAACGCCTACAGGCCACACATACCGCTTCACCCGACTCCAAAATTCCGTGCATTGGTCGCTCAGGTCAAGGGATAGTTGGTATTTTTCTTCTCCAAAGGGCAAATTCTGATAGCGAGTATACTTAGCCACATATGCAGAGTCAAATTCACAGAACAAGTCCACCAGCGTCTCTGATGAACAATCGCATAAATTCATCAAGGTTTTGCAGATGCCTGCTCCTTGTTCTGTTAACCGATGGGGCTCATGATTTTCCTTTCCCTTTCTTCTGTAATGATCGTTAACAATGGTAGTTTTCAATTTGAGCCACGCCATTGGCGATGTCACAATCCCCAAATTAAGCAACAGCTCTAAAATCATACATTGAAGAAACGCATCTTCACGCTCTTTTCGTGACCGCAAATCATGACCAACCACATGTGCTACCTCATGTATCAAAGAAATGAGTGTGAGCTGGGGGTCATCCAAACAGCCAAAGGGCAAATCCAAGTCAATAATCCGCTGGGAAAAGGAAGCCGTTTCTGTCTGCTCCGAAACAGGGAAAATGGTGTTATTCCTAATGCGCAAGCATAGCTTGGGCACCATGAGCAGCGTATAGTCCGCCGTTGGCGTTTGGTCTAACGAACGGAGCAGTTCTGTCACTTGATAACCAAAGGCACCATAAGCCGCCACCAATTTGGTAGAATACTCAGCCAATGAAGGCGCGCGATTTGGCAGCTGCATCATTTGCAAATCCATATTGGAAGCATGTTGCAACAGCACCAACACCCCACGGGCAAATCGGTCCATCATATGCCGCCCTTCATCTTCGGGCACATTTTTAATGTAGTTTTCAAAGTTTTCACTGCCAAGCAATTCAATGAAAGCGTCCATTGCCGGCGCAATTAAGGCAAAGATTTCCTTGGCACTACCTTGTTTTTCCATGTACGCCAATTGTTTCAGTTCTTCAATTAAATGCGCACCCCAACCGTACATAGCCCCTTCAACGGCATCCATCTCTGGCTTACACCCCAAGCGTTGGATATCTTTCACTTGCACTATCCATCGCTCGGACTTCACCTGCGATTGCGTCCCTTGCTTTATATGCCCTTTATCAAATTCTGAGCAAGTCAAGGTGGTCACCACATCATGAAAGCCATTTTTTGCAACAGCCTTTTCAAACTGCAACAGTTTTTTATAAGAAACCTCCTGAAACGGACAGTAGACATCTTCGTGCCCAGGTATAATATGGGCGGCCATTTTTTGCTCAAACGCCTCTTCCATAATCTCGACCAACTCCACACGCTGCTGTGTGCTATTGAGCTGGGCTCGCACATATCCTTGCGCCATACTAGCATCATCAGCGATGTCCTTCACCTCTATATTGGCCGCCATGCATAGGGTGCTGTAAATATAACTTACAGCAGAATCTTGGTTTAACTTATCCGCTATTTGTAATAATATCTCATATTTTACAGCCCGAAAAACAACGATTTCATCACAATAATTTAGGGCACGAAACACTTGGTATTCCACATCTTCGTGGCTACCTGCCATATTTTGAACAGTTGTAGCAAAAGCATTTGTTTGACTGCTTTGTGTCAAATGGACAAAGGATATGAGTTGGAACAACTTTGGCTCTGACTTAAATCCTGCATCATCATCCTTTTGACTTTGGTTGACAATGAAAAACTGCTTATTGCGCATATCAAAGCCATCTTCACCAGAGCGCTCTTTCTTGTATTGCGCCAACACACTCAACCAAGGCTCTTGAGAAGAGACACTCTCCCTTAAAATAGGGGTAATTTTACAATAATCAAAAGGGCCTAGCACAAACCAATCGTCTGACTGGTTTGAATTGGGGCGAATTCCAAATTCAATACAACTGTCTGGCAGTTGTTGTTTGTAGCACGAAGAATTTTTATTGGCACCCATATAAGCATCGTCTCCTTCCTAGCAAGGCATTTAGCCCCTCTTTTATGTTCAACGTATCTCGGCTGATTTGTGTTTCTTGGTTATAAAGATTCATCAAAACCGCATCATATAAGCCTAACCACTGGTAAAACACCATTGCCTCGCCTCTCGCCTCTGCTAACTCTAATGTATGGATGCCCAGTGGGAACAAATCATCCACCATGATGCTCAACTGCGACAATTTAGAGTCGATGTCGGCACGTTTTAAGACCACATAGAAAACCCCCAAAAGTTGCAATTGCACATCTATTCCTTGGGCACAGTTTACAAACCGTTGCACATCTTGGTACAATGTTTCCACGGATGCCTCGCAAAGCAACACATGGAAAAGCGCACATGTGTGTAAATTCGTAACATACCCATACAGGCGCATACGAGTATCATCTTGCGCTACATTCTGTTGCTTCTTATCATAACTACGCCCACTTTGTTGACAGGTTATCCCCAAATGATCTTGCAACATTAAAATGTAGTGTTGGGTTTTGTCCCCTTCGCTATCTACAATCGCACGATGCAGCATAGGATAGAGCAACAGATATGCATCCCAATATCCACGCATTACTGCATCAGGGATATCGTTATCGTTTGCAATAACCACATCTTTGCCAGCAACCGATGCTTCTTCAGTGTCAAAAAGTTTGCCGTTTATTTTATTTGCTATTTTAGAAAGCTTGCCATTATGCGTCGTTAAGTGGGTTGCAAAATACTTTTGAAAAAAGTTGTAATATAATTCATACTCTTGTCTGAAGTTATCCATGGACTGCTTGCTCCCACAAGCCTCTCTCGATAGGCTATGGGTCAACAAAGCAGTCGTGTGTTCTTGATACAAAGACCCCGATCCATTAGATACAGGATTTCTATGCCGCAATTTCAATTTCACTGGGATGCAATAGCACATCCAATCGATTGCAAACAGGCTAGAGATCACTACATGGTTATTTCTCAAAATCATACCAATAGCCATCAGTACAACCAAGAAATAAATAAAAATCAGAGCAAAAACAATTATCATCCCTGAAATTGGGATATCCGCCACGTTTGCAGGGGCAGCTTCTCGTGCCAACAGCAAATATAGCAAGCGAAAAACGCCTGCCCCGCTCAGCTCAAAGCATGGCAACTCATCTGGGCAATCCATGCAAAAAAATACTAAAACCCAAATCGCTGTATCTACCAAAGCCACAAATAAATAATACTTGCAAATGGTAGACTGGGCGATTCCATACTCACGGTTTTTCTCTGATTGCCACATCAACACAAATAGAGGCACTACAATGGCGCAAACCAACGCTAACAGCGTATCTTGACCGTCATATAAGAATCTTTGAATGGTTGCTTTGTCTAGCAACACTGGTAATATAGCAACAACCGCAAAGCCAACCAGCAGGATATACATGGTATCGCTTGCCGTCATATTGGAGATGGATTTTCTAATTCGTTTCACCTGCTAGCACCTTCTCTCTATCTGTCAAAATGCCCCTTTTTTCGACAAAGTACCCAAAAAAACGACAATGCTTTTTGTGCACTGTCGTTTTACAAATTTGAAAATATGCTTTTATCTACGTTCTTTTTTTCCTTCGCAAGCCAACATCTCTTCCAATGTAAATTCTCCTGCGGTAAATACTGAGATAGGTTCTTTTCGTACTACCCCTGAAGAAAAATAAGACCCACGGCTAGGCGTGTAGTTTTCCCAAACTTCCCCCTTGCTAAAGATCCCTTTGGAAAAATTCAAATTCACACGCATAACAATTTACCTCCGTCGCCAAAAGACATGCGACCATTCTAATTAAAGAAATTACTCTCTGAGGGGTGTAAAGGCTATACACTTTCCACTCCTCAATAAGAGTAAATCCAGTATACGCCGTTACACCCCATTTGTCAAGGGTTTCTTGCTATTTTTTCATGATATTTTAATCATATTCTCGGCTGTTTTGTAACAAACTTGTGATAAAATCGATATTTTGCATTATAATAGCCCACCTATCCCCAGACATCTATCCACAAAAGCTGTGAATGCTAATATAATGCCCAGTCATTTCGACATTAAATCATCAAAAAAGACGGAAAAATTTTCTTTAAATCCCAGCAATCTTCAGCACTTGCCCTACATAGATGCAGTTGGGGTCAGTTAGTATATCGGTGTTCATTTGATAGATGAGGTCATATTTGCTGCCATCGCCCAAATACATGGTGGCGATTTTCCACAGGGTATCCCCAGCTACCACCGTATAGGTCTCAACTGTATTTTCTACTGGGGTTTCCACTAGGGATTCTTCCACCTCCGCAACATCTGCGTCAGATTCTTCCGTGTAGCCAAATTCTACATGAACATCTGTAATCCTGTCTTGACCGTACAGTGCGGAATATTCTTCACTTACTTCACCATCCAGATAATCTACCAAATAAGTCTCTAACACCTGCGTGTCCACAATGGGGTCCATATCTGTGCGCTGACAATCTAGGAACATAGTAAATCCATTGCCCCCCGCACAGAGAAGGAAAGCATCAGCGGCTAAGGTATAAGTCTTGGTCAGATCCAAAGGCTCATCGTCCACGTACACATGGCCAACTCGATATTCACCAGTCACTTGAATAAAATCCCCCGTTACAGGGTCAACTTCCACTGTGCTAGTAAAAGAGCTATCAATCACATAGGTAAGCCCAGAAACTTGCAAAAAGGCTCCATTTTCTTGTTGGGGTGCAACCATGGCACCTAGTTCCAGTGCATCTAGGATTTGCTGTCCTGTGGCATAGACGGCGACAATTTGATTGCCAAAAGGACGCACGTCCATAATATCACCCTTGGTAATATCTCCAGCAGAAATGCCACTGCGCAAGCCACCGCCGTGAGCAAAGGCAATATCTGTATCAAAGACAGTTCTAAAGGCATCTGATACAAAATCCCCCATATTGGTTTCGACGCTACGCACCAATCGAGTGTCTGTGTCTGGATGTGCAACAATCAAATCATAATCGCTGTGCCCCACCACGGTGCCCAATTCGGCTTCTAACTCCGCATTGATTTCTGCAACCATGGATAACACCACGTCATTTTTATAGGTATAGGCTTCGGGCATCACAAGGAAGGAGCCGATGGTATCGGTGCTAGGGTCGATGGTGACCACGCCTAGACATTGGAACTGGGTGCCAGCTTGGGTGATTAAAACTTCTTCGCCATTTTTATTGGGGTAGGAGTCGCCCTCCATAACAGTATGGGAATGCCCATCAATGACAACATCAATGCCCTCGGTGGCGGCAACAATATCAATAGAGCGATAGGGGCTATCGTCCACACCTAGATGAGCCAACAGCACCACGTAATCTGCCTGTGCATTGGCCTCATCCACCAAGGACTGTACCAAGGCATAAAAGGCCGCTTCTCCATCGTCGTTGCCAAAGCTGTAAATCAGATTGCCCTGTTCATCTTTGAATGTGGTTGGGTCGGCAGAGGTCAATGTCAGTGGTGTGGTAATGCCCACATAGGCCACAGAAACATCGCCATAGGTCTCAATGGTGTAGGCTTCATAAGGATACACGGGCTCGTCCCCTTGAATATTGGAAAAGTTACCAGATAGCACGGAAATCCCCTTGTCTAGCAATTCATCCATACGCTCAGTGAGCACTTCCATTCCATAGTCAAATTCGTGGTTGCCCAGTGTGAAAACTTCATAGCCTGTTTCAATCATAAGAGAAGTTAGGGCTTCACCTTTTGTCACCAGTCCCACGGCGGCACCTTGAATGGCATCGCCAGCATCCACCAAGGCAACATTGTCATACATCCCGCCCAGTGTTTCGTAGTAAGAGGCCACCCCTGCAAAGCCAAATCCATAGTCGATACCGCAGTGGGTGTCATTGGTGTGAACGATGAAAATCGTATCATCGCCATAGGTTTCAGGCAGTGTTTCTGTGAGCATCTCCGTGGGAGACAGGGTGGTCTGTTCCACATCTGTGGCGTAAGCCCAGTTGGACATGAGCCCCAGAACCAAGAATAGTACGCATAGTCGTTTTTTCATTGTAGCACCCTCCATATTTTGTTGAAAATTCCCATGCTTTATTCTACCATAATTTGGTCATAACGTCAACAAAAGAGGGGTGAGTTTTGATAACTCACCCCTCTTTCTGGCATCATTTATGTAATTTATTCCCCCAAGTACCGATACAAGAAGGTCACAATTTGGCCTCTTGTGCAGGTGGTGGTGGGTTGGAAGGTGCCATCGGTGTAACCGGTGGTGATGCCTTCGGACACTGCCCAGAGGACTGCGTCGTAGTAATATGCGCCTTCTTCCACGTCGGACAGAGCGTCGCCGTCTACGTCTGGTTCGCCTGCGGCACGATACAGGAAGGTGACGATGGCGCCACGGTTGCAGGTGGTGTCGGGGCGGAAGGTGCCGTCGTCGTAGCCAGTGGTGATGCCTTCGGACACTGCCCACAGCACAGCTTCGTAGTAGTAATCGTCAGAGCTTATGTCGGAGAATGGGTTCACGAAATTCACCACAGGTTCACCAGCGGCACGCCACAGGAAAGTGACGGCCTGTGCACGGGTACAAGTGGTGTCAGGACGGAAGGTGCCGTCGCTGTACCCAGAAGTGATGCCGTTTTCCACAGCCCACAAGACTGCGTCGTAGTAGTAAGCATCTTCGTCCACATCGCTGAACAAGCTATCGTCTTCCACTTCTTCGCCAGTTGCCACGAAGGTGACAGACACCGTCACAGCGGCACCAGGTTGGATGTAGCTATAAGTGCCATCGCCATTGTCGGTGACAGAAACCTCACGACCAGAGGAGTAGGTGACAGTCACATCGCCCACCACATAGCCGTTGTCGGGATCAGTGGTGATGGTAATTTTGGTACCAGAAGCAGACTTGCTAGAGCTGATGGACACGTCGCCATTGGAAGTGGAAGCCACAGAGGAGGAGTAATAGCTAGTACCGCCAGAGGAGGAAGTGGAGGTGTAGGTATACCCTGTCACATAGAAGGTGGAGAACTCAGTAACGGTGATTTGGATGTACTTGTTGCCACTTTCGTCTGTGTAAACAGTCAAGTTGTAGGTGCTTTCGCTACCGTCGCTCTTTACATGAACAACGGTGGCACGGTTGCCTTCGAAGGTGTCGGGCAGATAGACTTGGAAGGTAACAGGTGCATTCAAATCTTCGTTTTCCACCTTGGTGGCAGCACCATCGTTGACACTGACGTAAGGCACAGCGGTAAATGCCAAGTCCACATCGTCAGCGGACTCAATTTGGTCAACATCCAAAATCAACTCCACATCGTCATCGGGGACGGAACTGCCGTACACAGCCAGAGCCAGACCTTCCACTTCCACCTGTTGGATAGTGTATTCTTCGCTCTCCATTTCAGTCAAGTCAGCGGTGACATCGATGTTGGTATTGATTTCCAAGAAAGCGGCATCTAACTCGTTGATGGCATCAATGAGGGTTTCATCTTCGGCAATCATGGTAGTGGTGTCAGCCAGAGCCACCAACATGGCGGCTTCGTTGACGGCATCGGCGTCAGTGGTATCCAAGCTATCCAAGTCGGTCAGAATTTCCGTTGCAACCTCGTCAACGGTGGAGGATTCGCCGTCCTCATAGACTAGGATGGTGAGAGCAGAGTCGGCGTAGTAGGGGTAGAGGGTGATGCCAGAAGTATCTTCGGGGGTCACTTCATCCAACAAGCCTACCTCAGTGCCAGTGCCATCGGCAGTAGCGCTGTTGTAGTTGTACGCCATGGAAATATCATTGCAGTCTTTTGCACTGGTATAGTTCAAGGCGTAACGAGTGTTGATAAAGCTGTTTCCTGTAATTGTCCAAGAGCCAGTTGCGGTGCTGTTGTCGATGCTGAATCCACGGTAGAAATCAGTAATCATGTTGTCTGTAATAGTCACCTTGGCACCCTCGCCTTGCACCACAATGGTGCCCACGGCAGAGGTGGTTTCTGTGCCAACATCAGAGCCTTCAAATGTGATCGTATTGCCAGTCATCACAAAGGAATGGGTCGCATCCACACGGACAATAAACACCTTTTTCACGGTTCCGCCAACGGTGTTGTTGGTGAAGGTCACATCCAGTGCGCAACCATCAGTGGAGAACAGATAGCCTGTGCTAAACATAGTAATATCACAGTTGTTAAAGGTAATGCCAATAGAATCATTTGGATATAGCAGAGTTTCGTAAATATCAAAATCTAGGTTTTCAAAAGTGACAGTATAACCTGCAGTCAAACTAAATCTTTGATCCCCAGTAGTGGAGTTCGAGATAGTTTCTTCCCCTGTTGCGCCCACGAAAGTCAGAGATTTTGCACCAATGGCGATGTTGCTGGTCATTTCAATGTCAGTATAAATGGTGATGATATCGCCATCGCTTGCGGCGGCTACGGCTTCTGCCAAAGTACCAGCATAGGTGATTTCGCCAGAAGTATCAGTCACAGTGGCTTCGGTATAAACGTAATAATAGCCGTCGCCATTGGTATCTTCGCTAACATGGCAACCAGCAGCAAGCCAAGTATCAGAAGGTGCCACGGAGTATTCGCCGCCAGAGATGGAGACCACCCCTTCAGATTCGGCAACTGGCTCGATGGAGAAATCAGTTGCACCAATGAAGGTGCCGCCGGTGATGGTAAGGCTGTCTAAGTAGTTATCGCCAACAGTAGAGTCTTCATTAAATACCCATTCGCCGGTTACTTTATTCATACGACAAACAATAATCGGTGCATTGGCGGCAGATTTGATGGTGCCACCGTTGATTTCACCAGTGAAATCGTCAAGATTATCTTGGTAGCCACTACCACGAGACATAAAGAGGATAGCTGCGCCAGATTGAGCAATACCGCCGTCGCCATCAGAACTATCTTTATAAAGCTCAACCGTCTCCGTTACAGTGGCTTCCACCGTACCATCATTCATTACCAGAGCGCCTTCGCCACTATATTGGATGCCACTGTAATAACCAGTAATTGTACCACCATTAATGGTCAAATCACCAACTTGTGGGTGGTAGATTGCCATGTTATAACCTTGAATGGTACCGCCGTTGATGGTGATATTGGTGTAGTCGTATGCGCCCTGACCAGTTAAACCATAGGTGGCATTCTCGTTGCCGATGGTACCGCCATTGATTTCGACATTAACAATGTCATCGCTGTCATTTGCACCATAAACCGCAATACTAGCAAAGGATGCACTAATAGCGCTTCCACTATTTACCACCAAATCACCAGTATAATGAACTACCCCATAGCCACTTGTTTCAGCAGTATTCGTTATAGTTAAATCTTCTATGGTTATGCTATCATACCCATAATAACCCCAAATAACATAGCCTGTATTTGAACCGCCATTTGCTTGGCTACTAGTCACAGTTCCGCTTTTGATAGTAACGTCAATGCCCGAGTTTGTCGAATCATAAACCAAGATAACAGCATTGGAATAACTATCGCCACCAGTGATGGTATAGCCAGCCAAGTCAAGGGTGCAAGATTTTGTAAGCCAGATATTAGCCGTGCTAAGATCTTTAAGTAACGTGACCGTGCGACCGCTGGAATTAGTCAGTGCTGTTGCCAGTGTTGCATAAATCCAAGGCGTATCGCTGCCATCTACAGTGACCGTGGCGTCAAAATCATAGGAACCGTTACCAGAAAGAGTGCCGTAGTCTACAATGCCGTAGCCAACAGTATTAATGGTGCCGTCATTCACAATTGTACCATAATTTTTCAAAAATCCATTTGTAATAGTCAATGTCACACCCGTGGGGACCGTCAGTGTTGTACCACTTTCGATTGTATATGTATCATCCATCACGATGGTATCGCCAGACTCGGCAGCTACAACGGCTTCTTCCAGTGTTGCATAGTTGGTTGTTGTGCCGTTTTTGGTGATGGAGGCTACATCGTTCTGGAAGACGATTTTATACTGCTCGGTGCCGATGCAGTTCGAGCTGGAATCCATGAAGTAGACTTTGTTGTAAAATGTTTGCCCTGAGACTGTACCAATGCTATACTCACTTGCGCTGGTATAAGAATCCACATATAGAACAGAAGGCCAATGATTGGTTAAGCTAGTATCTCCGGTGGAGACCATAGCTACTACATCGTCAAAATCAGTATATGCAGTTTCAGTGTCTTTCTTAGTAGCATCGGGATATGCTGTACCAACACCTGCTAACGTTGTCATGCCGTATACCCAACCTGAAGTCGCACTTTTGTCTGTAAGTTGCTTGTAAATTCCGGCGACAACGCCATCAGCGCTAAATTCATCATCAATGATCACGGTAATCACAGCGGTCATAACGCCGTCGATTTCTTCGTAGGTGGTAACACCAGTTGCGTAATCTGCATCATCAATAATATCGTCAAATGAGATGGTAAGACCGCCTGTATCCCATTTAGAGGAAGTATCATTTTCTGTTCCATCTGCACTCTCATCACTCATAGTAGCGATGCCATCATCTGCACTCATGATAGCATTACCTGCATTGGTAGGGATAGTGTTTTCGGCAGGCACAGGGGCAGCGAGTGACACCTCCGCATCGTCTAGCACATCCACGCCTACTTCCGCCATAGCCCCCACAACTTCTTCAACCACCGCAGATTCTGGTGCAGTCGTTGCATCCTCTGCGCTGACTCCTGTGACCATCATGCTGGTCAGCATACTGATCGACAGGAGGTATGCTAATACTTTACGTCCTAGTTTCATAATCCATTCTCCTTTATTTCCACTCTGATTATTATAACATATATCTTCAATTAAAACATTCCTGCTCTAAAGTATTTTTATACGCTTCTACAAATTCATCCACCATCACTTCGCCTGCTAGTCTGGCCTCGATGGCTTCTTCTTTGGTTTTGTATGTGCCCAAGTCGTAGCGTTTGCGTTTGAAGGTGATGCTGACTCGGAAGGTTCCGTTGGGGCGTTGGCTCACGCCACGGAAGCCAGAGGTGTTATTCTTTGGCGTGATTTTGGCGGCGATTTTTTCAATGCAAGTGCCGTCTATAAAATGAATGTTGTTCTTAAAATTCTCTTTGCGGACTTCCTCTCGAAAACAGCCACAGCTGGTGGTTTTCTTGCCAGTCAAACTGGACTGGGCAACCACAATTTCGCCCCCACAATCACAACGGCACAGCCACAACGACTCTTTTTCGATACCCTGACGCTCCACCACGGTCAACCGCCCAAATTGCAGACCAGTCAAGTCCGTCCGAGGGTTGCGCTGTCGCCGTGGCTCTGGTTTCACAGGTTTTTTGCACACCTGACAGTCTGTACCACCAACGCGATTTTTCACCGTATCTCGCCATGTATGCCCACAGCAATTGCACTGCCAGTGAACAACCGCAAGGCTATTGGTCAGCACCATAGCGGGGGTTAAATCGCCGTTTTTATCCGACCATTGGTCTAGCAACTTGGAGGAGTGCCCCTGCGCACAATATTCTTTTAAAGTCAAGAGCAACACTCCTTTTGCTGTGGTTTTGTCACACTACAAGGGCGTGATATTTGTACAATTTATCGTTCAAGCAATGGCGCCACATGGTGGCGATGCGTGCTTTATCGTAGGGTCGCAGGAGGTAATCCCGCATCACGCAACTGTTGATGCCAATGCGTGAGAGCGTGTGGTTTGGCTCACTGTGGAGGAACACCCCTCGCACATCTCGGTTGTGTGGGCTATCGATGGCATCCACCATCTGCACCACTTGTTGCTCTGGGAATTTCAAGTCGCAGATGAACAAGTCAATTTTATGTTGGGCAATAAACTGTGGCACTTGCTCAATATTGTCTGAGAGAAAAAAGTCGATGGGTTCGTCAATGGCTTCCTGCAACATAGGTATCAAATCCACCCTATCGTCCACGCTGACAAGCAATATGTTCATAGGCAACACTCCTCTCTGCGCTACCACATAACTTTTATTATGTGATACTATTGTGTTGCTTTTTGCGCATAATACTTGAAATCACTTGTAAAAATAGCAATACAAGCAGACCGATTAAACAATGTGGTTAATCGGTCTGCTTGTGCTGCTTTGCATAATTTATTTGCTAAATTCTTTCATATTTCCCTTGAATTTTTCACTATACCATGATACAATATATACCAATTATAGTTTTTAAAATAGTATCACATAATAAAAGTTATGTGACACTACGATATCCAAGCACCAATTGCATCCTGTCTATTTGTCGTGCGTGCTTCGCCCCTGTTTCAATGGTATAAATGCGAGTGGTATTGATACTGCTGTGACCTAAGATGTCAGCCAAACGGCTGATGTCTTTTTCTATTTTATAGTAGGTGCGTGCAAACAGGTGGCGCAGGTTGTGAGGGAACACCTTGCTAGGCTCCACATTGGCATCCTTGCAAAGATTTTTCATCATCCGCCAGATATTGGAGCGATCCAGTGGTTTCCCTGTTTTGGCTAGGAAGATGGTACCAGATTGTATGCCCTGCTCCTTGCAGAAGTGCTTTAGATTACGGCACAGCTCCTTGGGCAAGAAAATGGTGCGATTTTTCCCCTTGCACGACACTGTGGTGCGCCCTGTGTGGAGGGCAGATACGGTGATGTGACGTAACTCCGACACACGGATTCCTGTGGCACAGATGGTTTGGATGAGAAGTGCCAACTTGCGATTGTTTTTCTTCTCCGCCGCTTGAATCAGCCGTTGATACTCTCGCTGGCTCAATTCCTTTTCTGGCTTTGAAAAGATTTCCCTCTGGATTTTTAGTTGCTTTACCTTGTATTGCGGAAAGCCCAGCCATTCCAAAAATCCATTGACCGCCGCCAGCATAGAATTGACACTGGCAGGGGCGTAGGCAGTGATAAGATGCTCTTTAAACGCCAGCACCGCCAGTTTGCTCAGCTCCTGCCCATCAGTGAATACAAGGAATGTTCGAAGGTCACGGAGATATTTCTGGATGGTATTCTGGCTACGCTCCTCTTCGTGAAGATGGGTTTTGTATTGATTTAAGACTTCAAGATTGTAAGTTGTCATGGGATTTTCCTCCTTCTATGGGTGTTTCTATTTGTAACAGCTTTGAAGGAAAAATTCTAGGGGGAGTATAAAAGAATTCATTAAGTGCCCCTGAAAATCACTGGCAGACTATTATCAGGTGTCGGCAGATTATTTACTTGGTAGAAGTCCCTTTCAGAAGTCGGTTAGCGAATTCGAGATGAATCTGAATAGAAACCCAGTAATGGCAGAGGTTATGGCTGATTTGCAACTGTTAGAGCAGGAACAGCTAGAGAGTATCGCCAAAATTGTAAAAGGGCTACGCAAATAGCTCTTTTTGCTGACCCCAAACGCCCCAAATTTAGTTGAAAAAACCTCAACTAGATTTGAGATAATTCTTATGCTATACTCTAGTTGTATTTAGGTCGGAGCAAAGAGGTCGGAGCAAAGAGGTCGGAGGTCTAGCGGTTAGGGGGCTAAGTGCGTCCAAATTGCTTCACTTTCTAAGAGCTGACAAAAGTACAAATTATATAAGACACACTAGGACTGTAATGAAATTCCGTTTTAACGGGAGCATTGCAGTCCTTTTTTGTGTCAAAATTTGAAAGGAGACCATTTTATGTGGGACGAAAACAACAACGAATTTACAGAAATTGAGGACGATGGATTTGACATTGAGGATATCTTTGCCAGTGACGGCAATGTAGTAGACCCCTTTGCCAATCTGGCGGCAAGTGCAACACCGGTAGCCAGCGAGGAAACTGACACCCAAAAAACAGAGCAGGAGGTTTCTAGCAAACCTACCACAGCAGCAACCACCAAAACGACTGCCCCCCAAGTCGTGAACACCCCTTCCGACGAGGATGATGACGAGGCACCCAATCCCATTGCGATGGCCATTGTCAAACAAACGCAACAATCCCTTTTTGACAAGCCCGCCATCTTTGCATATGGTAGCGCCAAAGAGGACATCGAAGACGGTTCCACCACCTTTGAAGAACTTCGCATCGCTAAGGCTGAGGACTTTCCTGAGTTGAGCGAGGGCAAGAAAGTCTCGTGGACGGTGGAGTACGGTAAGATTACCAAGACTGTATCTGATCCCAAGGGTACCACCATCATTTCCATGAAGGAAGAAATCGAGCGTAGCAAGGCATTTTTGGATAGCTTGAAAAAAGCCAAAGACAAAAACCCGAGCTGCCTGATTAAACCCAAAGTAACTGCACAAAGCAAGGGACAGACCTACAAGGGGATGTTCCCTACGCAGGCAGAAGCTGTGGCATCAGACAAGGTGATTTGCCTCTTTCCTGCTCAAGACGGTCGCATTTATGAATTGCGCAAGACCGAAATGGGTGACTTTGTCACCAAAAAAAACAGAGTGAGTGAATTGTCTGTGGTACGGGCTGGGTTTACCCCAGCCCTGCCCCTAATTCCGCAACACATTTTGAGCACAGTGATTGCCTTTTTCCGTAGATTCATGGCAAGACAAGAGTACGAAGCACTGGCGCACATCTATTGGGATCGTGAACAAGAGGAATACACCCTCCACATTCCCAAACAGACCGTGAGCAAGGTGTTTATCCACGCTGATTTGCTTGAAGATGGGTTGGATGAAGCACGCTATCTCCATTATGCAGACATTCACAGCCACAACAGTATGGCCGCCAAATTTTCCAGTCAAGATGACCGTGACGAACAAGCCACACGGCTTTATTTTGTTGTAGGTCGATTGGATAAATTTTTCCCAGACATCACAGCTCGCATTTGTGCAGGCGGTGTCTATCAAGAGATTGACCCTGCATTGGTACTAGAGCCTATGGAGCAGGAATTCCCTTGTGAATGGCTCAATCGTGTAACCATTAAAAAGAAGATGCCAAAATCTCCCGACTATGCCGCAAAATTGCTTGAATTGGCGGAGGCGTTATAAATGAAATTCTCATTGACACGCCCTGTCAAAGTGGTCATGCTGGGCGCAGGTGGAACAGGTGGGCACATTGCCCCCCATCTCTACCGTTTGCTCTATGCACTGGACCGCCCTGTGCGGTTTATCATCAGTGATGGCGACGTTGTGGAAGAAAAGAATTTGGTGCGACAAAACTTCATTCACGGTGACATTGGGGAAAACAAGGCACAGGTCTTGGCAGAGCGATATTCCGCTGTCTTTGGCCTTGAAACTGAGTATATCCCCGATTTCATTGAGGATGAAACTCGTCTCAAAGAGCTGTTAAAGCCCGAAGAATGGCACAGTGGACCCTATAATCAAGAAGTAATCACTGAAATGGTCATCCTCATCGGTGCAGTAGACAACAATAAGAGTCGTCAGCTATGCCACAGGGTATTCAAACAGGCAAAAGAACTCATCTACATTGACTCTGGCAATGGAGAACACACAGGCCAAGTGGTCTGTGGCATCCGTCGAGCCAATCGAACCTATTATAAGTCAGTTGGGGATCTATACCCCGATATGCTGGAAGAAACAGACAAATTCCCCACAGAGCTAAGTTGTGCCGAGGCTTCTGTCTCTGCACCCCAGAGTATGGCTGCCAATATCACAGCAGCTACCATTGTGGTGGATATGATTTACAACATTTTAGCGTTAGGCGATTCTTCGGTGCGACAAGCGACTTTTGCAACCACAAAAGTCCATGTTCGCCCTACGGTGCTTGTGCGCAAAAAGAAAAAATAAAGGAGTTATTGACTATGAAAACAACCTATATTCCCAAGGGTGAAACTGTCACCTACGAAACTTTGAACACAGAGCATTTGGTGGTAAACGGCAAACTGGAAGTGTCTGGTGATATTTCCGCATCCCGTATCAGCGGTCACGGTAGCATTTTTGCCACCCGTATCACCGCCGATAGCATTGTTGCTGACGATGTAGATTGCGCAACACTGGTCTGCGAAAAGCTGATGGCCAAGCGTGTCACGGCGATGGAGGTCTATGCCTCCCACAGTGCCGTGGTCTCTTGTCTGCTGATTGCCAGCTATGTGGCTACGAGCACCCTCACCGTGACGCTCAGTGATTGTGACGAAGTGTGCGCAGATCGAATTATCAATCTGAAATCCAAACATGGCGGTATGTTCTGGCTGATGGTGCGCTCTGCCCTGAAAGGGGCTTGGCTCTCCTTTATCACCCCTGCCCCCAAGCCAGAGGTGATGGATGCAGAATACACCGTGGTGAATGATGACGCTGTGGTGGAAGAACCGCAAGCTGAAACTGCACCCTCCGAGGAAACAGCCACAGAAGATGTGCCTGACGCCCCAGAAGAAGCACCCTCCAGTGAGGAAATTCCCGCTGTGGATGCAGAAGCTATGCGTGTAATGATTGCGGAAACTGTGCGTGCTGTTCTGAATGAACGTGACATCGCAGATGCCAAGGATTTTGAACTGCAACGCATGGCGTCCATGTTCAAATTCTGCCGTAATGAAGGCTACACACTGAAAGTTGTGCCTGGCACACCTGAAGAAAATGCACCAGTATTCCAACCAACGTTGAAAACGGTGGCATGAGTATGGAAGAAATCTATGTGAAGAAGCACACCATCAAAGAAAAAGATGGTTGCAGAGTGATTGAGGAACTTCGCTACGCTGGCACCGTGCGCCCTGATGGCACCATTCGTTTGAATGGGTACGTCAGAAAACGCATGGCCGCCAGTCAACAAAGCGTTGTTTCTAAAGATGCACATCATAAAATTGCGGCATAAGCCGCCAAATGAAACAGTAAGGTAGCTTTATTGCAACCTTGCTGTTTCCATTTAGAAGGAGGAAATATCTATGTCAGTAAAATCACAGCAAACTCTCATGAAGCGACTGTCTCAGTTGTTAGAACAGGACTTATCCTATGTGGATGGCGAAAACGAAAATGGCTTCAATGGCGCCAAAGCAGAATTTCACAGCAAGGGCAAATCGTTCTTGCGTGGGATGGCAAAGGATTTGCATTTCAACGAATTCAAGGTGCAATCTAACCCTACTGGTGCGGCCTCGTCTGGGGATATTACCCTCTATGGCATTTGGCCTGAAGGCAAAGGTTTGATGATTCGCCTGTCTGATGGCAACCATGCGGTACATTATCGTACCATCAAGCATATGCACGATTACGCAGGTGGACTCAACCGCTTTTTCCATCGTGACCACTTGGCATACTGGAGCTATGAAAAGCTACTGTATACCTTGGAGCGTGACAGATTGGCAGGTGTGCATGAGCCAGCAGCATGAGCGTTTTTACGCACTGGAACGTCTGCAAGACTTGAAAGGTCAAATCTCTAAGGGTATGGCAGAAATGCTGTCCTTGCGTGGCAAAGTGGAGAAATACAAAGAATCCGATCTGCCACGAGCCCAGAGATTGTACCTAGAACTCCAAAAAGAGCGCAATCATTTGGTGTCCGCACTGGGTGAAGCACAGCTCTTTTTGCAAGAAACAGAGGAATATCAGTTGTCCGCCATGGGTGCCAAGCTTCAGCAAGGTATGCAAGGCTTCAATCTGATGGCGACGGCATACAAACCTGTATATGAAGCTGTTATGGCGTTTGCAGGAAAATTGCCCGACGCAACACAAACCACCAATGCCGCCATTATTGGGCGGCTGATGAACAACGTGAAAATGGGTTATTATCCCACCGATCCAGTCAATATTGACCTGATTTTAAAGGGCATCACCTTTCCATCTGGTGTGACTACCAACCTGCTAGACCCCTGCTGTGGGTGCGGTAAGGCGCTCCGTCAGGTGGCACAAGGCAACAACTGTTTTACCTACGGTGTGGAGCTGGACGAAAGCCGTGCGGAAGAAGCGCAAACCATCCTCCATCGTGTGGGTGTGGGCAGTTTCTTCCACAGCCGTATTAGCAACGAAGCCTTTCATGGATTGTTCCTAAACCCACCATATCTGTCTGTGTTGACAGAAGGTGGCGGTCGGGCACGACATGAAAAACGGTTTCTGGTGGAAAGTCTGCGTGCGCTGACCATGGGTGGATTGCTCATTTACATCATCCCATATTACCGCTTGACCTCAGATATTTGCCGTATTTTAAGCGACAACTTTACCGATTTGACTGTCTGGCGTTTTACCGACAGTGAATTTAAGAAGTTTAAGCAGGTGGCCATTCTGGGGCTACGCAAGAAGCGTAGCGACGACCCTGACACCGCCAACACATTGGAGCACTACGGATATACCCCCACAGCCATCTCTGTTCTGACAGAGTTGGCAGAAGGACAATACGCTGTACCAGCTGAGGCGAAAACAGTGTCGGTGTTCAAGGGTGAGCGGTTTAATGAAAAAGAGCTGGAACGGCAGTTACGCCAGTCCAATAGCTTTCAAAAGCTCATGTCAAAAAACGAGTTAGACAGCGCCCAAAAGCATCCATTGCTCCCCCTGTCCATCGGACAAGTGGGGCTGATTGGTGGCTCTGGCATGATTAACGGTTTGGTGTCCTGCGACACCCCTCACATCATCAAGGGGCGCATTGTCAAAGTCAAGCAGGTTGATGAACATGAGCAGCACAATGCCAAAGGCATGAAGATGGTCACAGAAGTGAAAGAAGTTATCAGCAACAAAATGATTTTCAACGTCTTAACCCCAGATGGGTTTCGGTCGTTGGTGTAAAAGGAGAATAGAATATGGACTTAACTTTAGAACGATTCTACAAGTTTGAACTTGGTCGCCTAGTAATCACCCCTGCTGCACTGGAAGCTGTTTCCATGTACGACTACATCCCTGCGATAGAATTGCATCGTTGTGGTATGTGGGGCGATTTGTGCCAAGAAGATAAGGCTCAAAATGATATGGCTGTGGAGGCAGGTATGCGTATCCTGTCAGCCTATCACACGGACGACAACGTGAAATTCTGGATTATCACCGAATGGGACCGTAGCGTGACCACGGTGCTCTTGCCAGATGATTATTGAGAAAGTGGGTGCAGTGATGATTCACTTGGATTTGAAATCATTTCAGAACAATATGAAAAAAGCAAAAGCCTCCAAAGAATACCCAAAACAAGCATTTGTCGATACTTCTATCAATGAAGTTAATGAGCATCTTCTATTTCATTTGGTAAAGCCAAGTCTTTTAGACCAAAGTGTTTGCTTCGGTGATTTGGATTTTGATGCCTTCGATACTGATGACATTGAAGAATGTGGCCAGTTATTAGATTATCTTGCTTGCAATAATACCACGGCTCTTGGCATGTGGTTTGCATTGAAGTCGCAAGCACCCGAAGCTTTGAAAATCCGCGCTTTCTGTTGAGGTGATGATATGACTTATGTAAATTGGTTATCCATGCACGCACTCAACATATTAAAGACTTTTCATGGCAGAGATTGTAATCATGCTCTTTTAGAGGAATATGCAACCCACACAATTGATGACGATGTTTATTATGATTTGATGACTGATGCACTTCTTGCTATATTTGCACACACGCATCATCACTTTGATGAAAACGACGAATTTGATGTCTGGGTGTTTATGGATCCTATCATTAAAGAATTTGTGGATTTATGCGGAGCATATGAATTACAAAGAAATCTCACCGAAAACACAAACCCATATAGAGAGACTATGTTAAAAGCCTTGCACAAAGGGCTAAGGTGGAATAGCTATTGTTATGACTATAACTGGCATCTGAGTTCCACTGATCGAGGCCAAATGCGTTTACTGCTATTTTACAGTGCGGAATTCATGGTAGATTCTGAGGTTATTCATGGACTACTGAATATCTACGATGAATTCCACAAGCAAGTAACTTTATTAAAAGAGGCATTGGTGCCGCCGCAAAATAGCAATATTATCCCATTTCCTCTGGTGTCTACAAACTTACAGGAGGTTGCCTAATGAAAGATGGATTTGATATAAACATTGCAATTTCCATTGAACGCAACGAATTTGTTGTGGAACAGATGGGTCGAAACGGTGTGATTGCCAACAAAAACATTTCACCAGATGCTTTTCTTTCCTGTGTAGCCAACAGTTGCATCGAGGACAATATCCAAAAATCAGGTTTACTTCCGAAAGGATGTATTGCAACATCAATTGGAAGAAAAAACAGGTATTATTTCATGCGATATACTGCATTAGAAGCTGATTTTACCTACGCAACCACTGAATATCTGCACTTTCCCATTCCAAGACTTGTGTTTGGTTTCGAATACCAGCCAGCAGTTCAGAAGGTGACAGGTTATCGGGTATGTGTAGTTCCAGATGGACCATTACAGTCCGACAGTACGCTCTATCACTATCCATTCTCAAATGTAGGGGTGAACGGGCACATTTGCCTTGGCAACAATGCACTGCCCAAGTACAAACGTCCTGAGCAACTGAGCACATTACCTGACTACATTTTGCGAATTCCCAACAATAATGACCACTACAGCACACAACACAACAAACAGGGGTTACAATACCGAGACCTGCTAGAGCATTTGAAAGACAAGTCACCTGCTTACTACTATGAACACGTTTTGGTGGAAAGTGGGCGGACACTGGGACAATTTTTAGAATGGAGCTAACCATGGAACAAAAAACACCAAAAGAAATTGCCGCTTTACTGGCACAGCCTTTTGCGCCAGAAGATTTGGAATGGCGCTTGCAACGGACTTTTCAGGATAAAATGACTGGTCTGGCCGTCCCTTACCTCAATAATCGTGCCATCCAAAATCGTCTGGACGAAGTGGTTGGCCCCGAAAACTGGAAGAATGAATACTGCCCGTGGCAAGCGGACGGCAAAAAAAGCAGTCAACTGTGTGGTATCTCCATTTACTATGAAGGTCGTGGATGGATTACCAAATGGGATGGCGCCGAAAATTCAGACATTGAGCCCGTGAAAGGTGGCTTATCTGATAGCATGAAGCGTGCCGCTGTCCAGTGGGGTATCGGTCGTGCTTTATACAGCATGGATACCGTTTGGGTTGATGTGGAACGCAAAGGCAATAGTTTGGTCATTGGCGATTCACAGCGCACCAAGCTGAACAACAAATATCTGGATATGCTGAAAAAGTTGGGGTTGAGCCATACCAAGGCAACTGGTGTCGAGGCACAGCTGACCCCTGTCATGGGCGAAGCACCCCCTCAACAGCCTGCGCCACAGCAACAACCGCAACAGCGCCAACCTGCACAGCAGCGGAACAATCCTCCCATGCAGAACCCGCCTGTGCAACAGGGCAATATCAAGCCATTCCCAACACAGCCCCCATATCAGTACATTGTGACAGGTATGCACCTACAAAATGGGATGCATGGTACAAGCACTGCCTTGGAAATCACGGCACCCAATGGAAACAAATTAGAGGTCTACTACAACGGCATCATGCAAGGTGTCACTACTGGCACATGGCTGACGGACGTGCAGTATAGCACACGCACCCAAAGTTCCGTGGTGTACTATGTGCTGGAACGGTATCGTGTGGTGCCTCCCAATTATCAACAAGCCGCATAAGAAAGGATACGCTATGGAAAAAATCACTTCATTTCAGATTATAGACATGACCCTTTCGGGGTTTAAGTCTTACAACGAACCCACCACATTCACCTTTGGCAATCCCACCGCCATCACTGGTGGCAATGGACGTGGCAAATCTAGCATCGCTGATGCCATTGCCTTCGCCATTACGGGATTACCCTTTTTCGGTGAGAACGGGATTGACCGTCTCCACTGTGACGACAACAACGACTTAAGCATCTCCATCCGCTTTGCGGATGGGGGTGGCGCAGTCCATCAGCTGGTACGCAAGCGTCGCAAAAGCACCATGTACATCACCTTTGATGGCTATGATATCCGTCAGAAAGATTTGACCAGTATGTTTGGTGAAAAGGACGTGTTTCTGTCTATCTTCAACCCTTTGTACTTCATTGAAGAATTGGGTGATAAGGGCAAACATCTTTTAGAACGCCACCTGCCAGTTATTTCCCATGACGCAATCTTGGCAGAAATGTCAGCGTCGTCACAAGCAGCATTGAAAGACAAAGATTTGCTAAGCCCTGACGGTTGCTTAAAAAAGCTACGTGGCGAAATTCGATCACTGGAAGAGTCCATCATTTATTTGACTGGTCAAAAAGACTTGGCGGAACAGCAAGCCGAAACCATGCAGACTTCTTATGCAGACCTGCGCAACCGACTGACCATGCTGGCTGAAGAAGAAACCGCCTTAAAAAACAAGCAGTTTGAAGATTTGAGTATTCCCCAAATGCAAGAGCAGTTGGTGGACTTGAGCGGTCGCTATTCGGACGTGGCTAAAGATGATACCCAGATGCGTCAGCAACTGTTGGAAACCGAAATCAATCATCTGCGGCAACAGCGGGCACAGCGTATGGAACAAGCCTATGAATCCAAATTCACTGCTACCCATGCCGAAACAACTGGTATGGTCAAATTGCTCACAGAGCAGTATCGCAAAGAATTGACGCAAGCGAAAGCGCTGACAATCGGTGGCGATTGTCCCACCTGCCACCGCCCCATCACCGAAGAAACCTTGCCCCAAGTGCAAGAGGCCTTCAAAAAAGTGCTGGAAAGCATTGTGGCACAAGGGCGTGAAGGTCGTCAGCAACTGGATGAAATCTCCAATATGGAGGTAAAAGCCCAAGAAACCTTTGAGACATTCAAGGCCCAAGATGTTGCCACCATGGATGCAAAAATGGACGCATTGTATGCCCAACAGGAACAGTTGGCCAATGAGGACAGCGGTGCATTGGATACTCTCCGCACCCAAATCCAAGAGCTGACCTCCCTGCTAGAGTACGGCAATCTCAGCCAAGAAGAGTACCAACGTCTCCATACCTGCCACAATGAATTGATGGACTGCCAAGGGCAAATTGCCACCCTGGACCGCATGGTCAAGGATGCTGATATCAATTTTGACAGCAGAATTAGCGAGACAGAACGGTTGATTGGTGAGAAGAAATGCAAGCTCAAAGAAGTTGCGCTATACATCTCTAAACGTGCTGAGCTATTGTTTTCCACATTGCGCATGAATCGTGTGGAAATCTCTCTGTACGATGTGGTGAAATCCACTGGAGAGGTAAAAGATACCTTCCGTTTCACCTATAATGGGCGCCGTTATGACCGCCTTTCTCTGTCAGAGAAAATCCGTGCAGGCATGGAAGTGTCTGAGCTGATGAAACGACTCACAGGGCGGAACTATCCTGTTTTTGTGGATAACATGGAGTCAGTGGATGACTTGGCCAACGTTCGCCCTACAGGGCAGATTATCATGGCAAAGTGTGTCCCCAATGCGGCATTGGCTGTTCACGGCAAACAGGCTGTGCAAAGCCAGCCCATGGCAGCCTAATGCTACCGCAAATAAAACCGTAAGGGGTGAGACCGCTGGCTGACTACAAAAAATTTCCCATCGTGAAAGTTGCACGGCGGTGTGGGCTCGTCATCGACTCTCGGACGCTTCGGCGCACTGAGGTCGAGGCGACCTGCCCCTTTTGCGGCGACCACGCAGGGAAACATCACTTAGGATTGAACACCACAAAAGACTTATACCGTTGCGTATTATGTGGAGCCACAGGCAACAGCGTCACGCTGTATGCCAAGCTCAACAATATGAGCAACTACGAAGCCTATCGGGAGTTGGAACAGGAAAGCAACGTCTATCAAATGCCTGTTGCACCAACGCCCCAATACACAGAGAGACAACCCATGCCCTTGGAGGAACGGCACGCTGTTTATACCGATATGCTGTCACATCTGACGCTATTGGATCAACACCGTGACAACCTGCTAGGGCGTGGACTGTCTGACACACGCATCCAAGAAAATGGGTATTGTAGTATGCCTGAAACACCAGAGGCTCGACGGCTGCTGGCCCACCTTTTGGGTCGGAAACATGACCTACTGGGCATCCCCGGTTTCTACACACAGAATAACGTGTGGACGCTGGCAGGGCCTAACGGGTTCCTGATTCCAGTACGGAATAAGGATGGACTAATCCAAGGGGTGAAAATCCGCCTTGACGATGATAGCCATCCCAATCGCAAGTATCGATGGCTATCCAGCCGAAATAAAGAGAATGGCACCCGTAGCTATTCTTGGGTACACGTCACTGGCAACACCCAAAGCAAACGTGCCTTCATCACAGAAGGCCCCCTCAAGGGGGATGCCGCCAGTTTTCTATCCGCAGACTCACTGTTTGTCTGCATCGGCGGTGTCAATGCTCTCAATGGGCTAAAAGACACACTGGTAGGGCTAGGTGTCACCGACGTGGTGGAGGCCATGGATACAGACCAAATGACCAACCCGCATGTGCGGCAGGCTATTTTAGCCATGCGCAAAGAGGTGCAAAAAATCAGAGGTATCAAATACTCAAAATACACATGGAATCCCACCTATAAGGGTGTGGACGATTATCTGCTCAGCCGTGTGGCTGAAGCTTAATTTTAGGAGGACACTATGTCATATAATTTTGAATTATTATCTGAGTCAGAAAAAGACCATATCTGCGGGCTCAATAGACGCAACGATTATTGTCTGACTCCCAACATCTTAAAAGCATTAAGCGTTAAGCACAAGAACGCTAGAGTTGTCAAGGATGAACACACCATGGCACTTGTAGAATATCGTTTAACTGACATTAACTTTCATACGGAATGCAGTATGATGGTAGCTGGAGATTATGCCGCTATTGATGCTGTAATCAGAAATTGGTAGGAGGAATTATAATGGAACACATTGATTTCAATAAAATCGTAGGCACATCCCAAGAGGGCGAAAATATGCTTGGCAAATTCCTATACTTCTCCCTCTCTAATATCTTGGTGGAGAAGGAGACTATGGCGGAACTGTGCCAGACCTTGGGCATGGAATTTACAGGTGGCTCCCGTGTGTCAGTGTCGGATGCTTTCCGGTCGGCGACTGGTGACATCAAGGAGCGCATCTCCCTTAGAGACCCTGTTGCCCCTCGCATCTTTCAGATCTATTGCCGTGATAACAAGCGTGGCGATGGCATTCTGTCCCGTGAGTTGGTAAAGGAGACGGTGGGGCGAGAGAGCAACACTTATGAAAAACTAGCTAATATCCAGTATGACAAGGACGACGCTATGTTTGGATATGATAACCTTGTCTTTGATGCGGATGTAGATGCCGCACAAATGTGCAGAAGAGCAGAGGAACTCTTTGAGCTCTATCAGCGCTGCGCAAATCGCAAGCAGTTGGAGACAGTCTGTTTAAACTACCTCCGTGGCTTGGAAGCCACAAAAATCAGTGGCAACGGCCACTTGTACTTTGTTCCTCGCCACCAGATGCACCGAGTAGATGCGTTCGAGGCCTTCATCGAAATGGTCAATGATGCCAACAAGAACGATACCCGTATTAGCGCTAACAGTTTTTATATCATTGACGATGAAAAGCAACGGGCCAAGATGACGGAAGAATTCTATTCGGCGGTCAAGCGTGAAATCCAAGAATACCAAGACCGTGCTTCTCACTTCATTGATACAGGAAGTCAGTCACCTGCTATTCTAGAGCGTTGGGCTATGAAGATTGATTCTTTAGAAACCAAAAAGCGGCACTATGAGGATGTCCTCCGCCGTGAGCTTGATGGTCTGGACGATGAATTTTCTACCCTGCAACTACTGGGGCAGGAACTTTCCCAGCGGGCACGGAGCCTGCGCTTTCGCCAAGCGGCGTAAATAGCAGCATACAGCAGAGTAGGAGACCACCCCTTATCAGGGCGGCTTCCTACTCTGTTTTGCCATGTTACAGTTGCCTTGCAATATCATGCCATCGCACTTGTTTTACAACGTATTTAATATACGTCCAGAACAACTAATAATTTTAGTTAAATCGTAGTATTATATACGATATAAAACAACATTTAAGGGGTATGTCGATGAAAGACATTTTGGGGGAAATTTCAAAGCTTCGTGAAGCACGAAAATGGTCTGAGTATGATTTGGCAAAAAAATCTGGATTAACTCAGTCTACAATCTCTACATGGTATCGCAAAAACCAGATACCAACGATTGCATCCTTGAACAAGGTATGCATTGGTTTTGGAATTTCGTTGTCTCAATTTTTCGCAGAAGGCGATGAGCCGATGTCGCTCACACAAGAGCAACGTGAAATGTTAGATAAATGGTCTATGCTCAACAAAAAGCAACAACAAGTATTGGCAGAACTGCTCGATAATATGCAGTAAGAGTATCTGGATTTTCGCAGGTCACACCTTATGGTATAACGTTTTCGAAAACTGTTTGTACACTTATATCTTAGGCGACGAAAAGGTGATTCTTATCGAGAAATCATCTGCATTGCCATGCCGAAAGGAGCAAATGAAATGTACAACGACATTCGACGAGAGGTTGTTCACATTCTTGAAAATTATTCAGATACCCAGCGTAAAATTTCCCTGCTTCGCTATGAGCTTGAACACCCTCGACAAATCACTGCTGATGAACTTATCGGCGCACTGAACTTCGCCCATGGTGAAGCTGGCCTGCCCTCTGCCCCTGGTCATATTTCTAACAAAACCATGTACATCGCCATGTCTTATCAAGAGACTGCCGCAAAAGAAACCCAAGAATTGATTAATGCCATCGCCATGCGACTATACCCATTGGAACGAGAGGTATCACGGCTGCAACACTATATGAAATTGCTTACACCTTCTCATCAAATGATTATCGAGTTATATTACTTCCAACAACGCACTTGGGAAGAGATTGCCGAATTGAAGGACATGACGCCACGCACTGCTCAAAGGCTACGTCAAGGTGCTGTGGCTGCGTTGAGTGAAATGTACGCATATGTCTACAAGCAAGAGGATGAAATTTAACGTCACTTGCCAAATGTCGCACTTTTGTCGCAGTATTGTCGCACAATCGCCTGAAATTGTCGCACACATGGGGGTTGTATTGTCGCAAACACTTATGCTATAATTAAGCTGTCAAAAAAGAAGAGATACCTCCAAGCGTAACACGCTGTGGGGTATCTCTTCTATATTTTTAATGAACAGGAGGGGGATATATGGTGGTTGGGGAAATTGAAGTGAAGAAGGCATATACATTGATGCTCAGACGCCTTCCAGATGTTATGACCGTAGAGCAGTTAGTTGATGTTCTCTGCATTAGCAAAAAGACCTGCTATAGCCTTTTGAAAAGTGGCGAAATCGAGGCTATTCGCATTGGTCGCATTTACCGCATTCCAAAGATAAACGTATTAAAATATTTATTGGCATTCGAACTGAAAAAGTGATGACGTACCTGACATTACTGTGATATACTGTGCTTGTAATGACGGGGAAAGTCCTGCGGAAAGGAGTATTCAAATGGTAGCAGGTCACCTAAAAGAACAAAACGACCATTTCTATATTATTCTCAGTTATAGAGACGAGGCAACGGGGAAGCGACGTACCAAAACCATAGCAACAGGAATGAAGGTGCGTGGCAATAAGAAAAAAGCAGAGCAATTACTCATTGACACACGCAATACATTCATCCCAGAGGTTATCATCAGCGTTCCCGTTGTACCTGAACCCGAAGACCCAGCTGATATCGATTTTGCTGACTTTATGTTGGATTGGCTCAAGATGATTAGAAGCTCCGTGGAAATTACCACATATGCTTCCTATAGCGTAGCTGTCGAACGAAGTGTGGTGCCATATTTTCGGTCCAAAAATGTTTCGCTACGGAATTTGAAGCCGAAACATATCCAAGATTATTATCAATACTCTTTGGATGTTGACAAAGTTTCGCCGTCCACAGTGATTCGTAGACACGCCAATATCCGAAAGGCATTGCAATACGCCTTTATCACAGACCTTATCCCTAGCAATCCTGCGGATAAAGTGCAACGGCCACGAAAGGCTACTTATGTGGCAGGCATCTATAATGGCGATGAAATTGAACAGCTATTCAACGTGTTTAAAGGCGACCCATTGGAAGAAGTGGTCACACTGACCACCTTTTATGGGCTGCGCCGTGAAGAGATTGTAGGGTTACGTTGGAGTGCCATTGATTTTGTGGAGAAAAAGCTAATCATCAATCACACTGTCACCCAAACCGTAGTCGATGGAAAAATTGAAATCTCTGCCAAAGATCGAACGAAAACAAAATCCAGCACACGCACACTTCCGTTGGTACAACCAGTAGAAGATATTCTCCTGCGACTAAAAGAGCAGCAGGAGGCGAATCGCAAGTTGTGTGGGAATGCTTATAGCCAAGAGTATTTGGATTATATTTCGGTCAACGCTCTGGGAGAACGCATCCAGCCCAATTATATCACCCAACATTTTATGTTGATGTTGAAGAAGAATGATTTGCGGCATATCCGTTTCCACGACTTACGCCACAGTTGCGCTAGCTTGCTCTACAAAAATGGCGTCAGCTTGAAGGAAATTCAAGAGTGGTTGGGGCACAGCGATATTTCCACCACAGCCAACATCTACACCCATTTGGATTATACCTCTAAGGTGGCTTCTGCAAATGCCATTGTGGGGGCTATTCCACTGAATTGAGGGTGCAATGTTCCTATGTGTGCTATTTGGAGATAAAATCCACTGTTTGGAGGCACATTTAGGAGGCACAAATGGAATTGTAGAATACGCACTGGCAAAAAAGCCAGTGATACCAAGGGTTTGCATCGCCCTCACCATGGTTGACGTAACGGATTATGAGTCCAATCAGTGCAAATATCCCACCTAGAACAAAGAAAACCCTAACAAACCCTTGTGTCCTTCCAAAAATTTGCACCTGACAAGCATAGAAAAAATCGTTCCTTGTATTTTGGAGGCACATTTAGGAGGCACATTGAAAAATGAGGGCTTGAAAGGGTGCTAAAAGGCAATAAAAAAACGCAGCCACCACAGAGCCGAAACCCTTGCAGTGCCTACGTTTTTTGCTTTTGGATAGAGTGGCCAAAAAAGATGCACCACTTATTAAATTTCGGGAGGAGGGGCGGTTTTGAAAAAAACCAAAGTAATTGACTACTATATAGAAAAGAAACTTCCACCTATCAAATCCCAATCGCTATCATTTATTATACTGGAACATCAGCGCTTCAATTCACTTGAAATTCGAGGCTTGATGGTGCCATCTCGTATCCTAGCGATGAATAGCGCCCCCAATTTAGGGTCAAATTGTCTGCCCAGCTCTGCATGGATAATGGCAAGTCCTTTTTCTACAGAGGCAGCTGTTTTGTAAGACCGTTTGGATGTAATGGCATCAAAAGAATCGGCGATGCATAAAATGCGAGCAAATAAGGGAATATCTTCTCCGCTAATTCTGCGAGGATATCCTGTGCCATCGTAGCGCTCGTGATGTCCAATCACAGCAGGAATGACATAATCCAAAGAGGGAAGATGGCGAATAATGCTGACAGCATTTTCCACATGGCCCTTCATGATTTCGTATTCCTCGGGAGTCAACTTGCCTTCTTTGTTTAATATATCTTCTGTAATGCCGATTTTACCTACATCGTGCAACAGGGCAGCTTCACGAATAATGTCCACATTGTCATCAGATAACCCATAGGCATAGGCCAACTCACTGGCGTAATAGGCCACGTTTTCACTGTGTTGGAAGGTATAGTGGTCTTTTGTATCGATGGCGGCAGTTAGCGCATAAATGGTGGATGCATAAGAGGAATAGGCTGTTGAGCCACCCACGGTCTTAGTTGTGAACCTTTTGCTATCGGTGATACCTTCCGTATACACAGCAATGGCATTTTTACCGCTTTGTTTCACATGGTAAATGGTCATATCAATGTTCTCTAAGAGCTGTTTCACATTGTACGCACCATAGGGAATACTACAGATACCGATGCTGGCCGTTAAACCTCTGAGACGGTAATCTTTGGAAGATTGATTGATACTGGCAATCAGTCCACGGATTTTTTCAGCCAAATCTTTTGTTGACAAGGTGTCATACTGGGGCAGGATGACAGCAAATTCCTTGCCACTAAAGCGAGCCACATAGCCCTTTTCATCTACAGCGGAACGAATGGCATGGGCAATTCTCACTAAGGCCGCATCCCCTTCACTGATACCATAGAGCTGATTATAAAGTTTAAAGTCGTCCACGTTGATGAGCATGAGAGAGAGAACCTGATGGGAACAGGATTCATATTGCTGATCCAATATTTGACGGAAATATTTCCGATTCAAAAGGCCAGTCAATTCATCAGTTTGGGCTTCTCGACAAGCACGTTCATACAGAAGGGCGTTTTTCAAACCAATGGATGCGATGGAGCAAACCGAAGAGAGAAAAGATAAGTCATTAATAGAATACGCTTCTTTTTTACCACTCTTTTTTGATAAAGTCACAAATCCAACCAACTCATGTTCGTTGCGCAAAGGGACAATATATTCATATTGGCAGATGTTTTCTTTTTCTTGTTCCCATAAAGCACGATAGGCCGTTGTACGTCTAAAATTTTTCACCGATACCAAATCGATGTTGCTACTTAGATATTGAATGAATGGATTATCTTTTGCCAGTGGTGTATGTTGTTCGTGTAATGGACTTCCAGATTTTGCAACTTGGAAATGTGTGTCGGCGCTATTGGGAAGAAAGATATACACTTTGCGCACGTTGAGGCTGTCTTTGATAACCATTAATAATGTGTCCAGTACAGCTTCCTTTTCCAAGCTGGTAGAGATGCTCAGACTGAAATTTTTTAAAATTTCAGTCTGTATGACCTCATCTTTGATAAAAATACCATCTAAAATCTTTTTGATAAGCAAATAAATCAGTTCCATCACAATGAAAAACAGGATGATGATGGGAATAACATAGCCATCGGAGCTTTGGCCGGGATAGAACAAGCTTGCAATCCAGCGGTGTAAGGGGTTAATCATAACAAAGAACAAGAAAATAGTGAGCGTACCAGCTAAGACATAACAAGTAGATTGGGAGAAAATAGTAGAAAGCTTAAAAAGACGCTTTCTATACAGCGCATAAAATAAAGAAAATGCAAAGATATTGCCAGATAAAATATCAAAGGGAATGCTTTGGAACACAGGGAGCATAATGACCAGATTGCCAATAAACACAATGGCGGCCGCCATCAAAATAGGGGATAGCTTATCATGAATTTCGTCATTTTCTTTATAGCTCACCACACATAGATAAAGGGTATGCAACAATAGGATACCCGTGGGCAAAAACAGCAGGGTAACAGCAAAGGTAGGCGTGTACATATATTGCATTTGACCACTGCTGTCTACGATGATTTGTGGCGGTGCCAAAAGGATGTTTGAACAGATATTGAAAATATACAAAGGGATTACACTCAGGCCGATAAGTTCTATAATCCGTGATTTTTTGGCCTCTAAAAAGCAGGATATAAAGTTGAAAAACACATAGGGGAGCATCAAAATTCCGGCCAGAGAAATATGATACCAGGTGGCAAATAAATCTCCCCAGTTTGCCCGCATCAACGCAGAGCCAGCTGTCCAAAAAATGCTAGCTATGAGAATATGCAAAAAGGTTCGGATGATTTCTTCCCGACGATAGGCAAAGAAGGCTACAAATAAAAAGACGTGGAAAATCAAGGCAATTAGGGGTAAATAAATATAACTAGCCATGGGATACCTCCTCCCTTAAATCATACGCATATTGCGTGTTCTGGGAGTTTAAAAATGCGCTGATATCATAGCTGGGAGGGTTGATACGTTGCATGATAGCTCCTGTTTTTAAGGTGAAATTACGAAACGTTCCACAACGGACGATGGTGACGAGCAAGGGGTCCATACCCAAAATTTTCTTCAGGTCTTCATAGTCGTGGTCAATATATTTGAAATATATGGTCAAATGGTCTTTCACCACTTGGGCGCTGATGGCATGAGAGGCAATAGAGTCTTTGGAGATTTCAGCATAAAAATGTAAATATGGATGGCCCTCTTCATTGAATTCCTTGGCTGCGAACCAATCTACAATGGATAATTGAGATAGGTCAATGGCACGTTGAATGGATTTTTCAGTAATTCTAGTAAACCCAGCAATATCAATCACAGTGGGAATGCGGTCAATAAACTCAAAACGAGGGATTTTGGTATCATCATGGATGCTGCTAAGTCCCACACAGCGATATACATCCCCCACACGGTAACGCGCAAAGGCACCACCTTTGAAATTAGTAATCACCAATTCATATTTTTCGCCAACAATCACTTGATCCATCAGATAACTCTTTGGAATATAGGCCTCATCTGCAAAGGATTTCAGCATTTCGGATTCGGGAATGAATTCATAAAAGCAAGCGTCGGGGAAAAAATACATGCCGTCTCGATTCCATGTCTCCGTGCCGAGGCAGGTAGGCTCTGTGCCCATGAAAATCTCCAGAGGTCTCACGCCCCACATTTGCTCTAAAGCATCTTTATAGCGGGCATTGTCAGTGCCTGCGCAGATAAAGCTTTTTAAATTGTACAAGTCTTTTGGCAAAAGCTCTCGATTTTCTTTTTTGCATCTGGCATTGGCTCGCAACACCTTGAGTATCACCCTGATGGGCAGTTTTGAGCCGGAGGATTTACCACTTTTTTTGCTGGACATAGCGCCGATGCTTTTGCTGATATGGTAAGCCACGCTACCCATACTGAAAAAGTAGTCAATGCCAGAGGAAAGGCCTAATTTAAAGCCCAGTTTATTTTTCTCACTAAAAGACAACGACTCTGCTACTTTGGCAGAGGGAACCAGTTCAAGGGACGTTTCATCGCTCATGACCAGGGGAATAAGCCCAGTTAAATAGGGCATAGGTGCAAAGCCGTGCAAGACCGTTTCAAAGGAGCTCATGTGAAAAACGCCTTTTTCTGTGGTTCTAGACAGAACAAAAGCAGCCAGCAAATTATGGGAGAAGGCATCGAGCATTCCTTTGGTATAGGGCGCACGCTTGATTGGATTACATCCACCCTCCCATGTGGTTTGAATCCAAAGAACGGCAGGGGCCGGCAATAGATCATCTCTTTTTTGCAATAAATAGTCTGCATAATCTTCATATTGAGTGAAGGGCATTTCACGACGAAAGGCCTCCACGGAATCAATTCGCTTATTTGCCAACAACTGTTGCCCCAAGCCACTATTCATCCAGATTTTTAGCTGTTCATCCATTAAGCGGTGTTGCATTTGCATATATGCCTGAATATCCATATCCAAAAATCCGCAATATTCTTCCCAAATTTCTTTGTATTGCTTTTTCTTTAGCTTTGCATTAAATGTCATGATGATACCCTCGCATAGTCTTAAAACAAGTACGGATACTATTTTTTGTTGGAATCAAAAAAGGTGTATTTTCTTTATATGTAGAATAGCCTTGGAACAGTTTTGGGAATATCCAATAGTCTTGGAGTATGATGTAAGCCAAATTCATAGCATTGGCCACCAGAAAAACTAAAAAGGTTTCGCAGCTAAAAAACACACCACAAAGACATAAGAATGTGGTAAAAAACCAGAGAACCCCAGGGTGGCGACAAAGGGCATACATCCCTGTGTCACAAATGGTGTTGGCAGTTTCGTTTTGATAGGTATTAGAAAAAGGAAGTGCGAAAAACAAGGTATAAATCAATAGAGCTAGGGAACCAACAAAGCCCAGCGCCCAAACGGCGGTGCTACCCCCCATGAGATGGTGTTGATTTGCCTATAAATCAGCACGGCGCTCCCTGAGACAATGAGCCCACTGCCAATGAAGAAAAATGTATTTATCAACGGAATTTTGAATGTAACGCTGTTAATATCATACATGTAAAAGAGGATGAACCCCGAAATAATGAAACCGATACTCATAAACCCTCGCTTTTTGGTGTTGTTCTGAAGGAATGAAAAAAATTGTGCTTTTGTAAGCATTTTATGATATTTTCAAGTATATCATCCTGTGATTTTTTTTGCAATAGGCAATGAAAAATTTGGCAAAATTTGAAGAAAACGATACAAAATAGTCAGCTCTTCTTACAAGAAATGGCAGATTTGTATCGTTTTTTCTTTAGATTTCATGGGATTCACCCTGACCCTTCTGAGGAGCGAGTACTGCGTCGCTTGCCATGAGGCCAAAACCACCCCCTACATGTACATCCAGTTCTGTGAAAAGTACCGCCGTTGGGCTCGTGTGACCCGTGCCACCATGCGTATCACCCACAAACCCGGCGAGGCCATGCAGGTGGATTGGGCTGGCGTCACCAAAAACACACGCTACGAGCCAGCTCTCTGGACGCAGGCCACAGTAGGTTATTTCTGATGGCAGAAACAAATGCTCTGTACCTTTTAATCTCATTGGCGAGCAGGTGCAGATCCGTTTGACACGAGATATTGTGGAGGTTTTTCTCCGAGGAGGACGGGTGGCCAGTCACCCTACCCAACGCTACTATTGTGGCGATGTCATCAACTTCAAGACCTATTCCAAGTCCTACAAAAATAAAAAGCGGCTCCCCAATGATGATGAGAACATGGCCGTTTTTCGAGACGTCCATGAGCCTATTATTGAAAGAGCTACCTTTGAAATGGTGCAGACCAAACGAGGGAGTATTCGCAAGCGAAAAACCTTGGATGGCGAACGGACGGTTTTCGGGATACTTGGTCTGTGCGGACTGTGGGCACAACCTCCACTTCCACTTCAACCAGCGGAATAAGGACATCAAGTATTTCAACTGCTCTAACTATAACAGTAGCCGTGGTACTTGTAGTAGTACCCACTACATACGGGTGGATTTCTTGGAGCAAGTGGTGTTGGCTGAAATTCGACGGCTCACCCAGTTTGCCAGCCGATATGAGGAGACCTTCGTGCAGGCCATGATGGGCTATTCGCAGAAGATGGCACAGCAGGCCTATCAGCAAAAGGAAAAAGAGTTGGCTGGTTTGCTCTCCCGTGAAAAGGAATTGGATGTTCTCGTTGAACGGCTCTACGAGGACAACGTGATTGGGAAAATCACCGATGACCGATTCCATCGGATGTCCTCTCGGTATGAGGAGGAGCAGGCTGGCATACGGGAACAGACCAAGAAGTTGAGGGCTGAATTGCAGCACAATGAAAGCCGATCCATGACAACGGCGGTTCCTCACGGCGGTGCGAAAATACACCAGAGCTAGAAAGCTGACCCCTCGGATGCTAGGTGAGCTGGTGGAAAAAATCGAAATTTATCAAGCGGAAAAAGTGGACGGCGTGAAACAACAGTGCATCACCATCCACTATAATTGTAGCGGCTCTATTGTCATTCCAGAGGATATTCCACTGCAATTACCCGACATCAATATGACCACTCGACAGGGTGTATCCGTCACCTATGGCGGTAGCGGATGCCCTGCGACGGCATGAATTTGGGCATAAAAAAAGCGAATGTTGTTACAGGACATTAAATCCTATAACAACATTCGCAGTGGGTGTAGTGGCCAAAAAAGATACACGGAGTAACGGTATTGTGGGGGAGTACGAGGGGGCTAGCCCCCTCGTGTTAAATCAATTTGCCCTTACCGAAATCGCAACAAGTAGCAAAGGGCAATATCTAAACGAAACAAGACCAGTGAACAAGTCTGCAAAGGGCAAATGCCACAAGAAATAGCCTCTTAGTCCGTTGGACTAAGAGGCTATTTCTTGTGGTGCCGGTGGTCGGACTCGAACCGACACGGTGTCGCCACCGGCGGATTTTGAATCCGCTACGTCTACCATTCCATCACACCGGCGTGTTGGAAGCTTGTTTATTATAGTATATATTTTCAGAAATTGCAAGCCTTTTTTGCAAAGTTTTTTAATTTTTTTTGAACAGGCAAAAAAATCTCCTGTTGGTCAAGGTTTTGACCAACAGGAGGCATATTTTTTTAAAAATCTGCGTTGCCCACAGTGCGAGGATGGGGCAGGACGTCACGGATGTTGGCCACGCCAGTTAAATACATCACCATGCGTTCAAAGCCCAAGCCGAAGCCTGCGTGCTTGCAACCGCCGTAACGGCGCAAGTCCAGATACCACCAGTAATCCTCGGTGGTCATGCCCATCTCACGGATACGGGATTCCAGCACGTCCAGACGCTCTTCACGTTGGCTACCGCCGATGATTTCGCCAATGCCGGGCACCAGGCAGTCGGTGGCGGCTACGGTCTTGCCGTCGTCGTTGAGGCGCATATAGAAGGCCTTGATTTCCTTGGGATAATCGGTGACGAAGACAGGCTTTTTGTAGACTTGCTCGGTCAGATAGCGTTCGTGCTCGGTTTGCAAATCGCTACCCCATTCCACAGGGTAATCGAAGTTGGCGTTGTTTTTCTTCAAAATTTCCACAGCTTCGGTGTAGCTGACACGACCGAAGTCTGAGTTTGCCACATTTTCAAGACGCTCCAGCAAGCCCTTGTCCACAAAGCTGTTGAAGAAGGCCAAATCATCGGGGCAACGTTCCATGGTGCGCTTGATGATGAACTTAATCATGGCCTCGGCAATGTCCATGTCGCCAGCCAAATCGGTGAAAGCCATTTCTGGTTCAATCATCCAGAATTCGGCGGCATGACGGGCAGTGTTGGAGTTTTCGGCACGGAAGGTGGGGCCAAAGGTGTATACATCGCCAAAGGCCATGGCGAAGTTTTCGGCGTTCAATTGACCAGAGACAGTTAGGTTGGCTGCCTTGCCAAAGAAGTCTTGGCTGTAGTCCACGTCGCCATTTTCCAGCAGGGGAGGGTTCTTGGGGTCAAGGGTGGTGACGCGGAACATTTCCCCAGCGCCTTCGCAGTCGCTGGCGGTGATGATGGGGGTGTGGACATAGGTGAAGCCCTTTTGTTGGAAGAACTCGTGGATGGCCATCGCCGCCACAGAGCGCACACGGAAGGTGGCAGAGTAGAGGTTGGTACGGGGGCGCAGATGTTGGATGGTGCGGAGGAATTCCACGCCATGGCGCTTTTTTTGCAGGGGATACTCAGGGGAGGAAGCGCCTGCCACCACCACGGTTTTGGCTTGCAGTTCCAAAGGTTGCTTGGCATCGGGGGTCAGCACCACGGTGCCCACGATTTCCAATGCGGCGCCTACGTTTTGGCTGGCGATTTCTTTATAGTTGGCTACGATTTCAGTAGAAAACACCACTTGCAAATTCTTGAAGCAAGAGCCGTCGTTCAATTCGATGAAGCCGAAGGTTTTCAAGTCGCGGATGGTTTTGGCCCAACCGCCAATTTGTACCTCTTGGCCAGAGAGCTCTTGGCTGTCGGCGAAAATCGCCGCAATTTTTGTATATCTCATAATCTATTCACCTTGTTTATTTTTTGTGTTTACACATTGATACTGGATATTATAGCGCTTTTTGCATGATTTTACAACCTTGACTTTTGGGTTTTTACCTGTTATTCTATAGAAAATAGGAAAATTTTTGAATTCTGGAAGGACTTTGTTATGAAAGAGGCATTGTTAGACTGGATACTTACCCCTTTTGGCATTGTTTTGTGCGTGTTGTTGGTGTGGAATCTCTTCACCTTTTTTGCCTATGGCTGGGATAAATTCAAGGCCAAGCGTGGCAGCAACCATCGCACCTCAGAAAAAACTTTGATTTTGCTGGCTGTTTTTGGCGGTAGCGTTGGAGCGCTGTTTGGCATGAAGATTTGGCACCACAAAACCCTACATAAGAAATTCTCTATCGGCTTGCCTGTGATTTTGATTATACAGGTGGCCATCATCGTTGGGCTTTATGTGTATTTGAACTTTTTCCGCTAAAGTCCTTTCTTTTCCCAGTGGACTGTGGTAGAATAAGAATAGTGAAAACTCATCTCTAAAACAGAACAAACGGAGGGTTGTCTATGTTTAAAAAGCTGAAAAATGGTGCTGAGAACTATTTGGCAATGTTTGGTTGCTTGGATGTTGCGCTGTTAAAAACCTGTGTATTGGCTGTGGGTATTCTCATTGGCTTGGCGGTGTCTGGTCGTCGCAAAAAAGCGGTGACTTGGGGTGCGGCCTTGGTGTTTGTGGCAACCTATATTCCTTTGATGTATAAGTTTATTCCCTGTTTGAAAGATGCCTTTGCGGTGGAAGCCGACGAGGACGATGAAGCCGATGAAGACGCAGACTGGGATGATTTTGAAGAAATTGAGGTGGAATATTATGAGTAAAACCGCACAACTGGTGATGAAAATTATTGGCGCAAGCCTTGCCTTGGCAGCGGTGGTCTGCCTGCTAATTGGTGGCTGGAACGATTTGACCATGGGCATCCGTGGAATGCAAAGCCGCCACGGCAAAGACGCGGGCTACGACGAGTTCGACGACTACGCCGACGACCAATTGTATATTTAAAATAGCTAAGAACTAAGAGTGAAGAGTGAAAAACTATGGGTAATCGCCCACAGTTTTTCACTCTTTTTTGTTTTATATTCCCGCCGCAGCGGATAGTTTTTCACTCTTAGTTTTTAGTCATTAGTTTTTAAAATGCCACCTGCATAAACAGTGCCACACCGCATAAAATCAAAGCAAAGGGCACGTACACATAGCGCCCCACCGCGTACCAGATGGCGCCTTGTGGTTTGCCTGCGCCTTTATTGATTTCGTCTAGTAAGTCCTCTTTGTTCATCACCCAGAACCAAGACACAGCGCCCAGCGTTGCCCCCAGAGGGATGATGTAGATAGACACATAGTCCATCCATGGCCCCCATTGGTAAATGGCTTCCATGTGGACGCCGACGCCAAGGCACAAAGCGCACAGTCCCACCAGCACGGCCTTGCGGCTCAGCTTGGGGAACTTATGGAGCAGGGATTCTGCCACAGCTTCAAACATATTTTGCAAAGAACTGATGCCAGCGAAAATCATCGCCACATATAAAATCACCGCAAAGCCTTGCCCCATGGGAATGTCTTGCAAAATGGCAGGCAACGTCTCAAATAGTAGCCCAGGGCCAGAGCCTACGTCAAAGCCGTAGGAGAAGCAAGCAGGGATGATCACCAATGCAGCCACCATAGCGGCAATGGAGTCGAAAATGGCAGTCTGGCGAGACACAGACACTACGTTTTCGCTGTCAGACAAGTACGCCCCATAGACAATCATGCCACTGCCTGTGATGGACAAGGAGAAAAATGCCTGCCCCATGGCCCAAACCCAAATCATGGGGTCGGTCAAATACTCCCACCGTGGGGTGAACATAAAGAGATAGCCTTCCATCACATTGGGCAGCATGGCCACACGGATGGCAAGAACCACGAAAATCACAAAGAACACTGGCATCATAATCTTATTGGTGCGTTCGATGCTTTTGGCCCCTAAAAACAAGGTGAATAACGTGGCCACCACCACGAAAATGTGGTAGGGAATCACGCTGTAAGATACAAGGGAGAAGGATGTGAGCCAAGAGGCGGTGTCAGCGGTCATCAATGTGCCAGAGACAGAGGCTGTGAGCGCCTTGAGCACGTAGGACACAATGACGGCATAGCCAATGGCGATGCACAGCGAGCCAGCCAAAGGGAGCCAGCCAATGACCTTGCCAACGGCAGGACAGCGGTCTTTCCATGCCAATTCATACGCGCCCAAGGTGCCCGTGCGCCCACGGCGACCAATGGCAAATTCAGCAGGTAACCCCACATAGCCAAAGATGAAAATAAAGAAAATATAAATCAGTAAAAAGGCACCACCGCCGTTGCTGCCTAGCTTGTTTGGGAAGCCCCACACGTTTGCCATGCCCACGGCTGAGCCTACCGATGCGAGAATAAAGCCCCACCGAGAGCGGAATCCAGCGTGCTTGTCAGTTTGTTTTGTCATAACAGCCTCACTTTTTGTATTTAAAGTAGATTTTAAGGTTTGATAATATTGTAATGTATTTAGTAGGAAATGTAAAGGTCGACTTTTGAAGGCAATCGGTTGCTATTAAAATTTTTTCAAAGTAAACCCTGTCACTATGTCATGATGACAAAATTGGGACATGATTGCCTTGCATTTTTTGGAGATTTACGATAAACTTTGAATTGTAAAGGAAATGTTAACATTTACAAAAGGAGTGAGGTGTACGCCCATGGCAAAAACCCCCCAACCCTTGACCCCTCGCCAACGAGACGTCGTGGTGAGACTGGCGCAATTTTCAGCAGAGAATCCTGCCACCGTGGCAGACATATCCAAAGAACTCAATATTTCTTCGCGCACAGTGCTCCGTGAGCTACCAACCATTGAGCAATGGCTCCAAGGCCAGCAAGTGGCATTCATTCGCAAGCCCGGTGTGGGCATCGCGCTGGAAGGTACTTTAGAACAACGCCAGCAAGTGGTGGCCCAGCTACAAACATCCAACGCGCAAACTGACAAGCCCAACCGTCGCCGTTTCATTACGGCGCAATTGCTAGCGGATCAAGAACCTGCTAAATCTTACGCATTTGCAAAAACCTACGATATTTCAGAAGGCACCTTGACCACAGATTTGGATTATATTCAAGGGTGGCTCGGTCGTCATGAAGTCACGCTACACCGCAAAACTGGTTTGGGACTTTATGTCACAGGGAGCGAAAATCGTCTCCGCCAAGCCATGGCGGCGTTGGTGTATGAGTGGATGCAAGATGGAGCGGTGTCTCGTTGGTTTCTCTGGGGCAATGCCACTGGGGACAGCCAAAGCACCCATGGGCTGTATGTCTTGGGTCTGTTGAAGCAAGCAGGTGACTTGCCAGCCATGCGAGAGCTTCTGGTACAAACGGCAAAAGACCAAGGTTGCGAGTACACTGACCAAGGCTTTTTGTCAGCACTGGTGCACCTGTCTATTGTGGTGACCCGCATTCGTCAAAACCTGTATTTAACCCAAATCAGAGAGTTGCATCAGCAAACCCCAGCCCAAGCCCGATTGGCAGAGGCCATCGCAACAGGGATGGAAGCAAACTTTCATATCATCTTGCCAGAGTCTGAACGCAGTGCCATTGCGGCAGGTATGATGGGCGCTATGGTGACGCAAAACCAAGACCTATTGGCAGACGTTGATCTCTACCGCTTGGTGTTGAAAATGATTGCCGTGGTGGAAACAGAGGCCAAGGTTGCCCTACAGGGTGATGAACTGTTGGCGACTGATTTGGTGCGACACCTGCAACATACCTTCCAACGCTTAAAACTGGGGGTGGATACCTCCTACAACACCCACGGTCCAGAGTTGAAAAAAGCATATCCAGCCATTTACAATGCCACCCAAGAAGCTTGTAAGTTGCTAGAGGCTATCTCTGGGGCCAGTCGTTTGGGTGAGAATGAGACGCCCCTTGTGGCTATGCACTTTTGCGCCGCCGCAGAGCGTTGCAAAGCCAAGCAAGCACCCATGAGTGTGGTGGTCAGCTGTCCCATGGGGATGGGCAGTAGCCGTATTCTGGTGGCCAATCTAGAGCGTGCCTTCCCAGACATTCAAGTCAAAGGTGTGGTTTCGACTATGGCCATGCAGGCACAATGGCTCCAAGAGCAGGGCATCGACTTGGTGGTCTCCACCGTGGGCTTAGAGTTAAACTTCCCCCACATCTGCGTCAGCCCCATGCTAACTCCACAAGATATCCGTCAAATACAAGCCTTTATAGACCGATGGACGCCTTCAGAGCAGGTGGTGACGGTGGAGCAAGGCCAGAACCTGAAAGAAACCTTAGCCTATGTGGAAGACCTGACCCAAGAAATCACCCATGTGCTGTCTTATCTGCCCTTGCAAATCATAACACAGGTGGACAGCAAAGCCCAACTCTTAGACCATGGGGCAGAGCTGTTTGCCATCGACGCCACAGCCAAAGCCCAAATCCTAGCAGATTTAACGGCTCGTGAAGACATCTGCGAAACCTATATCGACCAAGGGCGAACCTTGCTACTCCACTGTAAAACATCTGCCGTTGACCACTGTCACTTTGGCTATCTCCGATTGACCCAGCCCTTAGACAGCCAAACAAACCAAGTCCATGGTGCCATTGTCATGGTGGCGCCCAAGGAAGCACGACAGGTACACATTGAAATGATGGGGCACATCTGCTCCGCCTTTTTAGACAACCAAGCCTTGTATATAGCGGTGCAAACAGGCACCGCACAAGACTTTGCCCAGCAAGTTGAAAAAGTTTTAGGGTGCTTTTACACAAAGACCCTACATTTAATATAAGAAAAGAAAAGGAGACAAACACATGAAAAACAAGGTACAAAGTTTCGGCAAATTCCTCAGCAGTATGGTTATGCCCAATATCGGGGCCTTCATCGCATGGGGGTTTTTAACCGCCCTATTTATCTCCACCGGCTGGTTCCCCAACGATCGATTGGCTACCATCGTAGACCCCATGCTCATGTACTTACTGCCCATCCTGGTTGGTTACACTGGCGGTAAAGTTGTGGGTGGCGACCGTGGCGCTGTCATGGGTGCCATCGCCACCATCGGTGTGGTGGTTGGTTCTGACCAAACCATGCTCATCGGCGGTATGATTATGGGCCCTATTGGCGGTTGGGTCATCAAAAAGTTTGACGAACAAGTAGACGGCAAAATCCCTGCTGGCTTTGAAATGCTGATTAACAACTTCTCCATCGGTATTCTGGGCATGATTTTGGCCATCATCGGCTACTATCTCATTGGTCCTGTCATGAGTGCTGTGTTGGTTGTGCTGGAATCTGGTGTGCAATTCCTCATCGACAACACCCTGCTTCCTCTGGTTGCT
Source organism: Bengtsoniella intestinalis (assembly GCF_039719005.1). Classification (GTDB taxonomy): domain Bacteria; phylum Bacillota; class Clostridia; order Oscillospirales; family Oscillospiraceae; genus Oscillibacter; species Oscillibacter intestinalis. Next base: position 1,610,654 of record NZ_CP133584.1, on the reverse strand, counting down.
ATCTTTATCGAACCTGCTAAGGTGCTGTTCTTGAACAACGCCATCAACCACGGTATCTTCACCCCACTGGGCGCAGAGCAAGTGTCTGAAGCTGGCAAGAGCATTATGTACATGATCGAATCCAACCCCGGCCCAGGCTTGGGTGTGCTGGCAGCTTACTGGGCTTTCTCCCAAGACAAAATCACCAAGTCCTCTGCCCCCGGCGCCATCATCATTCACTTCTTCGGCGGTATCCATGAAATCTACTTCCCCTATGTGCTGATGAATCCTGTGATTTTGCTGGCACCTATGGCTGGTTCTGCCGCCGCTATCTTCTTCTACTCCATCACTGGCGCTGGCTTGTCCTTCGCTGCATCCCCTGGTTCTATCATCGCCTTCTTGGCTGCTGCCCCCCGTGGCGAAACCTTGCTTGTGTTGGCTGGTGTGGCCATCGCCGCTGTGGTGTCCTTCTTGGTGGCGGCTCCCATCGTGAAAATGGGCGGCAAAAAGAGCTTGGACGACGCCAAAGATGACGTCAAGTCCATGAAATCCACCACCGCACCTGTTGCCATCGAAGGCAAAGTCTCTCAAGTTATCTTCGCTTGCGACGCAGGCATGGGCTCTAGCGCCATGGGTGCTACCAAGTTCCGTAACCGCATTGCCCCTTTGAATTTGGGCATCAAGGTCACCAATTCCTCTGTGGACAACGTCCCTGCTGGCACCGATATTGTGGTCTGCCAAGCTGCCCTGCAAGACCGTGCTCGCAAGAGCGCCCCCAATGCACAATTGGTGGTCATCAACAACTTCTTGGCTGACCCTGCACTAGACGCTCTGTTTGCCCAAGTGGAAGCAATGGCAACTGGTGAAACTGCCCCTGCAGAAGAATCAGTTAAGGCTGATTCCAAAAAAAAAATCCTAATTGCTGATGGCATTGTGCTGGGTTGCACAGCAACTACCAAAGAAGAAGCAATCCAAAGCGCAGGTAAACTATTAAACAAACTGGGTTATGTAGATGCCACTTATGTCCCTGCTATGCTGGAACGTGAGAAAACTGTGTCTACGTACATGGGTTTTGGCGTAGCCATTCCCCACGGTACTGCTGCTGCAAAAGATGCAGTGAAGAAATCTGGTATCGTCATGTTGCAATTCCCCAATGGTGTCAGCTTTGGGGATGAAGATGCCCAACTGGTGTTCGGCATTGCAGGTGTGGGTGATGAACACCTTGACCTGCTGGCAAAAATCGGCGAAATGATGGAAGATGAAAGCAATCTGTCCGCATTGAAAACCACCACCGACGTGGAAAAAGTATTGGCTATGTTGGGCTAAGATTAAACTAAAAGTTAAGAACTAAAAGTGAAAAACTATCCGCCACGGGCGGGGAACGGGCGACCACACCTGGATTGCAGTGCGCTCCCGCCTCGCCCGCAGGCGATAGTTTTTCACTATTCACTTTTAGCTCTTAGTTTTCCCCGTCCCGTTCCCCCAACCGTAGGGGCGACCTCTGGTCGCCCGTCCCCAAAGTCGAAAGGATTATAAACTATGAAACAAGCTGTTATGTTTGGTGCTGGCAACATTGGCCGTGGATTTATCGGCGGACTGCTTGCCCAGTCTGGGTATGAAATCGTGTTCGCGGATGTGAACCAAGCCATGCTAGACGCCCTGAATGAAACCAAGGGCTACACCATTTTCGTCTGCGACACCGTCTGCTCTGAGCAAACTGTGGAGCATGTGTCTGCCCTCCACTCTGCTGATTCTGCTTTGGTGGATGCCATTGCTGATGCTGAGCTAGTGGGCACCGCTGTGGGTTTGGGCATTTTGCCCCGCGTAGCACCCACCATTGCCAAGGCCATTGCCAAGCGTCAAGAATTGGCTATGACTTCAAATTTGAATGTAATCGCCTGTGAAAATGCCATCCGTGCCAGCTCACAGTTGAAAGCCTCCGTATATGAACACTTGAGCGCCGACCAGAAGGCCTATGCCGACCAATACATCGGCTTCCCCGACTGTGCCGTTGACCGCATCGTCCCCCCTGTCACCAATGAGCGCATGGTAGACGTGTCTGTAGAAGCCTTCTATGAATGGAGCGTGGAGCAATCTGCCTTCGCTGGGGAAGTTCCCACCGTGGAAGGAATGCACTTGGTGGACGATTTGATGGCTTACATCGAACGCAAACTCTTCACCTTGAACACAGGCCATGCCGTCACGGCGTACCTTGGTTCCATCAAGGGTTACGAAACCCTGCAAGAAAGCTTCAAAGACCCTGCCATCAACGCCTTCGTCCGTGATACCATGGCCGAAAGTGGCGCTGGTTTGGTGCAAAAGCATGGCTTTGACCCTGCCGCCCATGCCGCTTACATTGAAAAGATTGCCGCCCGTTTCCAAAACGACTATCTGGTAGACGTGGTGGACCGTGTGGGTCGCTCTCCCAAGCGGAAGCTGGCAAGCACTGACCGTCTGGTCAGCCCCTTGATGACAGCCAAAGGATTTGGCCTGCCATATCAACATTTAGTGGTTGGCATTGGTGCCGCTTTGTGTTATACTAATGGCGAAGACCCTGAAAGCGTGGAAGTCCAAGAAACCTTGGCCACTCAAGGCTTTATGGCAGGTGTGTCTACCCTGACTGGCATTGAAGATGCAGGTCTGTTGAATGAAATTTATAGCGCCTATTTGGCATTGAAAACCCTATCTTAACTGTAGGGCAAGCCCCCGCCCTACGCTATGCAAGCGTATACACCATACATCATTATACAATTTTAAGGAGAACAACATCATGACTACTTGTAAAGCAATCGTAAATAGCCCCTCTGGTATCCACGCCCGTCCTGCATCTGAACTGGTGAACTTTACCAAGCAATTCACCAGCAAAATCTTCATCTGCAACGACACCAAAAAAGCCGCCGCTGGTTCCATCATCATGATTTTGACTTTGGGCGCCAAAAAAGGCACCGAACTGACCGTCACCGCTGAAGGGGTCGACGAAGCACAAGCAGCCAAGGCTGTGGCAGAATTCATCGAAGGCATCACTGAATAAGATAACTAATAGGAGGTATCCCATGGAACACATTACTGTCGAGAAAGCACCTTCCCGTGGCATTGTCATGGGAAAAGCCTATTTGCTGAAAAAGCAAACCGTCACACTAGACACCACAACCATTGCCCCCGAACAGGCAGACGGGGAAGTGGGTCTGTTCCAAGCCGCTGTGGCGGCTGTGGTGGCTGATTTGCAACTGCTGGCTGAGCACAATCCCATTTTCGGCGCTCATATTGAAGTGGCTGAAGATGTGGTGCTGTTGGATGCGGTGGAAACCAAAATCCGCATGGAAAATAAGCGTGCCGCCTTATCTTTGCAAGAAGCAGTAGACGAAATCGTGGATATGTTTGCCCAGTTAGATGATGAATATCTCCGTGAACGTGCCGCCGACATTCAAGACGTGGGTCGCCGCATTCTGTTGAAGGTGCTGGGCGTGGAAGAAGCCACTTTGGCACAAGTCAACCAGCCCTCTGTGGTCATCGCTGAAGATTTGGCGCCGTCTGACACGGCTGCCATGAATGCCTATGTCAAAGGCTTTGTCACCAAGTTTGGTGGTGCCACCAGCCATGTGGTGATTATGGCTCGTAGCATGGAAATGCCAGCCGCTGTTGGTGTTGGCGATAGCGTGGACAGCATTTGTCATGGGGACGCTATTATTTTAGACTGTATCGACAATGTGATTTTGGTGAACCCAGATGCTGACACTGTGGCAGAATATGAAGCCAAAATCACCGCCTATCAAGAAGAAAAAGCACGCCTTGCCGCCTTGAGTAATCTGCCTGCCACCACGGTGGACGGTAAAACGGTGGAGATTTTTGCCAACGTGGGCAATCAACAAGACGTGGAATTTGCGGTGCAAAAAGGTGCTGAAGGCATTGGCCTGTTCCGTACCGAATTCCTCTATATGCAAAACACCAAGTTCCCCACAGAAGAGGAACAATTCGAGGTCTACAAAACCGCCATTCAAACCATGAAGCGCCCCACCATTTTGCGCACCTTGGATATCGGTGGGGACAAAGAACTGTCTTACTACGAGTTTGACAAAGAAGAAAATCCCTTCTTGGGTTGGCGTGCCATTCGCATTTGCCTTGATATGAAGGATGTGTTTAAAACCCAACTCCGCGCCATGCTTCGTGCAAGCGCTTATGGTGATATTCGAATTATGTTCCCCATGATTATCTCCTTGGAAGAGCTCCGTGCCGCCAGAGAAGTGCTGGAAGAATGCAAAGAAGAACTCCGTGCCAGCTCTACGCCTTTTAACGATAGCATCCAAACGGGGATCATGATTGAAACCCCTGCCGCGGTGCTGATGGCACGGGAATTGGCCAGCGAAGCTGACTTCTTCTCCATCGGTACCAATGACTTGACCCAATATCTGCTGGCTGTTGACCGTGGCAACCAAAAGATTGCCAAGCTGTATAATAGTTTCCACCCTGCTGTGCTCCGTGCCATCGCTGAAATCATCGCCGCAGGCCATGCAGGTGGCATCGAAGTGGGTATGTGTGGCGAATTTGCCAGCGATCCCCGTGCCATCCCTGTGCTGTTGGGTTTGGGTCTGGATGAGTTTAGCATGAGCGCCTCAGAAGTGGCCGCTAGCAAGTATGCCATCCGTGGTTTAGATGCAATCAAGTGTGAAACCTTCGCCAAAGAAGTTTGCGCCCAAGCCACCCTAGAACAAGTGTTGGCCATGGTGAGCCAATAAATGAGATGGTAAAAAGGACTGTTCCCACAGGGAACAGTCCTTTTTTTCCATTTGTAGGAATAGCCATTCCACCTAACATAGACATTACATAAAATTTTTTAAAGTTTACGTTAAAAGATTCTCAATTTTACTTTGCATTTTTCCTGTGGATTTGATATACTAGATTGGTAAAAAATTTTTGACGAGAGAAAGGAGCCCAGCCCATGCCACATACCCAAGCGCACTTGCGTTACGAGCCCCTCTATCCCGCCTTAATGGCAGTATCTGTCGCCTTGATAGGCTACGGGTTTTTGATGGATTCACCCCAAGTCATCCTCCAAGGTCTCTATACCATCATCTCCAATGATGGTGCCTTGATTACCGATTACATTGCCTTGGCTGGCCCTGGCGCCGCGTTTTGTAATGCAGGTTTGGTGGGGATGATTTCTGTGTTGATTCTCCACTACACCGAAGATTGTCTCAATGGTTTGGCCATCACTATTTATGGCTTGATGGTGGGCTTTGCCCTGTTTGGGAAAAATATTGTCAATATTTGGCCCATTTTGTTTGGTACTTATCTCTATGCCAAAAGCCGCAAAGAATCCTTTAGCAAATACTCCATTCCTGCCATGATGATTACCTGCTTGGCGCCGGTGGTCAGTTATGTGGCGCTAGACAATGGCTTTGGTAATATTCTGGCTGGCGCCGGTGTGGGGGTATTCATCGGGTTTATTGTGCCACCCCTTGCCGCCTATACCTATCGCATTCAAAATGGTATGAACCTATACAACGTGGGGTTTGCCTGTGGCCTTGTGGCCATGATGTTGGTGCCCCTGCTAGACTCTTTGGGCGCTTCCCCCCAAACCTACAGCTATTGGTCAACCGAACATGAACTGTCCATGGGAATTTTGCTCACGGCCTTTTGCCTGCTGTGTATCTTGGTGGGTTTTTTAGCCTTTAAACAACCTGTTTGGGCTGTGTGGGCTGGGTATCGGCGACTGTTGAAAACCAGTGGTCGTTCACCCAGTGACTATTTGCGTATGTTCGGCCCAGGGCCTGCCCTGTTGAACGTGGGCATCAATGGGTTGGTGGCTATGACCGTGTTGGTGCTGGCTGGTGGCGATTTAAACGGTCCCACCTTAGGCGGTATTTTCACCATTATGGGCTTTTCCACCTTTGGCAAGCACATTGCAAACATTCTTCCTGTGATGGGTGGCGTGTTGATCGGCGCGGCCTTGTTCCACTGGGATCTGAGTAATCCCGGTAGCCAACTGGCACTGCTGTTTTGCACCACCTTGGCACCTATGGCTGGATATTTTGGCTGGAGATGGGGTGTTGTGGCTGGTTTTCTCCACTCCTCTGTGGTGCTCTTTACCGCCAGCCCTGTCTCGGGGATGAATTTGTACAACAACGGCTTTTCAGGGGGCTTAATTGCCATTGTGCTCTATCCCTTGATTATCGATATTGCCAAGCATCGTAAAATCACCATCCAAGACGAAGACTTCTTCGAGCCCTTGGTGCACGATGAACCTGTGACGGCACCCGGATATCATCAAATGGCAGAAGAAAAAGACGATTAAAAGAGATACAATCCTGCCACCCCTCGCCAGTGGGGCTTTGGCCTACAGCGCAATCGTAGAAAATATTGCATCTCCATGGGTGTGCCTACCTGATTGGTGCACTGTAGATGGTGGTTCTAGTGTATAAAAAAACCGTTGCAGAAGTTCACAACTTCTGCAACGGTTTTTTCATATCAATTTACGCAAAATAATCTCGCACGCGGTTTGCATCGCTTTGGATTTGACTGCGCAGAGTGTCTAGAGAGTCGAAGCGGATTTCGTCGCGCAAACGCTGGTAGAAGGCCACCTGTAGCACCTGCCCATACAAATCCTCATCAAAATCCAACAGCCATGTTTCCACCGTGGTGTCGGTGCCGTTATTCACTGTGGGACGTTTGCCCACATTGGTCACCCCCATAAAGTTACGCCCGTCAGGCAGGTGCACCTTGGTGGTATACACGCCGTAGGCTGGCTCTAGCAGGTGAGGAGGGATGGTTAAATTCACAGTGGGGATACCGATGGTGTGGCCAATTTTGCGCCCATGTTGCACTTGCTGTGTCAGCACATGGGGGTGACCTAAAAAGGCGCAGGCACGTTCCATTTGCCCCATTTCCACTAGCTTGCGAATATAGGTGGAGCTAACAGTGATGCCCTCAAGTTCCACTTTATCCACAATGTCGCAACCAATGTGCAATGTTTTGCACAGTTCAGCCAGCAATTGTGGAGAACCTTGGTTCTTATGGCCAAAATGATGGTCATGACCAGCCACAAAATGGACACCATGGTGCTGTTTGATTAGCAGTTCCGTGACAAAATCTTGCCAAGAAGTGGTCATCATGGTTTGGTCAAAGGGGGCCATAATCACTTGGTCAATGCCGTAGACCTCTTGGAGAAGGCGTTTGCGGTCGGTGGGGGTGTTAATCAGCGGGCAGGGGATGCCAGTCACCACCTCTTTGGGTGGTAGGGTGAAGGTGAAGACGGCACTTTGACAGCCGCGCTCTTTGGCTACCTCTACCGTGCGGCGCAACAAAGCGGCATGCCCCAGATGGACACCGTCGAAAAAGCCCAGTGCAATTACCAATTCTTTGCTCATGATTTATGCTCCAAAAAAGTTTTTAATCGAGGTTAAAACCCCATTTTCACAGCGAGAGAACGCTAAAAATGTACCATCTTGTCCATAGATTCGATAGGTGCCATCCGCCAGCTCTGGCGCCAAAACGGTGTTGCCGTTGCGACACCGCGCCTCTTGCTTGGTGGAGGGAATGGTGTAGCTAGGGTGGGTTTTGAAAAAGTATTCTGTGGGTAGCAATAAGTCTGCGCCTTGTGCTTGTACCTGTTCTAAGGTGACGGCGTCGGCCTGTGTGAAGCCTGCGGCTTGGGTGCGTCGCAACGCCGTGAGGGTGGCGCCACAGCCAAGCACCTGCCCCATGTCATGAGCCAGTGTGCGGATATAGGTGCCCTTGGAGCACACCACACGGAGGCGATAGTCAGTGGGGGAGACTTGCTCTAGCAGTTCCAGCTCATAAATGGTGATTTGCCGCGCTGGACGGTCAACCTCTTTTCCTTTGCGCGCCAATTCGTAAAGCTTTTTGCCTTGGATTTTAATGGCGCTGTACATGGGTGGGATTTGAGAAATCACCCCTGTAAATTGGGGCAAAATGGCTTGCAAATCGTGCAATGTGGCGCTCACCTCATGGGTAGAAGTGACGGTGCCTGTGATATCTTGGGTGTCGGTGACGGTGCCAAGACGGAGCGTGGCCACATATTCTTTGGGGGCGTTTTCGGAAAACTCCACAGCCCGTGTGGCCTGTCCCACAAAAATGGGCAACATACCAGTGGCCATAGGGTCTAAGGTGCCGCCGTGACCAATGCGTTTTTCACGCAAAATACCTCGCAATTTGGCAACCACATCGTGGCTTGTCCAATCGGAGGGCTTGTCGATGACAAAAATGCCGTTGGGCATGGTGTGTCTCCCTTCTTAAAAAAGCGTAGGGCGGGGGCTTGCCCCCGCCGTCCCCTATCGTACACATCATGCCATCGGAAAACGGCGGGGGCAAGCCCCCGCCCTACGGTGGTGATGATGGTGATAGTGCGGAGAATCGTAAAGCACGAATTACACTTGTTCTGCAATCACGGCTAAAATCGCTGCTTTGGCTTCTTCTTGTGTGCCTTCGATGGTGCAACCAGCGGCAGCGGCGTGACCGCCTCCGCCTAACACTTGGCACACGGCAGAGGCGTTGATGCGTTTGCCTGTGCGTACAGACAGCTTCCATTTGTTTTCAGACAGCTCACGCATGGTGACGGCGCAGTCGGTGCCTTCAATCATGGCGCCTAAAGAGGATAAATCCTCTGCGTCAGACTCGTCTGCTTCCACCCGTGCCATCAAACTCATGGGCACAGCTAGCACCACAATCCGACCTTCATCATGGAAGGTCATGGTGTCTAGCATAGCACCTTCGAGTTGCATCTGTTTGCGAGATTTTGTGCGGAAAAAGGCCTTGTTCAAATCCGCTACATTGCATCCTGTCTGCATCAATTTCCATGCAATTTCGTGGGTGCGAGCGGTGGTGTTGGTGTAGACAAAGCAGCCAGTGTCGGTGGAAATACCGAGATAGAGGGGCAGTGCCATCTCTGGGGTCAGCTTGCCCAGTGCGCAGACGATGTCATAGACAATTTCGGCGCAAGCAGCCGCCTTAGGACGGACGATATATTGCTTGCCAAAGCCTTCAAAAGAAGGGTGATGGTCAATGGCCAAGTCGATTTTATCAGCATAGACAGTTGCGTTTTTAGGCAACAATTGCAAAGAGGCAATGTCGCAGGACACCACAAAATCAGGGGTGAAATCACTGGGCGCATGATAGGGCAGGGCATAGGGAGAGACCGAGCGCGTTAGCTCTGGATTGGGCAGAAGGTAGGCGGTTTTGCCAGCGCTACGCAGACCTTCACACAGCCCAGAAGCGCTACCAATGGTATCGCCATCGGGGCGAATATGGGTTAAAATCAAAATATTGTCAACTTCTTGCAACAGTTGGGCAGTTTGGGGGACAGTCAACATATCTTAGTCCTCCTCGTCCAACACTGCGGTGTTGTCTGGGTTGACAGGTTGGACATTTTCCAGCACCTTCAGGATATGAGCCCCATAGGCGATGGAATCGTCGGGGATAAATTGCAGTTCTGGGGTATAGCGCAAGCGCAGGGCAGAGCCCAGCTCACGGCGCATAAAGCCAGCGGCAGATTTCAAACCCTTAAACACTTCTTTTTCTTGGGTTTGGTCAAGAACGCTGATATATACACGGGCATAACGCAAATCCCCAGTGGTATCAACGCGGGTGATGGACACCATGCCCACTTGAGACACACGAGGGTCTTTCAATGAGCGGATTTGTTGTGCCAATTCTTTTTGAATTTCTTCGTTGATACGGCCAATACGGTTTTTTGCCATAATGGGTACCTCCTTTTATTAAGCTAAAAGCTAAGAGTGAATAGTGAAAAACGATCCGCCACGGCGGAGAAGGAACGATGGTGGGGTGCATCACCGTGGGACGGGCGGATAATATCCGCCCCTACGTGGGTGTGGTGCAACATTTGTAGGGACAACTCTTGCGGTTGTCCGTTCCCATGGGTGGTGCAATGACTTGGTTGTAGGGGAGCGCAGTGCGTTCCCGCATGGGTTGCAACATCTAACGGTAAAGAAGGAAGAGTGAAGAGGATGAAAACTTTTTCACTTTTCACTCTTCACTCTTCACTTGAATTTATCTTGGGATTTCTACCATGGTGAAGCCTTCGATGATATCGTCCACACGGATGTCATTGAACTTTTCAATGGTCATGCCGCATTCGTAGTTGTCGGCCACTTCCTTCACGTCATCTTTGAAACGCTTCAAAGACGCCAGAGTGCCTTCGTGGATGACAATGCCATCACGCACCACGCGGACGGAGCAAGCACGGACAATTTTGCCGTCTTGCACGTAGCAACCTGCCACGGTGCCGATGCTGGAAACCTTGTAGGTTTCTCGGACAATGGCGTGCCCCAGCACTTGTTCTTTGAATTGAGGCGCCAGCATACCCTTCATGGCAGCCTCGATTTCGTTGATGCAATCGTAGATGATGCGATACATCCGCATATCCACGTTGGCACGCATACCAGACTCACGGGCGGCGGCATCGGGACGGACGTTAAAGCCCACAATGATGGCACCAGAGGAGGAAGCCAGCATCACATCAGACTCGCTGATGGCACCCACAGCGCTGTGGATGACACGGACACGAACTTCGTCGTTGGCCAGTTTTTCCAGAGCGGACTTCAAGGCTTCTACGCTACCTTGCACATCGCCTTTGACGATGAGGGGCAGTTCCTTGCGTTCGCCAGCTTGGATTTGGTCAAACAGGTTTTCAAGAGACACCTTTTGCACAGCGTTGGCTGCACGCAAGCGTTCTTCGCTCTTGCGTTGTTCCACCAGTTCGCGAGCCATACGTTCGTCGGCAACGGCGAAGAATTGGCTGCCAGCGGCAGGTGCTTCGCTGAGGCCAGTGATTTCCACAGGCACAGAAGGGGTGGCGGATTGGGTTTTGCGACCCTTGTGGTCCACCATAGCACGGACACGACCAACGGCAGTGCCAGCGATGATGATGTCACCTTGATGCAAGGTGCCGTTTTGCACCAACAAGGTGGCGATGGGGCCACGACCCTTATCCAAACGGGCTTCGATGACAGTACCTTGACCAGCGCGGTTGGGGTTGGCCTTCAGTTCTTCCATTTCGGCAGTCAAAGTGACCATTTCCAGCAGGTTTTCGATACCAGTGCGCTTTTTAGCGGACACTTGGCAACAAATTGTGGTGCCGCCCCAATCTTCGGGTTGCAGGCCGTGCTCGGTCAGTTGTTGCATGACCTTGTCGGGATTTGCGCCAGGTTTATCAATCTTGTTGATGGCCACAATGATGGGGATTTCAGCGGCCTTGGCATGGTTGATGGATTCGATGGTTTGAGGCATGATGCCGTCATCGGCAGCCACCATCAAAATGGCAATATCGGTAATCATGGCGCCACGGGCACGCATGGAGGTAAAGGCTTCATGACCAGGGGTGTCCAAGAAGGTGATGGGCTTGCCATCCAGTTGGACTTGGTATGCACCGATGTGTTGGGTGATACCGCCAGCTTCGCCAGAGGCTACGTCTGCGTTGCGGATGGCATCCAGCAGTGAGGTTTTACCATGGTCAACGTGACCCATAACCACCACAACGGGTGCACGGGATTCCAGTTCGCCGTCATCGTCCTTGCGGTCGTCGATGAGACGTTCTTCAATGGTGATGACCACTTCTTTTTCAACCTTACAGCCCAGTTCCACAGCCACCAGCTCAGCGGTGTCAAAGTCGATGACTTGAGACAAAGAGGCCATGACGCCGTTTTTCATCAGCACCTTCACCACTTCAGCGCCAGTCTTCTTCATACGAGAAGCCAGTTCGCCAACGGAGATTTCGTCAGGGATTTGCACCTTCAGTGGGGTCTTTTTCACCACTTCAAGTTGTAAACGACGCAGACGGTCTTGCTCTTCTTGGCGACGCTTGCTAGAGAGGTTGTTGGGGCGTTGTTGACGACCAGTGTTGCGGAATTTTTCCTTGCCTTGTTGATAGCCCATACGGGAGGCAGCTTGAGGGGCAAGGGTTTCCAGACGCTCGTCGTACTTGGCCAAGTTGATGTCGCCGCCCTTACGGGTATCCACGATTTTCTTTTCAGGGATACGGGTGGTGGGACGCTCTAACACAGGCTTGGGTGCAGGGGTGCGAGGGGGTGCAGGGGTGTTATTGGGGCGGTTTTGGTTGTTGTAACCACCTTGGGGACGGTTGTTGTTATAGCCGCCTTGTTGGTTGTTATAGCCACCTTGGGGGCGGTTGTTGTTGTAACCGCCTTGTTGGTTGTTATAGCCACCTTGAGGACGGTTGTTGTTATAGCCACCTTGACCATCACGTTGTTGATAGCCTTGAGGGCGGTCGCCTTGGGGACGGTTGCCTTGGTAGCCTTGAGGGCGGTCGCCTTGGGGACGGTTGCCTTGATAGCCTTGAGGACGGTCACCTTGGGGACGGTTGCCTTGATAGCCTTGAGGACGGTCGCCTTGGGGGCGGTTGCCTTGATAGCCTTGAGGGCGGTCGCCTTGGGGACGGTTGCCTTGATAGCCTTGAGGACGGTCGCCTTGGGGACGGTTGCCTTGATAGCCTTGAGGGCGGTCACCTTGGGGACGGTTGCCTTGATAGCCTTGAGGGCGGTCACCTTGGGGACGGTTGCCTTGATAGCCTTGGGGACGATCGCCTTGGGGACGGTCACCTTGGGGGTGGTTTGGTTGTTGGGGAGCGGGAGATGCCGCTTTGGGGGCTGGTGCTTTCGGAGTTTCCACAGGGGCGGCCTCTACTTTCTTGATTTCTGTCTTAGGTTCTGCCTTGGGTTCGGGTTTGGCTTCTGCTTTGGGTTCAGCCTTCGCTTCTGCTTTGGGTTCAGCCTTGGGTTCAGCCTTGGGTTCAGCCTTGGGTTCAGCCTTGGGTTCAGCCTTGGGTTCAGCCTTGGGTTCAGCCTTCGCTTCTGCCTTTGGCTCAACCTTCGCTTCTGCTTTGGGGGCAGGTGCTGCTTTGGGCTCTGCTTCGGCGAAAATCTCCAGAATACTTGCAGATTTATGTTTTTGGGTCAGTGCGTCAAACACGTAGGAAAGCTCTTGGTCGGAGAGAACCTGCATGTGATTTTTAGGGGTTTGTGCGTATTTGCTCAGCACATCCACCACATCTTTGTTGGAGACGGACAAGTCTTTTGCCACCTCATGGACACGGTATTTGTTTGCGTTTTGGTTTGTACTCAAATAAAGCCACCTCGATTACTCCAACTTCTGGGTAAAGTTGGTAAATTTTTTAGGGAAACGGGCGATTCGTGAATCGCCCCTACAGTGCATGATTGGGTCAATGTTTATGTTGTTCGCTTGTTAGGCGTTGTCTTTTTTGCGATAGGAGCCTTTGCCCTTTTTCACAGGACGGGTACCGCGGAAGGAGTTACCACGTGGCGTGGCCTCGTCACCATCACGCTTTACATAGGGCTTGCGTTCACCGTCGCGATTGAAAGGTTTGCGTTCACCGTCGCGATTGAAAGGCTTGCGTTCACCGTCGCGGTTGAAAGGCTTGCGTTCACCGTCGCGATTGAAAGGTTTACGTTCACCGTCGCGATTGTAGGGCTTACGTTCACCATCGCGATTGAAAGGCTTGCGTTCGCCGTCGCGGTTGAAAGGTTTACGTTCACCGTCGCGATTGTAGGGTTTGCGTTCACCGTCGCGATTGTAGGGCTTGCGTTGGGGAGCGGACGACCGCAGGTCGTCCCTACGGTGGTTCTCAACCACAGGTTTTTCCTTTTTAGGGCCTTGCTTGGTTTTTCGCTCTTGGGCACGCTTGGCCTTTAGCTCCATTTTCTCTGCCGCCTCAGCGTAGGCAGGGTCAATGGCAGATAGGCGCTTGGCAATGGTGGCGGCTAAACCGATTTCAGTGATAGCAACCATGGCACAGGACTTGCGTCCCACAATGGCGCCCAAGCCAGCTTTGGTATCAGGTACCACCAGCATGATGCAGTTGCCCTCTTGGGCGAAGTGTTCACAGCGGCGACGGGTGTTGTCGGCAGCATCACTGGCCAACAGCAATAGCCGCGCTTTCTTTTCTCTGGCGGCGATGCCACAGGGTTCTTCCCCCACGGTCACGCAACCAGCCTTTAATGCCATGCCTACCATGGACAGAGGATTATTGGCCATCAGCGCCTCCTAATTCTTTTTCCATGGCATCGTAGACCTCGGCAGGTATTTGGGTTTCAAAGCCACGCTCTAAAGCTTTGGATTTACGCGCTTTTTTCAAGCATTCTAAACTGTGGCACACGTAAGCGCCACGGCCAGGCTTTTTGCCGCCAAAATCCAAGGATACCTCCCCTTCAGGGGAGCGCACCACACGCAGTAGAGATTTTTTATCTTTCATTTCACGGCAACCTAAGCATTGCCGTTGGGGTATTTTTCGTACTTTAGCCATGATGGGTTACCTTTCTTTAAACTAAGGACTAAGAACTAAGAGTGAATAACTATCCGCTGCGGCGGGGCTAAGAACGGTGTAGTATACAGCCGTTCCATCTCGCCCGCAGGCGATAGTTTTTCACTTTTCACTTTTAGTTTTTAGCTTAATTCTTCTTCGCCTTCGATTTCCAAATCGTCATCTTCCACCACGGTGGTGAGGAAGCTTTCGGGCTTGATGTCGATCTTAAAGCCGGTCAAACGGGCGGCCAGACGGGCATTTTGCCCTTCTTTGCCGATGGCCAGAGACAGTTGGTCGTCGGGCACGATGACACGACAAGACTTGCCTTCTTCTGCCAAGGTGACTTCCACCACATCAGCAGGCGCCAAGGCGGCGGCGATGAATTCGCTGGCGTCTTCGCTATACTTGATGATGTCGATTTTCTCACCACGGAGTTCATCGACAATGTTGGCAACACGTTGCCCCTTGGGACCCACGCAAGCGCCAATGGAATCTACATTTTCATCGTGAGACCACACAGCCATTTTGGTACGGCTACCAGCTTCACGGGAGATGGAGCGGACTTCCACGGTGCCGTCGTAAATTTCAGGCACTTCCAGTTCAAACAAACGCTTGACCAAACCAGGATGGGTACGGGAAATCAGCACTTGAGGCCCACGGGTAGAGCGGCGGACTTCCACCACATATACCTTGATGTGCATCCCTTCGCTGAGCAGATCCCCTTCCACTTGTTCCCCTGCCATCAGCAGAGCTTCGGTGGATTCGGTGCCAGTGCCGATGCGCAAGGAAGCGTTGTTGTTACGGGGGTCAATACGGGTGACCACACCAGTGAGAATTTCGTGTTGCTTGGAGTTGAATTCTTCATACACCATGCCGCGTTCTGCTTCGCGGAGCCCTTGGATGATCACTTGCTTGCCGTTACCAGCAGCGATGCGACCAAATTCCACGGTGTCCACAGGGAAGTGGATGATGCTACCCACTTCGTAGCGTGCAGACATCAGCTTTGCTTCGTCGATGCACACTTCGTTTTCAGGGTCAACATAGTCTTCTTCTTCTACGACGACTTTTTGGACGAACATTTTCAGTTCTCTGTTTGCTTCGTCTACGTCCACGATAACGTTTTCCACGTGCTCGTGGTCACGCTTGTATGCGGTGGTTAATGCTTGGATGATTTTGTCCATCATAAAGGACATGGGGATGTTACGTTCCTTTTCTAACATTTCCAGTGCAACGAAAATTTCGCTGCAGTTCATGCCAGCAGGCTCTTTCACCTTTTTTTTGCCTCTCATAAGGGGAGTCTCCTTCTATTGTAATGTAGGGGGGGATGATTTAGCTAAGAGCTAAGAACTAAGAGTGAATAACTATCCGCTGCGGCGGGGCTGGGAACGGTGTAGTGTATAACCGTGCCATCTCCGCCCGTGGCGGATAGTTTTTCACTATTCACTTTTAGTTCTTAGTTCATTAAAATACCACTCTCAGTCTTACCAATGCCATGGCTTTTTTCTCGAATGTGTATTCTGTGCCGCCAATGGTGATGGTCACGGTGCCAGTTTCAGAATCGTAGGCGGTTAAATCGCCTTCAAATTCTTTGCGACCGTCACGGTTTTGATACAGCTTCACAGTGACAGGATGCCCTATGAATTTTTCAAAATCGCTAGGACGCTTCAAAGCACGTTCTGCCCCAGCAGAACCAACTTCCAATGTGTAGCTGCCGTCGATGGGGTCTGCTTCGTCTAGCAAATCGCTGACGGTACGGGAGATGGCTTCGCAGTCTTGGATATCCACGCCGCCTTCTTTGTCTAGCAAAATCCGCAGATACCAACCGCCTGCTTCTTTCACATATTCCACATCCCACAAAGTACAGCCAGCTTTGGCGATGGCGTCTGCTGCCAATTCTGCTGTGAGTTCAGTGACTTTTTTCATAAAAACTACCTCCTTTTCTCATGGTTTAGCCTGTTTTAAGTGACTAAAAAAGGCCGAGAAAAGGAGCGGGCTTGTGCCCACTCCTCAATTTAACTTATCTAACAGTCAATACTATACCATAGAATCTAAAATTATGCAAGGGTTTTCCATCTTAGTTTGGCAAAAAGTTTACAATTTATGCAATTAAGCTAAAAGCTAAAAGTGAACAGTGAAAAACGACCGCCTGCACCCTAGAGTGACCTCTCTTACTCGATGGGCAATTCACCTTGTGGGGCGAGAAGGGACAACAGTAATCGTTCTCAGCTCCGCCGTGGCGGATAGTTTTTCACTTTTAGTCCTTAGTTTTTAGTTTTTCTCATGGTCCACCCATAGAGCACCACCATGACCGCCAATAACACCCCAATGTACACAGGGTACACCCAAAAGCCAATGCCGTTACCCAGCAGTCCAAAGAGGGCTGGCATGGTCAAGGTGCCTGTGTAGGCGCTTGCCATTTCTACCCCAGTGATGGCTTGGGCGTGGGCGATGCCAAAGGTGTGGGGTGTGGCGTGGATGATGGAGGGATAGACAGGGGAGGAGCCGAGCCCAATGAGCAACAGTCCTGCAAAGGCGGTGGTCTGCCCCATGGGCAACAGCAATACCACCACCCCGATTGCCATGATGACGCATCCGCCGTAAATCATTTGGCTGTGGGTGGCTTTCATGGCAATGAAGCCATTGATGCCACGCCCCACGGTGATGCCCAGATAAAACAAAGCGGCAACGCCAGCGGCGGTTTCAGGGGCGACCCCGCGCTGGTACACCAAGTAGCTGCTCGCCCAAAGCCCTGTGGTTTGTTCAATGGCACAAAAGCAGAAAAAGGTCAGGGCGATTTGTGCCACCCCTTGGATGGCGAATATCTCCTTGAGAGACAACACTTTGCTGTGTTGTTGTGCAACGGAGGAGGGGGCACTGGCGGTCCAGACAGGGCGACTGAGAAAAATCACCGCTGTCAACACCCCTTGGATGGCAAAAAGAGCTACATAGCCACCAGAAAACCCTGCACCACCTGTCAACGCCATACCCATCAGGTAGGGGCCAGTGGTGGCACCCACGCCCCACATACAGTGGAGCCAGCTCATGTGCTTGCTTTCAAAATGGAGGGAGACGTAATTGTTCAGCGCTGCATCCACACTGCCAGCCCCTAAACCGTAAGGCACCGCCCACAGACACAGCACCCAAAAGTTGGGGCTATAGGCAAAGCCCAACAAGGAGACGGCAGTGATGCCCACACTGATGGTGGTGATGGCATGAACGCCGATTTTGTGAATGAGGCGGTGGCTTTGCAAGCTAGAGACAATGGTGCCAGCGGCGATGATGATGGTCACCATCCCCATAGAGGACACGGAGGTGTCAAACGCAGTGGAAATGGTGGGCCAAGCCGCCCCCAACACTGCGTCAGGCAGTCCAAGGCTGATAAAGGCAAGATAGATGATAGCGAGGAGTGGGGTGAGCATAAAAACCTCCGTATGTAGCGTGTAAAATGTATGTAGGGCGGTGTGCCCTCACACCGCCGTTCCTTGAGGAAAACGGCGGTGTGAGGACATCCCACCCTACCAATGGATTGGCCATTTGATTGGCACTTACCGTTTCAACACCATCCGCACCACGCTAAAGAGCATAAACATCCCCAAATTCACCATCACAACGGAGGCGCCCACGGGGGTGTTATAGAGGAAGGAGCAGATTAGGCCAGCGCAAAAGCACACCACCGATGTGGCGGCAGAAGACATCACGACCCCACGGAAGCTTTTGAACAGTTGCATGGCGGTGAGGGCTGGGAAAATCACAAGGGAAGAAATCAAAAGAGCACCCATCATCCGCAAGCCCAACACAATGGTCAAGGCGGTTAAAATGGACAGCAGTGAGTTATAGCGCTCTACTTTCAATCCTGTGGCTTTGGCGAAGCGTTCGTCAAAGGTGACAGCAAACAAGCGGTGATAATACAAGATGAACAGCACCAACACCACAAGGCTCACTGCCACGCAGAGAATCACATCTTGGTTGGTCATGGCCAGCACAGAGCCGTACATATAGGTATCGATGTCGGTGGTCATCCCCTGTGACAGGGAAATGACCATAATACCGATGGCAAGGGAGGAGGCGCTGACCACGGCAATGGCAGCATCGCTGTTCCACCGTGGGTGGTTGGCCAAACGCAACAGGGCAAAGGCGGCGATGATCACCACGGGGATGGAGAAATACAAGGGGGTGAACCCCAGCGCCACGGCAATGGCCAAGGCACCAAAAGACACGTGACCCAAGCCGTCGCCAATCATGGAATAGCGCTTTAATACCAGCGACACACCCAGCAAGGCGGCGCACAGGCTCACCAACACACCTGCTAGCAAGGCGCGCTGCATAAAGGTGTAAGAAAACATCAGCAATAGGATATCCATTTAAAGTCCCTCCTGAAAGCGCTTGCCCAGAGGGGAAGCCAGATATTCGTTCACCGAGCCGTGGAACCATTGTTTGCGCCCCATGTGGAGCACAGATTTGGCATGGTGGAGGGCTGGGGTTAGGTCATGGGTGACCATGATGATGGTTTTGCCTTCTGTTTGGTTGAGGTAGCCCATGGTTTTGTAAAACTCTTGGGCGGCGGCAGGGTCAAGGCCTGTGATGGGCTCGTCTAGCACCAGCAATTCCTTGGCGGCACACAGGGCTCGTGCCAACAGCACACGCTGTTGCTGACCCCCAGAGAGGTTGCGGTAGCAGGCGTCTTTCAATTCCAAAATCCCCAACTTGCCCAGCTGCTGCAAGGCTTGGGATTTTTGGGCGGCGGTGTAGAAAAACCGCACCCGACCACCGCTTAAAAACCCAGAGAGCACCACTTCCATCACCGTAGCAGGGAAGTTTTTCTGGGCGGCAGTTTGTTGTGGCAGGTAGCCAATGGCGCCGTTTTGCAAAGAGGGGTCTTGCATCAGCTTCCCCTCCATGGGGGTGATGAGGCCTAGCAATGCCTTCACCAAAGTAGACTTGCCAGAGCCATTTTCGCCGATGATGCAAAGGTAATCTCCTTGGCAGATGTCTAAGGAGAAGCCTTTTAAAACAGCCTGTCCCTCATACCCTAAGGTGACAGTTTGGCAGGATAATAGCAGGTGGTTCATAGGGATTCCTTTCCTTGGCACTGGGCGCAGGTGCCGGTGAGTTGGGTGAGGGCTGGGTCCACTTGAAAGCCGTGGTGCTGTGACAAATGGTCAAACAGCGCCAAGGCTTCGTGGCAATCCAAATGGGACACTTGACCACAGCCTTGACAGTGGATGAGACATTGGGCAGTTTCCCCTTCGTGGTGGGGGCAGTATTGAAACAGTGACCCTTCTGGGGTGACGATTTTGTGCAATTGGTGGCCTTGGGCTAGGCGGTCTAGCTGGCGATAGATGGTGGCCAGACTGACTGGCTTGCCCATGGCTTGCAAATCACCCCGCAGTTGGGCGGCGGAGACAGGTCGTTGCCCCCACTTTGCAAGGCAGTCGATTAAAGCTTGTAATTGTTTGGTTTGGTACGCCATGGCTACCTCCTAATTAAGATGGTGTAATTTGAAAATCATTCTCATGTTACAACTTAGAAGGAGAATTGTCAAGAGAGGTTGCAAATTCTGTTACAATACGTTAAAATAAAGGGGAAAATCGTGTTGCGTGGCTATGTAGGGGCGGATTCTATATCCGCCCGTTGGCTATGGGCACGGCTTACAAATTAAGAAACAACTAAAGGAGGCAACAACCATGAGAGCATCTTTGGTGATTATGGCGGCAGGCATGGCGTCTCGCTACGGCGGTAATAAACAAGTGGACGGCGTGGGGCCTAACAACGAGATTTTAATGGAATATTCGGCACATGATGCCATCCGTGCTGGCTTTGGGCGGATTGTTTTTATCATTAAGCCTGAGATGACCGAGCTGATGGAACGGCTGTGCGGTGAATACTTGCGGACAAAAACCGCCAAGGACGGGCAATTGGTGGACGTGGCCTATGCCTACCAAACCTTTGACTCCATCCCTGATTACTACACTATTCCAGAGGGGCGCACCAAGCCGTTTGGCACCATCCATGCCCTTTTGAGCGCCAAGGATGTGGTGGATGGCCCCTTCTGTGTCATCAATGCCGACGATTATTACGGTGTGGATGGTTTTGGCGCCATGTACCAAGCCTTGGTGAACATGGCACCCCAAGGCAAGGCCGCCATGGTGGGCTATTCTCTGCTACAAACCGCCAGCCATTACGGCACTGTCTCCCGTGGGAAGTGCACCGTGGCAGATGGGAAGCTGGTGACGGTGGAAGAGGTGCTGAAAATTCAGTTGGACGACGACGATACCTTGGTGGATTTGGACACCGACACCGTGTTGGCGCCCGATACCATTGTGTCCATGAACTTATGGGGGTTCCAGCCTTCTATTTTCACCGCCATGGATGGCTATTTTGAGCACTTCCTCCGCTATGAAGCAGGGGACAATGTAAAGGCAGAGTGCTTGCTTCCTGTGATGGTAGGGGAAGAAGTGACCAAGGGGGCGCTGGAAGTGGAAGTGCTACATAGTCCAGAGCGTTGGTTTGGCATGACCTATGCCCAAGACCGCCCTGTGGTGATGGAAAGCTTGAAAGCCCTCCATGACAAGGGTGTGTACCCTGAGACGTTGCGATGAGCGTATAATGGGGCAAAGTCGTATGTTTCGAATTTGCACAACAAAAAATACAAGTGTAGGGAATGGTCTTGACCATTCCGCTTCCCATGGCAGGATTTGCGTGGGAAAGCGGAACAGTCAAGACTGTTCCCTACAATGGTTTCGGTATGAAGTTATAGGGGCGTATCCAGCACCCTGTTGTTTTTGGTGGAGGAGAATCCATTCATGAATAAAGGGTAAACCCCAAAAGAAAAGACTGTTCAAATCGGCATTGATATGATATAGTATAAATGTACGATTATAGAGAA
Organism: Bengtsoniella intestinalis; assembly: GCF_039719005.1. Taxonomy (GTDB): domain Bacteria; phylum Bacillota; class Clostridia; order Oscillospirales; family Oscillospiraceae; genus Oscillibacter; species Oscillibacter intestinalis. The sequence continues at coordinate 1,589,478 of NZ_CP133584.1, read as the reverse complement.
AATTTCACTGGAAAGGAGGGGTGGTTGTGAAGAAGATAAACTGGCTGATGTTGATAGTGGTCTGTGGACTGCTGACAGGCTGTCAAGCCATCGAACCCATTGAAAACTTATACCAGCTGCCCCAATTGCCTGCAGAATACACCCATCTGGAAGCCCAGATTGATTTGCTGTTGCAAGAAGGTGCCCAGTATGCGGCGCCTGCCTCTGGGAGTCATTTGCAAGCGGTGCAGATGGTGGACTTAGATGGGGACGGACATCAAGAGGCGCTGGCATTTTTGCGCAATGACGACCAAGAAAAGCCCTTGCAAATCCATATTTTTGATAATTCAGGGGAAGATTTTACCCCTTATACCACCATTTATGGCAGTGGCACCCAGATTTACAGCGTGGCCTATGAAGATTTCAACGGCGACGGTTTGATGGAACTGGTGGTGGGTTGGCGCGTCAGTGCCGATGTGCAAGCGCTGAGTGTGTATGCCTTTGAGGGAGAATCCGTGCGCGAGCTGATGACCAGTGATTACGTTCGCTATACCTTGGCTGATTTAGACAGCTCTGGCACCGACGAAGTGGTGGTGCTCCGCTCTGACAGTGAAGGTCAAGGGGATGGGTTGGCTGATGTGTACCAATGGGGTGACGGCGGTTTGAGCATGACCAACTCCGCCTCCCTATCCATCACCATGGGGGAACTGAGTCAGCAAGGCCGTGTGACCCAAGGCACCTTGTCTGACGGCACACCTGCTATTTTTGTCACTGGCGTCACTGCCGATGGCTTGGGTATTGTGGATATTTTGGTGCAACAAGAGGGGATTTTAAAAAACGTGGCGCTGTTGGCTCAAACAGGGGTGTCTGCGGTGATTGCCCCCTTCCGCAGTCTTTATCCCACAGATATTGACGGCGATGGATATACAGAAGTGCCTGTGGCGGTGGCATTGCCTAGCCTGTTTGCCGATTTTGATATGGGTTTGGCTATGGAGTATGCCATTGAATGGGTACATTTTGACAGCCAAGGCCAAAGTGAGTCGGCGCTGGCCACCTATCACAATGCTGAGCAAGGTTGGTATTTAACATTGCCAGACCAATGGCGAGAATTGGTGAGCATTGAGCGCGCCACCATCAGTGCCAATGAGGCGGCGGTGGTGTTCTACCGTATGACAGTGGACGAGAGTATGCAGGAGGCAGAGGCCTTCTTGCGGATTTCCTATTACACAGGGGATAACCGAGAATATAGCGCCTTGCGTGGCAGTCAATTTATCCTCAGCCGTCAAACCAGCGCCATTGTCACCGCTGAATTCTATGAGGCCAACAACAATTGGGACACCCCCTTGAGCGAAGATGAACTGCGCAATGCCTTCTATACCATTGTGGCAGAATGGACACCGGGGGAAAGCTGATTAAACTAAGGACTAAGGGCTAAAAGTGAAAAACTATCCGCCTGTGGGCGGGGTATTCCCATTTCAAAAAAAGGAGACATACCACCTATGAAAAAGGTTTTGGTTTTGGAAGATGAAGCCAGCATTCGCAGTTTTATTGTTTTAAATCTGCGCCGTGCAGGCTATGATGTGATTGAAGCAGAAAGTGGTGAGGAAGCCTTAGAACTGCTCCGTGCCCACAGTGATGTGTGCGTGGCATTGCTAGATGTGATGCTTCCGGGGATTGATGGCTTTGAAGTCTGTCGTCATATCCGTGCCACCAACACTAAAATCGGCATTTTAATGTTGACGGCGCGCTCCCAAGAAATGGACAAGGTGACGGGGCTGATGACAGGGGCCGATGATTATGTCACCAAGCCCTTTTCCTTGGCAGAGCTCACCGCCCGTGTGGATGCCTTATACCGCCGTTCTGGCGGCGACACGGTGGTGCCATCTGGGGAGATTCATCAGCCACCATTTTTGCTCAACACCCGCAACCGCACCTTGGAGAAAAATGGTCAGCGTTTGAAATTGACCCAAGTGGAATACACCATCATGAAAGTATTCATGGAAAACCCCCAAAAAGCCCTCTCTCGAGAAGAGATTTTAGACCAAGTGTGGGGCAGAGATTACTTTGGGGAACTGAAAATCGTAGACGTGAACATCCGCCGTCTGCGGCTGAAAATCGAAGACAATGTCCAATCCCCCACCTACATCACCACCGTTTGGGGCTTTGGGTATAAGTGGGGACTATAAAAGTAATAGTGAAAAAGTAATAGTGAAGAAGTAGTCATTCATCTGAAGAAAGGAGGGACTCCCATAATGTCAAAATCCAAAAAAATGCGCATTGGCGGCTTGCGGCGGCGGTGGATTTTCAACACCATTTTGCCAGTGCTGGCACTGCTGATATCGGTTGTGGTCATTGCCACCTTGGGGATATCCTCCTACTACTACAGTGGCTTACAGCAGGGGCTTGAAAATCGCGCTAAATCCACGGCAGAGGCCTTTGCCAGTTATTTTATGACCAGCTACACCCAATATTATCAAATGGCGGTCAGCTACACCGACACCTTTGAAGACCGCGACCAAATCGAGCTACAGTTTATCAACAACTCTGGGCAGATTCTCCTGTCGTCCTCTGGTCTCACCGCAGGCTTATCCCCCGGCACCAGTGACATTGCCAATGTCATTGCCACAGGGGAAATGGACACCTTCCGTGGGCAAGACCCCAGCACAGGGGAAGATATTCTCTCTGTGTCCTATCCCCTTTATTTCCATGGGCAACTGGTGGGGATGATGCGCTATGCCACAGGCCTTGAAGGGGTGAATCAGCAGATCGCCCAAGGGGTTTGGATTATGATTGCCATTGCCTTTGTGTGCTTACTGTTGATTATTGTCACCAATTTGGTGTTCATCAACAGCGTGGTCAAGCCAGTGGCGGTGGTGTCTGGGGCGGCCAATCGCATCGCCTCTGGCAGTTATGGTGTACAGCTTGAAAACCCCTATGTGGATGAGTTGGCGGAGCTGGTGGAAAACATCAACCAGATGTCGTTGAAAATCGGGCAAAATGAAAAAATGAAATCGGAGTTTATCTCCTCCGTCTCCCATGAACTCCGCACCCCACTGACGGCGATCAATGGCTGGAGCGAAACCATGTTAGAGGATGAAAACGCCACCAAAAAAGAATTGCGCCGTGGGATGCACATTATCTTAAAAGAGTCTCGCCGCCTGACGTCCATGGTGGAAGAATTGCTGGATTTTACCCGCATCGAAGATGGACGCTTTACCTTGCGCCTTGAAACCATGGACTTGCAAGCAGAGCTAGAAGACGCTGTGTTCACCTACCGTGAGCTATTTAAACAAGAGGGCATCGAGCTTCATTACGACGATAACGACAGCCAATTGCCGTTTATCTCTGGTGACCCAGAACGGCTCAAGCAGGTGTTTTGTAACGTGCTGGACAATGCCGCTAAGCACGGCGGCGGTGGCAAGCGGATTGACGTGTCTGTTCGCCAAGCTGGCAGCTATGCACGTATCGACATTCGAGATTACGGTGCTGGTGTGCCAGAGGCAGAGCTTCCGTTTGTGAAGCAAAAGTTTTACAAAGGCTCGTCTAAAGCCCGTGGCAGTGGCATTGGCCTTGCCGTGTGTGAGGAAATCATCACCCGACACAATGGTTCATTTACCATTGCCAATGCCGAAGGTGGTGGCGCTGTGGCACGGATTTATCTCCCACTGGAACAGTGAAAATACGCAACTACATAGCCTATATTTTGTTGTAGGGGCGGATTCTATATCCGCCCTCATCCCTAGGAGACCCCACAACGGGCGGATATAGAATCCGCCCCTACGATTGGCTCAAACTAATTTAAAAAACACTTTACAATCTTATCCAACTTATGCTATAATTAATAGAACAGATGTTTGGTTTATGCCGAACACGGGGGCGACCCCATCAGAAAGGACAACCCATGGCAGACGAAAAACAACAATCCTGCACCTTCCGCACCACCATTGGTGGGCAGGCACTGATTGAAGGGGTTATGATGCGCGGGCCTAAAAAACAGGCCATTGTGGTGCGCAACCAAGAAGGGGAACTGGTAGAAAAAGTTTCCGACATCAAATTCATCCGTGACCGCTATCCTATTTTGGGCTGGCCGTTTGTCCGTGGTGGTGCCGTGTTTTTAGGGTCTATGCTCAATGGGGTCAAGGCGCTGATGTACTCAGCAGAGTTTTTCCCCGATGAAGAGGAAGAACCTTCTAAATTCGAGAAATGGCTGGAGAGCAAAATCTCCAGCAAGAAATTAGAAACCATCATCATCTGGCTGGCCATGCTTATGGGCGTGGGGCTGAGTGTGTTCCTCTTTATGATTTTGCCCACCTATCTAACCGCTGGCATTTTGCACTTTGCTCCCAGCTTCCCTCTGTGGGGGCGCAATGTGGTGGAAGGGGTGCTGAAAATCATTATTTTCATGTGCTATCTGATTTTGTGCTCCAAAACCAAAGATATTCAGCGTGTGTTCCAATACCATGCCGCCGAGCATAAATCTATTTTCTGCTATGAAGCAGGCCTGCCCTTAACTGTGGAAAACGTCCGCAAACAGCCTTGCCACCATCCCCGTTGTGGTACCAGCTTTTTGTTTGTGGTCATCTGCGTGTCCATCATTTTATCGGCCATTGTCTTTGGCATTTGGCCCATGACTGCCGCTTGGATGCGTACCTTGGTGCATTTGGCATTGTTGCCGTTTGTGGTGGGCATCACCTATGAAATCAACCGCATGGTGGGGCGACATGACAACGCCTTCACGCGCTTTTTATCTGCACCGGGAATGTGGATGCAAAACTTCACCACCTTTGAACCAGAAGACGATGCCATCATCGAAGTGGGACTGCGTTCCCTACAGCTGGTATTGCCTGAGGTGGACGGCGAAGACACTTGGTAAGGAGACAGAGCAATGGCAATCACCTATCATAATTTATATTTAGACTTGCGCCGTGCCCTTCGTTTGGCAGGGGCACCGTCTCCGGATTTAGAAGCCCGTGAGCTGGTGTGCTTTGCCACTGGCAAAACCAAAGAAGAACTGCTGAGCGTTGGTGGTTTATACATTTCCAACGACTTAGAACATAGAGCAAGAGCGCTATTAGAGCGGCATTTAAACGGTGAGCCAGTGGCGTATCTCATCGGCGAATGGGAATTTTATGGCTTGCCTTTGGACATCACCCCAGATGTGCTGATTCCGCGACCTGACACAGAAGTGTTGGTGGACAAAGCCATTGCCTTTTGCAACGAAAAAAATCCTTGCCGCATTTTGGATTTGTGTGCTGGCAGTGGGTGTGTCGGCTTGGCGCTGGCCTCTCAATTGCCTCACGCACGGGTGATTTTGGGGGAATTGTCAGAGGGTGCGTTGAAAGTGTGCCGCCAAAATACGCGGCGCAATGGTCTCACCAGTCAAGTGTCCACCTTGCAGGTGGATGCCTTAGTGAAGCCAGCGTCCACGCTGGGCACGTTTGACTGTCTCGTCTCAAATCCACCCTATATCCCCAGCGCGGATGTGGTGACATTAGACACCAGCGTCAAGGATTTTGAGCCCCTGATGGCCTTGGATGGCGGTGACGATGGACTGGATTTTTACCGCTACATCGCCAAGGAGTGGAAGTCCATTCTCAAACCCAACGGGGGTTTGTATTTTGAAGTGGGCATTGACCAAGCCGAAGCTGTGATGGGAATTATGGCCGACCAAGGCTTTGGAAATTTGGAAATTGTAAAAGATTTGGGGGACATCCCCCGTGTTGTATATGGCACGTTGTGCCAGCAAGTATAAGGAGGAATAACCACTATGGCAGAGAAAAAACCTTTGGTAAGCCCAACGGAGAAAAAGGCTGGCGAAAAAAAGCAGGCCATTACCACCGCCATGGCACAAATTGAAAAAACCTACGGCAAAGGCGCCATCATGCGCCTTGGTGACCGTGCAGAATTGAATATCGAAGCCATCCCCACTGGCTCCTTGTCCTTGGACTTGGCGCTGGGCATCGGTGGTGTCCCCAAAGGTCGTATCATCGAAGTTTACGGCCCAGAATCCTCTGGTAAAACCACCTTGGCGCTCCACATGGTGGCTGAGGCACAAAAAATGGGCGGTGAAGTGGCCTTCGTGGATGCTGAGCACGCCTTGGATCCATCCTACGCCCATGCACTGGGAGTGAATGTGGAAGATATGCTCATCGCCCAGCCTGACACAGGCGAGCAAGCCTTGGAAATCACGGAAGCTTTGGTGCGCTCAGGTGCCATCGACATCGTGGTGGTTGACTCGGTGGCCGCCTTGGTGCCCCGTGCCGAAATCGAAGGGGAAATGGGGGATAGCTATGTGGGCCTTCAAGCTCGTTTGATGAGCCAAGCCCTCCGTAAGCTCACTGGTGCCATTGGTAAAACCAATTGCGTGGTCATCTTCATCAACCAATTGCGTGAAAAAGTGGGCGTCATGTACGGTAATCCCGAAGTCACCACTGGTGGTCGTGCTCTGAAATTCTATTCCAGTATCCGCATCGACGTCCGCCGTATCGAAGCCCTGAAAAACGGCACCGAGTTAATCGGTAACCGCACCCGTGCCAAAATTGTGAAAAATAAAATGGCACCCCCCTTCCGTGAAGCAGAATTCGACATCATGTACGGCGAAGGCATTTCTCGTTTTGGCGAATTGATTGACCTTGGTGTCAAGCTGGACTTGGTGCAAAAATCTGGCTCTTGGTTCTCCATGGGTGAAATTCGCTTGGGTCAAGGCCGTGATGCCGCCAAGAATTATTTGAAAGAAAACCCTGAGGCCGCTGATAATTTGGAAGCAGGCATCCGTCAAAATTTTGATAAGCTCATGAGCAATCAATCCCGTATCGCCGCCCGTGCCGCAGGCCGCGTGGCCACCAAAGCGGTGGATGTAAATGCCGACGATTTCGACGATAACTAATTTTCACCCAGCCTTTTTCCGCCATGCTTCATGAAAATGCGCGCCAATATAAAAATATTGGCTGTGCTTTTCATTTTGCTTGACGAAAAAATTCTTGGGCGAAAAGGGTTGGTGGTTTGTTGTGTTTCGGGCTGTTGTGCAACCCTTGGTTGCACAAGGCGCTTTTCACGCTTCACTTTTAGCTTTTAGTCCAATGGAGGTATCCATGAAAATTGATCGCATCACACCCTCGCCTCACATTGTGGGGCGGGTTTTGGTGTTTTTAGAGGACGGACAGTGCCTGAAGATTACAGAGCAAGAATTGCTGGATTTCGGCCTCCGTTCTGGGGATGATTTGGATGATCAAACCCTTTCCCAGTTGCAGTCTCAGGCCGACACATCCCATGTCCAAGCCAAGGGTGCAGCGCTGATTGGTAAGCGTGCCATGTCGTCCCAAGCGCTACTGAAAAAATTACAAGCCCAAGGTGCCGCTCATCATGATGCCACCCATGCGGTGGAGTGGCTAGAGGCCATCGGTGCGTTAGATGACCGTGGTTATGCCGCCACTTTGGTGCGCCATTATAGTGCCATGGGCTATGGACGGCAACGGTTGAAAGCTAAATTGCAAGAAAAAGATGTGCCCCGAGACCTGTGGGACGAGGCCTTGGAGGAAGCGCCAGAGCCTGACGACCAAATCCAAAAGTTTATTGCAAAAAAACTAGGTGATGATGCCAATCCAGATATGAAAACAATAAAAAAAGTGTCCGATGCCCTGATGCGCCGTGGCTTTTCATGGAGCGACATCAAGCAGGGCTTGGACAGATATAAAAATTCTGTAGATGACTGACGACTCTATCACCGTAGGGCGGGGGCTTGCTCTCGCCGTCTCCTATACTACAAATGATAATGAGGTAACACAACTTTGAACTATAACGTATCCTTTATTTCCCTTGGCTGTGCCAAGAATCAAGTCAACTGCGAGCAGATGATGGCGCGCACCCGTGACGCAGGTCACACCCTGATGCCCACCCCCTACGGTAGCGACGTGGTGGTGGTGAACACCTGTGGTTTCATCGACAGCGCCAAAGAAGAAGCCATTGCCAATGTACTGGAAATGGGCAAACTGAAGCTAGAAGGTCAAGTGAAGAAAATTCTGGTGACAGGCTGTATGGCACAGCGCTACAAAGATGAAATTATGGAAGCGCTTCCTGAAGTAGACGGCATTTTGGGCACAGGCAACTATGCTGACATTGCCCGTGCTGTGGACGAAGTGATGCACCAAGGCAAGCCCACGTGGTTTTCCTCCATTCATGCCCCTGAGGACGAATATGACCGTGTGCTCACCACCCCTTCTTGGTATGCCTATTTGCGGATTGCAGAAGGCTGTGACAACCATTGCGCCTTTTGCGTGATTCCATCTCTGCGTGGCAAATATCGTTCTCGCCCCATGGACAATGTGGTGGCGGAAGCCCAAAAACTATCCGATTCTGGAGTGAAAGAGTGCATCGTGGTGGCGCAGGATATCACCCGTTACGGCATGGATTGGGATGGCAAGCGCCATTTGGCAGACCTGCTAAAAGAACTATGTAAAATGGACTTCCACTGGATTCGCTTGCACTATCTCTATCCCGACGAAATCACCCCAGAGTTGATTGAAGTCATGGCGCAAGAGGAAAAAATCCTGCCTTATTTGGATTTGCCCATTCAGCACTGCAACGACACCGTGCTCACCGCCATGAATCGCCGTGGCAACAAGGCCTATCTTCTGGATTTGTTCCCTAAATTGAAGGAAGCCCTCCCTGGCTTGGTGGTGCGAACCTCCTTGATTACAGGCTTGCCCGGTGAAGATGAAGAAGCCTTTGAAGAGCTCTGCGACTTCTTGCGTGAAGTGAATTTGCAACGGGTTGGGGTGTTCCCCTTCTCCCCTCAAGAGGGTACCCCTGCAGAAAAAATGGAGCGCGTGGAGTTTGAAGAAGCGGTTCGTCGTGCCGATTTGCTGGTGGATGTCCAATCTCGTATCATGGATGATTATAACGAGTCTGCGTTGGGGGAAGAACGGGAAATTCTCTGCGAAGGATTTGACAGCCAAACCCAAATGTATTTTGGTCGCAGTTATGCCGAGTCTCCTGACATTGATGGCCGTGTGCATTTTGAAGCAGAGGGCGAAGTGGAACCTGGCACCTTTGTCATGGTGCAAATCACCGACACTATGGACGGGGAATTGACTGGGAAGATGGTATAAACTAAAAACTAAGGACTAAGAGTGAAAAGCTATCCGCCACGGGCGGAGCTAGGAACGGTGGCGACGTGTTCAAACTCGCCCGCAGGCGAATAGTTTTTCACTGTTCACTTTTAGCTCTTAGCTTAAAAAACTGGAGGTTTTTTATGAACACTGCAAACAAACTCACCATGGCACGGGTGGCCATGATTCCTGCCTTTTTGGTGGTGATGTATTTGGATATTCCCAACGCCAATTATATCGCTTTGGCAATTTTCATCTTGGCCAGTCTCACAGACTGGTTGGATGGGTATGTGGCACGCCACTACAATCAAATCACCGATTTTGGGAAATTTATGGACCCCCTTGCCGACAAATGCCTTGTGATGGCGGCGCTATGTTGCCTTGTGGAACAAGGACAAATGCTGGGTTGGATTTTGGCCGTGGTGCTGGTGCGTGAATTTGCCGTGTCTGGGATGCGGATGGTGGCTGTGGAACAAGGGAAAGTCATCGCCGCTGGCTGGTCTGGAAAAATCAAAACGGCCGCCACCATGGTGTGCATCTGTTTGATGTTGGTCATTGATTTATTACCAGCACCCCATTCCTTTAACCTGCTGTGCCAAGCCATTATTTTAGGCACCACCGTTTACTCTGGTGCGGAGTATTTCACTAAAAATATTAGCGTGTTTAAGGGTGTGAAATAATGGCACATCGATATTTTTTAACAGAATTATATGACCATAAAGTTGCAAAAGTCATGGGAGACGACGCTGTTCACCTCATCCGCGTAATGCGTGTGAAAGAAGGGGATGCCCTAACTCTGTGCGACCAAAATGGCATGGATTATCCTGCCACCATCACCGCCATTGACGGCGACGATTGCCTGACTTGCACTGTGGGGGACGGCATTCCAAACCCAGCCGAGCCACGGAAAAATTTGGTGGTGTACATGGCGCTCCCCAAGGGAGATAAGTTGGAGTTTGTGGTGCAAAAGTGCTGCGAATTGGGCGCTAGTAAGCTCATTCCTTTTGAAAGCGCCTATTGCGTGGCGAAAAAAAGCAAAAAAGATGACCAAAAACGCGGTCGTCTCCAAAAAATTGCCGCCGAAGCCTGCAAGCAATCAGGCAGAAGCATCCCCATGGAAGTGGCTCCCACCATGACTTTTGGGGAAGTGATTGCCGATATGCAACACCAAGAGGTGAACCTGTTTTTCTATGAACACGCCACCACATCCTTTGTCACCGCGGGGCTAGACACTGCACAATCTGTGGGGGTGATTATCGGCAGTGAAGGTGGTTTCAACGAAAAAGAGGAAACATCCTTTGTGAAAGCTGGTGCCTTGTCGTTGAGCCTTGGTAAACGGATTTTGCGATGCGAAACCGCCGCCGTATCAGCGGTCACCTTGGCGATGTTTGCCATGGGTGAGATGGAATGAAGCGATTTGTCCGCGATGGACAGAATAAAATGAAATTTTAAAGGAGGATTTGCCTATGTGTTGCGTAGGAACTAAGCTAGTTATGCGAGACTTTTATTATCTGGTCAAGTGCTTTGGCAATGTCAATGCCACGGCGGAGGAGACTGCTGTGACCTACAAAGAGTTGTCTATTGACACCATGGATCATATGTTTGCTCGTGATAATTTCCAATCCATGCTCCGTTTTGGCGCCATCAAACGGACAGAAGATGGACGTTATTACTTGGCAGACAGCCAATGCGAGCACCTGTTTCAAACAAAATGCAAAGCGTGGCGCAATCCTTTTGCAAAAACAGTTGACCCCAGCGCCACTCCTTGATACAATGGTATTATAAATGGGCACATCTAAAATCGATAGCATACAAACTGAATGGTTTTTTGCTCTGATTTTTTGCCAAATCCACACAGGATTCATCAAAAATCAGAACAAAAATCTTGCTCCATTTTGCACACTCTAGTTTTTTTGAGGTGCCCCAATATTTTAAAGGAGACAATTCTTATGCAAAAAATTTCTACTTCCAACGCCCCTTCCGCCATTGGCCCTTATAGCCAAGGTATGGTGGTCAACGGTGTGGTGTACACCTCTGGTCAAATTCCAGCCATTCCTGCAACAGGCGAAATTGCTGGCGAAACCATTGCAATTCAAGCCAAGCAAGTGATGGAAAACTTGGGTGGTGTGCTGCAAGCTGGTGGCAGTGATTATGATGCAGTGTTTAAAACCACCTGCTTCTTGGCCGATATGGCTGATTTTGTGGCCTTCAATGAAGTGTACGCCACCTATTTCCCCAACTGCCCTGCTCGCTCTTGTGTGGCTGTGAAAACGCTGCCTAAGAACGTGTTGGTAGAAGTGGAAGCCATTGGTTTGGTGAAATAAGAGTTTCATAAAAAATAGAACGGGAGGGGATGGATCTCTCTCCCCTACAGACGCTGTTGTCTAGTAGGGGAGGGGTTCCATCCCCTCCCGTTGGTTATTTATTTTATTCTGGAACGACCCCTTCAAAATTTTCAGACAGGCAACAGGGAAAGGGGTGGCCTTCTTCTGCCCATTGGTACAGTTTGGTCACCAAGGTGACGGCAGTGGGGATGGCTTGTTGGAATAAGGTGTCCAGTTGCTGACAGGTTTGTGGATATGCTGGCGCAGCTGGCAAGCAAAGGGAGGAGAAACTGGGCTTTTTCGCCAGAGAAACCAATTTTGGGTGGTCTAAGACACCTGTATAACGGTGAAAATTGTGACCACAGTGTTTGATGGTGGAGCTTGGCAACCCGTAGGCCATGGCAATGGGGGCATAGAAGGGGAGTCTCGGGATGAATTTTTTTCGTGTTAGGGGTAAATTTGCCTTGGTTAACAGGTGCAAGTCGAAGGCAGATTCTATCAATCGATGGGGTGTGGATTGGAAATGAGCAGTCTCATTCACTAAGGGGTGACAGGCACGGTCAAGGCAATAATGGCAGGCAAACCCTAGCAAATAGGCCACCTGCCGTGGGTCATCCCAAGGGGCATCCTGAAAAAATGCGACAGGATTTTTTTCGTGTAGGGCAGAACCATAGGCGGCAATGGGGGTTTTGGATAGTGGTTTATGGTAAAATAATAAATCTGGCCCTTGAAATCCCAATGTCCAATAGGAATCATGGGTAGAAAGATGGTGTTGAATGGGGAGGGGTAAGTGGGCAAACACGGCTTGCCCGAATAGAGCATGGGCGGCAACAGCTGGCATGGTGGTACTCCTTTGCGCTTTTTTACTACATAATGCCTGCTGAACAACACAAAAACACACAGCTATCAAGTTTTATATCGTGTTTTTGCGTTGTTCAGGTGCAAGGGTTTTGCCTCGCAAGGCAAAAATCCTTGCACCTTGGGATGTTGCGCATTTGGCGCAACATCCCAAGCAGGCAGTCATTAATGATTTGCAAATGCGATTCGCAAACCGCATTTGTTCGGTACCTATTATCATATCACGTTGCTTCCATTTTGCAACATAAATTAGGTTAAAAACCAGTTAAAATACTGGTGAGGTTGCACAGAGCCAGTAAATATGGTACACTGATAGAAAAAACCAACGAAAGTTGAGAGCCATATGAAACACTTAGTCATGGGGGTTTTCGCCCATGTTGATGCAGGGAAAACCACCCTGTCTGAGGCGCTGTTGTACCAAAGCGGCACCTTGCGCACACTGGGGCGCGTGGACCATCAAAACGCCTTTTTAGATACAGATAGTTTAGAGCGCCAACGGGGCATCACCATTTTTTCAAAAGAAGCCGTACTCACCTATGGTGATTTGCGGATACAGCTGTTAGATACCCCCGGTCACGTAGATTTTGGAGCCGAGGCAGAGCGCACCATTTCCGTGCTAGATTATGCCGTTTTGGTCATCTCCGCCAGCGATGGGGTGCAAGGGCACACTCGAACTTTATGGCATTTACTCCAGCGTCACCAAATTCCAACCTTTGTTTTTGTCAACAAAATGGACTTAGTTGGAGCGGATAAAAATAAAGTTTTGGCAGAATTGCAAACCGTATTTGCCGATGGCTGTCTGGATGTTATCGACCCTGATTTCCACGAGCAAGCGGCCATGATGGATGAAGTGGCGCTGTCTGCCTTTTTGGAAGAGGGGGAGTTGAGTCAAGATATTCTCACCTCTTTGGTGCGCCAGCGTAAGCTGTTCCCCTGTGTGTTTGGAGCGGCGCTGAAGCTAGAAGGGGTGGCGCAATTGCTGGATTTGATTGCAGATTACACGCTTGCGCCCCATTATGGCACTGAATTTGGGGCGCAAGTGTACAAAATCACCCGTGACCCACAGGGCAATCGCCTCACCCATTTGAAGGTGACGGGCGGCAATTTGGTGGCAAAACAAACCATTGTGGAGCCAGAATGGAGCGAAAAAGCCGACCAATTGCGGCTTTATTCAGGGGTTAAATTTGAACAGCTCACCTGTGCTGACGCTGGCATGGTTTGCGCCGTCACTGGATTGACTCAAACCAAGGCAGGCGATGGACTGGGCGCACAGCCTGTGGGGCAAAGTGCCGCCTTGGAGCCAGTGCTCACCTACCATGTGAACCTGCCAGATGGGGTTGATCCCCATACAGCTCTGCAGAAATTGCGGCTGTTAGAGGAGCAAGACCCTCAACTGCACCTCAGTTGGAACGAGCCCAAACGGTTGATTCAAATTCAGCTCATGGGGGCGGTGCAATTGGAGGTGTTGGCCCACCAAATCCAAAGTAAATTTGGCTGGGAGGTAACCTTTGGCACAGGGGCCATTGTCTACCGAGAAACCATTGCCGATACCGTCATCGGCGTTGGGCATTTTGAGCCTTTGCGCCACTATGCAGAGGTGGTGGTGGAAATTGCCCCCTTGCCCAATGGCTCTGGTGTGGTGGTGGAGAACCGATGTAGCGAAAATCTCCTGTCTCCAAGCTGGCAACGGTTGGTGTGTTACCATCTTCGTGAACGTGTCCACCTTGGGGTGCTCTCTGGTCATCCGTTGACCGATGTGAAAATTACGCTGTTGGGTGGCCGTGGGCACGATAAACACACTGAAGGTGGGGATTTCCGTCAGGCTACCTACCGTGCTGTGCGCCAAGGGTTGATGCAGGCCAATTCCATTTTGCTAGAGCCGTGGTATGACTTCACGTTGGATGTGCCCAGCCAGCAGGTGGGTCGTGCCATGGGAGATGTGCAGTTGATGGGCGGTAAAATTTCTGCCCCCAATTTGGTGGGGGAAGAAGCCCAGTTCACTGGTTCAGCCCCTGTGGTAGCCATGACTGATTACGCCACGGCTGTGGCTTCGTACACCAAAGGGCTCGGTCGTTTGCGCACCCAATTGGGTGGGTTTGCACCCTGCGCGCAACAAGAGCAATTGGTGGCAAAATGGGCTTATGACCCAGAGGCGGATTTGGAGCACACACCCGATTCGGTGTTTTGCACCCACGGTGCTGGCTTTACCGTCAAATGGCACCAAGTGCCAGACTATCAGCACACCGAGCTTGACCGTGAAAAAGAGGAATCACTGCAAAATGCCCCTCGCTATACCCATCGGACAGCCAATACAGGAGGCTCGTTCTACGACAATGCAGAGTTACAAGCTATTTTTGAGCGGACCTATGGCAAAGGCAAAACTGGTAAAAACGGCAACACCAACGATTTTCGTCGTCCTATGGCGGCTGTGAAAACTGCCGAGCACGTGGAAATTAAGCCTGCTCAAATTGGGGAAGAGTATTTGCTAGTAGACGGCTATAACATGATTTTTGCATGGGATGCGCTCAATAAAGTCGCCCAAGAAAACTTGGATGTGGCAAGAAAACGACTGATGGACATGATGTGCAATTATCAAGGCGTGCGCAATTGCCACTTGATTCTTGTATTTGACGCCTATAAAGTAGCCAGAAATGAGGGGGAAATCTTAAAATACCACAACATTCACGTGGTGTATACAAAAGAAAGCCAAACCGCCGATGCCTACATTGAAAAGGCAACCTACGATTTGGCAAAAAAGCACCATGTCCGTGTGGCCAGCTCTGATAACGTGGAACAGCTGATCATCACAGGCCATGGCGCCATCCGCGTGTCGGCAGATATGTTCTGGGAAGAATTGCAAACAGCGCAGTCGCAAATGCGCCAAGTGGTAGATAAGCACAACCAGAAAAATGGCAAACTACGAACGGTGAGTGCCGCTTTTGAGAAGGCAAAAGGGGAATGAAGTACCCCTGTGACAATATGCAACCCATGCGGCGGGGGCAAGCCCCCGCCCTACACAAAGAAGTAGTACCGTAGGGCGGGGGCTTGCCCTCGCCGTTTTTTAATCCTCTTCCACTTCCAACCGTTCTGCCTTGGTGCCAGCGAACCAGAAGTTGTACATTTGAGCGTATACCTTGGCCTCTGCTCCGTCACGGCAGACGATGGTCACCTCTTGCGCAGGCTGGCTATCCACAATGGCACGGAGCACCACCGATGCCATGTTGGAAAGAGAGCTATTTCCGCAATCTGCACTGGGCACCATGGTTTGACCACTGTTTACGGCGGATTGATACCACGACACCAAGTCAGCAGCACTGTCTTGGGTGTAGGCAGGTGGATTGGTGCGCTTTGTGGGGTCAATGAGAAGTTTGATATTCATAATACCTCCAAAGGTTACAAAGACAGGGGATTGGCACTGCCAATCCCCTGTCTTGTTGGGTGAAATTATTCTGCTTCTTTGGCAGCGACAGCTTTTTCCAGCCAGTCTTTGCCGTCCACCACGCGGGCCACCATAAAGGAGACCACATAGTCGCCAGCGGAGTTGATCATGGTTGCAGGGGGGTCAACCAAGTTGCCGATGACCACGGCGATGGGATAAGCAAATGCGATTTGGTCGGGGAAGAAAATGGAGCACATAATCAGTTCGCCGATGTAACCGCCGCCGGGAACACCGCTCATGCCCACAGAGGACAGCACAGCGACCAGCATAATCATAAAGAAGTTTTCAATGCCCAAATCCTTGCCGAACACGCCGAACAAGAAGGTGATTTTCAGCACGCAGGAGAAGCAAGAGCCGTCCATGTGCATGGTGGCACCCAGAGGCAACACCATTTCAGACACGTCCTTGGGGATACCGGTTTTGTTGGCCACTTCCATGTTGGTGGGGATGGTAGCCACAGAGGAGCAGGTGCCCAGAGAGGTAACGGCAGGGCGAGCAATGTTTTGCATCATGGTTTTCACGCCCAACTTGCCAGCACCAATCCATGCGAACAGGGGCCATGCGGTGAAGATGTAGACAAAGCACAGGGGATAGTACAGCAGCAGTGCACGGGCATAGTCAGAGATGACTTCTGCGCTGTAGGTTGCCACCAGATTTGCGAAAATACCGAAGAAGGCGATGGGAGCGTAGTAAGTGACGATTTTCACCATTTGCAACATACAAGCGGTGACAGATTCCAAGCCGCGTGCCACCATAGCGCCAGATTCACCAGCCAGATTGACGCTCAGGCCAAACAGCACAGAGAAGACAATCAAGGGCAACATGGAACTGGGCCCGATCAAGGTGACAAAGTTTTCAGCGGTGAAGAAGCCTACAATCAAATCACCTACAGAGGAGGCGGCAGACATTTCAACAGCTTCTAGACCTTGCCAAGGGGTGAGCACAGGTGGGAAGATTTTCACGAGGATGAACATGACGGCACCAGCGAACAGACCAGTGACCACAAAGGTAGCCACGGTGGTACCTAGAATTTTACCGGCACGCTTGCGGTTTTTCATGTTAGCCACGGCACTAGAGATAGAGGCGAACACCATAGGGATGACGATGCAGAACATCAGGTTGATGAAAATTTGCCCCAAGGGCTTGAACATGGTGGCACCAGGCCACATGGCACCCACGATGGTACCGAGAATCATGCCACCCATCATCAAAGCTAACAGGCCGTAGGATTCTTTTAGAGATGTTTTCTTCATACTTTTTCTCCTTTTTTTATTGGATTCCATACACACAGGGGAATTTTATTTTGCAAGGCACAAGTCTTCGTCAGTGACTTGGCCTTTTGCAACAATATTGGTGGGACCAGTGAGGTGTAGTTGGGTCAGTGTGCCGTCTACCATGGGTGCATCGATGAACAATCGACCGCCCACCATGTCCACGGTCACATGATTGCCAGACACTTTGCCTTGTAGCGTCAGCGCCGAGACTACAGACCCAGTGCCAGTGCCGCAAGCGTAGGTGAAATCTTCCACGCCACGCTCGAAGGTGCGTTCGTACAGGTGGTCAGGAGCGAGAATTTCGTAGAAATTCACGTTGGCGCCCTTGCGTAAAGACTGGTGCCAACGGAGCTTGCGCCCCAATTCACGGAGCCAATTTTCGTCTTGGTCTTTTAAATTGGGGACTTCCACTGCCACGTGGGGAAGTCCAGGGTTACCCAACTCAATGTAGCAAGCTTGATAGGTGGTGCCGTCCACGTCCATGGGGAAGTCTAGTTCCATGGTGGTAACACTATTTAATTGTATGCAGTAGTTGCGTGCATCGATGCGATGACCTGTGATCATGCCAGCGGTGGTTTCCACCCGTTGGGTCTGGCCAGCAAGAGCGGTTTCATAGCCATAGCGGCAAATGCACCGCGCGCCGTTGCCACACATTTCTCCGATGGAGCCATCGGAGTTGTAAAAGCGCATTTTGTAGTCGCCACCTTCTGTGGGGTGGTCGATGACCATCAAGCCGTCAGCGCCGATGGACAGATGTCGTTCACACAGAAGTCGTGCCAAAGCAGGATAATCGGTGGTGGGTAGGGGACTGGCGATGTTGTCGAGCATGATAAAATCATTGCCAGCGCCATTCATTTTCCAAAAATTCAAAGGGATTCCTCCGTGCGTTAGTTGATTACTTTTATTATAACAAGGAAACGAAAGATGTGCAATAGCAGTTTTGGGAAAAACATGGATTGTATCAAAAAGACAGGGAATTTGGCAATTTATTTGCACAAAATCCTTGCCTGTGGTACACTGAAGACAAAAAGTAGGCAAGGAGGGTGCTTATGCCAAAGAAATCTGCACGAAATACCAAAGGGCGCATCATCGCCGCCGCTTGGAAGTTGTTTTATGAGCAAGGCTATGACCACACGAGCATTGAGGATATTATCTATGAATCTGAAACATCTCGAGGCTCATTTTATCATTATTTTCGAGGGAAAGACGCTCTTTTAGGCACGTTATCCAATGTATTTGATGAGCAATATGCGGTTTTGATGGAAACCATGAATCCAGATTTGTCTGCCATGGAGAAGCTGATGTACCTGAACCATGAGCTCTTTGCTATGATTGAAGACCGTGTGTCCATCGATTTGCTCAGCAGATTGTTGGCTACCCAGCTGTTGGCACGGGGCGAGAAGCATTTGCTAGACCGCTCGCGATTGTATTTTAAGCTACTGCGCCAAACGGTGGTAGAGGGTCAAAAGGCAGAACAATTGCGCCAAGATATGACGGCCAATGAAATTGTCAAAGGCTATGCCTTATGGGAACGTGCCCTTTTGTACGATTGGTGTCTGTGTGAAGGAGATTATTCTCTGGTGGATTACAGCGATAAAATGACACCCAGTTTTTTGAAAACTTATGCGCTTTCCACAGAAGGTCATCCTTGAATTGCTTGTCTTTTGTATAACTGGTTGTACAATTAGAAAAAGCTTGTGACATCAGTGGGTATACGATTAAATACAGAACAGTGTATAGAACTAATTCTATACACTGTTCTGTATTTCATTCTGGTTTAAAATGTGATATACTGCTCAAGAATTGAAAGAAAAAGGAGCACATTTGATCATGACAACAGAAAATATTTGCATCTTGGTAACCATCGCCTTGTATTTGGCGATGATGGTGGGCATTGGCCTGCGGTTTTCCAAGAAAACCAACACTTCTGACGACTTCTACCTAGGTGGCCGTAAGCTGGGGCCCTTGGTGACCGCCATGAGTGCCGAAGCCTCTGACATGAGCGGCTGGCTGTTGATGGGTTTGCCCGGCGTGGCGTATCTGTACGGTATTTCTGACGCAGGTTGGACTGCCATCGGCCTTGGCATCGGTACTTATTTAAACTGGCTTTTGGTGGCAAAGCGGATTCGCTTGTACAGCCATCACATTGACGCCATCACCATTCCTGAGTTTTTTGCTAAGCGGTTCCACGACAGCGCGCATATTTTGACTGGCATTTCTGCCGCTGTCATTTTGATTTTCTTCATCCCTTACACAGCCTCTGGCTTTGCTGCTTGCGGCAAGCTGTTCAACAGCATTTTCGGCATCAATTACATGACGGCTATGATTGTTTCTGCCATTGTTATCGTGGCATACACCGCCTTGGGTGGCTTTTTGGCTGCCTCTACCACTGACTTTATCCAAAGCATTGTCATGAGCATCGCTATGATTGTCATGGTGTTCTTTGGTATCAGCGTGGCTGGCGGCTTGGATGTGGTGATGGACAACGCCAACCAGTTGGTGGGCTATCTGTCTATGATTGAAATCCATGATCCCACCACTTTGACTTCTTCTGCCTATGGTCCCATCACCATTGTCTCCACCATGGCTTGGGGTTTGGGCTACTTTGGTATGCCCCACATCTTATTGCGCTTTATGGCCATTGAAGATGAAAATAAGTTGGCGCTGTCCCGTCGCGTGGCATCTGTGTGGGTGGTCATTGCCATGTTTGTGGCTATTTTCATCGGTATCATCGGCTATTCTGTGTCCAAAGTGGGCGCCATTGCCGTGCTGGAAGGCTCTGATTCTGAGACCATCGTGGTGAAGTTGGCTGGTCTTTTGTCTACCTATGGCGTTTTCCCTGCATTGATTGCAGGTGTTGTGGTGGCAGGTATTTTGGCTTGCACCATGTCCACCTCTGACTCCCAATTGTTGACCGCTGCTTCTGGTGTGTCTGAAAACTTGCTGAGCGAATGTTTCGGTGTGAAAATGACCGAAAAGCAACAATTGATGGCTGCCCGTGCCACCGTGCTGGTGATTGCAGTTGTGGCTATGTTCTTGGCAAGCGATCCCAACAGCTCTGTGTTTGATATTGTTTCTTTTGCATGGGCAGGCTTCGGCGCCACCTTTGGCCCAGTTATGCTAATGTCTCTGTTCTGGAAGCGTTGCAACAAAGAAGGTGCCATCGCTGGCTTGGTTGCTGGCGGCATCATGGTCTTTGCGTGGAAGTACATGGTGCGTCCTATGGGCGGCGTGTGGAATATCTACGAACTATTGCCTGCCTTCATCGTGGCATTCGTAGCCATCGTGGTGGTCAGCTTGGCTACCGCGGCGCCCTCTGCTGAAATCAAAGCTGAATTCGATGCAGTGAGCAAGATGTAAGGGTTATACCATATAATATAGTAAGAGAGGGGTGGAAACCCTCTCTTTTTTTGTCTATGTAGATTGATTTAATATCTTCACCCTGAGGGAGTTCTTGTTAGATACACTTTCTCCCACTGCTGTGGAGGATGCTGCCGCGCGGGCTTTCTTCGCCCCCGACCCTTGTAGGGGCGGCTATTAGCCGCCCGTGGAAATCGATTGCAATTTGCTTCACCCTGTGGGAATTCTCTTTTGATGGACTCCTTCCCACTCCGTGGGGGGCGCTCGCCGCGCGGGCGTTACTTTGCAAAGATGCAAAGTAACCAAAAATCTTACACGTGGCAGATGACCACGCGTGGTCATCTGTCTCACGTGCTCCCATTGTATACGGATTGTAAGTGTGAGTGGGTGCGGTGCTATTGGGGCATCTGGCTCACATCCGTTCGGCTTATCGTGTGGGATACGCGAACCAACGCTGATTGCTGCCGCACGTTTATCGTACGATGACATGGGAACACGCATTTGAGGTGCCTTAGATTGTGGACGTCGGTTGGTGCGGTGGCGCTGGGTGGGCGCTGACCTGCGGTCAGCTTGGCTTGTATGCAATGGTGTTCCCTGTACGGGCGACCTGTGGTCGCCCGTATTACCCAGCGCCACCAACCTATACCATACCCACACCCTAGGCACGCCAAAGAAATGGCACCATCTCAACCGCATCTCCCCATCAGGGCGAAGCCCGAAAGAATACTTCGCGTCAAATCAGGCCACTCGGTGCCGTTCAAAAGACCAAAGCACCCCAGCGATGAGCCCTCGCATAAAGCCCCTTTTTTCACTCGACCGCAGTCGTCGTGAAAAAATCGTTTTTTGATTCTTTTTGTCGATACAAAAAGAATGCCCCCACGGCAGTGGTCCGCCCCGAAGGGGGCAAAGCCGTCCGCAGGACACCCCGAAGGGGGCAAAGCCGTCCGCAGGACACCCCCGAAGGGGGAAAAACCGCCGTTTTCACGGCAAACCTACCCCAAACCCATCCACCATTTTCCATATCAGAAAAAACTTGCAAAAAACTGAAAATAAGTGTTGACTTTTATCGAATGCCGTGGTATTCTAACTAAGCTGTCTCGAGCGGTTGCCCAAAAGGTGCTGCGACAGGCGTCGAAAGCTTTTCTCTTTCCTTTGAGAATTCGAAAAAAGTTCTTGACAAACAGCCATGTATCTGGTATGATATAAAAGTTGTCAGCGACGAACGAGAGCTTCGGTTCAAGTTCACCTGACCGTCGAAAACTTCAAAAACTTCCGAAAAGAAGTTGAAAAAAGTTCTTGACAAACGGTGTTGATTATGATAGAATAATCAAGTCGTCAAAACCGAACACGAACTTCTGGTTCAAAACTTTTGAAAAAAAGTTCTTGACAAACGGTTCTGGTTCTGGTATAATGATAACACTCCGCTGAACGGAAACGTCGGCGTGTACCTTGTAAATTAAACAATGTAACAAAAATTTTTAAAGCACCAACGGTAAGTGTTGTGAGTAATTACAACACACCGGAAAGTTGCCCGACAAGAGTTTGGTTGTGCGAACGAAACTGCGGATTAGTCAATTCTCTGCAGGACTGAGGTAACTATAAAAAAACTAATTAAGCTAGCAAAAGCTTGATAAACTGATTTGATGAGACTACGGTCTCTTTAAATACCATTTTATTGAGAGTTTGATCCTGGCTCAGGATGAACGCTGGCGGCGTGCTTAACACATGCAAGTCGAACGAGAATCTGTGGATAGAGACTTCGGTCAATTGAAGTAGAGGACAGTGGCGGACTGGTGAGTAACGCGTGAAGAACCTGCCTTTCAGAGGGGGACAACAGTTGGAAACGACTGCTAATACCGCATAATGTGCTTGGGTCGCATGGCTCGAGTACCAAAGATTTATCGCTGAAAGATGGCTTCGCGTCTGATTAGCTAGTTGGTAGGGTAATGGCCTACCAAGGCGACGATCAGTAGCCGGACTGAGAGGTTGACCGGCCACATTGGGACTGAGATACGGCCCAGACTCCTACGGGAGGCAGCAGTGGGGAATATTGGGCAATGGACGCAAGTCTGACCCAGCAACGCCGCGTGAAGGAAGAAGGCTTTCGGGTTGTAAACTTCTTTTATCAAGGAAGAGTAGAAGACGGTACTTGATGAATAAGCCACGGCTAACTACGTGCCAGCAGCCGCGGTAATACGTAGGTGGCAAGCGTTATCCGGATTTACTGGGTGTAAAGGGCGTGTAGCCGGGAAGGCAAGTCAGATGTGAAATCTGGAGGCTCAACCTCCAAACTGCATTTGAAACTGCTTTTCTTGAGTGTCGGAGAGGTAATCGGAATTCCTTGTGTAGCGGTGAAATGCGTAGATATAAGGAAGAACACCAGTGGCGAAGGCGGATTACTGGACGACAACTGACGGTGAGGCGCGAAAGCGTGGGGAGCAAACAGGATTAGATACCCTGGTAGTCCACGCTGTAAACGATGGATACTAGGTGTGCGGGGACTGACCCCCTGCGTGCCGCAGTTAACACAATAAGTATCCCACCTGGGGAGTACGATCGCAAGGTTGAAACTCAAAGGAATTGACGGGGGCCCGCACAAGCGGTGGATTATGTGGTTTAATTCGAAGCAACGCGAAGAACCTTACCAGGACTTGACATCCTACTAACGAAGTAGAGATACATCAGGTGCCCTTCGGGGAAAGTAGAGACAGGTGGTGCATGGTTGTCGTCAGCTCGTGTCGTGAGATGTTGGGTTAAGTCCCGCAACGAGCGCAACCCCTATTGTTAGTTGCTACGCAAGAGCACTCTAGCGAGACTGCCGTTGACAAAACGGAGGAAGGTGGGGACGACGTCAAATCATCATGCCCCTTATGTCCTGGGCTACACACGTAATACAATGGCGGTAAACAGAGGGATGCAATACAGCGATGTGGAGCGAACCCCTAAAAGCCGTCTCAGTTCGGATTGCAGGCTGCAACTCGCCTGCATGAAGTCGGAATCGCTAGTAATCGCGGATCAGCATGCCGCGGTGAATACGTTCCCGGGCCTTGTACACACCGCCCGTCACACCATGAGAGTCGGGAACACCCGAAGTCCGTAGCCTAACCGTAAGGAGGGCGCGGCCGAAGGTGGGTTCGATAATTAGGGTGAAGTCGTAACAAGGTAGCCGTATCGGAAGGTGCGGCTGGATCACCTCCTTTCTAAGGAGACTTCGAGAGATGAAATTGACTTCTCTTGTAACGTCCTAAGGTCAGCCGTTGAGCTTTGAAGTTGTTACATTGTTTAATTTAGAGGGCACACGCTAGAGCGGTGCTTAGTCTGGGGGATTAGCTCAGCTGGGAGAGCGCCTGATTTGCATTCAGGAGGTCAACGGTTCGATCCCGTTATTCTCCACCAATAAAACTGGTGGTAGACAACGATATCTCCACCATATGGGCCTATAGCTCAGCTGGCTAGAGCGCACGACTGATAATCGTGAGGTCGATGGTTCGAGTCCATCTAGGCCCACCACTTTTAAAGTAATAAGTAATAGTGAATAAGAAATAAGTGTTGATTGAAATTTTTTCAACAGAGAGAATTTCAATGAGCATTTATGCTCTGAGTTGTCGAAAGATGACTAAAGAATGTACCTTGAAAACTGAACATTGTATCAAATTAAAGTAAAAGTAAGGCAACAGAAAGGTTCTGCGTGTTTTGATTTAATTAAAACATACAGAGAATTTTAGTTAAGATATTATTTAATTGTGGAACAACATCTGAAAAGATGAGGGTAACACATTACAATTTCAACGGAAGCGGATTTGCGAAAGCAAAAAAACTTCAAACAAAAAACTTTTTGATTGCCTGCATAATTCGAAAGAACGAAATCTAACTGAGATATCAGCTTAGTTTTCGATTGGTCAAGCTAAAAAGAGCGCAAGGGGAATGCCTTGGCACTGAGAGCCGATGAAGGACGCGATAAGCTGCGATAAGCTGCGGGTAGGAGCAAATATCCTTTGATCCGCAGATTTCCGAATGGGGAAACCCACATGGACAATATCCATGTAACGTGCATTGAATAAAATAGGTGTACGTGGGGAACCGTCTGAACTGAAACATCTAAGTAGGACGAGGAAAAGACATCAACAGAGATTCCGTAAGTAGTGGCGAGCGAACGCGGAAGAGGCCAAACCAGTGGATTTATTCACTGGGGTTTGGACTGACATAACGGTTAACTAGGTTAGGAGAATGGCATGGGAAGGCCATCCACAGAGGGTGAGAGACCCGTATCCGAAAACCGATGTTAATTAGTCAGTATCCAGAGTACCGCCGGACACGTGAAACCCGGTGGGAATATGGGGGGACCACCCTCCAAGCCTAAATACTACTCAGTGACCGATAGAGAAGCAGTACCGTGAGGGAAAGGTGAAAAGGACCCCGGAAGGGGAGTGAAAAAGAACCTGAAACCTTGTGCTTACAAGCAGTCAAAGCCCGTTAATGGGTGATGGCGTACTTTTTGTAGAACGGTCCGGCGAGTTATGGTAACTAGCAAGGTTAAGCTATTAAGTAGCGGAGCCGTAGCGAGAGCGAGTCTGAATAGGGCGTATGAAGTTAGTTGCTATAGACCCGAAACCGGGTGACCTACCCATGAGCAGGTTGAAGTGGCAGTGAAATGCCATGGAGGACCGAACCGACCCCCGTTGCAATGGTGGCGGATGACTTGTGGGTAGCGGTGAAATTCCAATCGAACTCGGAGATAGCTGGTTCTCCCCGAAATAGCTTTAGGGCTAGCGTTAACTTAGATTACCGGAGGTAGAGCACTGAATGAGCTAGGGGGCGATAAGCTTACTGAACTCTATCAAACTCCGAATGCCGGATAATTGATGGTTGGCAGTCAGACAGTGTGAGATAAGTTTCATTGTCAAAAGGGAAACAGCCCAGACCTACAGCTAAGGTCCCAAATATACACTAAGTGGAAAACGATGTGGAGTTGCGAAAACAACCAGGATGTTGGCTTAGAAGCAGCCATACATTAAAAGAGTGCGTAATAGCTCACTGGTCGAGTGATTCTGCGCGGAAAATGTAACGGGGCTAAGTGTATAACCGAAGCTTAGGATTGCACGTAAGTGTAGTGGTAGGGGAGCGTTCTGTACGGGGTGAAGTCGTAGCGTAAGCAGCGGTGGACTGTACAGAAGTGAGAATGCCGGAATGAGTAGCGAGAATTATGTGGGAATCATAATGGCCGAAAATCTAAGGTTTCTTGGGGAAGGTTCGTCCGCCCAAGGTAAGCCGGGAGCTAAGGCGAGGCCGAAAGGCGTAGTCGATGCACAGACGGTAGAAATTCCGTCGCCACCGAACACTTAAACCAGAAGGACACTTCAGACTAGTCGAACCCAGCCGTTGGTTGCGCTGGGCGTAAGGGACCGAAATATAGTAGGGAAGTCGATGAATATGGAGGCGAGAAAAGCTCTGGTGTATGCTAAGGTGCCCGTACCGCAAACCGACACAGGTAGATGAGGAGAGAATCCTAAGGCCAACGGGAGAAGGGTTGTTAAGGAACTCGGCAAATTGACCCCGTAACTTCGGAATAAGGGGAGCCTCGAAAGAGGCCGCAGTGAATAGGCCCAAGCAACTGTTTACCAAAAACACAGGTCTATGCTAAATCGAAAGATGACGTATATGGGCTGACGCCTGCCCGGTGCCGGAAGGTTAAGAGGAGAGCTTAGCGCAAGCGAAGGTTTGAATTGAAGCCCCGGTAAACGGCGGCCGTAACTATAACGGTCCTAAGGTAGCGAAATTCCTTGTCAGGTAAGTTCTGACCCGCACGAAAGGCGTAATGATTTGGGCACTGTCTCAACAGCCCGCCCGGCGAAATTGTAGTACTGGTGAAGATGCCAGTTACCCGCAACTAGACGGAAAGACCCCATGGAGCTTTACTGCAGCTTAATACTGGAAATTGGTGATTCATGTACAGGATAGGTGGGAGACTGAGAAGTTTAGCCGTCAGGTTAAATGGAGTCGCTGGTGGGATACCACTCTTGAATTACTGATTTTCTAACCTGCGGCCGTGAATCCGGTCGGGGGACACTGTTAGGCGGGCAGTTTGACTGGGGCGGTCGCCTCCTAAAATGTAACGGAGGCGCTCAAAGGTTCGTTCAGCACGGACGGAAATCGTGCATTGAGTGTAAACGCATAAACGAGCCTAACTGCGAGACTGACAGGTCGAGCAGTAACGAAAGTTGGAGTTAGTGATCCGGTGGTATGCAAGTGGAAGTGCCATCGCTCAACGGATAAAAGCTACCCTGGGGATAACAGGCTGATCTCCCCCAAGCGTCCACAGCGACGGGGAGGTTTGGCACCTCGATGTCGGCTCGTCACATCCTGGGGCTGTATTCGGTCCCAAGGGTTCGGCTGTTCGCCGATTAAAGTGGCACGCGAGCTGGGTTCAGAACGTCGTGAGACAGTTCGGTCCCTATCTGTTGCGGGCGTAAGAGATTTGAGGAGAGCTGACCTTAGTACGAGAGGACCGGGTTGGACGTACCTCTGGTGCACCAGTTGTTCTGCCAAGGGCATAGCTGGGTAGCTACGTACGGACGAGATAAACGCTGAAGGCATCTAAGCGTGAAACTCCCTTCAAGATTAGATCTCTCATCCTTTATGGAGTAAGGACACAGGAAGACTACCTGTTTGATAGGCCAGAGGTGGAAGCGCAGTAATGTGTGTAGCTGACTGGTACTAATAGTCCGAGGGCTTGACCTACAATATATGCAGGCAATAGCCTTATTCATAGCAATAAATTGATACAGTGTTCGGTTTTGAAGGTATATTTCTTCAACTGTAATAAGCAAATGTGGCGGTGGAACAACTTTTTCACTATTCACTCTTACTTATTACTTTAATTGATCCGCACCTTTAGCTCAGTTGGTAGAGCAACTGACTCTTAATCAGTGGGTCCCCGGTTCGAATCCGTGAAGGTGCACCAAGCAGATTGTTCTGGTGTAATTCATGTGAATTACACCAGGGCGACAGCTAAAGCGGTCAAACAATTCAATAGTGAGTGTTTATTAGGATGAGGGTCCACCTGTTCCCATTCCGAACACAGTAGTTAAGCTCATTTCTGTCCACAATACTTGGCTGGCGACGGCCTGGGAAGATAGATAACGCTCACACAGAGAAACCGATTTGCAAAAGCAAGTCGGTTTTTTTGCGTCATTTTGAGAGATAGATGGTGTCTTGCCAGACGGGTGTTCTTTTTGCCCCTATGGGGCGGTCACCTGCCGGTGGGACGTTCTTTTTGTCTCGACAAAAGAATCAAAAAACGATTTTTTCACGGCGCTTGCGAGCGAGTGAAAAAAGGGGCTTTTACGGGGGTTCATTGTTGGGGTGCTTGGGTCTCTTGAATGGCACCCAGTGGCCTGATTTAATGAGAAGTATTCTGTCGGGCTTCGTCTTGTGGTATGTTGCGGAATGATAATACGATTTCTCTGGGTGCCTCGGGTGTGATGGCGGTATTGATTGGTGGCGTTGGATAGTGGTGCTACCGTGCCGCATCTGCTTCGCGGATGTTCTGTGAAAGAGTCTGTGTAAGTTATGATTTATCAGTCAAATTTAGCGATTGCCATTGCCTTTTTGAGGAAAACAGGGTACAATGGAGAAAAACAAGGAGGGTTGCAGTATGATTGTTATTCGGTGCCATGAGTGTAAACGCAAATATAATTGGGCTGGGGATGCTTTTTGCCCTCATTGCGGCGCATTTAACCAAGCAGAGGACTATAGCTTTGACCGTGAACGTGTTGCGGTGAAGTTGGAAGACGACGAACCTGAAAAAGTTTTGTTTCAACGGAAAAAAACCGCTACAGGCCATGCAAACCAAGCGCCGAACCGTCCTGTTCCACCTAAGCGCTATGAAGCATCGCCTAAAAGAACCAACCAACAACAGGCGGATCCAGCCCAAGCCAAAGGTTGCTTGCGCAAAATCATCATTGCCGTGGTGGTCTGGAATGTAGCGATGGTAGTGCTGGGCATGTTATCAAATTTCGTATTTAGTTTATTTTAAAACTAGCAACAAACCCGTGGCTTCTTGGAGTCATGGGTTTTTCATTGTATAAAGGAGGGATGACTATGGAACCATGTATGCTCTGTCCACGCCAGTGCAACGTTGACCGCCAACAGCAGATGGGCTATTGTGGCGGTGGTGGACAGATGAAAATTGCCAGAGCGATGCTTCACTTTGGGGAAGAGCCTTGCATCAGTGGGCAGCATGGGTCGGGTGCGATTTTCTTTTCTGGGTGTCCTCTTCGCTGTGTATTTTGTCAAAATCACGTAATCAGTCAAGATAATTTTGGTGCGGAAATCACTGTGGAGCGACTGGCGAATATCTGTTTGGAGTTACAAGAACAAGGGGCACAAACCTTAAATTTGGTGAGTCCCACTCAATACAGCAGTCAGATTGTACAGGCGTTGGAGCGCGTGAAACCACAGTTGTTCATTCCCGTGGTATACAACACCAGCGGCTATGAAACTGTGGTAGCACTGAGACAATTGGAGGGGCTAGTGAATGTGTATTTGCCAGATTTCAAATATAAAAGTCCAGAACTTTCCAAAGAATATGCAGCTGCTGAAAATTATTTTTCTGTGACGAGTCAAGCCATTTTGGAGATGTTCCGCCAAACAGGGCCGTATAGACTGGGGACGGATGGCATTTTGCAGCAAGGGATTATGGTGCGGCTTTTGGTGCTTCCCGGCACGCGACAAGACTCTAAGGATATCGTTCACTGGTTGGGCACGCATTTTGATAAGACTGATATATTGCTAAGCTTGATGCGCCAGTATACGCCAGAGTTTTATCACGGAGAAAATAAGAATTTGCAACGTCGTCTCACCACATTTGAGTATCAGCAAGTGGTGGATGTAGCCATGGATTATGGGTTTCAAGGATATACACAAGATAAAAATTCTGCCACCACGGCCTATACGCCTGATTTCAATTTGGAAGGTGTGCGTTAAAATGATAATACTCTTTGTGCAATGTGAGCAAAGATTGCCCCTTGTGAAAATGAAAGAGAGAAAGTCGAATTATGGTATTATCTGGTGATAAATTATATGATTTGAGTCTGTTTTTTAGCAGACTGCGTATTTTTACCATATATATGAAAATGATGGCAAAAGCGCAAAGTACTACCTCTCAGAAAAAACGTGGTCACAATTCGTTCATTATTTGTGCAATGTGACAGTTGACGGTATGCAAATTTAGTGATATTGTTTATCCATAGATTTGGCAAGGACGCCAAAGAGGGAGCGAAACCCTCTTTGTCATCCTTGCCCTTTTTTTATTTGCGAAATGCAAGAGGAGGAAGAAACAATGAGCGCTGTTGATACTTTATGGGTACTGCTTGGTGCCGCACTGGTCTTTATCATGCAAGCTGGGTTCACAATGGTGGAAGCTGGCTTTACGAGAGCAAAAAATGCAGGTAACATCTGCATGAAAAATGTCATGGACTTCTGCTGTGGTACGCTGGTCTATTGGCTGATGGGTTTTTCCATCATGTATGGTACCACTGAGTTAATCCCCGGTTGGTTTGGTTGCTTCGGCGTATCCGCTGCCGCTGACACCGATTGGACTTCTTTGATTTTCCAAACTGTGTTCTGTGCCACCTCTGCTACCATTGTCTCTGGTGCTATGGCAGAACGTACCCAATTTAAATCTTACTTGGTTTATTCTGTTTGCCTGTCTGCTCTGGTGTATCCTATCTCTGGTCACTGGATCTGGGGTGGCGGTTGGCTGGCAACCCTCGGTACTGCCGATGGTATGTGGTCTTCTTTGGGTGCTTATGGTTTCCATGATTTCGCTGGTTCTACCGTGGTGCACATGGTGGGCGGTGTGGCCGCTCTCATCGGTGCTAAAATCCTTGGGCCTCGTATTGGCAAGTATGACAAAAATGGCAATGCACGTGCAATCCCCGGTCACTCCATTACCTTGGGTTGCTTGGGTGTGTTCCTGCTGTGGTTCGGCTGGTTCGGCTTCAACCCTGCTTCTTCTTTGGGTATCGAAGGCTTGACCAACAACGTGGGTCGTATCTTCGTCACCACCAACATGGCCGCTGCTACGGCTGCCATCACTGCCATGGTTATCACTTGGATCCGCTATAAAAAACCTGACGTGTCCATGACCTTGAACGGTATTCTGGCTGGCTTGGTGGCCATCACCGCTGGCTGTTCCACTGTTACTGTCACTGGTTCTGCCATCATTGGTATCATCGCTGGTTTCGTGGTGGTGTTCGGTGTTGAATTTGTTGACCAAAAGCTGAAAATCGACGACCCCGTCGGTGCTGTTGGCGTCCACGGTATGTGTGGCGCAATCGGTACCATTCTGGTGGGTGTGTTTGCGTACTTTGATCCCTACTCTGACATGGATGTCCTGACTGCTGGCACTGGTTTGGGTCTGGTTTACGGCGGTGGCGCTGCACAATTGATTGTCCAAACCATTGGTGTTGTGGCTGTCATCATCTGGGTTACCATCACCATGTCTATCGTGTTCACTGCCATTGATAAGACCATGGGCTTGCGCGTCAGCAAGCAAGAAGAATTGGAAGGTCTGGACGTGACCGAACATGGTCTGGTCAACGCTTACGCTGACTTTGCTGTGGCTGTTGAGTCTGTCATTGGTGATGAGACTCCTGTCACTGGGACTACACCTGTACGGGAGGCTGTGCCTGTGGAATTGGTTACCCCAACTGAAACAGATGCTGTGCCTGTGTCTGCTTCTGGCGACAAGATGACTCGCATTGACATTATTTGCAGCAAAACTCGCTTTGACGCATTGAAAAATGCTCTCTTTGAAATCGGTATCACTGGCATGACCTGCACCAACGTGCTGGGCTGTGGCGAACAAAAGGGTGCCACCGAATACTACCGTGGTGTTAAGATGGAAGCTTCTCTCCATCCCAAGGTGCAAATCTCCATCGTGGTTTGCAAGCTGCCTGTTTCCTTGGTGGTTGAAACCGCTAAGAAGGCACTCTACACTGGCCACATCGGCGATGGTAAAATCTTTGTGTACAATGTGGAACACGTCATCCGTGTCCGCACTGGCGCTCAAGATTTCGACGCTCTGCAAGACGCATAATTCCCCTTTGATTTCGATGCTTTGTAAGACGCATAACTTACAGGTGTTTGAAATGGTTCTCTTTTCACGAGAAACCCATAAGCGCGTTTCCGTGAAGTAATCTCAGATTTCGATGCTTTGTAAGACGCATAACTTACAGGTGTTTGAAATATACTTCTCTTTTCTACCCAAAAAGCCTCCCGTCTCGGGAGGTTTTTTGGGCTCTAAGGGGAGGTTTTTTGGGCTCTATAACCTATTCCCTTTCACCATCCATCGGTGAACCGTCGTAGGGGCGCCCATTGGGCGTCCGTCCGCTTAGGGTACAATTATGAGGGGGTGTCGTAATTCCTGTTGATACATCAACAATCCATAATAGGCATAGTCTTGGGTCAAAATTGCCCTTTCTAGTTCTGCTTTTAGGTCTTCTTGTGAAATCGGCTCGTCAGGGTTGCAAATCCATTTTGCCAATGCCACATGAGCGAAAACCCATTCCATTGATTTTTTGATGAATGTGGATTGACTGTCTGCGTTGTGCATGGTAATTCCTCCAAACTGGATGTATTTATCCGATTACAACATACTGTCTGATGTAAAATCAATAGCAGGATCTATTTATCCAGAGTAATTGGAGGAAAAACAATGGCAAGTGGATTGAAGCAGGATATTTCCATAGGAGATAATCTACAACGGCTACGCAGGCAACAAGGGCTTACCCAAGGGCAAGTGGCAGCACAATGGGGATTCCCATGACGGGTGATATTATGGCGAAAATGGAACAAGGCAAATATAGCGTAAAAATCAGTGTTTTGTTGGCATTGAAACAGGTGTATCGTGTGGAATCCTTCGATGTGTTTTTCGGGGGATTGACGCTCCAATGACAGATTACAGATGGAAAAATCGAATACATATTGTATAATAAAAGCACAATATAACCTATTGTAAAGAAAAAGGTCGAAAAAAACACCATCACAGGTTTGTGATGGTGTTTTTTTCTGTTATTAATTTTTCCAAGTCTTGTAGGATAGGAGTGCTAAAATGGGGAAAATCTCCAGTCGACCAGCCAGCATGATGATGATCAAGGTAACCTTAGACAGCCCGCTGAAGGCGGAATAGTTGCCAGTGGCGCCCACCATTTCAAAGCCAGGGCCGATATTATTAAAGCAGGCCACCACGGCGGAAATGTTGGTAGTCAAGGAAAAACCATCTAAAGAAATCACCAAGAAACTGACAATCATAATGCACATATAAGCAGCAAGGTACGCGTTGGTATTATCCAAAACCCGTTCGTTGACACGGTGGTTGTTGTTACGTACCACTTCAATCCGTTGGGGATTGATGACTTGATTGATGTTGCGTTTGAGGCCTTTAAATACCAATAGTGCACGACCGCATTTGAAGCCACCACCCGTGCTACCAGCGCAGGCACCGATGAGCATAAGGCACAGTAAAATCCCTTTGGAAAAAGACGGCCACAAATCGAAGTCGGTTGTGGCAAAGCCAGTGGTGGTCATGATACTGGCCACTTGGAAGGCAGCATGGCGCACCGTTTCTTCCAAGGTGTCGTACATACCACGGATATTCCATGCAATCAAGGCGATGGAAGCCACTACGATGCCCAGATACATCCGTACTTCTTCGTCACGGAAAATGGTTTTAAATTGCCGTAGAAGCATGAGGTAATAGCAGGTGAAGTTCATGCCAAAGAGCAGCATAAACACGGTGCATACATTTTGGATATAAGGGCTGTAACCAGCGATGGAGTCATTTTTGATGGCGAATCCACCTGTGCCAGCGGTGCCGAAGGCGGTACAGATTGAGTCGAACCATGGCAGACCGCCCAACAGGAGAAACACCACATTGAGCACGGTGATTAAAATGTATAGCTTGTACAAAATCATGGCAGTTTGGCGCATACGAGGCACCAATTTCCCTACGTCTGGACCAGGGCTTTCTGCACGGAGTAAGTGCATGGAAAAGCCATCTTTTCGGCCAGAGCCAGGGGCCACTGCCAACAAAAACACCAACACACCCATGCCACCCAACCAGTGGGTGAAGCTACGCCAATAGAGAATAGCCCGTGGTAAGCTGGCGATTTCCGTTAGGATGGAGGCCCCTGTGGTGGTGAAGCCAGACACGGTTTCAAACAAGGCGTCGATGAAAGAGGGGATGGCGCCAGAGATGACAAAGGGCAAGCACCCCATCACACCCATGACAATCCAACTCAAACCCACGCAAACCAAGCCTTCCTTGGCATAAAAGCCTGCTTTGGTTTTCTTGCAAGCCAAATGCAACGCCAAAGCGCAACCTAAAGTTAGGACAATGGTGATTAAAAAGCTGTTGGCCACTTGATAGTCTTTGTCCCAGAGGGCCAAGGCCAGTGCTGGAGACATAAAGGCGGCTTCTACCGCTAAAATTTGGGCGATAAAACGCCCCATCAATTTATAATTCATGACTACCCTCAATTATCGGAAGATGTCGTTGAGCTGATGGATTACGTGATCACCGCTGGAGACCACAATGACCACATCCCCAGTTTGGAAGGTGGAGTGGCCTTGGGGTAGCTCCGTTTTAGAACCACGGGTGATGGCGGCGATGATGGTGTTTTGCCGCAAGGTGATGTCTTTCAAGGGTTCTCCGCGGTGCAAGGTATCGCTGTCTACAATAAACTCCAACGCTTCGGCCTTGCCGTCGGCAATGGGGTGGACAGAAACGGCGGCACCAGCTTGATTTTCCATGGCACGGACATAGCGCACCACGGTGCTACAGCATTGTTCCTTCGGGCAAACCACGCTGCCCACATCCAGTGAATCAAAAATCATGGCGCCTGTTTCCAAACGACTCAGCTTGGTGATCACATGAGGCACCCCTTGACTTTTTGCCATCATGGAGATAATCATGTTTAGCTCATCCATACCAGTACAACTGATGAGGGCATCACATTCGTCTAAATGTTGTTTTTGGAGCACAGATTGTGAGCTGGCATCCCCTAAAATAATATGGGCATTTGGCAGGATTTCAGCCAATTCTTCACAGCGTTGACGATTTTGCTCGATGATGGAGATGGACACGTCAGTTTTTGCCATAGCTTGGGCAAAGTAACGGCTGACCCGACCGCCACCGCAAAGCAAAATACGACGGACTTTACGGGTGATGATGCCAAGATTTTTCAGCAGGGAGCTCAGAGCTTCGGTGGAACCAGTGGTGAACACACGGTCGCCAGCTTTGAGCACAAACATACCGTGGGGGATGATGGCTTCCCCGTTACGGACAACGGCGCACACCAGCACCTTGGTTTTGAGGATGCTGTTAAAGTCCATCAAAGACACGTCGCATAGGCGACTATTTTTATCGATACGCAATTCAGCGATTTCCACCCGCCCTTTGGCAAAGGTTTCGCGGCGGAAGAAGCCAGGGAAGCGAATCAACCGTTCAATTTCTCTTGCGGCTTGCTTTTCTGGGTTCACCACCAACGAAAGGGCAAACACGTCAATCATGCCATAGACTTGATCGGTGTATTCGTGGTTGCGAATGCGACCAATGGTTTGGAGGTTTTTGTTGATGCCTTGCGCTGTCATACAGCACAGCAAATTCAGCTCGTCAGCACTGGTAGAGGCAATGAGCAAATCGGCTTCCATGACCCCAGCTTCTAAAAGCGTGGGCATAGAGGCGCAGTTACCCTGCACACCGATGGCATCGTAGCGTTCAACCAAGTCGTTGAGCAAGGTTTGATTGGTGTCAATCAAGGTTAAATCATAGCCTTCGGCTGAGAGTTGTTTGGCGATAGAGGTGCCGACTTTTCCGACCCCTGCAACGATGATTTTCACAAGTGAAATTCTCCTTTTTCTTTTACATCCAATTTGTAATTGGGTATGCTTTATATTATAGCAGATGGTGTAGGAATGGCAAGAAAAATGTGTGAATTTTTCCGTTTTTTTGTGAAAATAGTGGGTGTGACAAAGATATTACCTCTTGCAAGAAAGGCTTTTACACTATATAATAAGATTAACAACTTATGAACAATTAGGAGGACAGCAGTCCATGCGTATTGAACATGACACCATGGGTGAAATTGAAGTGCCAGCAGAACATTATTGGGGCGCCCAAACCCAACGGAGTTTACACCATTTTGCCATTGGGGATGAGATTCAACCAGTGGAAATCATCCGCGCTTTTGCGGTTTTGAAACAGGCCTGCGCCTTGGCCAATGGCGACGTAGGGAAACTGAGTGCTGAACAAGCCGCGGCCATCGCCACCGCCTGCACCGAAATCCGAGCAGGACAGTGGGCAGGGGAGTTCCCCTTATCCGTCTGGCAAACTGGCTCTGGCACCCAAACCAACATGAACGTCAATGAGGTAATTGCCCACATTGCCGAAGAAAAAGGAACCCCCTTGCATCCCAATGACCATGTGAATGCCTCTCAAAGCTCTAACGATACCTATCCCTCTGCCTTGCACATTGCGGCGGTTTTGGCAGTGACCGAGCAGGTGCTCCCCAGCGCCAAACGCTTGGCCGCCGCCTTTAAAACCATTGAAGAGGCGTATCCTGATATCATCAAAATCGGGCGCACCCACCTGCAAGATGCCACCCCTGTCCGCTTCGCCCAAGAAGTGTCTGGTTGGCGTACATTGGTGGAAACCCCTTGCACCTTGCTAGAAGCACTACTGCCAACCTTGGCACAGTTGGCCATTGGGGGCACGGCTGTGGGCACTGGTTTGAACGCGCCCCACGGCTTTGATGCCATGGTCTGCGGTCACATCAATGCTATCACAAAGGCCAACGAAATTCACTTCACCCCCGATGCCAACAAGTTCCATGCCCTCACCAGTAAAGACAGCTTGGTGGCCGTCCATGGGGCGCTGAAAGCGCTGGCTTGCAACTTGATGAAAATTGCCAACGATATCCGTTGGTTGGCCTCTGGCCCCCGTTGCGGTATGGGGGAAATTCACATTCCAGAAAACGAGCCCGGTAGCTCTATCATGCCCGGTAAAGTCAATCCCACCCAATGTGAAGCGGTGACTATGGTGGCGGTGCAGGTCATGGGCAACGACACAGCCATCGGTGTGGCAGCCTCCCAAGGGAATTTCCAATTGAATGTATTTTTACCCGTGTCTGCATACAACTTTATTCAATCTGCAAGACTCCTTGCTGACTGCATGGACTCCTTGCGCACCTTCTGCGTGGATGGTTTGACCCCTGTAGAGGAGAAAATGACCGCAAATCTCAACAATTCCCTTATGTTGGTCACTTGTTTGGCACCCAAGCTGGGCTACGAACAAGCAGCGTATATTGCAAAATCTGCGTTGCATAAAGGCTGTAGCCTGAAAGACATGGTGTTAGAGCTGGGTCTGCTCACCGCCGAAGAATTCGATGAAATTGTCCGTCCAGAGAAGATGGTCTAAGGCCACCCTTAGGAAATATCATCCAAATATGCAAAAATGTTCATAAATTTCCTGAAATATTGTGCAACTTGCTAGTTGCATAAATATACAAAATGGTTGTATAATGAGTGTGTCAAAAAACAATAGGTAAGTAATTACCATTTAATAAGGAGAATACATCATGGCTAAGAAAGAAATTAAGAAAGTCGTACTGGCTTATTC
This sequence comes from Bengtsoniella intestinalis, assembly GCF_039719005.1. GTDB lineage: Bacteria > Bacillota > Clostridia > Oscillospirales > Oscillospiraceae > Oscillibacter > Oscillibacter intestinalis. Next base: position 1,552,456 of record NZ_CP133584.1, on the reverse strand, counting down.
TGGCGGTTTGGACACCTCCATCATCATCCCCTGGTTGAAAGAAAACTACAACAACCCCTACATCATTGCCGTTGCTGGCAACGTGGGTCAAATGGACGAACTGGAAGGTCTGGAAGCCAAGGCTCTGGCCACTGGCGCCGACGAATACTACGCCATGGACTTGACAGAAGCCATGGTGGATGAAATCATCATCCCCTCTGTGCAAGCTGGTGCTATCTACGAAGAATACCTGATGGGTACTGCCTTCGCTCGCCCCATCATCGGCAAGGGTCTGGTGGAAATCGCCAAGGCTAACAATTGCGACGCCATTGTCCACGGTTGCACCGGTAAGGGCAACGACCAAGTTCGTTTTGAACTGGCCATCAAGCGTTTCGCTCCCGACATGACCATCATTGCCCCTTGGCGTGAATGGGAAATCAAGAGCCGTGACGAAGAAATTGACTACGCAGAAGCCCACAAAGTGCCTCTGAAAATCAGCCGTGAAACCAACTACTCCAAAGACAAGAACATGTGGCATCTGTCCCATGAAGGTCTGGATTTGGAAGACCCCACCAACGAACCCATGTACGAAAAAGAAGGCTTCTTGGAAATGGGCGTCTCTCCCATCACCGCACCCGACGTGCCTACCTATGTGACCATCGACTTTGAACAAGGTGTGCCCGTTGCCATCGATGGCGTGAAGAAATCCGCCACCGACATCATCTGGGATTTGAACGACATCGGCGGTAAAAACGGCATCGGCCTGCTGGACATCGTGGAAAACCGTCTCGTTGGCATGAAGTGCCGTGGCGTGTACGAAACCCCCGGTGGCACCATCCTCTACAAAGCACACCAAGCACTGGAAACCCTGTGCCTTGACAAAATGACCGCTCACAAAAAGCAAGAGCTGTCCATCTGCTTTGCAGAATTGCTGTACAACGGTCAATGGTACACCCCTCTGCGTGAAGCACTGAGCGCCTTTGTCACCGAAACCCAAAAGAACATGACTGGCACCGTGAAGCTGAAGCTGTACAAGGGCAACATCATCAAGTCTGCCATTTCTTCTCCCTACTCTCTGTATTCTGAAGAAATCTGCACCTTCGGTGAAAGCGATTACAACCAAGCTGATGCTGGCGGCTTCATCAACCTGTGGGGCCTGCCCACCACCGTCCACGCTATGCTGGAACAAGGCCTGTTGAAGAACCAATAAAATACAAGAGGACGGCGGGGGCAAGCCCCCGCCCTACTTTTCATTTTGGGGTTTGTGTGTATCATGGGGAACGGGCGACCACAGGTCGCCCCTACATCATAATTATATGAATAATCCACCGACACACCTACCAACCGTAGGGGCGACCTGTGGTCGCCCGCCCCATTTGCACCAACCCATCTGAAAGGAATTTACATATGAAACTATGGTCTGGGCGGTTTGGCAAAGAAACCGACGCACTGGTCAACGATTTTAATGCGTCTATCCATTTTGACGCACGACTATATAAAGAAGACATCACTGGCTCTATGGCGCACGCCACCATGCTGGGTGATTGCGGTATCATCCCCCAAGAGGATGTTGCCAAAATCAAGGCAGGTTTGACTGAAATCCTTGCCGACATTGAAGCTGGCAAGGTGGAGTTCACCGCCGACAACGAAGACATCCACATGAACGTGGAAACCCTGCTGACCCAACGCATTGGCGATGCAGGCAAGCGGTTGCACACCGCTCGTTCTCGTAACGACCAAGTGGCACTGGATGTGCGGATGTACGTCCGCCGTGAAATCCCTGTTTTGATTGACCAATTGCTGGAGTTGGAGCGTGTGCTTTGCGTCCAAGCCAAGGAAAACCAAACCACGGTCATGCCCGGTTACACCCATCTCCAACGGGCCCAACCCATCAGCTTTGCCCAACATCTGTTGGCCTATGGCTCCATGTTTGCCCGTGATATCACCCGTTTGGAAGACTGCTTGGTGCGCCTCAACGAATGCCCCTTGGGCTCTGGCGCACTGGCTGGCACCACCTATCCCATCGACCGTTGGCACACGGCCAAGGCTTTGGACTTTGACCGCCCCATGTCTAACTCTTTGGATGGGGTTTCCGACCGTGATTACGCCTTGGAAGTCATGAGTGACTTGTCCATTTTGATGATGCACTTGTCTCGTTTTAGCGAAGAAATCATCCTTTGGTGTAGCTGGGAGTTCAAGTTTATTGAGCTTGATGATGCTTATGCCACTGGTTCGTCCATCATGCCACAAAAGAAAAACCCCGACATTGCCGAGCTTGTCCGTGGGAAAACTGGTCGCGTGTATGGCGATTTGATGACCCTTTTGACCGTGATGAAGGGCATTCCTCTGGCCTATAACAAGGATATGCAAGAGGACAAAGAGCCTTTGTTTGATGCCATTGACACCGTGGAAATGTGCATCCCTGTGTTCGCCAATATGTTGGCCACCATGCGCGTGTTGCCTGCCAACATGAAGCGTGCCGCCAGCCAAGGCTTCATCAATGCTACCGACGCCGCCGACTATTTGACCAAAAAGGGCTTGCCCTTCCGTGATGCCTACACCACCGTTGGCAAACTGGTCAGCTATTGTGGGGAACAAGGCAAATTGTTAGAAGAACTGTCTCTTGCTGAACTACAAACCTTGTCTCCTATGTTCGCAGACGACGTATACGAAGCCCTGAGCCTAGAGACCTGCATGGGCGACCGCAACAGCTACGGCGGTCCAGCCGTCAGCCAAACCACACGGCAAATTGAGGACATTGAGGCGTTTGTCGCAAAGCGAAAATAATCATCATGTATATGTGTACATCACACCCATTGTAGGGGAGGCTATTAGCCTCCCGTCCCCAGTGATGGAACACCCACGGTTGGTTGCAACACCCCGCACGGGAGGATACTATCCTCCCCTACACTATACCGCCCCACCATCTCACCAAAGGAGGCACCCATGACAAATCCTATCATTTACATCGACGGTCAAGAAGGCACCACGGGACTGCAAATTTTTCAACGCCTTGGTTGCCGTGACGATATTACACTATTACAAATCGACCCTGCGTTGCGCAAAGACACTGCTGAGCGTCAGCGGTTGATGGCACAGGCGGATTTGGTGTTTTTGTGCCTGCCAGACAAGGCCGCCATAGAAGCGGTGGCGCTGATGGCGGACATGAACACACGCATCATCGATGCCTCCACCGCCCACCGCACCAACCCCAATTGGACATACGGATTCCCAGAGTTGACTGCCACCCAAGGTGAGGCCATTGCCAGTGCCAAACTGGTGGCAAATCCCGGTTGTCACGCCACAGGCTTCGTGTCCGTAGTGGCACCATTGGTGCAAGCGGGGGTGTTAAGCCCAGACGCTTGCCTATCTGCCCACTCCATCACTGGTTATTCTGGCGGTGGCAAGGCGATGATTGCCGACTATGAAACCGCTGACAAGCCAGAAGCGTTGACAGCACCTGCCCTGTACGCACTGGGTCATGGGCACAAGCATTTGCCTGAAATGTCGGTGCTTTGTGGTCTTGATAACCGCCCTGTGTTCAACCCCATTGTGGCGGATTATTACAAAGGCATGGCCACCACCGTGCCCTTCCATTTGGCACAGTTGAACACCACCACCCAAGCCATTTATGATACCTTGACTGCCCACTATAAGGACAGTGTGATGGTGGATGTAAAGCTGGGGGATGGCAGTAAATTGTACGCCAACACCAACGCTGGCAAAGACACCTTGACCTTGCACGTCTGTGGCGACGACAGCCATTGCACCGTGACAGCTCTGTTCGACAACCTGGGCAAAGGTGCCTCTGGTGCCGCCGTGCAAAACATGAATCTGATGCTGGGGTTTGCAGAAACCGCTGGCTTGACATTATAAAAGGAGAAACTGCCATGAACTTTATTGAAAACGGCGTTTGTGCCCCACAGGGCTTTCAAGCCGCTGGTATTCACGTTGGCGTGAAAACCCATAATTCTACCAAAAAAGACGTAATGATGATACTTTCTGATGTGGATTGCAATGCCGCAGGGGTCTACACCACCAACGTGGTGAAGGCTGCTCCCATTCACATCACCAAGTCTCATTTGGAAAACGGCAAGGCTCGCGCCATGATTGCCAACAGTGGCAACGCCAACGCTTGCGCCCCCAATGGGGAGGCCAATGCTGTGAAAATGTGCCAAGCTGCCGCCAAAGCCATTGGTTGTGACCCTATGGATATCGCCGTGTGCTCCACTGGTGTCATCGGTCAAGAGTTGAAGGTGGCCGTCATCGAAAACGGTATGCCCGATTTGTATGCCGCATTGGCAACCTCTGCAGAGGCCTCCGATGCCGCCGCCCATGCCATTATGACCACCGATTTGGTGAAAAAAGAAGTGGCAGTGGAAACCACCGTTGGCGGTAAAACTGTCCGTATGGGTGGTATCGCCAAGGGGAGCGGCATGATTCACCCCAACATGGGCACCATGCTGGCCTTCTTGACCACTGACTGCGCCATCTCTAGCGACATGATTCGTGCCGCCTTGCTTGACACTGTGGGCATGAGCTTTAATCGCATCAGCGTGGACGGCGACACCTCCACCAACGACACCTGTTTGGTGTTGGCAAACGGTCTGGCTGGCAACGCTGAAATCACTGAAAAAGGTGACGATTATGCCGTATTTTTACTGGCTTTGCAAACTTTGTGCAAAGAATTGGCTATGAAAATGGCCTCTGACGGCGAAGGTGCTAAGCATCTGATTACCTGCACCGTTGCTGGTGCCAAGAGTGAACAATCTGCCGAAGTCATCGGCAAAAGCGTCATCGGTTCTACCTTGACCAAGGCCGCCATCTTTGGCGCTGACGCCAACTGGGGTCGTGTGCTGTGCGCCATGGGCTATTCTGGCGAAACCTTTGACCCTGATAAAGTGGACGTGTCCTTTGTCAGCGACGCTGGCTCTGTCATGGTTTGTCAACAAGGCCGTGGCCTTGCGTTCGACGAAGATTTGGCAAAAACCATTCTCACCGAGCACGACATCACCATCGCCATCACATTGGGCGAAGGGGACAGCGACTGCACCTGCTGGGGTTGCGACATCACCTATGATTACATCAAAATCAACGGGGATTACCGTACTTAAAACTAAAAACTAAGGACTAAAAGTGAAAGACTATCCGCTGCGGCGGAGCTAGAAACGGTGAAGCTTATTGTCATGCTTAACTCGTCCGCAGACGATAGCTTTTCACTCTTAGTTATTCGCTATTAGCTTTTTTAAAGGAGACACACCCATGACAGAACGTTCTCAACAAGCGCAAATTCTCATTGAGGCACTGCCTTACATTCAAAAATTCACTGGCAAAACCATTGTGGTGAAATATGGTGGCAACGCCATGATTTCCCCAGAACTTCGCCAAGCGGTGATGAGCGACATTGTGCTGTTGAGCCTTGTTGGCATCCGTGTGGTGGTGGTTCACGGTGGTGGGCCAGAAATCTCCCAAATGCTGCTAAAAATCGGCCATACTTCCACTTTTGTGGACGGTTTGCGCTACACCGACGAAACCACCATGGACGTGGTGCAACAGGTGCTGTGTGGGAAAATCAACAAAAATCTGGTGGCACAGTTGATGCGCCTTGGGGGTCAAGCCATTGGCCTGTGTGGTTTAGATGGCGGCCTGTTCCAAGCCATTTGCTTAAACAAGAAATACGGTTTGGTGGGTGAAATCACCGATGTGAACCCTGAACCTGTGAAAAATGCCTTGAAAATGGGCTATATCCCCGTGGTTTCCACGGTGGCCATGGGTGTGGACGCTGACACAGCTTACAACATCAACGCCGACACCGCCGCTGCCAAATTGGCAGAGTCGCTCCACGCTGAAAAGCTGATTTTGTTGACAGATGTGCCCGGTTTGCTGGCAGATCCCAAGGATAACAGCACCCTGATTCACGTGGTGAAAACCGCAGACGTGCAAGGTCTCATTGACGACCACACCATTTCTGGGGGATGATTCCTAAAATCCAATGTTGCGTGGATGCCATTCACGCAGGGGTTGACCGTGTCCACATTCTGGACGGGCGCACCCCCCATTCCATTTTAATCGAACTATTGAGTGACCGTGGTATTGGTACCATGCTCAAACATGAGGAGGAAACACTATGACCAGCCAAGAAATTTTCGACCTAAACGACCAATATGTCATGGGCACCTACGGGCGTTTCCCTGTGGTCATCGACCACGGTGAAGGGGCAACGCTGTATAATCCCGAAGGCAAAAAATACATCGACTTCACCTCTGGTATCGGCGTCAGCGCCTTGGGCTATGGCTATGAACCATGGGTGGAGGCCATCACTGCCCAAGCCAAAAAGGTGGGACATACGTCCAACTTGTTCCACTTGGAACCCCCAGTGAAGCTGGCAGAAATCCTCTGCAAGCGCACTGGCATGGACAAGGTGTTTTATGCCAACGGTGGCTCTGAAGCCAACGAAGGTGTGATGAAACTGGCTCGCAAATATAGCTTTGACAAGTACGGCAAAGGCCGTCACACCATCATCACCTTGAAAAATTCCTTCCACGGTCGCACCATGGCTTCTTTGACCGCCACGGGGCAAGACTCCTTCCACAACTTCTTCTTCCCCTTCGTGGACGGCTATCGCTATGCCAACGCCAACGACTTGTCCTCTTTGGAAGCCGTCATGGGTGACGACGTGTGCGCCATCATGATGGAATTGATTCAAGGGGAAGGCGGCATTTTGCCACTGGATCAAGACTACGTGTCCGCTGTGGCTGCCTTGTGCAAGGAAAAAGATGTGTTGTTGCTCATTGACGAAGTCCAAAGTGGCGTGGGTCGTTCTGGGAGCCTCTTTGCCTTCCAACAATATGACATCCAACCCGATGTGGTGTCCTTTGCCAAGGGTATTGCAGGCGGTTTGCCTATGAGTGGCTTTATGTCCAACGCAAAATGCGCCAAGGTGCTGGTTCCTGGCACCCATGGCACCACCTTTGGTGGCAACCCCATCTGCGCCGCCGCTGGTTTGGTGGTGCAAGAAACCCTGAGCGATGCCTTCTTGGAAGAAGTGAAAGCCAAGGGCGCTTACCTGTGCAAAGCAGTGGAAGGGTTGAACCTGCCTTGCTTTGGCAAAACCCGTGGCATGGGCTTGATGCTGGGCATCGACGTTGCTGAGGGCTATGTGAACAAGGAATTGGCAAAGAAATTGATTGACAATGGGCTGTTGATTCTCACCGCTGGTTCTGGTATGCGGATGCTGCCCCCTCTGATGGTGAGCTACGAAGAAATCGATGCCGCCATCGCTATCATGAAAGACGTTTTGGGCGGTTAAATCGCCCCAACGGGAAACGGCGGGGGCAAGCCCCTGCCCTACCCATACCCTTACCATCGTAGGGCGGGGGCTTGCCCCCGCCGTTTGCAAATTCCACCACAAATTTATTAAAGGAGAACCCACCATGCACCAACATTTTCTCAAATTGCTGGATTTTACACCTGCTGAAATCCAAGAATTTTTAGACACTGCCGCCGATTTGAAGGCCAAGAAAAAAGCTGGCATTCCCCATAAGTATCTGGAAGGCAAAAATGTTGCCCTTCTTTTTGAAAAAGATTCCACCCGTACCCGTTGCGCCTTTGAGGTTGCCGCCCAAGACTTGGGCATGGGCAGCACCTACTTGGGGCCATCTGGCTCTCAAATGGGCAAAAAAGAATCCATCGCCGACACCGCCCGTGTGCTGGGTCGTATGTTTGACGGCATTGAATACCGTGGCTACGGCCAAGTGCTGGTGGAAGAGCTGGCAGAGCACGCTGGCGTGCCCGTGTTCAACGGCTTGACCAACGAGTTCCACCCCACTCAAATTCTGGCAGACTTCCTCACCATGCAAGAACATTGTGGTGCGTTAAAAGGGAAAAAACTGGTCTATATGGGGGACGCACGGTATAATATGGGCAACTCCCTCATGGTGGGTTGCGCCAAAATGGGCATGGATTTCGTGGCCTGCGCCCCTAAAAAATACTTCCCCGATGCAGCGTTGATTGCAGAGTGTGAAGCCATCGCCAAAGAAACTGGTGCAACCTTGGCCTTTGAAGAAGACCCCATGGTGGGCACCAAGAATGCCGACGTGATTTACACTGACGTGTGGGTTTCTATGGGCGAACCTGTGGAAGTGTGGGCGGAACGCATCAACGAATTGGGCGCTTACCAAGTGACCCAAATCTTGATGGACAACGCTGGCGCACAATGCAAATTCATGCACTGCCTACCTGCCTTTCATGACCACAAAACCACCATCGGCAAAGAAATGGGGGAACGGTTCAACCGTGATGCCATGGAAGTCACCGACGAAGTGTTTGAATCTCCTGCCTCCATCGTCTTCGACGAAGCCGAAAACCGTATGCACACCATCAAAGCCGTGATGTACTTGTTGATGAAGTAAGCTGAAGATAAATAACCGCCCCTGTTTGCGTTGCAAACAGGGGCGGTTTTGTTGAGAAAACTGTGTTAGGAATACGGGCGACCACAGGTCGCCCGTACATCGTATGATGGGGCGTAGGGGCGACCTGTGGTCGCCCGTTCCCCTTGGCTTGATACCATTGTTAGTTTACTTGCGCACCAGTGCTTTTTTCACGGCGTAGACGATATTTTCAGCACGTAGGCCGTATTCGTCCATCAAGAAATCTTGCTTACCCACTTGACCGAAGCGGTCTTCCACGCCCACAAATTCTTGGACGGTGGGGCAATTTTTTGCCAAGCAGTTTGCCACCACAGAGCCCAGACCATTGACAATGCTGTGGTTTTCAGCGGTGATGATGGCGCCAGTTTCTTGGGCGGCCTTGATGACCAAGTCCTCGTCCAAAGGCTTCCATGTGAACATATCGATGACACGGACGGTGATGCCTTCTGCTTTTAAGGTTTCGTAAGCTTTCAAGCTTTCGTCCACCATAATACCAGAGGTGATGATGGTGGCTACATCGTCAGCAGATTCATGGAGCACCACGCCCTTGCCCATTTCAAAGGTGGAGTCATCGCCGTAGACGGTGATGATGTCTTTGCGGGGGAAGCGGATATAGACCACGCCTTCCATGTCCACGCTGGCACGAACAATGGCTGCCAGTTGGGCATAGTCGCCAGCGTCAAATACAGTGGATTCGGGGATGGAGACATACATGCCACCATCTTCAAAAGGCATATGGGTGCCACCGTTGAAGGCGGCGGTGACGCCGGGGTCAGAGCCTAGCACCTTAACGCTGAGGCCAGCGTAAGCGGCGGACATATAAATTTGGTCGTAGATACGGCGAGAGGCAAAAATGCCGAAGGAATGCAAAAACACCTTCTTGCCAGTGGCGGCAAGGCCAGCGGATACGCCAGCGGCATTGGCTTCTGCAATGCCAGCTTGCAAGGCACGGTCGGGATAGTTTTTTGCCAGTTGCTTGGTGTTGACACAGCTCATCAAGTCGCAGTCGATGTAGCAGATAGCGCTGTCTTGCCCCATCAATTCATTGAGGGTGCTGGCCATAGCGTCCCGTGCGGAACGGGCGTCTTTTTCGTGGGAACCGATTAAGTTGATATTCATGGTCAATCCTCCTCCTTATGCGTTTTGGGCGTCGATGAGTGCTTGTTCTGCCACGGCGATGGCCTCTGCCCAGACCTCAGGCTTGGGTTGAGAGGAGTGGTCGCCCTTGGTTTCTGCGAAGATAGCGCCTTTGCCCTTGATGGTGTTCAAAACGATGGCAGAGGGCACGCCCTTGGTTGCAAAGGCTGTTTCAATGGCGTTATAAATGGCGGTTACGTCATGACCGTCAATGCTTTGGGTGTGAATGCCGAAGCCTTCCACTTTTTTGGCAAGGTCGCCATGGTCGAGAATGTCTTTTGAGGCACCGTCGAGCTGCATGCCATTGTTGTCTACAAAGACGATGATGTTGTCCAGCTTATGAGCGTGGGCAAAGTGGAGGGCTTCCCACACTTGGCCTTCGTCGCATTCGCCGTCGCCAATCACCACGAAGACCCGATTGTCGCGGCCGTCGATGCGGTTGCCAAGGGCAGCGCCCATGGCGGTGGAAATCCCTTGACCCAAAGAACCAGTGGTCAAGTCTACACCGGGGGTGAGCTTGCGGTCAGTGTGGCTGGGAAATTTGGTGTGTGGTTTGTTTAGGGTATAGGCTTCTTCCATGGGGTAGTAGCCCATCAAACCCAAGGTGGCGTAAGACACAGGGCCAGCGTGACCTTTGGAGAGCACCAGCCAGTCGCGGTCCTCCCAGCGTGGATTTTTAGGGTCGAAGTGCATCACTTCTCCATAGAGCACAGCCATCAAGTCGGCTAAGTCCATGGAACCACCCGCATGACCAAAGCCCAGAGAGCCAATGGTTTTCAAGGTTTCCAAACGGATTTTCGCTGCTAGAATTTTGCAATTTTTTTCGTTCATTGTAAACTTCCTTTCTAAATAAATGGCGTCATTTTACGAATATAGTGTACCTTAAAGTGGGGTGTGTGTCAATGGGAGAAACGGAAAAGGTTATGGCGACGAAGGGTGAAAGACTAAAAGCTAGTCATTCACCCTTCACCCTTAATTCTTCCAACACCTTCCACTGTAGGGGGATGGCGATGGCAAGGGTCAACAAATCTGCAACGCTTTGTGCTATTAAAATTCCTGTGAGCCCAAAGGTGGCAGAGAGAATCCAAATGCAGGGCATTAGCACAAACCCTTGCCGTGCAGCGGCCACAATGGTGGCTGGCCACGTGCGTCCAATGGTTTGGAGCATCATGTTGGAGGGCACAATCCAGCAACAGCTGATAAAGCTGACGCATTGGCACCGCAGGGCAATGGTGCCATAGGCAATGACATCGGGATCATCCCGAAAGACTGCCACCAATTGGGGCGCAAAATACAAACCCAACGCCCCTAGTGCCACTAAAAACAAAAACGACGAACGCACGCAGAAGAAAAATCCCTCTCGCACGCGGCTGTAGAGTCCAGCGCCAAAGCAATAGCCACACACAGGCTGAAACCCTTGCCCAAAGCCAATCATGGCTGAGTACCCAAACTGGATAATCCGAGTGACCACGCTGATGGCGGCAATGGCGGCATCGCCATAGTTGCCAGCGGCATGGTTGAGAAGAATAGTGGCCACAGCGGCCAAGCCCTGTCGTCCCAAAGAGGGAACACCACCGCCACAAATGGACGTAAATATGTGCAGAGAGGGACGGATGTTGCCAAAAGAAAGCTTGATTAATTGGGGATGATTGGCCATGCAGAGCAAAATGCAAAAGCTGACCATTTGGCTCAGACAAGTGGCCAGTGCCGCACCAGCGATCCCCATGTCTAAGGCGAAAATGAAAATAGGGTCTAACACAATATTGAGCACACTGCCAGAGGCCATACCCACCATGGACAAGGCGGCTTTGCCTTGGTAGCGCAGTTGGTTGTTGAGCACGTAGCTACCGATGAGGAAGGGGGCGGCCAATAAAATGTAGCGTTGATAGCTGATGGCAAAGGGCGCGATGGTATCGGTGGCACCTAAAAAGTATGCCAACCCTTCGCCCCAAATCAGGCCGATGACAGTCAATGTTACCCCGCAAATCAAGGCAAAGAACAAACCTGTGGAGGCCATAATGGCGGCGCTTTCACGGTCTTGTTTACCCAGTTGGCGGGAGATGTAGTTGCCGGTGCCTTGGCCGAAAAACAGCCCAAGCGCTAGGATCATTACCATCAGGGAAAACACCACACCAACAGCGCCACTTGCGGCATTGTTCCCTAGTTGCCCCACGAAAAAGGTGTCAGCCATGTTATAGATAGAGGTGACCATCATGGAGATCATACAAGGCACGGCCAAGCGAGGGATTAAGGTGGAAACGGGGTGTGTGGTGAGGCGTTTAAAGGTTTGGTCAGATGAAGAAGGCATAGAGATATCTCCCATTGAAATGTTTTGTAAAATCATTCATAGTCTTTTAGATACATTGTATCACTTTTGGTGAAAAAAGGCAATGAAATTTGAAAACTGTGGAAGAAATTTGTATTGCAATTTATAAATGACTTTGCTATACTATATAAGGATATTTCATAAACGAAATTAAACATTGACTGAAATAAGTAACTCAATTAGAAAAGAGGAGCTGTCATGCACACATATCAAGACCTGACTTTGGCAGAGCGCCAGAGCCAATATAAAGCATTGGAAGAGGCTTATGTTGCCTTTAAAAGTAAGGGGTTATCTCTGAATATGGCAAGAGGAAATCCCGGTCGCGCCCAAATTGACATGGTGTTCGATTTGTTCACCGTGCTCCATACCCCGAGGAGTTTGTCATTGACGGCATGGACGCACGCAACTATGGGCAATTGTCTGGGTTGCCAGCGGCAAAGAAATTGTTCGCCGATATTTTGGGCTGTCGTCAAGAGCAAGTGTTTGTGGGCGGTAATGCCAGCTTGCAATTGATGTATGACTGCATTGCCAAGGCCTATACCAACGGCCTGTTGCACAGCGAGCGCCCTTGGTGCCAAGAGCAAGGGTTAAAATGGTTATGTCCTGCTCCCGGCTATGACCGCCATTTCAAGGTGGTGCAATCCTTTGGCTTTGAGCTGGTGACCATTCCCATGACACCCGATGGCCCTGATATGGACGCTGTGGAAGCTGCCATCCAAGACCCTAAGGTAAAGGGTATGTGGAACGTGCCTAAATATTCTAACCCCCAAGGCTATATCTACAGCGATGAGGTGATTGCACGGTTGGCAGCTATGAAGCCTGCCGCCCCTGATTTTATGCTCATGTGGGACAACGCCTATTGCATCCACGAGCTGTACACCGACTTTGTCCCCTTTGCTGATATCATCTTTTTGTGCGAAGAAGCTGGCAATGCTGACATGGTGTATGAATATGCGTCCACCTCTAAAATTACCTTTGCTGGTGCTGGTGTGGCTTGTATGGCCATGTCTGTGGCCAATTTGGAGCACCTTGAAAAGCTCATTGGTGTACAAATCATCAGCTTTGATAAAACCAACCAACAGCGCCATGTGCTCTACCTCAAGGATAAGGAAAACACTTTGGCGCTGATGAAAAAGCACGCTGAAATCCTTGGGCCTAAATTCCGTATAGTGGGTGAGAAGTTAGCGCAAGGACTGGGTGGATTGGGCGTTGCCAATTGGAACGACCCTGCTGGCGGATACTTTGTCTGTGTGGATGCCATGGAAGGCACGGCCAAGCGTACCTTGGCATTGTGCGCCGCCGCTGGCATCACCATGACCCCTGCTGGCGCAACCTTCCCCTATGGCATTGATCCCAAGGATAGCAACATTCGCATTGCGCCATCCATGCCTTTGGTGGCAGAACTGGAACAAGCCATGGAAGTCTTTTGTATCTGCCTGAAAATGGCGGCCTTGGAAAAATTAGGCCTATGAGATATGTAGGCAACGTCTATCGACCACCGTCTGAGGCACACAGCCTGATTGTACAGGTGACCTATGGCTGTAGCCACAACACCTGCGCCTTTTGCAGTATGTATAAGGGGCAACCCTTCCGTCTGCGCCCTCTTGCTGAGGTGCTGGAAGATTTCCACATGGCACGCAAAGCCTACCGCTATGTGGAACGGATTTTCCTAGCAGATGGGGATGCCTTGGTGCGTAAGGCAGAGGAATTGGAACAGATTTTAGACACCATTGCCGCACTCTTTCCTGAGTGCAAACGGGTGTCGTCTTATGCGTCGCCTTCTAGTTTGCGCATCCGCTCAGAAGAAGAATTGCGCCGTTTGCATAGCAAGGGGTTGACCTTGCTATATATGGGGTTAGAGTCTGGCAGTGACGCAGTGTTGACCCATATGAAAAAAGGCCACACCTGTCAAGAGATTGTGGAGATGGGGCAAAAAGCGCGGCGCTGTGGCATGGGTTTGTCGGTGACAGCCATCACAGGTTTGGGTGGGCAAGAGTTGCTAGAAGCCCATGCGGTGGAAACCGCCAAGGCGTTTAATGCCATGAACCCTGAGTATATCGGCCTATTGACGTTGATGGTGGAGCGTGGCACCCCCTTGTACCAATGGGTACAGGATGGTAGCTTTGTGCTGTTGAATCAAAGTCAAGTGCTGGAAGAAACCAAGTTGTTGATTTCCCATTTGGACAGTCCTAATTCGGTGTTCCGCATGAACCATGCGTCCAATTATCTGTCTTTGCGAGGGACATTAAATGGTGACCAAGCCGTGATGCTGGCACAAATTGAACAAGCCCAGCAAAATATGGGGCTATTGCGCCCAGAAAATTGGCGCGCGCTGTAAATAAAAACACACCCCAACGGTTGAACCGTTGGGGTGTGTTTTTGATATGATGTGGTGTAGGGACAGGGCTTGCCCCTGTCCGTTTTTCCCGCAATTGCTATCGTGGGGGACGGACAGCCGCAAGGGCTGTCCCTACATATTTTTCTGGAATGTCGCCCTCATTCTCCCATTACCACCAGTGTTAAAAAATACTGGTAATAAGGGATTAAAAAATCCATATCAGCTTTCATCTGTGCCACCAAATCACGGCTGAACAGTTCGTCGCCCAAGGGTGCATCATAGCTGATGGCCATGGTTTTTTTGGAATACCATGGTGCCAACAAGTCGGATGGGGCAGGTTTTGGGCGCTTGTATTCACTGCCTTGAAGGGTGAAGCGGTCTTGCTTATTTAAAACTTTGGTCAGCGTTTCCAGAGTTTTGGGGCGCTCTTCTCCGTCTTTGCGCAGTGCCAACATGGTGGCTGGGCGCGCACCAAACAATCCACAGCCGTAGCTGTAGCCATCGGGGACAGCTCAAACCAGAAGCATGGCTCGTTGCATTTGTCTTCGCTGGGGCGCTCAACCGACAGCCACAGATGGTCTTTATACGGCCCGCGACCGTGGAGCCGTCGTGCGTCGCGGTAAATCCGAGACACCTTGCACATGAGCCCTTGGTTGGGCAGTTTATCTTGCAAATAGTCGTACAATTCGCTGGATAAATCCTTCATGGGCTGTTGGAGATTGGCTTGGTACATCTCTTTGTGCTCTAAAAACCAGCTCCGCTCGTTGTTGAAGCGAATACCCCATAAAAAGTCAATGGTTTTGTCATTAAATCCTTGAAACATGGCAGTTTATCTCCCTCGTAGCTCCAATAATCGCAGTTGATTTAAAAAATCAGCAGGCAAATCACAGCTCACTTCCACCACCTCATTGGTGCGAGGATGGATGAATCGTAACGCCTTGGCGTGCAAACATTGCCCCACTAAGTCTTTCACGGGTTTTGGATTGCCGTAGACGGTATCTCCCAAAATGGGGTGACCAATGTTGGCCATGTGGACACGGATTTGGTGGGTGCGGCCTGTTTCCAAACGGCACTCCAAATGGGTGTAGCCTTGGTATCGCGCCAATTGTGTCCAGTGGGTGACAGCATGACGACCGTCAGGCACCACGGCCATTTTTTTGCGGTCGCTAGAATGGCGGCCGATGGGTGCATCGATGGTGCCAGAGTCCTCGCGGAATTTCCCCAGCGCAATGCAGTGATACGTCCGTGCCAAGGAGTGGTCTTGGAGTTGGGCGCTTAAATGTTGGTGGGCTTGGTCATGCTTGGCCACAATTAACAGCCCAGAGGTGTCGCGGTCAATGCGGTGAACAATGCCGGGGCGCAAGGCACCGCCCACACCAGAGAGGCTATCGCCGCAGTGGTATAAAAGGGCGTTCACCAAGGTGCCGTCGGGATGACCGGGGCAGGATGTACCACCAAACCCTTGGGCTTGTTGACCACGATGACATCCGCATCTTCATAGACAATGTCGATGGGAATGTTTTGGGCAACGGCTTCTAGGGGCTCAGGCTCTGGCAAGGTGATGGCAATCACATCGCCATCTTGTACCTTGTACTTTTTGTTGGCCGTGCCACCGTTGACGGTGATTTGGCCTTCTTCCAATAGCCGTACGGCCAGAGAACGAGATACGCCTTCGGCATAGGTGGAGAGATATTGGTCAAGGCGCAAGCCTATTTGCTCAGACAGAACTGTCAGTGTCATGGGATTCCTCAACTTTCTTGGGTTGGTCATATTTTTCATAGTAAAATAGGTAGTAAATGCTGCCTAAAATGGCACCGCAGACCACACACATATCCGCCACGTTGAACACGGGGTAGGTGGGCCAAAACTCGAAGTGGAGCATATCGATGACATAGCCAAAGCGGAGGCGATCGATGATGTTGCCAAAGCCGCCACTGAGTACCAACGAACAGGCGCACACCCCCAAAGGATGGCGCACGATTTTCCGAAGAAGAAGTACCAAAATGGCAATACAAATGATAGAGGTGACCCCCACCAACAGCCAGCGCATCCCAGAAAAGCTACTCCAAGCGGCACCGTAATTGTGGACACGAAGTAGCTCGATGAAACCGTTTAAAAAAGGTGCAGATTCCCCCAACTCCAAGTTGCACAGCGTCCAATATTTACTCCATTGGTCAACAGCCAACAGTAGGACAGCCAAAATATAAAAAGGCATAGTAATCTCCTCACACACGAATTTTATTTTAGTATAGCTTAGCAAGGCTGAGAAGTCAAGGTATAGGAAATGAACGATATAATGCGTACCTGTCAGTGGGAGTTTTTGCCCCTACCCCATCGTAGGGGCGACCTGTGGTCACCCGTCTTCCGATTCACTCTGAATTGTTGTTTTGCCCCTACGGGGCGGTCTGCTAACCCAGGGGCGTCCTACCGGACGGGTCACCTGCCGGTGGGGCATTCTTTTTGTATCGACAAAAAGAACCAAAAAACGATTTTTTCACGACGACTGCGGTCGAGTGAAAAAAAGGGCTTTTACGGGGGCTCATCGCTGGAGTGCTTTGGTCTTTTGAACGGCACCGAGATGCCTGATTTGTCTCGAAGTATTCTGTCGGGCTTCGCCCTGTAGGGGAGAGACGGTGAGATGGTGCCATTTCTTGGGCGTGCCTAGATTGTGGGTGTGGGTAGGTGCTGTGGCGCTGAGCGCCACCACCGTCATCCATCCCCCAGCGCCACCGCACCAACCGACGTCCACCCTGTAAGGCACCTCACACGCGTGTTCCCATGTCATCGGACGAACACTGTGCGGCAGCAAACAGCGTTGGTTCGCGCATCCCACATGATAAGCCGAACGGGTGTGACCCAGATGCCCCGTTAGCACCGCACCCACTCATACGCACCATCCGTATAAAATGGGAGCACGTGAGACGGCTGACCACAAGTGGTCAGCCGCCACGTGCCAGATTTTTGGTTACTTTGCATCTTTGCAAAGTAACGCCCGCGCGGCGAGCGCCCCCCCACGGGAGTGGGAGAAAAGGGGATTTTACGGGGGTTCATCGCTGGAGTGCTTTGGTCTTTTGAACGGAACCCAGTGACCTGATTTGTCTCGAAGTATCCTTTCGGGCTTCGCCCTGTAGGGGAGAGACGGTGAGATGGTGCCATTTCTTGGGCGTGCCTAGATTGTGGGTGTGGGTAGGTGCTGTGGCGCTGGGCGCCACCACCGTCATCCATCCCCCAGCGCCACCGCACCAACCGACGTCCACCCTGTAAGGCACCTCAAATGCGTGTTCCCATGTCATCGGACGAACACTGTGCGGCAGCAAACAGCGTTGGTTCGCGCATCCCACATGATAAGCCGAACGGGTGTGACCCAGATGCCCCAATAGCACCGCACCCACTCATACGCACCATCCGTATAAAATGGGAGCACGTGAGACGGCTGACCACAAGTGGTCAGCCGCCACGTGCCAGATTTTTGGTTACTTTGCATCTTTGCAAAGTAACGCCTGCGCGGCGAGCGCCCCCACGGGAGTGGGAAAAGTTTATCAAAAGAGAAGTCCCACAGGGTGAAGTAAATTGCAACCGATTTCCACGGGCGCCCAATGGGCGCCCCTACAAAGGGTGGGGAAAAGAAAGCCCCTGCGGCAGCAGCCCCCACGGAGCGGGAAAAATCCATCAAAAGAGAAGTCCCACAGGGTGAAGCAAATTGCAATTGATTTCCACAGGCGGCTACTAGCCGCCCCTACAAGGGGAGAGGGCGAAGAACGCCCCTGCGCCAGTGGTACCCCCACGGCAGCAGCCCCCACGGGAGTGGTGCCCCCACGGGAGTGGCGCCCCCTGCGGCAGCAGCCCCCCTGCGGCAGCAGCCCCCCTGCGGCAGCAGCCCCCCCACGGCAGCAGCCCCCCTGCGGCAGCAGCCTCCACGGCAGTGGAAAAAAGAGAGCCCCTGTGGCAGCAAAAGACGATTCAATCATAGCAGATGCAAGACACGAAGTATTTTCTTGACATTTTCGTACAAAATCACGGTGTATTTTACAAAAATATCACAATTCAGGGGTTGTAAATCTCATCCAAAGGGGATATAATACTAGATTGTGTGTGCAATAATACATTTATATATAAAATACTTTTGAAAAGGGGCTTTACGCTTTGCAAAATCAACTACTCAGAAACGTAGCGATCATCGCTCACGTTGACCACGGCAAAACCACTTTGGTGGACGAAATGCTCAAACAAGGCGGTGCATACCGTGAAAACCAAGAAGTGAAAGACCGTGTCATGGACTCTGGCGACTTGGAACGTGAACGTGGCATCACCATTCTGGCCAAAAACACCTCTATCCAATACAAAGACACCAAGGTGAACATCGTAGATACCCCTGGCCATGCCGATTTCGGCGGCGAAGTGGAACGTATCTTGAAGATGGTCAACGGCGTTATTTTGTTGGTGGACGCCGCAGAAGGCGCTATGCCCCAAACCCGTTTTGTGCTGTCCAAGGCTTTGGCTTTGGGTCACAAGGTCATCGTGGTTGTCAACAAGGTTGACCGCCCTGACCAACGCATCCACGAAGTGGTGGACGAAGTGTTGGAACTGCTGTTGGACTTGGATGCCACCGACGAACAACTGGACAGCCCCATGCTGTTCTGCTCTGGTCGCCAAGGCATTTGTGGCTACTCTCCCGAATCCATCGGTGAAGACTTGACCCCTCTGTTTGAAACCATTTTGGAATATATTCCTGCCCCAGAAGCTGACCCCGAAGCACCCTTCCAAATGCTGGTGTCCTCCATCGACTACAGCGAATTTGTGGGTCGTATCGCCATCGGTCGCATCGAACGTGGCACCTTGAAGCAAAACCAAGAAATCGCTGTGGTCAACTATCATACCCCTGACCAAGTGTCTAAAAAATCCAAGGCAACCGCCATCTACGAATTTGATGGCCTGGGTCGTACCCCTGTCACCGAAGCCTCTGCTGGCAACATCATTGCTATGAGCGGCATCGGCGACATCTCCATCGGCGACACCATCTGTGCCGCTGGTAGCCCCGAAGCTTTGGACTTCATCCAAATCTCCAAGCCCACCATGGAAATGACCTTCAGCGTCAACGACTCCCCCTTTGCAGGCCGCGAAGGTAAGTTCGTTACCAGCCGTCAAATCCGTGACCGTCTGGCAAAGGAAACCTTGAAGGACGTGTCCCTGCGCGTCACCGACTCCACCACTTCTGAA
Organism: Bengtsoniella intestinalis; assembly: GCF_039719005.1. Lineage (GTDB taxonomy): Bacteria > Bacillota > Clostridia > Oscillospirales > Oscillospiraceae > Oscillibacter > Oscillibacter intestinalis. Next base: position 1,533,030 of record NZ_CP133584.1, on the reverse strand, counting down.
TCTTTCAACGTGGCTGGTCGTGGTGAAATGCACTTGTCCATCTTGATTGAAACCATGCGCCGTGAAGGCTATGAATTCCAAGTGTCTCCCTCTCGTGTGCTGTACCAAGAAATTGACGGCGTACTCTGCGAACCCATCGAACGCTTGGTGGTGGACGTGCCCTCTGATGCAGTGGGCGCTGTCATCGAAAAGCTGGGTCAACGCAAGGCTGACATGACCGAAATGACCCCTGTGGGCAACCGCATGAAGATTGAATTCTTGATTCCTGCCCGTGGCCTGTTCGGCTACCGCAACGACTTTATGACCGACACCAAGGGTGAAGGCATCATGGCTAGTATTTTCGACAGCTATGCACCTTACAAGGGTGATATTTCTCGCCGTGGCAACGGTTCTCTGATTTCCTTCGAGACTGGCGAATCCGTGGCCTATGGCCTGTTCAACGCCCAAGACCGTGGCACTTTGTTCATCGGCGCAGGCATCCCTGTGTACGCTGGCATGGTCATCGGTGTGTCTCCTCGTAGCGAAGACATGAACATCAACGTCTGCAAGAAAAAGCAATTGACCAACACCCGTGCCTCTGGCTCTGACGACGCTCTGCGTCTGGTGCCCCCTCGCAACATGAGCCTCGAGCAGTGCATGGAATTCTTGGCTGACGACGAAATGTTGGAAGTGACCCCAGAGAGCCTGCGTATCCGCAAGACCATCTTGAGCCACGACCAACGGATGAAGAAATTGCATCCCAAGGCTGGCAAGTAAGAGCGGTTTTTATTTTAGAAATTTAATTGTAGGGAATGGTGTTTGTCCATTCCGCTCCTCAGGCAGACATGTATCTTGGGGGGTGGAACGGTCAAGACCGTTCCCTACATTTTTTGATGAAATGCAACTGTACTTGTTGTTATTTTATTTTGATTGTGCTACAATATATTTAATATGTATTAAATGAGAGAAAGAAGGGATATCCTATGGAAAACACCGTGTTTAAAACTGCTATGTTTGGGGGCTTTGAAAAAGCTGACGTAGTGGCGTATATTGAAAAGTTTTCCGCAGAAGCAACCCAAGCCCAACGTGCTTTGGCACAAGAGATGAAGCAACTGCAAATGGACTATGCCCAAGCCCAAGAAGACTGGGCAACCACCCAAGCAGACTTGGAAGGGCAATTGGCATCCAAGGAAGAGGCCTTTACGCAAGTTCAAGGTCAAGTGGCACAATTGGAAGAAAAGTTAGAAGCTCAAACCGAGGCATCTGCTCAAGTGCAAAGTCGTTTGGAACAAGAGCTGACGGCTGTGCAAGAAGAAGCCCAAGCCTATGCGCGGTTTAAACAACACATCGCCACCATTGAAGGGGAGGCCAAAGAACGCGCCGATTCTTTGGTGAGAGAAAGTCAAGACAAGACGGCTGCTTGGGAAACCCAAAGTCAACAGGAATTGTCTGCTCAAAAAGAAGCGGTGACCCAAGAGTTAGAAACCATGAGCGCCACCACCAAAGCAGAATTGAGTGCCTTGGAAGAGGCCACCCATGGAGAACTAGAAGCCTTGGAAACCTCTGTTCGTGAGCAATTGCGACAAGAGGTGGCTGTGATAGAGAAGATGTACCAAGTGATCAACCAATCCTTTGTAGCCAGCGGCCCTGTGGTGATGGGAGAATTGCGGAGAATCGAAATGGGTTTGATGCAAATGCCAAAAGCCTTGAAAGAAATGGGCGGTCTGCTAGAGACATTAGAGGCCACTGTGAATCCTGTGCCCCCAGAAGACGTCGAGGAAGAGGACACTATTGAGCAAGAAGCTTAAATCTTGGCGATTTATACAAATAAAAACGAGCTATTTTGTGCAAAATACAAAATAGCTCGTTTCTTGCGTTTTATTAGGTGAGTTTTGTTTGACAAATAGAAAGAATTTTGCTATATTATATAAAGGAAAAGATTGTTATTTGTATAACTTACCAAAAAAATCCTGAAAAAGACGAAATTTTCCAAGGTGAGCTATTGCAAATAACAATAAAAAGAGTATACTATATAGTAATTTAAAATGCGAAAGATGCTCTTTAGGAAGAAGGTGAATGTATGTCTCAAACTCCTATGCTACAGGTAACCCAAGCGGAGGAGGCCAATGTGGCGAAAAAAGCCCAAGCGGTGGCGCAATCCAAAGCCGTGGTGGCACAAGCGCAACAAGATGGGGCGGCGCGATTGCAAGCCCTAGAAGCCCAATGCTTGACCCAACGGAAAGAAGCGTTGGCGGATGCCAAGGTGCAGGCGGAACAAAAGGCGGCGGCGCTGGCCAAAGATACCCAAGGACAGGTGGACGCTCTGGTGAGCCAAGCCCAAGGACAAATGGGTCAAGCTGTTGACTTTGTAGTGAAAAAGGTGGTGAATCCCTAAGTATGGCCATTGTATCCATGAAAAAGTTGCGAGTCATTGGACTGGAAGCGGATAAAGATCAGCTGTTGGCGGGATTACTCCCCCTTGGCTGTGTAGAATTGTCCACACCCACGGTGACAGACGACGACGTGGCGTGGTCGGCTTTGTTCCAAGCTGACACACCCAAATCAAATAATTGGAACGCGGAACTCTCCCAAACCAAAACTGCATTGATTGCCTTAGAGCGATACGGTGAGTTGAAAACGGGGATGTTCGATGCCCGTCCATCGGTGACGGCAGACAGCTTTGCCAAAGAAAATCCTGTGGCAAAGGCGTGTCAACAAACCATTACCAGCGCATTGCAAACACTGTCTCAGTTGCAAGCAGAGGTAAGTCGCCTGCATACGAGAAAAAGCGCAATGCTTCCTTGGGAAGCATTAGAAGCGCCTTTGGAGTTTGCAGGCACTACCCACGTGGCTTATGCTATGGCGGTGATGCCCAGCGGCACCGATTTGACCGCACTGGAAGTTGCCCTTGGTGACTTGCCTGTGGTGTTCCAAGAGGTGAGCCAAGACAAGCAACAAGTGTACGGGACGTTCTTGTATCTCAAAGCAGAGCAAGAAGCCTTGCATGAAGTGCTACGCCCCTTGAGCGCCAGCTTTGTCACCTTTGGTGACAGTGTGGGAACGGTGAAAGACAACCTCCAAGCCATTGACCAAAGCCTTGCCCAAGCGGACATCGCCAAGGCAGAGGCGGAGAAAACCATCGTTGACCAAGTCCCCCAAGCACAGGCTCTGCGCCAACAAGTGGACTGGCTGGAAACCCAACTTTCTCGTGACACCGAGCAAGGCAAATTGCTCAGCGACGAGACGGTGTTGGTGCTCCAAGGTTGGGTGCCAGCTGAAAAGCTCACCGCTGTGAGCCAGTTCCTAGAATCCATCGGGTGTGCATGGGAAGCCAGCGACCCTGTGGAAGAAGAGTTTGCAACCGTGCCAGTGAAGCTGAAAAGCAACTGGTTCACCAAACCCTTGAACATGGTCACCGAAATGTACTCTCTGCCAGCCTACCAAGGCATTGACCCCAACCCCTTAATGGCGCCGTTTTTCATTTTGTTCTACGGCATTATGATGGCGGACATGGGATACGGTCTGGTGATGATGCTGATGGGTGGCTACATTCTAAAGAAGGCCAAGCCCACGGGTACCATGGAACATTTGGCTGGCTTGATGTGCCTTTGCGGCGTGTCCACCTTCTTTGTGGGTGCGCTGACAGGCGGTTTCTTCGGAGACTTCCTCACCCAATTGGCATTGATTTTAAATCCCAACTCCACCTTCGCACTGCCAGCTTTGTTCACACCGCTAGAAGACACGCTGATGATTTTGATTGGCTCCATGGCCTTGGGTCTGGTGCAGATTATCACTGGTATGGCTGTCAGCTTTGTGTATAAAGTGAAGCACGGCGACGTGATGGGTGCCATCTGGGAAGAAGGCACTTGGTGGATGGTGTTCTTAGGCGGCGGTTTGGCTGCTGTGGGCATCACCAACATTGTCCTTTATATCTCTGGCGTGATGATTTTGGTGGGCGCTGGCTGGAAAGAAAAAGGCATTGGCAAAGTCACTGCCATTTTCGGTTCTCTGTACAACCACATCACTGGGTATTTTGGGGATATTCTCTCCTACTCCCGTCTGATGGCACTGATGTTGGCTGGTAGCGTCATCGCACAGGTGTTTAACACCTTGGGCGCCATCCCCGGCAATATCATTTTCTTCTTGGTCATCTCCTTTGCAGGCAACGCGCTGAACTTGGCGCTGAACCTTCTGGGCTGTTACGTTCATGACCTGCGTTTGCAGTGCTTGGAATATTTCGGCAAGTTTTATCAAGACGGCGGTCGTGCCTTTGCACCACTGTCGTTCAAAACAAAGTATGTAGACATTGACAACAATAACTAATCACATTAAACAACACAATTAGGAGGAATAAGTTATGTTTTTGGAAAATATGGGTGGCCTAGCATTGGCCTTGTTGGGTGCAGGTTTGGCAGCAGTTCTGCCTGGTATCGGTTCCGCTAAGGGCACTGGTTGCGCTGGTGAAGCTGGCACAGGTTTGCTCTCTCAAGACCCCAGCAAGTTCGGTAAAGTTTTGATTCTGCAAGTTATCCCCGGTACCCAAGGCCTGTACGGTCTGGTGGTGTGGTTCTTCGCTATCTACTCCATGGGCCTGCTGGGCGGTAGCTTCAGCTCCCTGTACAACATGGAAGTCATCCAAGGCATGCAATACTTTGCAGCTTGCTTGCCCATGGCATTGGGCGGTTTGTTCTCTGCCATCGCACAAGGCCGTGTGGCCGCTGGCTCCATCAACATTCTGGCCAAGAAGCCCGATGACTGGGCCAAGGGCATGGTGCTGTGCATCACCGTGGAATTCTACGCAATTCTGTCTTTGTTGGCATCTATGCTGATGATCATCAACATCAGCGCTTAAGCCCCATAGAAAGGGGACTGACTATGAATGGATTAGACACTATCCTAAAGCGCTTGGATGACCAAGCAACCGCAGAAATCTCTGGAATTCTTGCCCAAGCCCAAGTCCAAGCTGACGCCATCACCGCTGAGTATGCTGCTAAGGCTGAGGCGCTGGAAGCATCCATGACCCAAGCCACCGCCCAAGAGGTGGAAAGCCTTGGCAGTCGCATGGAAAGTGCCAGCGACATGGAAGGCCGCAAGGCCATTCTGGGTGCCAAGCAAGACATGGTGGCACAAGCCTTTGACAAGGCAGAGCAAGCCATTTTGAACTTGAATGAAGCCGAGTATGTTGCCTTTTTGGCAAACGCCTTGGTGGCAGCCGCTCCCAATGGGGAAGGTGCTGTGATTTTCGCCCAAAAAGACAAGGGCGCTGTGGCAGAGGCTGTGTTAGCTGCTGCCAATGCCCAAACCAAGGGTGGGTTCACCCTGTCCGCAGAAGAGCGCGCCATCTCTGGCGGCTTTGTTCTGGTGGATAAAACCATGGAAATCAACGCCACGGTGGAAACCTTGGTGCGTCTGGCGCGTGGTCAATGGGCCGGTCAGGTGGCAAAGCTACTGTTTGGCTAATCTGTGAGAAGGAGGCACTATCCCATGAAAGATACCCAATACGTGGCACTTTCTGCTAGAATTCGTGCCATGGAGCCTCATCTCATCACGCTAGAGCGATTGGAACGATTGATGGAAGCCAGCGACAACCAAGGGGTTGAAAAGTTACTGCAAGAGTGGGGCATTCCTGCTTTTGACGTGACCAATCCCACGGCTATGGATCAAACCATTGCACAAATGCGTGGGGATACGGTGGAGGCATTGTCCTTCGGCCTGCCCCAGATGGGTCTATTAGATGTATTCAGCGTTGAATACGATTATCACAATGTAAAATCTCTTCTGAAGGCGCGCGCCATGGGGCAGGATGCCACGCGGATGCTGTCGTCTTTGGGACGAATTGCCGTGGCCACATTGGTGGCGGCGGTGGAAACTGGCGAATATGGGGATTTGCCCTCTGGCTTTGCCCAAGCTGTGGCAGAGGCCACCCAAGTGCTAGACACCACCCGTGACCCCCAACAAGGGGACATGGTGCTAGACCGCTACTATTTTGCGGAACTGGCAGAACTGGCAAGCACCATGGGCAACCAAGACTTAGTGCGCTATGTACAGCTGAAAATCGACGCCGTGAACCTGCGCACCTTGGTGCGTACGGTGCGGATGGGCAAGCCCCCTGTGTTTTTGGCACAGGCACTGTTTGCTGGCGGTAGCGTGGATAGCGACGTGTTGGTGACCATTGCCCAAAACGGTGGCGCTGGCTTAGAAGAGCTGTACCAAGCGTCTGGTTTGGAAACTGCTGCAAACCTTGGTGTTGCCGCCTTAAAAGGTGGCGTGATGACTGGGTTTGAACAAGCCTGCGACAACGCGGTGAGCGCCTATTGGGACTTTACCAAGCTGATTCCCTTTGGGGAATCTGTGGTGCTGGCCTATTTGGCGGCAAAAGAAACCGAATATCTCAATTTGCGTATTGTGCTGTTGGGGCGTGGAGCAGGGTTACCTGCTGACGTCATTGCCAGCCGTTTGCGCACAAGCTGTTTGTAAGGAGGATGACACATGGCTACAACGTATAAAATTGCCGTGGTGGGTGACTGGGACTCTGTTATGGGCTTCCAAGCCTTGGGTCTTGCCACCTATCCCGTGTCTGACTTCCACCAAGCAGAAACCACCATTGCCCAATTGGCCAAGGAAGACTGTGGCATTATTTATCTCACAGAAACCCTAGCCGCCCAACTGGGTGAGGTGCTGAACAAATACAAAGATGCCCTCCGTCCTGCCATTATTTTAATCCCCGGCAAGGAAGGCAGCCTTGGCATTGGACGTGAAAACATCCAACGCGCCATCGAACGTGCCGTTGGCACGGATATCACTTGATTAAATTCCTCTGCGGTCATCAACGTAGGGTGGGGTCTTGACCCCACCGCAGGATACGCTGTGACTTGCGGGGAACGGCAGGGTCAAGACTAAAAACGAAGAGTGAAAAACTATCCGCCTGCGGGCGGGGTTGGACGTGTGTTCGCACGACCAATGTAGGGGCGACCTGTGGTCGCCCGTCCCCCGCGACCATCTGCTGGATGGGAAACGGATAAATTGTAGGGGCGACCTGTGGTCGCCCGCTTCCCATGGGTGTTCCCATGAATGAAATGAAAGAAGGGATGTTACTTTGAGCGGAACAGTTGTAAAAGTTTCTGGGCCTCTGGTGGTTGCCACTGGATTGGCCGATGCCAATATGTCCGACGTGGTGCGTGTAGGCCCACAACGTCTCATTGGCGAAATTCTAAATATGAAGGGCGATAGCGCCTCCATCCAAGTCTACGAAGAAACCTCTGGCCTTGGCCCAGGTGCCGTGGTGGAAACCACTGGCGCACCTATGAGCGTAGAATTGGGGCCAGGGATTATCTCTGGTATCTATGACGGCATTCAACGTCCTCTGCAAAAAATCGTGGAAAAGGTTGGCAACAACATTTCCCGTGGCGTAGAAGTGGCCGCCATTGACCATGATAAAAAATGGGACTTCACTGCCACTGCCAAAGTGGGCGACGTAGTCTCTGCTGGCGACATTTTGGGTACCGTGCCCGAAACCGAAGTGGTGACCCATAAAGTCATGGTGCCCCCCAAAGTCAGCGGTACCATCACCAAAATTGAAAGCGGTAGCTTCACTGTGGAAGAACCCATCGTCACCTTGAAAACCGCAGACGGCAAGGAAATCACCCTGCCTATGATGCAAAAGTGGCCTGTCCGTGTGGGCAGACCCTATCAGCACAAATACCCCCCAACGAAACCCCTGTCCTCTGGGCAACGGATCATCGACACCATGTTCCCCATCGCCAAGGGCGGTACCGCCGCAGTGCCCGGCCCCTTCGGCTCTGGCAAAACTGTGGTGCAACATCAGTTGGCAAAATGGTCTGACGTGGACATCGTGGTCTATATCGGCTGTGGCGAACGTGGCAACGAAATGACCGACGTTTTGCGTGAATTCCCCGAACTGCAAGATCCTCGCACTGGGGAATCTCTCATGAAGCGTACTGTCCTGATTGCCAACACCTCCGATATGCCTGTGGCCGCCCGTGAAGCCTCTGTTTACACTGGCATCACCATTGCCGAATACTTCCGTGACATGGGCTACGACGTGGCTGTCATCGCTGACTCCACCTCTCGCTGGGCAGAAGCTCTGCGTGAAATGTCTGGTCGTTTGGAAGAAATGCCCGGCGAAGAAGGCTACCCTGCATACTTGGCTTCCCGTTTGGCTCAGTTCTACGAACGTGCTGGCTCTGTGGCTTGCTTGGGCGCAGAAGGTCGCCGTGGTAGCTTGACTGCCGTTGGCGCTGTGTCCCCCCCAGGCGGTGACTTGTCCGAACCTGTCAGCCAAGCCACCATGCGTATCGTCAAGGTGTTCTGGGCACTGGATGCGTCTCTGGCTTACAAGCGTCACTTCCCAGCCATCAACTGGCTCAGCTCCTATTCTTTGTATCTGGAATCTTTGAAGCCTTGGTTTGACGAAAACTTGGGCGAAGAGTTCTTGAAAGAACGTACCCGTGCCATGGGTATTTTGCAAAACGAATCTAGCCTGAACGAAATCGTGCAACTGGTTGGTAAGGATGCCCTGTCTCCCAACGACCAATTGACTTTGGAAGTGGCTCGTATGATCCGCGAAGACTTCTTGCAACAAAATGCCTTCGTGGACGTAGATAGCTATTCTGATTATAAGCGTCAACAATTGATGCTGGGCATGATTTTGCGTTATGATGACTTGAGCCGTGACGCCATTTCTAAGGGTGCTAGCGCCCAATCTCTGTTCGCCGTGGAAGCCCGTGAAAAAATCGGCCGTGCCAAGGGCGTAGAACAAGAAGATTACCCCACCGAATATCCTGCCATCGTGGCTGAAATGGAAGCCCAAATTGCCGCAATCATTGAAAAGGAGGGTGAGCAAGCATGATTCGTGAATACAAAACCGTAGAAGAAATTTCTGGCCCTCTTATGATGGTAACCCAAGTTGAAGGGGTTACCTTTGACGAATTGGTAGAAATCGAATTGCCCGACGGCACTATCCGTCAAGGCAAGGTGCTGGAAGTCAATGGCGACACCGCTGTTGTCCAGTTGTTCGACTCTGCCGCAGGCATCAACTTGGCTGGCTCCAAAGTCCGCTTTTTAGGCCGTCCTTTGCAATTGGGCGTGTCTGGCGATATGCTCGGTCGCGTGTTCAACGGCATGGGGCATCCCATCGACGGTGGCCCTGCCATCTTGGCTGACGAATACCGTGACATCAACGGTCTGCCTATGAACCCTGCCGCCCGTGACTACCCCAACGAATTCATCCAAACTGGTGTTTCTTCCATCGATGGTCTGAACACCTTGGTGCGTGGGCAAAAACTGCCCATCTTCTCTGGCTCTGGTCTGCCTCACGCAAACTTGGCGGCACAAATTGCCCGTCAAGCCCGTGTGCGCGGTGATGAAGCCTCTAACTTCGCTGTGGTGTTTGCCGCCATCGGTATCACCTTTGAAGAATCCGAATTCTTCGTCAGCGAATTCCGCCGCACTGGCGCTATTGACCGTACCGTGCTGTTCTCCAACTTGGCAAATGACCCTGCTGTTGAACGTATCTCCACCCCTCGTATGGCATTGACTGCCGCTGAATACTTGGCCTTTGAAAAGGGGATGCACGTGTTGGTCATCATGACCGACATCACCAACTACGCAGAAGCACTCCGTGAAGTGTCTGCCGCTAAGAAGGAAGTGCCCGGTCGTCGTGGCTTCCCCGGCTACCTGTACACTGACCTTGCTACCTTGTACGAACGTGCTGGTCGTCAGCTGGGCAAAGATGGTTCCATCACCATGATTCCCATTTTGACCATGCCCGAAGATGACAAGACCCACCCCATCCCCGACTTGACTGGCTATATCACCGAAGGTCAGATTATTCTGAGCCGTGGTTTGTATCGCCAAGGCCTGCAACCCCCAGTGGACGTGTTGCCTAGCCTGTCTCGTTTGAAGGATAAGGGTACTGGTGAAGGCAAAACCCGTGAAGACCACGCCTCCACCATGAACCAACTCTTCGCTGCCTACTCCATCGGTAAGGACAACAAGGAATTGATGGCCATTTTGGGCGAAGCCGCCCTGACTCCCATCGATTTGCTGTATGCCAAGTTTGCTGATGAGTTTGAAAGCCGTTACGTCTCTCAAGGTTACGAAGTGAACCGTTCCATCGAAGAAACCTTAGATTTGGGTTGGGAATTGCTGTCCATTTTGCCCAAGAGCGAGCTCAAACGTATCAAACCTGATATGATTGCAAAATACTGGCCCATCAAAGACTAAGAAGGAGGGGATACCATGTCCATGATTGCCGTCATCCCCACTCGGATGGAGCTAACCCGCCTGAAAAAGAAGCTGTCTACCGCCCGTCGGGGACACAAATTGCTTAAAGACAAACGTGACGAGCTGATGAAGCGGTTTTTAGACACCGTCCGTGAAGTCAAAACCTTACGCGTTGAGGTGGAGGCAGAGTTGATGCAAGTCCATGGCTCTTTTGCTGTGGCGTCTGCGCTGATGTCTTCCCAAAGCTTGGAGCAAGCCTTGGCCTATCCCAAACAAAGCGTGGCATTGACCATGACGTATCAAAACGTCATGTCCGTCAACGTGCCTGTCTATGATTTCCAAACCAAAACCCAGTCTGAAAGCGACATCTACCCCTACGGTTTTGCCACCACCTCTGGTGAGCTAGACACCGCCGTGGAGGCCATGGGTCGTGTGTTTAGCAAAATGCTGAAACTGGCGCAGATTGAAAAATCCGCCCAACTGATGGCAGAAGAAATCGAAAAAACCCGTCGCCGTGTCAACGCACTGGAATACGTGGTCATTCCCGACACCCAAGAAACCATCCGCTACATTGCCATGAAGCTGGATGAAAATGACCGTTCCACCACCACACGACTGATGAAGGTGAAGGATATGCTGTTAAAGCAAGCCATTGAAGAGCAACAAGCTCGCACAGCGGCTATGCTGGAAAAGGCAGCTGCCAAACAAGGATAATATGTAAAAAAGACACATCCGTCAGGATGTGTCTTTTTTTACCCCTACGGGGCGGTGTCTTGCCAGACGGGCGTTCCCCTCCGACCCATCGTAGGGGCGCCCATTGGGCGTCCGTTTTCCGATTCACTCTGAATTGTTGTTTTTGCCCCTACGGGGCGGTCACCTGCCGGTGGGGCATTCTTTTTGTATCGACAAAAAGAATCAAAAAACGATTTTTTCACGACGACTGTGGTCGAGTGAAAAAAGGGGCTTTTACGGGGGCTCATCACTGGGGTGCTTGGGCTTTTTGAACGGCACCCAGTGACCTGATTTGACACGAAGTATCCTTTCGGGCTTCGCCCTGTTGGGATGGCTTAATGAAATGGTGGGGTTTCTTGGGTGTGCCTAGGTTTTGATGGGCGGTATAGGCTGGTGGCGTTGGGTAAGACGGGCGACCACAGGTCGCCCCTACAAGGAAATCGTCATGCCCAAAGGACATACCACGCTGTAAGGCACCTCAAATGCGTGTTCCCATGTCATCGTACGAGAAATGTGCGGCAGCAATCAGCGTTGATTCGCGCATCCCACACGATAAGCCGAACGGGTGTGAGAAACCCACCCAATAGCACCACACCCACTCACACGCACCATCCGTATAAAATGGGAGCACGTGAGACGGCTGACCACAAGTGGTCAGCCGCCACGTGCAAGATTTTTTGTTTCTTTTGTATCTCTACAAAAGAAAGGCCCTGCGGCAGCAGAAAGGCCCTGCGGCAGCAGAAAGCCCCCACGGCAGTGGCGCCCCTGCGGCAGCAGCCCCCACGGGAGTGGGAAAAAAAGCCCCTGCGGCAGCAGTGCAACAGTGGTAGCCCCAAAGAGGGTATCAAAAAACGTGCACCCCAATCAATGGGATGCACGTTTTTATAGATAATCATCAATTATCCTAGCGCGGCGACTACGTCAGGCAACAGGGAATGGCCATCGCTGAGCACCACGGCGGTGACGCCAAACAGGTCGCACAGTTGGGTGCGAGAGAGCACTTGTTCACCGTTTAAATACCAAGCCACCACATCTTGGGTGCGAGAACCAGTGGCGTATTCACCCATCAAATATCCGCAGTCGTAGCGCTCAGAGGTGCGAATTTGGGTGTCAGCGTCAGCCAGATAGGAGGCCACGTCGCTGGCGGTGAAGGTGTCGTAACCGCTATTACCAGTCCGCGCATTGGCAGTGGTGGTAATCAGCAAAGATACGGCGGAAAAATCGGTGGTGGAGGGCAGATGTGTCAATGCGTAATACACCTCTTCAATGGGGTCAACAGGTGCCACTAAGAAGGTGTCAATGGTTTCGGTGTAGGGGGCAATCCGTAGCACCAAACGGTCAACGTTTAGGCTTAAACTGCCATAGTCGTAGCCGTTATAGGCCGTGCCATGCCAAGAGGGCGCTTCGGCCATGACAAAGAGGGGGGCATCGTCGCCCATAGATTCATGCAGGGCTTGCACCAGCTGGAGATAGAAGGTGCGGTATTTGCTGCCCAATTCCGCCACATCTAAAAACAAGCCATCGTAGCCAACGGTGTCTAAATAGGCCACAATGATGTCCACTGACTCAGATACCAAGCCTCGCATGGCACCATCGGTGCCTGTGAGATATAGCAAGGCGGTGCCCCCATTTTCGTGGATGGTGGCGATGGCGGCTTGCTGATTGGAGGTGGAGGCTTGGGGGTTGATGCGTGGGGTGGAACCAGAGCTCAAGGTAGCGACAGACAAGGCGATGACGCTCTGGCTTTGCAAGGCGGCGGTGTCGGTCAAATCGCTGACGATGGCATAGGTTTCTTGTTGGGTGTTGAGCTTGTCGTAGAGCCGCATGAGAATGACGGCTGTTTGTTCACGGGTGGTGTAGGCGGAGGGGTCAAAGGTGGTGGCGGTGGTACCAGTCATCAAGCCGATTTCATAAGCCATGGCTATGTAGCCACGGTTGGTGTGGACATCGATGAAGGGAAGGGATAAATCTTGCACCAAGCCAGCCAAGGTGGTGTAGCCCAGCGCCCGAATCAGCATGACCGCCATCTCCTCACGGGTGATAGATTCATCAGGGCGGAAGGTGGTGAACTGGGTGGTGATGACCTCATTGGCAAGGGCGGTTTCTACAGCGCTGTAGCACCAGCTGGTGGTGGCAACATCGGTGTATGAGGGGGCGGTGGAGGAGACAGTGTCCCAGTCCATCAAGCGACCTAAAAGCACCACAAAAGCACCGCGGGTCATGGACTGTCCCACGCCAAAGGTGGCGGTAGAGGTGCCGTTAAAGAGTCCCAATTCCACCCCACGGGAAATAGAATCCTCGGCCCAGTGGCCAGAGGGTACATCGGTGAAGCTGTGGGCATTCACCATGGTGCAGAGCGTGAGCACCGTTAAGCAAAGGCAACAGAACCGACGGAATGCTTGCTTCATAATCAATCCTCCAAGAGATAAAAGTGAGCAGATATTGTTGTAGTATATCAAAAAAATGGGAGTAAGTCAAATGGAGAAGGGGCGTTTTCGCAGTGGAAATAGCGAAAAAACTCCTTTACCTTTGGGAAAAATAGTGATATAATAAATTGTTATTATACCATTCTCTAAACCACTCGCAAGAGGGGCTGGGCGTAGCCCAGAGGGGCGGTACGCCCCTTAGAGAAGTCGTCACGCTTTTTCCGCGCCCAACGGGCGCTCTCGCTACTAGCGAGAGCAATGGCGAAGCCATGTGGAAAAACGTATGGGCTCATTGTAGCCATTACTGGAAGTGAGGAGGGGCAGTCATTTTGAAATATCAACAATGGAATTTAGGCACACCCTCCCAAGAGGATGTCACGCGTTTGCAAGAGGCTGGCTATGCCCAGTTGTTATCGATGTTATTGTCTGGCCGTGGCATTACCACGGTGGAACAGGCGGCAGAATTATTAGACCGAGACGAATATTTGGAGTATGCCCCCAGCTTGATGAAAGACATGGACAAAGCGGTGGAGCGGATTCAGTTGGCATTGACCCAAGGGGAAACCATGGCGGTGTTTGGGGATTACGATGTGGATGGCATTACCTCCACCTGTCTGCTCAGCGACTATTTGCGTAGCTGTGGCGCCAAGTGTTTGCGCCACATTCCCCACCGTGCCGACGAAGGATACGGTCTGAGCTGTGAGAGCATTCAGATGTTATTTGACCGAGGGGCACGGTTACTCATTACGGTGGACTGTGGCATCACTGGGTTTGAAGAGGTAGAATATGCCAACAAATTGGGCATGGATGTGATCATCACCGACCACCATGCCTGCCAAGAAACGGTGCCACCTGCGTTGGCAGTGGTGAACCCACATCGCTTTGATTGCCCCTACCCCTTTAAGCATTTGGCTGGGGTGGGTGTTGCCTTGAAGCTGGTGCTGGCACTGGGGGCGAAAACCGCGAGGACGCCCTCTTTGCCCGTTATTGCACCCTTGCCGCCATTGGCACCGTTGCCGATGTGATGCGGATGGAGGGAGAAAATCGCACCATTGTCCGCTGTGGGCTGGAGCTATTGCCCCACACCGACTTTGTGGGCATTCATGCCCTTTTGAAAGAAGCTGGCTTGCAAGGAAAAGAGATTACGTCGGTGCAAATTGGCTTTGTGCTGGCGCCTCGCATCAATGCGGCAGGTCGCATGGGTGCGGCCGATGTGGCGGCAGATTTGCTAGAGACCAAAGACCCTGCTTTGGCAGAGTCTCTGGCATTGGAATTGTGCGCTTTGAACCGCCAACGCCAAGAGGTGGAGCAGGATATCTGCGCCGATGCTGACGCGCGGATTGGGGCTATGGACCCAGACCAGCGCCATGCGTTGGTGTTGGGCTCTGACCAATGGCACCAAGGGGTGGTGGGGATTGTGGCCTCTCGCCTCAGTGAAAAATATGCGGCACCTAGCTTTATGATGCACTTAAAAGACGGCATTGGCAAAGGTTCTTGCCGTTCTTATGGTGGGTTTAATCTGTATGAAGCCTTGGAGCATTGTGCCGATTTGTTAGAAGGTTACGGCGGTCATGAATTGGCGGCTGGGTTTACCATTTTGGAAGAAAACATCCCCCAATTGCGGACACGGCTCAACCGTTATGTCCGCTCTGCCACCAAAGGCCAGCCCTGTGTCACGTCTTTGGATATCGATGCTGTGGTGGGCAATCCCAGTGCGTTGACCTTAGATGAACTAGACCAACTATCTCAGCTAGAGCCTTATGGCTCAGGCAACCCACGCCCTGTGTTTGCCTTGTTAGGCGCCATGGTGGAAGGGGCACAGCTGGTGGGGCAAGGCAAACATTTGAAGTTGCGCCTGTCTAAAGGTTTGCATCGGTTTGATGGGATTTTCTTCTCTGTCTCTCCTGAGGCGGCGGCCTTACAGATTGGTGATCGGGTGGATGTGGCCTTTCATTTGCAGGCCAATGTGTTCCGTGGGAACACGTCGCTACAGATGCAGTTGGTGGATTTGCGTCCTTCTCGCAGTCCCAGTCGCCAAGAGGCAGAGTCGTTGGCCCTGCTAGAGCGGATGAAAGCTGGAGACCGCCTAACCAGCCAAGAACGAGCCAAACTCCAATTGTCACACCAGCAATTTGGCACCTTGTGGAAAACCATTGAACCAACGCTACGCCAAGGCAAACGGGAAGAAGCCCAATTGCCGTTGCTGCGAAAGCTGGCAGGAGCGTTGGGGGGTGGTGAAAGCTTTTTGCGCGCCGCCATGGCGCTAGAGGTGTTTGCCGAGCGAAAGTTATTACAAATGCACCAACAAGGCGAACACGTTACTTTGTCGTTGGTGCCAGTTGAAGGTAAAGTGGATTTGTTTGCCAGTCCCTATCTTGCACGGTTGCAAGAGGCCACTGGGACGGGGAAGTGAGGTAGTGGATATGACCATTCAAGAACAGATTGATTTATTATTGCAAACGGTTGCCGAGTATAACCCTCAAGGGGATTTTGACGGCATTCGCAAGGCTTGCGATTTCGCTGTGGATGCCCATCAAGGGCAGTTGCGCAAATCTGGCGAGCCCTATGTGACCCACCCTCTGGCGGTGGCGCTGATTGTGGCAGAGGAATTGCACTTAGATTCTGAGTCTATTATTGCCGCTGTCCTGCATGACGTCATTGAAGACACCCCTGTGACCCATGAAGAGGTGGCCAAGCTGTTTTCTCCCACAGTGGCAGACTTGGTGGAAGGGGTTAGCAAGCTGACCCGTATCCAGTTTGATGCCAAAGAAGACGAGCAGATGGAAAACCTGCGCAAAATGCTCATTGCCATGAGCAAAGACATCCGCGTCATGCTCATCAAAGTGGCTGACCGTTTGCACAATATGCGCACAATGGAATATCAAACTGGCCCCAAGCAAAAGCAAAAGTCCCTAGAAACCATGGAAATCTATGCCCCCATTTCTCACCGTTTGGGGATGCAGAGAATGAAATGGGAGTTGGAAGATTTATCCCTAAAATATTTAGACCCCATTGGCTTTGAAGAAATCCAGTCTCAATTGGATGCCAAGGAAGAAGAATATAAGGTATTTATGACCCGCATTGAAGACCAATTCCATGAGCGGTTGGCAGAAAGTGGACTGCACCATAAAGTCTATGGGCGTGTGAAGCATCCTTACAGCATTTACCGCAAAATGTTCAGCCAAAACAAGTCTATGGACGAGATTTTCGACTTGTTTGCCTTCCGTGTTATTGTGGACACGCTGGGAGATTGCTACAATGTGCTGGGGCTTGTCCACGATATGCACCGCCCCATTTTAGGCCGCTTTAAAGACTATATTGGCACGCCAAAGCCCAACGGTTATCAAAGCTTACACACCACCGTCATGAGCGGTGAAGGGGTACCCTTTGAGGTGCAAATCCGCACCCAAGAAATGCACGACATCGCCGAATACGGTGTGGCTGCCCACTGGAAGTATAAGCAAAACGGCCAAGGCTCTGGTACAGAAAATGGCTATGAATGGGTGCGCCGTCTGTTAGAAAATCAAGATGGTGCCGACGCCGAGGAATATATCCGCACCCTGAAAATCGATATGTTCTCTGATGAGGTGTTTGTGTTCACCCCCTCTGGGGATGTAACCAACCTGCCTGCCGCGTCGAACCCCATCGACTTTGCCTACTCCATTCACTCTGCTGTGGGTAATCGGATGATTGGCGCCAAAGTGAACGGGCGCATTGTCACCCTTGACCACACGTTGAAAAACGGTGATATTGTGGAGATTTTAACCTCTAAAAATGCCAAGGGCCCTGGCCGTGACTGGTTGAAAATCGCCAAAAGCTCAGAGGCTAGAAGCAAAATTCGCCAATGGTTTAAAAAGGAAAAACGTGACGAGAATATTGTCAACGGCCGTTCTTCTTTTGAATCGGAATTGAAGCACCGTGGTCACGCCTTAAAAATGGTGGTTGACCCAGAAAATTTGCAAAATCTTCTCCGCCGTGTTAGCTATGGGTCATTGGATGACTTGTATGCGGCCATCGGCTATGGTGGCTTTAGCGCCCAGCGTGCGGTGAACCGTATGCACAGCGAGTTACAGCGCCTTGAAAAGCTAGAGCAGGAACGCAATGCCCCGATAGCAGAGGAAGAAGAGAAAAAAGTAGAGCCTACGCCGAAGGAAACTGGCCCCAAAATGCGCAAAAGCGAACAGGGGATCATGGTGGAAGGACTGGAAAACTGCCTTGTCAAGTTCTCCAAATGTTGCACCCCTGTGCCCGGTGATGATATTATCGGCTTCATCACCCGTGGTTATGGCGTGTCTGTTCACCGCCATGATTGTCCCAATGCGTCCGTTGAGCGCCGCAATCATCCCGACCAGCAAGGCCGCTGGATTCGGGTGGAATGGGGCACCGACACCAAGGAAAGCTATGCCACCACCTTGGAGCTGACCACCAAAGATAGAAGCAACTTGCTCTTGGATATTTCTGCCGCCCTGTCGTCTACCAAGACTTGGGTCTCTGGCATCCAATCCCATTCAACAGGCGATCAATTTGCCATGTTTACACTGCAAATTGCCGTCCGTGACAGCGAACAGCTCAAAGCGGTCATGAATAAATTAAATCAAATCTCTGGGGTGCTGCAAGTAGTCCGCCCAGCAGGGAAATAAGAATATCACCCCCCTTCATCCGTAGGGCGGGGGCTTGCCCACGCCGCCAATGCAGGATTGCGGGAAACGGCGGGGAGGGAAAAATACGAAGGAGCCACCTATGCGTGCTGTTGTAACCCGTGTCCACAGTGCCAGCGTCACCATTGACGGAAGCGTCCATGGTGCCATTGACCAAGGATTTTTGATTTTGCTAGGGGTGACCCATGCGGATACCCCTGCCCAAGTGGACAAGCTGGTGGACAAAATCACTGGTTTAAGAGTCTTTACAGATGAAAACGATAAAATGAACTTGAGCCTTGAACAGGTGGGCGGTAGCTTGTTGGTGATTTCCCAATTCACCTTGTACGGCAACTGTAAACACGGGCGTCGTCCCGATTTCCTAGCCGCCGCCAAGCCACCCATTGCCGTGCCATTGTATGAACTGTTCATCGAAAAGTGCAAAGCCAAAGGCTTCGCCGTGGAAACAGGTGTGTTCGGAGCCGACATGGACGTGGCATCAGTGAACAATGGCCCTGTGACTATGATTTTGGATACGGATACGTTATAAGGTTCACACCCCCTCCCTGCGTAGGGGCGACCTGTGGTCGCCCGATTCCGTGTGCATGGGGGGTGGGCGACCACAGGTCGCCCCTACAATTCGACAACCAAAGGAGAACACCTATGGAAATTATGATGTTTCAATTGGGCGCATACCAGACCAATTGTTATGTGCTGTGCGATGAGACGCAAAAAATCTGCGCCGTGATTGACCCCGGTGACAGCGGTGAAGCGTTGGGGGCAAAAATTGTGGAGTTGGGCTATGATGTGAAGGCTATTTTGTTGACCCATGGTCATCATGACCATACAGGCGGTGTGGAAGCCTTACACAAAGCCTTCCCTGAGGCACCCATCTATCTCCATCCCAAAGATGGGCGAGAGGCCACCACGGCCATGCGATCTATTGTACCAGAACTGTCTGTGGAGACGGTGGATTACAGCGAAGGAGACACCGTCACAGTGGAACCCTTTGCCTTTGCCGTGTTAGAAACCCCTGGTCACACCCCCGGCTCGGTGGTGCTCCAATGTGGGGAGCTATTGTTCACTGGAGATACGCTTTTTGCTGGCTCTTGTGGGCGGACAGACTTCCCCGGCAGTAACCACAAAGATATGATGGCGTCTTTGGCGCGGCTGTACCCCTTAGACGGGCAAGTGTTGTCGGGTCACATGGGGCAGTCTACCATGGAGCGTGAGCGTCAATCCAACCCCTATTTACGACAAGCCATGAAGGGATAATATGAAGTTAGAGTTTCAAAATCATAACGAAGTTTACGTGGTGGAGCAGACCTTGATGGCCTTGCTTCCTGACCAAAAGCCGTTGTATGACCCCATCGACAAAGCAATTGACGAGGATTGGGCGGTGATCGCCCTAGCCCAAACGGCCGACATGGCCACCGTCACCGTGGAGATGTGCTATCAAGGCAATCGCCTTGCTACCCCTGTGGTGTGGTCGGCAGAATTGTCTGGCAGTGACTATGAAAAGGTAGGCCAGCGACGGCGTGGAATTTCCAAAGGCTTTTTCAAGGCCGTCCAAGCCTTGACTGGCATCCAACCTGCGTGGGGCAGCCTCACTGGGGTGCGTCCTGATAAGGTGGCGCAAAAATATTTGGCGCAAGGCCTCTCCCAAGAGGACACCATCACCGCCTTGGAAACCGACTATTTTGTCACCCCAGAGCGTGCTAGATTGGCAACGGAGACTGGGGTTTGGGGGAGACACGCTAAAGCGGACTTGCAAGATGCCCGTGACATCGCCCTTTACGTGGGCATCCCCTTTTGCCCCACCCGATGCACCTATTGTAGCTTTGTTAGCGCCAGCGTGGAGCGAAGCTTTGACATGGTGCCACCCTATGTGGACGCTTTGATTGCTGAAATGAAGGCTGGGGCGGCGCTGTGCAAACGGCAAAATCTCCGTCCTCGTAGCTTTTACATGGGTGGCGGTACCCCCACCACATTAAACCCAGAGCAGTTGGATGCAGTGCTCACCTGCTTGGAGCAATCTTTTGATCTGACCCACTGTGCGGAAATCACCGTGGAAGCTGGTCGTCCTGATACCATCACCCCAGAGAAATTGGCGGTGTTAAAAGCCCATAACGTGAGTCGTGTGTCGGTGAACCCCCAAACCATGGAGGCAAACGTTCTTGCTGGCATTGGGCGGCGACACAGTGTGGCGGATATTGTGTCCGCCATGGAAATGGTAAACGCATATGATTTCCCCCATGTGAATATGGATTTAATAGCAGGACTCCCTGACGACACGGTGGAGGGCTTTTGCCGTTCCTTAGATGCCTGCATTGGCTTTGGGGTGGACAATATCACTGTCCATACCTTGAGCATTAAAAAAGGCAGTACGTTGCTTGAAACCAAGGCCAATCTGCCAGCCCCAGAGGCGGTGGCACAAATGTTGGCCTATGCCAATACACAGTTGCGTGGTGCAGACTTTGCCCCCTATTATCTCTATCGGCAAAAGTATATGTCTGGTAGTTTTGAAAACGTGGGTTGGATTCAAAAAGATGGCGCCTGCTTGTACAACATCCATATCATGAGCGAACTTTGCACCATTTTCTCCTTCGGTGCCAGTGGGTCCACCAAGCTGGTGGGTAAGCCAAACGCACGGATGGAGCGGTGTTTCAACCATAAATTCCCTGCAGAATATATCAATCACCCAGAAAAATGGCAACAAAATCACGCCATGGTGGAAGATTTTTACGCCGCCTTGGACTGATGGAACATCCCCACCATGGGGACGGACAATGACCACCCCTGCTCGCTATCCCCACCGTAGGGGGGCGCGAATCGCCCACACCCCACTATAGAAAAAGGAGATTTCATATGGCTTATTCAGTATCAACGATTAACCAACAGGTGCACACCGACCCCCAAGGGTTTATGGCGGCGGCAGACGCTGACTATCAAGCCCATATCCGTCAGGCGGCGGAGGCCATTGCCGCCAACCGTAGTCAATCTCATATTGTGCTACTCTCAGGCCCTTCTGGGTCTGGGAAAACCACCACTGCCAAGAAAATTGAGGCAGAGCTGAAGGCCATGGGCATTGAAACCCACACCATCTCCATGGATAATTATTTCAACACCGTTGACCCTGAAACTTCTCCACGCACCCCCCAAGGTGCCATTGATTATGAGTCTCCCTTTGCCATGGACATTGACCTTTTAAACCGTCATTTCGCCATGCTGGATAAGGGTGAGGTCATCCATGTGCCAAAGTTTGAGTTTGCGCGGCAAATGCGCTCGGCTATTCGCTCGAAACCCTTGCAATTGGGTGAAGACGAAGTGGTGATTTTTGAGGGTATTCATGCCTTGAACGATGTGTTCACTGGTCGCAACCCCAAGGCGTTTAAACTCTACATCGCTGCCCGATCCAACATTTTGGACGACGCTGGCAATGTGCTCTTTGAGCACCGTTGGGTGCGTTTGTGCCGTCGGATTGTCCGCGATAACAAATTCCGTGGCAGTGATGCGGCTTTTACCCTGAAGCTGTGGGACAATGTGTGCCGTGGTGAAAAGCTGTATATCTCTCCCTTTAAAGAAAATGCCAACATCCTCTTTGACACCATGCACCCTTATGAAGTGTGTGTGCTCAAAGACCAAGTGGTGCCCCTGCTAGAGGAATTGCCTGTTGAAAAGCGGAGCGAAACTGTCAATGCCCTGCTCAAAGCTTTTGTATCCATAGAGTCTATGGCGGAGGCCGCTGTGCCCCAAAAGTCACTGCTGCGTGAATTCATCGGCGGCGGCATTTATGATGTATATTGAATAAGTAATAGGTAAAAAGGAATAGTGAAAAAGTAATGTGTCGCCATCGGCGACGAATTTTAATCGGTGCCGAAGGCACACCTTACCTATTCACTGTTCGCTATTACTTATTACTTGTCGCCCATGGCGACTAGAAAGGATTTCTCGTTTCATGAGTCAAAAAGAATCAAAATCCTCCTTTTTAGGGGGCGCGGCCGTGTTGGCCACGGCAGTGGTGATTGTCAAGCTCATTGGCGCTGTCTATAAAATCCCTCTGGGTAATATTCTGGGCAGTGAAGGCAATGCGTATTTTAACGTGGCCTATAACATTTATAATGTGTTGCTCATTGCCTGCATTGCTGGCTTCCCCTTGGCCGTGTCCAAGTTGACCAGCCAAGCCGTTGCCATGGGGCGACACAATGAACGGCGCAAACTGTTTACCACGGCATTGCGGTTGTTTTTCTGCGTGGGTGCCACCAGTGCGTTGGTGATGTTTTTTGGCAATGAGCTGTTGGCAGAGTTTATGAACGAACCCAACGCGGCCCTTGCCATCCGCACCATGGCGCCTGCTGTGTTCTGTGTGGCCATGCTGGACTGTATGCGCGGCTATACCCAAGGCCAAGGCATCATGAAGCTAACCGCCGCCACCCAGATTTTAGAGGCGGTCTGTAAACTGTGCGTGGGGTTGAGCCTTGCCTATTACTTCTTGCGAACAGGCTACGGCTTAAATGTGGCGGTGGCTGGTGCAGTGGCTGGGGTCACCACAGGGACGGTGTTGTGTCTGTTGGTGCTGAGTCTTTACCTTTTCACCCATCGAAACCCCGTGTATTCTGTGGATGTGCCCCTTGACCGCCCACAATTGTTACGCCGTATTTTGCTCATTGGGGTGCCCATCACCTTGAGTAACTCCACCATGAGTGTCATCACATTGGTGGACACCAAAATCGTGCTGGGGCAGCTGAAAACCATTCCAGAGCTGGCTGACCAAGCGGCAACGTTGTATGGGCAATACACCTTTGGTATCAACCTGATGACCTTGCCATCGTCTTTTGTGTCCCCTGTGACCTTGAGCCTGATTCCCTTTGCGGCGGCGGCTATGGCTCGCCAAGACGGGGCGGCGGCAAACCGTATCATCTCCTCTGCCTTCCGTTTGATTGCGTTGCTGGCTATCCCAGCAGGCGTTGGCTTGAGTGTGCTTGCTGGGCCATTGCTGCTGATGCTCTATCCTGCCCAAGTGGAAGATGCTGTTGCGGCGGCACCCCATTTGCAAGTGTTGGGCATTGCCTGTATTTTCATCTGCTTGATGACCTTGAGCAATGCGGTGCTCCAATCCTACGGCAAAGAGCGACTGCCCATTGCCACCATGCTCATTGGTGGATTGGTGAAAATCTCCATGAACTATGTGCTGGTGGGCAACCCTGAGATCAACATCAATGGTGCGCCTATTTCCACTCTGTGCTGTTATATGACCATTGCTGGGTTAAACCTGTTTTTCGTGTGGAAATACTCGCCCCAAAAGCCCGATTACTTTGCCCTGTTTGCCAAGCCCACTGTGGCGGCAGTGTTGATGGGTGCGGCGGCTTGGTCGGCTTGCGGTCTGGTGCATACGGTGATGGAAGGTGCTATGAGCGAGTATATGGTCAACGCATTGGGCGCATTAATCGGCATCGGCTGTGGCGTGATTGTCTACGGTGTGTTGGTGATTTTACTGCGTATTTTGCAGGCCGAAGATGTCCGCGCACTGCCCAAGGGTGAGAAATTAGTCAAGCTATTGCGACTGAAATAAAGGTGCAAAAAATCTATAAATTGGGTGCAAATGCCTTTGAGACAGAGACAAATTATAAAAAAACGTGTAATTTTCTTAAAAAAACAGTTTTTTTAAGAAAATTACTTGCAAAGAAGGATGAATTATGGTAAATTTTCAAGGTAGCCCCCCATATGACTGGGAAGATTTGTTGGAAATTTTGCGGCTATTGCGGAGCCCAGAAGGGTGTCCGTGGGATCGGGAACAAACCCATGAATCCATCCGCCGAAATTTCTTGGAAGAAACCTACGAGGCGCTAGAAGCCATAGACGCAGACGATCCTGCTCATATTTGTGAAGAGCTGGGAGATGTGTTGTTGCAGGTGGGGTTTCATGCCATCATGGAAGAGGAACGGGGTCGTCTTGACCCAGCAGATGTTGTGCACGGCGTGTGCCAGAAGTTGCTGTTCCGCCACCCCCATGTGTTTGGTGCATTGGAAGCCAAAGATGGCGAGCAAGCGTTGGTAAATTGGGAAGTCCAGAAAAAAGCGGAAAAAGGCCACAAAACCACTGCCGACAGTCTAGAGGCTGTGTCGGCCTACCTGCCAGCGCTTTGGCGTGCTGAGAAAATTTCAAAAAAATCCAATCAAGTTGGTTTTTGTTGGGATAGCATCTTAGGTGGGTTGGACAAGCTAGAAGAAGAAGTGGGGGAACTGCGAGAAGCCATTTTGGAGGGTAAGGATCCCCAAGGCCCTCACGGTGCCTATGAAGAATTGGGAGATGTGTTGTTTATGGCGGCACGGATTGCCCAAATGCAAGGCCTAGACCCAGAGCAAGCGCTCCACGATGCCTGTGGCAAATTCAACAGTCGTTTCCGCACTGTGGAAACGTTGGCTGGCGACACAGATTTGACCACTCTGTCTGAGCAGGCATTGGTAGAACTGTGGCAGCAGGCCAAAGAACAGTCTTAAACGCAGAAGTTGGATTGCGTTGAGATATAAGAGGGGGCAAAGCCCCAATTGAAGATAAGGAAGGAAATTTTTTATTATGAACAAGACCGAACTGATTCAAGCTGTGGCCACTGCCACCGAGCTGAGCAAAAAAGACGCAGAAGCCGCTGTTGTGGCAACCTTCGATGCCATTACCGCCGCTATGGCTGCTGGTGATAAAGTGCAACTGGTTGGCTTTGGCTCTTTCGAAGTCAAGCAACGCGCTGCTCGTGCAGGCCGCAACCCTGCCACTGGTGCTGTTATGGAAATCGCAGCTTCCACCGTCCCCACCTTCAAGGCTGGTAAGGCTTTGAAAGACGCTGTGGCTAAATAAGATAGGCACAAAATGAAAGCCGATGTGGTGCGCCACATCGGCTTTTTTGTAATGACGGGTCTGCTAGCCAAGAGGTCTGTTGCCACAGTTTTTTTGCCCCTACGGGGCGGTGTCTTGCTAGACGGGCGTTTGCCCCATCCCATCGTAGGGGCGACCTGTGGTCGCCCGTTCCCCATCTCTTTGTTGGATTTTGCCCCTACGGGGCGGTCACCTGCCGGTGGGGCATTCTTTTTTTGTCGAAAAAAAGAACCAAAAAACGATTTTTTCACGACGACTGCGGTCGAGTGAAAAAAGGGGGTTTTACGGGGGTTCATCGCTGGAGTGCTTGGGCTTTTTGAATGGCACCGAGTGTCCTGATTTGTCTCGAAGTATTCTGTCGGGCTTCGCCCTGAAGGGGAGATGCGGTTGATATGGTGCGGTTTCTTGGGCGTGCCTAGGGTGTGGGTATGGTATAGGTTGGTGGCGTTGGGTAAGACGGGCGACCGTAGGTCGCCCCTACATGGAACACCATTGCATACAACCCAAGCTGACCGCAGGTCAGCGCCCCCCAGCGCCACCGCACTAACCGACGTCCACAATGTAAGGCACCTTAAATGCGTGTTCCCATGTCATCGTACGAGTCATGTGCGGCAGCAATCAGCGTTGGTTCGCGCATCCCACACGATAAGCCGAACGGATGTGAGCCAGATGCCCCAATAGCACCGCACCCACTCACACGCACCATCCGTATACAATGGGAGCACGTGAGACAGATGACCACGCGTGGTCATCTGCCACGTGCAAGATTTTTGGTTACTTTGCATCTTTGCAAAGTAACGCCCGCGCGGCGAGCGCCCCTGCGGCAGCAGCCCCCACGGAGTGGGAAAAGTTTATCAAAAGAGAATTCCTACAGGGTGAAGCAAATTGCAATTGATTTCCACAGGCGGCTAATAGCCGCCCCTACAAGGGGAGAAGGGCAAAAGAAAGCCCCTGCGGCAGCAGCCCCCACGGAGTGGGAAAAGTTTATCAAAAGAGAACTCCCACAGGGTGAAGCAAATTGCAATTGATTTCCACAGGCGGCTAATAGCCGCCCCTACAAGGGGAGAAGGGCAAAAGAAAGCCCCTGCGGCAGCAGCCCCACGGAGTGGGAAAAGTTTATCAAAAGAGAATTCCCACAGGGTGAAGCAAATTGCAACCGAGTTCCACAGGCGGCTACTAGCCACCCTGACAAAGGGATTGACCGCCCCGACAAGGGGCGGAGGCAAAGAAAGCATCACTTGCAAGTCCCCCATGGCCGTGGGACAACAGCGTTTTAACAAACCCAACATCCAGTTGGAAGAAAAAAAGGAGAAAACACTATGCGATTAGACAAATATTTAAAAGTATCGCGCCTGATTAAGCGGCGCACCATCGCCAACGAAGCCTGCGACAATGGGCTTATCACCGTTAATGGGAAGGTGGCGCGTGCGTCTTATGATGTAAAGGTAGGCGATCAGATTACCATGCGCTTTGGCGCCCGTGTGCTGAGCGTGGAGGTGCTGGTGGTGCAAGAGACTGTCCGCGCCGACCAAGCGTCCACGTTGTACCAAGAAGTTATCGTGGAGGCATAATTTCCCCACCCTGTCCATACAATGTGGTAGGGAGGTGGAGCTATGCAAGGATACGCAGAATTGGCCACCAGTCATCGCTTGGAGCTAACAGGACGGTCTCATTTGGTGGTGACAGGTGTGGAAGATGTGGAACGCTTTGACGAGTCTGGCATTGTGATGTCAACCAGTCAAGGGTTGCTGGTGGTGACAGGAGAGGGGTTGCACATTGGCAAGCTGGCCTTAGATGGTGGCGAGCTGTTTGTAGACGGCCAGATTGATACCATTGGCTATGAGGAAACTGCAGTGCGCAGTGGCGGCTTTTTCCGTCGCCTTTTGGGGTAATCCATGGAGATTTATATCACCGAACAGGCCAGAGTGTTTGTGCTTTCGGTGCTGTTGGGCATCGCCATAGGGGGGCTGTATGACATGGCTGGGGCCGTGCGAGGGCACTGGCCACGGCTGACCCCTATGGTGGATGTGACCTTTGGCCTAAGCGCGCTAGGAGCCGTGTTTTTGTTTATCTTGCGGCAAAGCCAAGGCCAGTTGCGGCTGTTTGTGTTGCTGGGTATATTGGGAGGCTGTGTGTTGTTTTTCACAGGCCTTTCCCCCCTGTTGCGACCCGTTTGGGGCTTTTGGGTGGAAACTTTGGTGTGGTTGGGGAGAATTTTGGCCTTACCAGCGGTTATTTTTGGTAATTTGTTAAAACTTTTTCGAAATTATCTGAAAAAACTCTTTTATTTTTGGCAAAAGTGTTGTACAATGAAATATCATAGATTACAGCGTGGGAGTAAAGGAGGGATGAGCCATGGCGAGAGTACAAGGCGAACACAAACAAAAAGCAAAAGCTAAAATTGGCTTGTCCACCGTGTTGCTGATTATGATTTTAACCGCTGGCTTTGCATGGACGGTTAGCGACTTGCAAGCACAGGTGGAAGCGGCGGAGAGCCAATATACCGCTTTGGAGTTGCAGATGGAAGCCCAGCGCTCGGTCAACGAACATTTGACAAGCGCCATCGAAGAAGGCGGCACCCAAGAGCAGATGGAGCAAATTGCCCGTGAAGAATTGGGCTTGGTAGCCCCTGGTGAAAAGGTGTTTTACGACATCAGCCGATGAAAAAACAAAGAAAAAGATGGAACACAGAAATCTGTGTTCCATCTTTTTTTGCCATAGGAAGGGTGAATGACATATAGTCATTCACCCTTCACCGTTGGTAGGGGCGACCTGTGGTCGTCCGCTCTTACTTTATTTACGCAGAGTGTCTACCCATTGACCGTACTTGGTCAAATTGGCTTGGCAGTCAGCGCTGTCAGCGCCCTTGGTGAGAATATACACCTTCACCTTGGGTTCGGTGCCGGAGGGACGCACCAAAATCACAGTGCCGTCCACCAGTGCATAGCGGAGTACATTGGAGCCAGAGAGTTCAATCTCACTGGAAGCACCAGTGGCGCAATCCACACAAATACCTGTGCGGTAGTCCACTTGGGTGGCCACGGCTACGCCAGAAATCTCGGTGGGAGGGGTGTCACGCAAATCTTGCATCAGCTTTGCCATGTCAGCCAAACCGTCCAAACCAGGCATGACCAAATTGTGGGTCTTTTCGCCGAAATAGCCGTATTTTGCATACAGTTCGTTCAATGCGTCAAACAGGGTTTTCCCTTGCCCAGCGTACCATGCGGCCATTTCAGTGAGCAGCATAGAAGCGGTGACGGCGTCTTTGTCGCGGACGAAATCGCCCAACATATAGCCGTAGGATTCTTCGTAAGACAAGATGACCTTGCCTTCGCCAGAGTCTTCCAAAGCGTTTTTCTTTTCAGCCAAGAATTTAAAGCCTGTGAAACAATCGAAGCAGGCCACACCATTGTCCTCGGCAACTTTGCGTGCCATTTCGGTGGTGACGATGGTTTTCAGCATGACAGGGTTTTGAGGCAGACGACCAGTGCGCTTCATGGCACCGATTAAGTAATCCAATAGCAATACGCCAGTTTGGTTGCCAGTGACCACTTGGAACTCACCTTTGTCGTCACGAACCATAATGCCCACGCGGTCAGCATCGGGGTCAGTGCCCAAGATGAAGTCCACATCGTTGGCCTTTGCCAATTCCACAGCCAAGGAGAACCCTTCGGGTTTTCAGGGTTGGGGGATTTGACGGTGGGGAAGTCCCCGTCGATGGCCATTTGTTCGGGCACGCACAGCAGGTGCTTGATGCCCAAGGTTTCCAGTGCTTCGGGCACCAGCTTGTGACCACAGCCGTGGAAGGGGGTGTAGACCAGACGGAAGGAGTCGGCCACCTTGGCAACGGCCTCACGGTCGTACATTTGGGTGTAGACTTGTTCCATGAAGGCGGCGTCGGTTTCTGCTCCTAGGATTTCAATGAGACCTGCCTTGACAGCGTCGTCAAAGTCCATGGTGGTGATGCCGTCGAAAATGTCGATTTCTTCCAATGCCTTGGCAATGGTGTCGGCGTGTTGAGGGGGCAGCTGTGCGCCATCTTCCCAATAGGCTTTGTAGCCGTTGTATTCTTTGGGGTTGTGGCTGGCGGTGACGTTGATGCCAGCTTGGCAACCGTAATGACGGACGGCAAAGCTCAGCTCAGGGGTGGGGCGGAGGGTTTCAAAGATTTTCACTTGGATGCCGTTGCCAGCGCAGACTTCAGCGGCGGCCTTGGAAAATTCCCAGCCGTTGTTGCGGCAGTCCATGGCGATGGCGATGCCACGTTTTTTGCCTGCTTCGCCTTCGGCGGCAATGACCTTACAAAAGCCTTGGGTGGCCCAGCGAATCACATGGAGGTTCATGTGATGCAAGCCCACAGCCATGGTGCCACGGAGTCCTGCGGTGCCAAATTCTAAAGGGGCGAAAAAGCGAGATTCGATTTCCTTGGGGTCGTTTTCAATGGCTTTCAGCTCGGCACGTTCGGCGTCGCTTAAAGCAGGGCTAGAGAGCCAGCGTTGATAGGTTGCTTGAAAATCCATGGGAAAATCCTCCTTATATTTAACGAACGACACATGGTGCAACGGGCGACCACAGGTCGCCCCTACGATGGGGGTGTAGGGGCGACCTGTGGTCGCCCGTGGTGCATCACAATCTTCGTTTACTTATGATATTTACTGCCCACTTGGATTTGGTAACTGCGGTAGACTTGCTCGAGGAGCATAATCCGTGCCAAGTGGTGGGGAAAGGTCATGGGAGACATGGAAAGCTTGAGAACGGCTTGATCTTTCAGGCTTTGGTGCAAGCCCACACTGCCACCGATTAAAAAGGTGACCGAAGAGGCACCTGCCGTTGCCATTTGTTCCATTTTTTCAGACAGCGCCACAGACGACAACAGTTTGCCTTCGATGCACATGGCGATGATGGCGGTGTTTTTGGGGAGCTTGGCGGTGATGGTGGCGGCTTCGGCGGCAAGGGCTTGGGCAATCTCTCCTTGAGAGGGGGTGTCTGACAGGCGAGACTCTGGTAATTCCAAAATCTCTAGCTTGCAGTGACGGCTCAGTCGTTTGGAATACTCCGCCACTGCGTCTATGTAGAAGGGTTCTTTTAACTTTCCAACGCAGATGATTGTTATTTTTTGCATAAAACCTCGGTTGTTTCATATTTTCGACTCATGACATCTCGGGGTGCCACTTCCACCGTTGGGCGGAGGCCTACCACCTCTAAGGCTTGGCAGACGGTGCGCAAGGCGGTTTGAGGGGTGTTGTTGTCTTGGCTCAAGTGGGCAAGGATGATGGTGGCGGCACCGTTGTGAACCATGGCCTGTGCAAATTGGGCGGCATGGTCATTGGACAGGTGGCCGTCATCTCCTAGCACACGCTGTTTGAGATAGTAGGGGTAAGGCCCAGATTGCACCATCTCTACATCGTGGTTGGATTCCAGCACCAACAGCGACACGCCGAACAGGGTTTCCGCCATTTCTTGGGTCACATAGCCACAGTCGGTGAGCACCCCCACATCTCCAATGCGATAGCCCACTGTGCCAGCGGCATCGTGGGGGACGGAAAATGTTTGAACCAGCAAGTCTTCCACATAAAATGGAGTGGATGTGGAAAAACACCGCAAGTAAGGGGCGGTTTCAGGGATTTTTGCGGATAATTCCTCTGCCGCTTGGTGGGAGAGGTAAATGGGAAGCTTGTGTTTTTTGGATAGGGTTTTCAGCCCAGAGACATGGTCTGTGTGGCTGTGGGTGATACAAATGCCAGATAAATCGCTGGGCTGTAGGCCTAGACTTGCCAGCGCCGTCACGATTCGTCGACAGGAGATGCCTGCGTCGATGAGCAGATGGGTGGTGCCTTGGGACAAAAGCATGGCATTGCCAGAAGAACCGCTGGCTAAGGTGTATAGTGTGGACAAACAGGGAACCTCGCTTTATTTTGATAGGGGTGTGATGATGAAAAACGTCCACACACAGGCGCACATGGCGACAATCCTGTTTGTGGACGTTCAGGCTTTGTTAGCCAATGTTTGTGTTGAGTTCTTCTTCGTCGGGGACTTCTACCACTTGAATATCGGCACCGATTTTGCGGAGCTTTTCTACAAAATCTTCGTACCCACGTTCGATGTAGTTGACACCGGAGAGGGTGGATTGGCCTTGGGCGGCCAAAGCGGCAATGGCCAAAGCGGCACCAGCGCGCAAATCGCAAGCTTGTACAGGGGCACCAGTTAAGGCACTAACCCCTTCAATCACAGCGGTTTTATCGTCGACTTGAATCAAAGCGCCCATGCGCTTGAGCTCGTCCACATAGCGATAGCGGTTGTTCCACACGCTTTCAGTCACCAAAGAGGTTCCTTTTGCCAAGGACAGCACGGTGGCGATTTGGGGTTGCATATCGGTGGGGAAGCCAGGATAGGGCAGGGTTTTCACATTGGTGCGTTGGAGGGGTTCAGTGCGGCGCACCAACAAGGTATCTTCATCTTCCACCACTTCCACGCCCATTTCAACCAGCTTGGCGGTGATGCAGTCCATGTGTTTGGGGATGATGTTGCGAATCAGTACTTGGCCACCAGTGGCGGCCACGGCAGCCATGTAGGTGCCAGCTTCAATTTGGTCGGGGATGATGGCATAGGTGCCGCCGCCCAAATTATCCACGCCACGGATTTTGATGGTGTCAGTGCCAGCGCCGTAAATGTTGGCGCCCATAGAGTTTAAGAAATTGGCCAAGTCCACAATATGGGGTTCCTTGGCGGCGTTTTCGATGATGGTGGTGCCTTCGGCTAAGGTGGCGGCCATCATGATGTTCATGGTGGCACCCACGCTGACCACATCCAAGTAGATGTGCGCGCCTTGGAGGCGACCGCTTTTGGCAGAGGCATTGATAAAGCCACCGTCGACCACCACTTTGGCGCCGAGAGCGGTGAAGCCCTTGACGTGTTGGTCGATGGGACGGACGCCAAAGTTACAGCCACCGGGCATCGCCACTTCTGCTTGGCCAAAACGGCTGAGCAAAGCGCCGATGAGATAGTAAGAGGCACGGATTTTACGAGCCATTTCGTAGGGGGTACGGGTGGAGTGGATGGCAGAGCAATCCACTTCTACAGTGGTGCGGTTGATGGTACGGACACGACCACCCAGTTGTTCCAAAATCCGCAGACATAAGGTGACATCGGAAATTTGGGGGATGTTTTCAATACGGCACACACCGTTGACCATTAAAGCGGCAGGAATGATAGCAACGGCAGCATTTTTAGCGCCGCTGATTTCCACTTCGCCAACCAAGGGCTTACCGCCCTGAATAATATAATTAGTCAAAATTTTGACCCTCTCTCTTACAAGGTGTTATCGTGAAATCTGTACAAATACAGTCTGCCCTCATTGGGTGGCTTCATACAGCCAAAGGGAAGAAATGTTACAGTTAGATTAAATTTTTTGATACATACTTACTATAGCACATCAATTGTGAAAATGCAAACGAATATTGGGGTAGATTTGAGAAAATCAGAAGATTTCCACAGAAGTCCTAGGTAAAAATACCCATAATTGACAAAATATGGAAAAGGTGTTACCCATATTGCACTTGGGCGCTAAAGGCATCCACGTAATAGGTGCCGTTATCGGTTTGGACAATCCATTGGGGTTGCAGGCTCATGGGGGCGTTGGGGGTGGAGCTAAAGGTATAGCAGGCGGTGACATCGGTGACCGTGGACACCACAGCGCCTGTGGTGCGGCGGGCGGCAAGGAATCGGCTCAGCGCCGTCAAACAAGACACCTGTGCCTCTGCGCCCACACTGGAGTGGGTCTGGGGCAGGACAGTGCCAATGACGCTGGTCAAGCGATTGGACACCAAGGTGAAGGTAACGCTGAGGCCTGTGACCAAAGTGCCACGGTAGGTGAGGGTGGCAGTGGCGGTGGTGGTTTCGCCGTCTGAAATCACCATTAAATTATCATAACCATAGGTTTGGCAAAAATCTTGGATAAAGGCCAACGCTGTGTCATCGCCCAGCACACCATAGGCTTCCAGTGTGCCATCTGGGGAAAAAGAGACGGTGCCTGAAGGGGATTGATAGTAGGCGCTGCCGTCTGTGGCGGTGGAGACAGTGAACTCGTCGTTTAACAGGGCTTGGGCAATGGCGTGTTGCAAGTTGCTGTCTGCCTCTAGCTCCAAACTGTTCAACGGTTCCTCCCAGAGCACAAAGCTAGGAGCAAGGGTGACCCCTTGGGTGGCAAAGAGGGTGATGATTTCTTGGGTGGCCCTCTCTTGGGCGATGGTTTGCTGGTAATGGCGATGGAGCAACACCGCGATCAGGCAAGCATTGGCCAGCACCAGCACCAAAATGGCGATGTTTTTCAGTTGGAAACGCTTCACAAGGTGGCTCCTTTCGGTTTTGTGATGAAGGGGGTTGCATTCCTACGGGGACGCCCTCGCGTTTATCGGTAAATCCACATGGCAGAGAGGTTGCTTGCGCTGTAATCCACATAGGAAATGGTTAGGTTTGACCCACGGGTGGCCACGGCGGCGGCCTGTGCCAGCGGTAGCAGCAGTGAGTCGCTGTCGTCTTGATAATATTGGCGAGGATAGATGGTTAAATCCGTGACCACGTTGCCTTCTAGCACCATGGTGGCGGCAGGTTGTCCGTGGCTTAAAGCAATGGGAATCCCTTGGATTTGATAGTCAAAGGTGATGATGGTTTGGGTGTCTAGTTGGGTGTAGGCACTAATGGCCAAGGAGGCTTCCCCCATCATAGAGCTGAGCAAACTGTGGAGCAGATAGCTGGCGCTAGAGGATAGCCCATAGGCGGTGATGGTGGACTGGGTCAGCGATAGGGTGAGCTGTCTGCTTTGTCCATCGCTTTCGTAGTGGACAGTGCCATCGGCAGAGAGGTAGAGGCGGTCATCTTCTTGGAAGACGACTTGGGTGCCGTTGGTTTCAGTGTAGCGAGAGTTGGTGTAGGGGTTAAAACCCAGTTGGGTCAGTAAAGTGGTTTCGTTCCACGTGGGGGTGGTGGCGCTCAGCTGGGGATAGGCGGCGGTGGTAGTGTCAAACAGGGAGAAAGGGTCAAGATTGTTCAGTTGAGAGGACAAGGAACTGCCTTCAAAGGCAAAAAATACGTTGTCGGCTTGATAACTTTCTTGCAATTCGTAAAAGGCCACAAGGTCAATGTCAGTGGTGATATAGGCATAGGTGTCGTCTCCGTCCCACCAGTATAAAAGCACGGCGTTTGTGTCATCAGGGGCTAGCACTAGGCGTTGCATTTGGGTTTGGTTGGCTGTTTCAGTCAGGCCGACCATGCCAGCGATGACGCTGCTAGGGAGCGGAAGCTGAAAGTCAAAGTAAATGGACGAACTGTCTATGGCCTGTAAAAAGGTTGGCTCATTGGTGCCTGAGGCGGTGGCAGACAAGGCGGAAAGCCCTTGCGCCAGCAAGTCCTTTAGCAGAGTGAACTCGGTGTCTTGGGTGGATATATGGGGGCTACCATAGCGACCGAAGGAGGTGGAGACCACCACAGAGACAGGGGTTGAGAGGGCGGCGCCAGAGAGATTCTGGACGGTGAGGTCGTCTGGGGTGGCACCGATGAGTTGAGAGAAGTAGGAGGATGGGGTCTGGCCTAAGTTATACACTTGGGTTTGGACAAACAGGCCAATGGTGGTGCAAAGGAGCACGCCAATGATGAGGTTTTGGATGAAATTGCGACGAGAAAAGGTGTGGTTCATGGTGTGGCTCCTTTCCGTTTAGATGGGGATAAGTTTCGTAGGGGAGCGCATTGCGCTCCCGCATGGGTTGCACCATCTATTGGGGGACGGGAGCGCAATGCGCTCCCCTACAGGATGTGTGCGTTGGGTACCCCTTACCCCTGCGTGATGGGCAGGGTCAAGCGTACGGTGGTGCCAGGGCCTTGGTGAGGGGCGAGGCGGAGGTTGCCTTGGTGACGGGTGACGATTTCACGGGCGATGGACAGTCCTAGCCCTGTGCCGCCAGACTCACGGGAGCGCGCCTTGTCCACACGGTAAAACCGCTCGAAAATATGGCCTTGGTCAGCCACAGGGATGCCGATGCCATTGTCACTGACCTCCATCCACACATGGTTTTTTGTGGTGCCAGCGGTGACGGCAATGCTGCCACCGTCGGGGGTGTATTTGATGGCGTTGCTTAAAATGTTCATCATCACCTGTTCCAAACGGTTGCGGTCACCGTCGATGGTGGGCAATTTGGATACATTGCAACAGGTTAAGGTATGGCCACGACGCTTGGCCTCCAAGGCGTTGGCCTTGTAAACAGAATCGATGGCGTCCCCAAAGGAGAAGGGTTCAAATTTAGGCTCACTTTGCCCAGAATCCAGCCGAGACAGGGTGAGCAAATCTTGGACAATGTGGGTCATGCGGTCCGTCTCCCCCACGATGATGCCCAAAAAGCTGTCCATCATATCAGGGGGGATGTCGTTGGGGTTGTCCTTTAAGGTTTCCGCGTAACTGCGGACGTTGGTCAAGGGGGTGCGCAATTCGTGAGACACGTTTGCCACAAACTCACGCCGCCGTTCTTCGTGGCGGTGACGCTCGGTGACATCGTGGAGCACAATCAGTACGCCGCCTTCTTGCCCGTCGGCAAAAGGTGCCAGATACAATTCTAAAATCCGCTGTCCAATGGTCAATTCCCCTTCGGCATAGTCACTGCGTTGGAGCGCCACCATTTGTTCAAAGGGGTACAGCTGGTCAAAGAGACCCTCATAGCGGAGGGTTTGGTCTTTTGGCTGTTGCAAAAGGGCGGTGGCGGCAGGATTGCAGTGGAGCAAATCTCCCGTGTGGTCAAAGGCCACCACGCCATCAGACATATGGAGGAATAAGGTGTCCAGCTTGTTGCGCTCGCTTTCCACCGCGTCTAGCGTGGTTTGTAGCACCTGTGCCATTTCGTTAAAGGTGCCTGTTAAAATGCCGATTTCATCGTTGGACTCCACAGGTAATTCCTCTTCAAAATCGCCACTGGCCACGCGTTCTGCCCCAGCGGTTAGCTTTTCGATGGGGCCCACCATGGTTTTGGATAGGAGTACGCTGAGTAACACGGAGATCAAAAGCCCAATGAGCAACGCCTGCATGATGATGACAAACAGTTGTTCATTCAAGTTGGTGATGGTGGATTTGTCGTCGAGAATATAGATGATGTAGCCGTCGTCTCCTGTGTCGATGGGGATGGCCACATCCATAAAGGCGGCGGTGATGTCACTGGTGTCCCCCACGGCAGAGCTGCCTTGGGCAAGGGCATTCATGGCGATGAGCAGATTGGTGCTCATCGCAAGATTTTCGCCCCCCTCTTGGTCAGAGCCAGTGAGGAAGTTGCCGTTTTCATCTAAGATATAATAGTTGCGAGAGCGGTTGTCAATGCCCAGTAAACCAGCGCTGACTTCAATCATTTCTCGCATTTTGGTGGTGTTGCCAGTGAGGGCGGTTTCTGTTTTTAACGAGGACACGAAGGCGCGGTTGTTTTCGCCGAACACTTCGTTCATTTGCTGGTAAAAACTGTCGATGTAAAAGCTAGAGACGCTGGTGGTCAAAAAGGCACCCACCACTGCCATCAGCGATGTGATGAGCAGTAGCAAAATCAGCATCAATTTCATATGTAAACTGCGAAACAAAAGGTCACCTCCGTTGTTAAAGTAATAAGGAATAAGTAATAGTGAAAAGGTGAGGTGTCGCCGTTGGCGACAAATTTAAATCCGTCGCCAACGGCGACACATTACTTATTACTTATTCACTATTACTTTTTACTTCAAATTTACCCCCCAAAATAGTACCCTACGCCACGTCTTGTTAAGATGTACACTGGGGTGGCTGGGGTGGGTTCGATTTTTTCTCGTAGACGGCGGACGGTTACGTCCACGGTTCGTGCATCATCGCCTACGTAGCCGTAGTTCCAGACCTGTTCCATCAAGTCCACACGGGAGAAGACTTTGCCGTGGTTGGTGGCCAAAAACAGCAATAGTTCATATTCCCGTTGGGTCAGGTCAATGGGGCTTCCCTCACGGTACACTTGGTGGGTGTCGGTGTTGATGGTCAATTGACCAGAGAGGGTAATCTGAGCCGTGGACGCAGGGGCGGCGGTGGGTGCGACCATGGCGGTGCGGCGGATGTTGGCCTTCACCCGTGCCAGCAGTTCTCGCATGGAAAAAGGCTTGGTGATGTAATCGTCGGCGCCGATTTCCAAGCCCAACACCTTGTCGGTTTCTTCTTCACGGGCGGTGAGAATAATCACAGGCACGTTGTTGCCGTCATCGCGCAAGGTTTTGCACACGTCAAATCCAATCATTTTGGGAAGCATCACGTCTAGTAAAATCAAATCTGGGTTTTGGGTGCGTGCCTTGGTCAAGCCGTCTAAACCGTCATAGGCTTCTATGGTTTGGTAACCTTCACGCTGCAGATTAAAGCGCAAAATATCTACAATGTTTTTTTCGTCCTCCACAATGAGAACGGTTTTTTTCTCAGTCATAGGTTCCTCCTTATATAAACTAAAAACGAAGAACTAAGAGTGAAAAACTATCGTCTGCGGACGGATATAGCGACTCCCCACCGCAGTGGATAGTTTTTCACTATTCGCTTTTAGTTATTAGTTGTATTTACAGTCCCAACAGCACCTTGGTTTTCAGCACTGCGGCCATGGTTTTGCCGTCGGTGATGGTGCCGTCCATGATTTGCCCCACCACGGTGTCAAAGGGCACTTTTTCCACGGTGACAAATTCGTCGTCGTCCAAGTCTTGGGCG
The DNA here is from genome assembly GCF_039719005.1 of Bengtsoniella intestinalis. Classification (GTDB taxonomy): domain Bacteria; phylum Bacillota; class Clostridia; order Oscillospirales; family Oscillospiraceae; genus Oscillibacter; species Oscillibacter intestinalis. The sequence continues at coordinate 1,495,414 of NZ_CP133584.1, read as the reverse complement.
GTGAAGGTCAAATCTTGAGCCAGATACAGGTGCAATAGTTCGCCGTAGCAACCGGGGGCAGGATAGTAAATCCCTAAATAGTCCCATTTGCCAGCAATGGCGCCAGTTTCTTCACGCAATTCGCGTTCTGCGGCTTGGAAGGGGGTTTCGCCTTCATCCATTTTGCCAGCAGGGATTTCCACTAGGTTTTGCTTGATCACATAGCGGTATTGGGTCACCATCAATAGGTTGTTGTCGCCGTCCAAGGCCACCACAGCGGCACAGGGGCAGTGCTCCACCACTTCGCGGAAGGAGGTGTTGCCATTGGGCAGGCTGACGGTGTCCACGTGGACGCTGAGGATGGTGCCAGTGAATTTTTCCTCACAGGTTAAGGTGGTTTCGGTTAAATCTAAATAGTCCATTGTCAAAGTTTCCTTTCAAATGTCTAGTCAAAAACAGTGTTGGGTAGAATATACTCTATCTAGTCTATTGTAGCATAAAATAGGAAAATTGCAACAGGGTTTCACATGGGGTTTACCCCTACGAGGCGGTGTCTTGCTGGTGGGGCATTCCCTTCCACCCCATCGTAGGGGCGCCCATTGGGCGTCCGTTTTTCGATTTACGCTGAATTGTTGGATTTTGCCCCTACGGGGCGGTCTGCTGCCGCAGGGGCATTCTTTTTGTATCGACAAAAAGAACCAAAAAACGATTTTTTCACGACGACTGCGGTCGAGTGAAAAAAAGGGCTTTTTACGGGGGTTCATCGCTAGGATGCCACGCGCTCTTGACCGGCACCGAGTGGCCTGATTTGACTTTGCATGACCTTTCGGGCTTCGCCCTGTGGGGGAGATACGGTTGATATGGTGCCATTTCTTTGGCGTGCCTCGGTTGTGATGGGCGGTGTAGATTGGTGGCGCTGGGTAAGACGGGCGACCACAGGTCGCCCCTACAAGGAACACCATTGCATACAAGCCAAGCTGACCGCAGGTCACCCCCACAAGGAACACCATTGCATACAACCCAAGCTGACCGCAGGTCAGCGCCCCCCAGCGCCACTGCACCAACCGACGTCCACAACCTTAGGCACCTCACACGCGTGTTCCCATGTCATCGTACGAGAAACGTGCGGCAGCAAACAGCGTTGGTTCGCGCATCCCACACGAAAAGCCGAACGGGTGTGAGCCAGATGCCCCAATAGCACCGCACCCACTCATACCCACCATCCGTATAAAATGGGAGCACGTGAGACGGCTGACCACAAGTGGTCAGCCGCCACGTGCAAGATTTTTGGTTACTTTGCATCTTTGCAAAGTAACGCCCGCGCGGCGAGCGCCCCTGCGGCAGCAGCCCCCACGGCAGTGGGAAAAAGCCCCTGCGTGGCGAGCGCCCCCCACAGCAGTGGGAAAAAACCATATCCAACCAACGATTCGTTAGGCAAAACACCTTTGCCACCAGACAGACGAATAATGTCACATTTATTGACTTGAAACTTCCCCATATCTATGCTATACTAGAGTGCAGTCTGTAAAAGGAGGTGTTTTCCACGGAGAAAAAAGGCATTAAAACCATGGCCCATAACCGCAAAGCCTTTCATGATTACTTTGTGGAAGACCGCTATGAGGCTGGCATTGAGCTTTTCGGCACAGAGGTAAAATCCATCCGTGCTGGCACATTGAATGTGAAAGAAGCCTATTGTGGCATCAAAGATGGGGAAATTTTTCTTCATCAGATGCACATCTCCCCCTATGAACAGGGGAACATTTTCAACAAAGACCCCATTCGTGTGCGGCGATTGTTGATGCACAAGCAAGAAATCCGTAAATTATTTGCCATGGTCAAACAAGACGGCTACACATTGATTCCCTTGAGTATATATTTCAAGCACGGGAAAGTAAAAGTAGAAGTGGGTGTTTGCAAAGGCAAGAAAAATTATGATAAACGTGAGTCCTCTGCCCAGCGCGATGCAAAACGGGAGATGGATCGTCACATGAAAGAAAGGAATCGATAATTATGTCCAATCCCATTATCACCATTACCCTCAATGACGGCCGCGTCATGAAGGGCGAATTGTACCCTGACAAGGCTCCAAACACCGTCAACAATTTCATTTCCCTGGCCAACAGCGAATATTATGATGGCTTGATTTTCCACCGTTGTATCCCTGGCTTTATGATCCAAGGCGGTTGCCCCAATGGCACTGGCATGGGTGGCCCTGGCTACCAAATCAAGGGCGAATTCGCTCGTAATCGCTTCACCCAAAACGACTTGAAGCATACCACTGGTGTGCTGTCCATGGCGCGCGCCATGGACCCAGACTCTGCTGGTAGCCAATTCTTCATCATGGTGGCACCTGCGCCTCACTTGGACAACGACTATGCCGCTTTCGGTCAAATCACCGAAGGTGCCGACATTGCCGTGGCTATTTCTGAAGTGAAAACTGACCGCAATGACAAGCCTGCCAACCAAATTGGCATCGCCTCCATCCGTATCGATTGTCAAGGCGTAGACTACCCAGCACCTGAAAAGAAATAAGATAGAATCCGTGGGACGGATGTTCACATCCGTCCCACACAACCTACCTTTTCACTATTCCTTATTACCTTTTACCTTAAACATGGGGGTGTACTGGTTTCGACGGGGGTGTGGAGGCAGGATCAGCGGGCGGCGGCGCCTAACCGCCATAAAATGGGCAACTTTTATAAATTAACTAACAACAATACTGTTGCAGTTGCTGCTTAAGTAAGCAGCCGTCCGACTTAGAGGGACCACGGGCTAAGAAGGGCGTCGAATAGTGGTAAATGTGCGTGCAGTAAGCTTTGCCTGCGCCACACATCATGAAGCTCACCGAAGTCATAGGCGTGACGGCTTGCCTTTGACCAAGGGAACAGGGAGGTTCGGCCTCCCAAAATAACCGTCTGCGCCCGGAGAAAATCCTGTTAAAGTGCTTTCGGACAGGGGTTCGACTCCCCTCATCTCCACCAGACTTAGTGGCCAAAAAAGATGCGCCACAGAAAACACCACACGAGAGTGTGGTGTTTTCGTATTTTAACAAGGAAAATAGCGATAAATACATCGAAAAAGTTCGGATGAAATCGCCTGTCTCTCGTGAAAAAAATTTAACGTGAAAATGGATGCAAACAGGCAAAAGACGTAGTTGGTGGGAGTCGAACCCCTCTTTTACATCCCTTTCGCCTCAACAACCATAATAATACCTTGAAATTGCCCTAGATTTTCGGTTTTTAACCAGAATCTAGGGCTTTTTTCGTTCTGTTGGTTCTCCACGAAGTTGGGGGCGGTTCTTTGGTGGTTCTAGTGAATAGCTTTCCATAGACTTTAGGCTTATACTTGCCTTGCGAATCACCAAACAAGGAGGTCAGCCACTATGGAAACCAAAAACCTTTGCGCAGCCATCTCGTTAGAACTGCACGAAAAAATCAGCCAGAACCGAGAGGCCAGCGGCCTCACCACCGCCCAGTACATCACCCAGATACTCACCGACTACTACACACAAAAAGAAAATGGAGGTACCAACATGGCAAACACTAGAACGATGGCATTTCAAATCAGCGAGGAACTCTTCCAGAAAATCAAATCCCACCTCGAACTGGAGACCGCACGCACTGGCAAGAAGCTGACTCAGCGAGACTTCGTGCTGGGGCTCATTGAAACCGCACTAGCTGACACCACCGCAGAACCCACCGCTTAAACACACACCCCTTAAAAGCCACGGCTGACACTCCAACAACTTGGACTGTCAGCCGTGGCTTTTTTCATTTCAAGGAGAACTTTCATGCACGACAAATTCACCGAGCAGGAAATGACCATCGCCAAAGACACCGACCTCCCAGACCTTATCGCCAGCCTTGGCTATCACGTCAAGCCCATCGGACGGTACCACACCCTTGCCGAGATGGATAGCATCCGCATTAAAAATCGCAGGACATGGAAACGGTACTCCGAGGGTGTGGGTGGCGATGCCATCACCTTCTTGCAACACTTTCAGAACATGACCTTCCCCGATGCCGTCCGCTATCTGCTGGGGTTCAACGGCTACATCCGTGACGGCCCCTCAACCCCCACGTTGCCCCCTGTGTCCCCTCGTGTGGCCTCGAAAGAGCCTCCGCCACCGTTCACCCTGCCAGAAAGAAACACCGACCACCGCAGGGTGTTCGCCTACCTTCGCAAGCGAGGAATCGCCCCTCAAGTCATCCGTGGATTTTTGGAAGCTGGGCTTCTCTACGAGAGCCACCCTCACCATAACTGTGTGTTTATTGGTCGAGATAGCTCAGGCGAACCAGCCTTTGCTACTCAACGTGGTACCTACGATATGGGCAAGAAAGCCTTTCGAGGTGACGTGAGTGGCAGTGACAAAACCGTAGCATTTCCACTGGGCAGCGCCCCAGACAACCCCACTCTTTTTGTCTTTGAAGCCCCCATTGACCTCATGTCCTATCTGACGCTGAACCGCCATATCACTAGCAACGCCCTTGCTCTATGTGGGCTGTACGATGGGGCATTGGAGCGATACCTCAAGGAGCATCCCCACATTCGCCATATCACCCTCTGCCTAGATGCTGACCACTGGGGGCGCAAGGCTGTGGTTGAACTGACTGCCAAATACGAGGGGTTGGGCTACACCGTGGACAGCCAAGAGCCAGCCCAAGGAAAGGATTGGAACGAGTGGCTCCAAAAACAAAGTAAGCCCCAAGAAAGGGGGCGATAGCCAAACCACAATACAATATTTATAAGGAGAAATGTCGAATGAAAAGACTCGCAATCACCCTCTGTGTTGCCACCATGCTGGCGACCACAGCCTTTGCCACCAATGCCCTCTACCCCACATCAGTGGAGGAGTTCACCGTTGGCGAGGAGTACCGCATCCACAAAACCTATCAGCTATCTCGCACCGATGACCCTGCCCTTATTCCCACCGATGACTTTGAGCGCAACGGTCTGACCTACACCCTACTGGACGTGACACGCACTGACACCGTGGGCGTGGACGTTATCCAACACACCGAATCGGTGACACAGGCCAGCTCCACCAATAACACCGACACCGTTCTCACGCAACTATCCCCCACTCTGGATGTGACTACGCAGGATGGCTATGTGGGCACCCTTGCTCTAGATGTTGATTCGGTGGAGATTGTCACCGATGGCTATGCCACTGGGACCCGTGACCACAGCGCCACGCGCACCTACCCCAATCTCTCGGACAGTGATTTGAGTCTCATCCCCAAGTCGGTGGAGGAGGACGGCAGAACCCTTGACCTCGCTGACATTCAGTGGGAGGAGAGTTTGCAGAGCGATGGTATTGGCGGCACGGTCACCCGATACACCGCCACGGCGACTTATACAGGCACCTCCACCTATCAGTACGCCACAGGCTACACCGTCACCGCCAACTACACTGGCGAGGTGGCAAAAACTGACGTGGACATCGTGGAGTACACCGCCATGTTTGGTGGCACTGTGACCGCTGAAGAAGTGGTGGAACTCCCAGAAATCGCAGCCAGTGAAGATGACAGCTCCAACACCATCTTCTACATCGTAGGCGGTGGGGCAACGGTTCTCATTCTAGGCTACGGTGTGTACCTTCTCATCAAACGAAAAAGGGGGACTACATGAGACTAAAAGCACTACTCATGGCGCTGATGCTGTCTGCACTTCTGGTGCTGCCAGCCAGCGCCTACGACATGACCATCTCTGGTGCGGATCAAGCGGACTTCGCCAGAGCCACTTCGGATGACACCATCTACGTCACCGAGAGCAACAACCAAAATTTGAGCAAGGACACAGCGGTGGTACCGCCCAACATGGGTTATACGGCATCTGCCACAGTGGGCACCCTCCTCAATCCCTACGCCGCCACTTGGGGCGTGACCAGCACCGTCAGTGGAACGGCGGTCAGCACCACCACATACGCTACCACCACTTATAGCACTAGCACCTCTCCAGTGTTTACCTCGGTCAGCAGTTGGATGTATGACGCCAACGGCAGTCTGGGCACCCTCACCATTCCCTCCATCGGGCTGAGCGTTCCCATTTATGAGGGCACCGACAGCGACTCCCTCGCCTTGGGTGCAGGGCATTTTGAAACCACCTCCATCTGGAGTGGCAACGTCTGTCTGGCAGGACACAACCGTGGTGTCACCAATCATTTTGGGCTGATTCACACCCTGACCACAGGGAACACCATCACCCTAGAAACCGCCATGGGCAGCCGCACCTACGCCGTCACCAGTGTGAGCAAAGTGCTGGAGACCAACACTTCCATGCTGTCCGCCACCAGTGGAAACCAGATTACATTGGTCACTTGCGTGATGGATGAATCAGAGTACCGCTGGGTGGTGACGGCTGTGGAGGTGTAGCTTTCTGCCCAATTCTATCGCCACAAATTTGTCCATAGTGGTGATGGCTATTGTGCCACCGCTATGGTAGTGTGTTGTGCTAGAAACGAGGTGAGCGACAATGGAAGAAAAAATCATACAGGCACTCTACCACGGCAATCTCGACCCTGCCAACAAATCTGTAGTTCGAGGTAGTGACTATGCAAAGCAGTTATCCATGTTGGATAGCACCGTAGACACCCTAAGAGAAACCATTAGTCCAGAGGAAAAAGAACTGCTGGATAAAGTTCTATCTACATGGATGACCATGGAGAGCATCTGGGGGAAACACGGTTCGTGGAAGGTTATAAGCTAGGTGCTAGGCTGATGCTAGAAGTGTTCATAAAAGGTGACAGCCAATTCGCAGATGTTTGGGAGTGAGCGAATGGGTATCACCCCCTAACTGTTTGGGAAAACCCCTCGACAATCTGAATCACCTGTGATAGTGTTACTGATACCAAGATGAATTTTGAAGGAGGTACACTATGAAAAAGAAAGATTTCGCAGCAGGACTGGTGCTAGGGGCAGTTATCTTCGGAGCAACCCCAGCCATCGCAAGTGGCATTATCGCAGAACTGTCTAGCCAACCCATCTATGTGGATGGAGTACCGGTGGAAATGACCGCCTATTCCATCAATGGCAACAATTTCGTAAAGTTGCGTGACATTGGCGAAGCCGTAGGCTTTGACGTATCATGGAACAGCACGGAGCAGAGGGTAGACATCGACAGCACCAGCCCCTACACCGCAGACGATGCAGTGGTGGTGGACAGCACACCTCAGACGGTGGCAGAAATGGTCAGCGAAACATACCTCTCTAGCAATGATACCAAAACCTCGTACCAAGTCACCGTTACCAACCAGACCATCGCTGGCAAGTTATCCAATGGACAAGACCCCACAGAGGAAAATATCCAAGCCATGCTGGATGAGGTGGCTATCCTCTATCCGCAGGACACCTCTTGGGGAGCGACGTACAACGATGGCGACCTCCACTGGTACAATGGGTACACAGCTTGCAACTCTTATGCCTACATGGTGCGTGACATCCTGTACGGTACGGACTGTGAGCCAACGGAGACCTTCACGAATCTATCCCAAGCCCAAATAGGTGACATCCTGTATCTCAAAAACACTAGCACCAACACAGGACATTGGATGGTGGTTTCGGGGGTGGGCACCAACTCTCTCGGAATGTATATCAACACCATGAGTGGCAATTCAAATGCTATGGTCTACATTGATGCTCAGTATCTTCTCTCGGTCGCTTTGGAGCGATACCCCGACTCTGTGATATACCGATATTACTAAAACTTAATCAACCCATAAAGCAGTCGATTTCTCAGTTGAAATCGGCTGCTTTTTATTTTCCAACAAAAATTCAAGGAGGATTTTTTTATGACAATGACCGTATCAAAGCGATGGCTGTCTCTCTTTCTCGTTATGGTACTTGTGCTGGGACTATTCAGCCCCATGACAGTGGCCTATGCCGCAGAGACCGGTAGCACCGCCCCCACCGATGTGAAGGTGCAATACAACAATGACGATGATTGGCTAGGCAAATATTACTCGGACAATCTCAAAAGCAACGTCAATATCCGCACCATCCGCAGTACCTATACCTACGGTGGTGAATCCGTCAGTAGCTACGCATTTTGCCTAGAGCATGGTGACGGGCTGGACGAGGACGACACCTATACCTATGTTGAAGAACGCACCAACTATGCCGCCGCCCCTTTTATTGCCTTTATGCTGACAGGGGCTAGGGTGAGTGGTTGGTCTGATGCGACAATCCAATCTGTGCAGGGTTGGGTCAACGCTGTGGTCTGGTTGACCGAAGCAGGGATATTTACTGACCCCACCGACCCCGACCAGATTACCATGGCAGCAGAGGAACGAGTGGCCGCCCTCACCAAAGTATTCCCAAGTACCGAACACACGTTGGAGGCATCCATCGAACTGCTGGAAATGATCGTTTCTGGCTATAACAAGGGCGACTACGGCAAATGGAGTTTCTATGTCTACGAGACCAACAATTCCGTCAATCAGAATTTAATGATTGCTGATTACACACTGGAAGAAAATTTATACTGGGGCTACGTCCAGCTCAATAAGACAGACGAAAGTGGCTCCCCTTTGAGTGGTGCCGAATTTACCGTTTATGAGGGCACCACTGCACTGGCTACCATGACCACCAATTCCGCAGGCTATGCTGTGTCTGGTGCGCTTTCGTTATCCAGTGCATCTACCACCCTCACCGTAGTGGAGACCAAGGCACCCACTGGCTACACCGCCAGCACCCAGACCTACACCGTCAGTGTATCCAGCGAGACCAACAACAGCGCATCCACAGCGGCATGGGTCAACAATGGCAGTGCCATCACCAACACAAAAATTGAAATTCCCACTGAATACATCATCCTCAAACTGGATGAAGCCACTGGGGAACCTCTGGCTGGGGCCACCTTCCGTTTGAAAGAAGTTGAAAGTAGCCTAACCTATGACCTTGTGACCAACGAGGACGGTGTGATTGAGCTCCAGTGGCTCGACAGCTCCGAGGACAATTATATTGCGCCTGGCACCTACACCGTCACTGAGACCTCACCCCCTGCTGGGTACTCGCTCTCCGATGCGACTGTGGAGACCATCACCTTTGAGCGTATTTGGAACAGCGACACAGAGCAATGGGAGCAGAACGATGCAGGGCAATTTGTATATGAAAACCCCAAGAAAAACACCATTAAATTCACCAAGATTGATGCGGATGGTAGCGTTATCAACGGTGGCACCTTTGAAATTTACAAAGACGGCACTTTGATTTCCACAGAAACCGCAGGCACCATCATTCTCGATGATTTGGAAACTGGCTACTACATCTTTAAAGAGGTTGCCGCCCCCAGTGGATATGTCATGTCTAGCAATCCTTACGTCGGCGTGTATGTGGATGTTGAGGACGTGAACACCGACACCTACTATCTATCCATGATTAACTACGACTATCCCGATATTCAAATTAGAAAGTCTGACCCAACTGGATTGGGGCTGTCTGGTGCCATCTTTGATGTGAAAATTGATGGCACCAGCATCGGGCAAGTTACCACCAATTCCATCGGCGTGGCGTCTATCAGCTATGCCCAGTATGGCGAATATTTGAGCAGTGCCAACGATAGTTGGACTGTCACCGTAACTGAGGTGCAGGCTCCAGAGGGATATTTGATGAGCGATACCAACGTCATCACCGCTGAAATTCAAAAGGGCCAGACCCTTGCGACATTGGAATTTGTGAATGACCCAATCCCCGAAATCCAGATTGCTAAAATCGACTCTGCTACTGGCCTACCCTTGGCTGGTGCGGAATTTGCGGTCTATATTGACGGCACCCAAATTGGCACTTACTACTCCGATGAGGATGGCATTGTGTCCCTCAACTACAATGACTACGGCAACCACCTCGACCTCACTGCCAACAGCTGGGTTATCAAAGTCATCGAAACAGATGCACCGTCTGGGTATAGCATCAGCGATGTTGACGAGCAGGAGTTAACCGTCGTCCGTGGACAGACTGTGGCCTCCTTCACATTCGGAGATTACGAGTATCCCCAAATTGAAATCTACAAGACCGATGCGGATACCAACCGTGCGTTGGCTGGCTCGTTGTTCAAAGTTAGCATTGACACACAGGTGATGGGTTATTTCATCACTGGCTCTGATGGTAAAATCACCATTTCCTACGCAGATTACTACGAATATTTGGGTGTCACCACCGACAATGAATGGGTGGTAGAAGTAGAGGAAATCCGTGCCCCCAGTGGTTATCTCTTAAATGCAGATAATACACAGACGGCAATCCTCAACCGTAACCAAGGGCTCGTCAGCTTTGCCTTCTCCAACTACGCCGCCCCCACCATCCAAATTGAAAAACTGGATTCTAGCAACGATAACCAGCCCATCTCTGGTGCAGTCTTTGAGGTGCGATTGGACACCGCTTCCCTTGGCAGTTTTTCCACTGACGAAAATGGCCTAATCACATTGACTTACGAGGATTATGGCATTTATCTTGACCAGTCCAAGACTTCATGGACGGTGACAGCCACCGAGTTGTCCGCCCCCGATGGGTATTTAATGAGCGACATTACCACCCTCTCTAACGAAATGATTTTGGGGCAGAAACTTTGCTCCTTCACTTTTACGAACGCAGAGTATCCTGCCATCATCGTGGAAAAGCGCAGTTCAACTACCAATGAATTGCTGGAGGGTGCCACATTTGATGTAACCATTGATGCTACCCACATTGGCAGTTGGACAACAGATGAGAACGGTCAATTCACCATCACCTATGACCAGTACGGTGGATATCTGGGCAACGACACCAATGACGGCTGGACGGTATATGTCACCGAAACCCAGTCGCCCGATGGATACCATGATGCCGAAATTGACACCCAGCAAGCCCAGATGTATTATGGGCAGTCGCTGACTCCTTTTGTCTTTGTGAACGTGCCACGCTCTGACCTGTTAATCACCAAAACCGACAGTCTCGATGGTACCCCTCTGGAGGGTGTAACCTTCGAGGTCAGTCGAGATACCACCAGTATTGGCACTTTCAAAACGGACAGCAATGGTGAAATTCTCATCGAGGACTTGGAGATTGGCACCTACACTGTTACTGAGGTGGACACTATCTATGGGTATGTGTTAAATGACACCCCCCAGACGGTAGAGGTAGCTATGGATGATAACATCTTCCTCTACACTCTTGACTTTGAGAATGACCGCCAGCCCACGTTGACTGTCAATAAAATCGATAGCATTACTGGCGATCCCATTCTTGGGGCACTGTTCTCTGTGACTTACCAGAGTAGCAAGACCAGTACAGGTGAGGAACAAAACCTCGGTATCTACTATACGGATGCCGATGGACAATTCGAGTTACTGGCACTGGACGAAGGTTGGTACACCGTGACCGAGCTTGAGCCAGCGGCAGGATACTCTCTTGCCGAACCTCTGGTGCAGGAACTCCATCTGTCTGGCAATGAAAATGCCGAGATGACCTTCGAAAACATCCCCCTCTCTGCTATCGTCATTTGGAAACGAGATGCGGAGGACTCCTCCATCGTTCTGGCTGGTGCAGAGTTTGAAATCAGCTATCTCAGCGGTACCAGCGGTACTGGCGGCACAGTCATTGGTCGCTACACCACCTCCGCCAACGGTTCCGTCACCGTCACAGGACTAGAGCCCGGCACCTACGTCATTGAGGAAGTGGTGGCACCCTCTGGCTACGAGTTGAATACCGCCACCCAGACCGTCTACATCTCTGGCGATGAACAGGCTGTGGTGACGGTGGACTTCCGCAACTATAAAATGGCGGATTTGGTGATTATGAAGCAGGACTCTGTCACAGGAGAAATGCTCTCTGGTGCCAAGTTCAAGGTCACCTATTCCGATGGCACCGTGGTGGGCAACTCCAATGGCTACTACACTACGGATGCCAATGGTCTCATCACCATCAGTGAACTGGAGCATAACGCAACGGTCATTGTGCAGGAGGTCACCGCCCCCGATGGCTACCTTCTTGACGAGACACCCCAGACCATCCAGCTCTCGCAGGGGGACGCCTATGTGCTGACCTTTGAAAACGACCCCATGGGTGGGCTGCGGATCACCAAGACGGATGCTGAAGATGGTGACCGCATCTCTGGTGTGAAGTTTGAAATCAGCCACATGAACGGTGAATTGATTGGCACCTACACCACTGACTCTAACGGCAGAATCTACCTCACTGGGCTAGAAAACGGCTGGTACACTGTGGTGGAAACCCAAGCAGCGGATGGATATATCCTCGACGACACCCCCTATAATGTAGAGGTCACCGCAGGAGAAACCGCTACCCTCACCATCGAAAATAGCCAGATGTCCAACATCCTTATCCGCAAAGTGGACAGCGAAACTGGCGAGGGGCTGTACGGTGCCGTGTTCATGGTCTACGACTCTAGCAACAATCCCATCGGCGAATACACCAGTGACCACAGGGGCTACGTCTACATCGACGACATTCCCGATGGTCGCTACAAAATCCGTGAGATCACCGCACCAGAGGGTTACATCCTCGACAGCGAGTACAAAACCGTCACCGTCCGCTATGGGTATAGCCCCGAAATCCTCTGGGAGAACACCCCCATCTTAGGACAAATTCAGATTATCAAAACATCCGCAGACTACAACTCCACCAACGGCCTTGCCGCTGGCACCCTCCTAGAAGGTGCGGTATTCGAGATTTACAACCGCAGTGGCACACTGGTGGACACCATCGTCTCTGGTAGCAACGGTCTGGCAGTGTCTGAGCCACTCCCTCTGGGCACCTACTATATCCGTGAAATTCAAGCCCCCGACAACTACTCCATCAGCACAGAAACGGTCACCGTCTATCTGGAATATGAGGGTCAGATTGCCCGTGTGTCCATCACCAACGATAGCCTAACCACTGGGGTGTCCATCGCCAAGACTGGCCCTTATGAAGTGATGGCAGGACAACCCATCCGCTACACCTTCTCTGGCATCGCCAACACCTCTAGCGTGAGTTTGAATAACTTCTATTGGCGAGATTATCTCCCTTGGGAGTTCGTGCTGCAGACCGTCACCACTGGCACTTACAACTTCACTGGCACCTATAAAATCGTATACCGTGTCAATGACGGCGATTATCTGGTGTTGGCAGATAACCTGTCCACCCTACAAAACTATGAGTTGCTGGCAAGCCCAGAAGCCTTGGGCTTGGGTAGCGACCAGCGAGTGACGGAGATTATGTTTGTCTTCGGACAGGCGCCCGCTGGCTTCACCCAGACCACCGCCCCCAGTCTCTACGGCACCGTCAACAGCGCCGCCACAGGTGGCACCAGCTTCACCAACGTGGCAGAAGTAGGCGGTCTCTACGATGACCAATGGATTCAGAATGTCAGCCGCTGGGTGACCTCGGTGTATGGCTTGCCCGTGACGCTACCTCGTACTGGGTATTGAGTGAATAGCCCCCTGTCGAATGAACACTTCCAATTCGGCAGAGGGTGTGGTATGATGAAAACAATAACACACTTATCAATGAATACAAATGTGATAGAAAGAGAGGGTTGAAATGAGGGAAAAGTGCTTCGCTTTGCGCTGTTTAGCTGCGGTATTCATTGTTGCCTTTATCGCAACTACGATATTATATTTAGTCGACTTTTCATTAGTAATTCCTCCGTTAGTTTTTGAATCCCTTTTAAGTATCTGCCCTTTATCCTTTTGGAAAAGATTGCTCTTGTTTCTGCAATTGATTTTCGGAGGGTTGTTGACAAGTTGTTTGCTGACAGTAATTATTTATGGTGTTGAATATCGAGTTAAAAAAAGACAAGCTATTGAACGCTACGTTCAAGAAACACAGGTATTTCTAAAACTTTTTTACAACTTGAAAATTTTCGACCCCAAATATGGGGCGGAATTAATAATCGATTGTTTTCACGAGGAATTGAAGAACGAATACAAACGAGCAGAACGAGAAGAAATAGGCCGATTGTTAAATCATACCACTGAAGATACAAGCTCATACAGAGAGTACCATGAATCCTTCGATAAATTAAACACATTATTACATGCTAATTCAGAAAATAGTTATGACGATTTATCTTCTGACGAAATAAAAACAATTCAAGAAACGTCTACCGAAAAGGTTATATGTAATTACAGGAAATTAGTTGAAAATCTGTTCGGAGAATATATGGAAATTCATTTACACTCTGTGCTGGAATTAGGCAATGCATTCGCTGATATTAGTTATTTTACTGGGAATCGAAAAGTGCATGAAGATGCCCAGTTTATACTAAATGAGGTGAATCGAACAAAGAAATGTCTGTCAAATTTGAGCTATCACCTAGAGTTATACCTTAGTACAGAAAGCAAAAATTTAGCAGTTGTCACAAAAATGTTATATGATGCGCAGAAGGAACTATTCCAGTACCAATTACCTTTGACACCGAATAGTTCGTTTGTTGAAAATGTTCCTAATGTTTATTACAACACTCGATTTATTTCAAATATAAACGATGCACTACAACGACTCTTAAATGATGTGTACGGATCCAAACATACGAAAACCAACCATATTGATTCGAAATAGTATCTCGAAGATTATATTCCGAATAACACCCCCCAACCGCCCCGTGCTTCCTCGTGAAGCACGGGGCCTTTTTCTATTCTAACAACAAAAAGGAGACCAAAACTATGTTAAAAATCACTGCACTGGGCAACCTCACTGGCGATGTTGTCCTCAAGACCAATGAGACCACTGGCAAGCATTATGCTACCCTCCGCATTGCATCGGATCACCGATACAAGGACAAAGATGGCAACCCCTACACCGATTTTATTTCTGCCAAGGTTTACGGCAGGCTGGCAGAGCTGTGCGCCCAGTATGCTTACAAGGGCTGCAAGCTGTTGGTCGTTGGCGACTTCGAGACCATCCAGATTGAGGGTTCCAACACCCCTGCTTTTCTTGTGAAAGCTAATCAGGTGGAGTTCCTCTCTCGTCGTCCTGTGGAGGAGTCTACTGAATGAGAAACACAGGAACCGAGTACACCAGCGACCAGCAAACCCCTGTCATTCTGGATGAAATGCGAGACTTTCTCCCTGCGCTGAGTGAAGAATCCCTGTCTGCCCTCACTGCCGATATTCAGCAGAACGGCTGCTACGCACCCATCATCGTCAACCAAGACATGGTGATTGTGGACGGACACAACCGCCAGAGCATCTGCACCGAACTGGGCATCCCCTACAAGCTGGTGGTGTTTGAGTTTTCCGACTTGCTGGAAGCCAAGGAATGGGCGTTGGAGACCCAGAAGGGTCGCCGCAATCTGGAGATGTGGGAACTGGGCAAGATTGCCCTGAAACTTCGGCCCGACATTGAAGCGAGGGCAAAAGAGAATATGTCACTCGGCGGTCAAGGCGAGTTTAAGGAAGGGTTGGCAACGTTGCCAACCCTTCCTCTTGGTAGCACCAGAAAAGAACTGGCTGATTCCGTAGGTATTGGCGAACGCACCATGGGCAAAGTCATGAAGATTGATGACTCTGCTCCACAGGTCATTCGAGATGCCCTCGACAACAAGGAAATCTCCATCAACCGTGCCTATCAGATGTTGCGTGAGCTGGAAAAACTGCCAGAGGACCAGCGTGAACAGGCTGCGCAGGATTACATGATTTTAGAGCGTGGCAAGGACGAACTGGCAGAGAGCGACCGCCAGATCAATGAGGCCACTAAAATTGCGAAGATTTTCATCAAAGCCTTCGAGATGGCCATTGACCTAAAGCCTACCGAGCAGACTGTACGCCACTGGGTGGATTGTTGTCGCATGACCCCCGATGAGATGGAACTGGGCGCAACCGAAGCCGATGAGGTTGCAGAGAAATTCCTCACCATCTCGAAAATTCTCCGTGAAACCATCATCCCAACCGATTGGAGGAACCAATATGATAGAGACAAGACACTATCAGAAACCGAACCTACCCCCAGCTGCTGAGTGCGAAATTTTGGAGCGACTGTCTGAAGATTTCAGCATTAGCTCAGAGGAAATTGCACAAATTCTCAAGCGCCATGATGTCTCTGGCGACCCAGAAGCCCTTCAGCACAGCTATCGCAAACGACTAGGCCAACGGCTGATGGCCAGCTTCCGAGATGAGGGTGGGAGCAGAGCGCTCCTCTCCTCTGGGCGCACCTATGTGGTACTGGACTGTTGCAATGACCAGAATGTCCTGCAAAAAATCGATAAGCGACTGAGCGTGGAGATGGCAGGGCTGGACAATTCCATCTATCAAGTGAAAAAGAGAATGGGTCGCCTAAATCGATTCAAAATGCCCAGATTGGAGGAATTAGCATGAGCGAAGAATATACCGAACTGAAGCTATACAGTCCCCTCACTGGCGACTACACCCGTGACCAGCCCCTGTTCGAGGAGGACTACGAGGAGGGCTATGACTACGACCAGCCAGAGGAGTTGGATGCCGAGGATTTGGCAAACTTCCAAGAAGAAATTGAGGCACGCATCGCCAAAGAACCCATGTATGACGACAATGGGCGAGGGTTGATGGCATACTACCACGGTTTAGAAAGCGTGGATGACAAAGTCCACTCCATCCATCCTACGGTGGAAACCATCGACGGCAAGCTCTACGGCGTGACAGTGTGCAAGCTGAAAGCAGAGCTGACCCGTGAGGAACTGTCTGCCCTGAAAGAATATTGCGCTGGACAATATTCTGACGGCTGGGGCGAGGGCTTCGAACAGCGAGACATCGACTGTGGGGATGGCTCTTTCTGTGTCCATTTCTGGCAGTGGAAGGACTTCAAAATCCAGACCAAAGAGGAGTTTGAGGTGGATTGTCTCCCCAAGCGCACCCCACATACCCCCAAGCGAGGAGGGGATGCACGATGAGCGACACCATCACCATTGGCATTGACCATGGCTATGCCGCCATGAAAACCACCCACTGCACTTTCCCCAGTGGGCTCACCGCCTATGACCACGAGCCATACACCCAGAAGGATGTCCTTGAAATCGGTGGAAAATATTATGTGGTAGGCAGTAGCCGAGGTGGGCTCCAAAAAGATAAAACAGCTACAGAGGACTACTACCTCCTTACCCTCGCTGCCATCGCCAAGGAACTGACCTTCCGTGGGTGTGACCCCACCGCCACTGTCCATCTCGCCGCAGGATTGCCCCTCACCAGCTTTGGTCGAGATAAGGAGTCCTTCAAGCACTATCTGCTACGAGATGGGAAAGCTGTCTTTTATCGTTATGAAGGGGTCAGCTATGCCATTACCATCAGCGAGGTGAGCCTGTTTCCGCAGGGCTATTCCGCCATCCTCACCCAGAGCAGTCTGTTGGATGAACCCTCTGTCATTGTTGCCGACATTGGTGGCTGGACGGTGGATCTTATGCGACTGGACAACCGCATCCCCAACGCTGCTACCTGTCGTAGCTTGGAGTTGGGGATGATTTCTTGTCTGGATGAGATTGCCGAACAGGTGCGTCGCAACCTTGGACTGTCTCTCACCACCGCCCAGATGGAGTATGCCCTCCGTGGCGAAGGGGGGCATTTGACCCCAGACACCCAGAAAATCATCCAGACGGAAGCTGGCAAGTACATTCAAAAGCTATTGTCTGCCATCGCAGAGACGGGCTTGGATGCCCGTGCCATGCCCATCGTATTCCTCGGTGGCGGTGCCAACCTCCTCAAACGCCACTTGCCCCCAGTGTCGCCCCTGTGTCAGCCCATCATCCTCGATGACGTGGCGTTAAACGCAAAGGGTTATGAACGGCTTGTGGGGCAGATGTCGAGGGCTGTGGGCAATGGCAAATAGACAGCGATTGAACCTCTCCCTGAACCTCCGCAACCCTCGCCACCGCAAGGTCTGGGAAACCCTGTCTGCCATTCCCCAAGGTCAGCGCACGGAGTTGGTGTGCTCTTTGATTTTGAAGGAAGAAAACACCGTTCCAGAGGATTTGTTACGGAAGATTATCCGTGAGGAGTTGGCAACACTGCAATATCCAATCAACCAAATACCCGAACCCAAGGCCGAGGACGTCAGCGATGATGTCCTCGGCTTTTTGCGTTCTCTTTAGAAAGGGGGAAATTTATCTGATACGTTATTTTGATATGTTCGCAGGGATAGGCGGCTTTCGCTCTGGCCTAACCCGTGTAGGTGATTTCCAGTGTGTGGGCCACTGCGAAATTGACAAGTATGCCCACGCAAGCTATACCGCAATCCATGACATAAAGGAGGGTGAGCGATATTACCCAGATGCACGACAAATCGACCCCAATGAACTCCCAGACTTTGACCTGCTCTGTGGAGGATTCCCCTGCCAAGCCTTTTCTCAAGCTGGTAAACGACAGGGCTTCGAAGATGCCAGAGGCACTCTGTTCTTTGAAATTGCCCGTGTGGTTAAAGCCAAACGACCTCCATTTCTGCTGCTCGAAAATGTTCCCGGATTGCTATCGCATGACCAAGGCCGCACGTTTACTACCATCCTCAATGCGCTATCGGACTTGGGGTATCATGTGGAATGGACAGTGCTTAACAGCAAACATTTTGGAGTGCCCCAGTCAAGAAAGCGGGTGTTCCTTATCTGCTATCTTGATTCCCGATGCGCCGGAAAAATACTTCCTGTCTTCGGCACAGGTGGCAAAGCTCTTGTACAACTCGTCGCAGGTCGGCAGGGCAACCGAGTCTACGACCCCGACGGCGTAGCCTGTACCCAGACTTGTAGCTCTGGTGGTATGGGTGGAAAAACAGGCTTTTATCTGGTGGGTATCAATCGCCGTGAGGGGTTGACCCAGCCCAAGGATACCGCCACCACCCTCACTACCAAGGCATTCCGTGGTATCAACCGAAATGCCACTCAGAACGCTGTGTTGGTTGAGCCACTGCCCATCAAAGAAGCTACCAAGAAAGGCTATAAAAATGCCCTGCCCGGTGACTCTGTGAACTTGGGCTACGCAGGAAGCAACACCCGACGTGGCAGAGTGGGCAAGGACATTGCCCACACCCTCGACACTGGCAGTAGCACCCAAGGAGTGGTACAGGGCGGTGGTCGTATCCGCCGCCTTATGCCCCGTGAATGTCTGCGACTGCAGGGGTTTGAGGAAAGCCAGATTGACAAAATCCTCGCCATCCAGTCGGACACACAGGTCTACAAACAAGCTGGTAACAGCGTGACGGTGAACGTGATTGAAGCCATTGGGCGCAACATCCGCACCACTTGGGAGGAAGTCTATGGTAGGAATTAAAGACCAGTGCTTCGGCGTAGAGGTGGAGCTGACAGGCATTACCCGTGAGCAAGCCGCCAAGACGCTGGGGGAATACTTCGGCACCACGCCCATCCATGTGGGTGGTGTGTATGACAAGTGGGAAATCCCTGATGAACATGGGGAGAAGTGGACCATCATGTACGATAGCAGCATCCGTGCTGAACGCAAGACAGAGACTGGCTATGTAGCCACGGATGTCAATGCGTTCAAAGTGGAATTCGTCACCCCAAAGCTGACTTATGACAAACTGCCCATCATGCAGGAGTGTGTCAGACAACTCCGCAGAGCTGGTGGCAAAGTGAATTCTTCCTGTGGCATCCATGTCCATGTGGATGGTGCCAACCACAACCGCCAGTCACTTAAAAACCTCATTGGGCTGATGTATTCAAAAGAGGATATTCTCTTCAAAGCCTTACAGGTCAACGAGGGCAGGGCTTCACGTTGGTGCCAGAAGGTGCGAGAACCCATGCTGGTGCAGGCGCGCAAGCTATCTTCGGATGAGACCAAGAACCTCACACAGCTAGAAAGTGTGTGGTACGAGGGCAACAACGGAAGTCATGAGCATTACAACCATACTCGCTATTATGCGTTAAATTTACATTCTATCTTCTTCCGTGGCACAGTGGAATGGCGGTGCTTCAACTCCACCCTCCATGCTGGCAAGGTGGCGGCCTACGTCAATCTCTGCCTCGCCATCTCCGCCCAAGCCATCGCCCAGCGGTCTACCGTCATGCGGAAAACCCAGAGTGAAAACGAAGCCTTCACCTTCCGAGTCTGGTTGGTGCGACTGGGGCTGAACGGCGATGAATTTAAGAACACACGCAACCACCTTCTAGAACACCTCGACGGAGACAGAGCGTGGCGATATGACAAAAGCAATTACGATGCAAATAAAAAGAAAACCAAAAACAAATCGGAGGAACGATGATGAAAAAATCCATGCACATTCAAGTTGACAACAACCACTTCTACGGCACCGCCGTAGAGATTTTGGGGCAGATGCGAGGGTTGCAGTTTGATCCCACGGAGTACCCCGACGACGAAACCTACCTCTGGCAGTTGCAAGCCAATTACATCCGCTTTGTGGGGCAGGAATGCCCCATTCCAAAAGGCGATTTGGAGACACAGGCCGTTGCCATGTTCCGTCGCTTAGAGGGCATCGGTGCCTTGCGATTTATGGAGGAAAACGATGTCTAATATCTACTACTTCGCCTACGGTAGCAACATCAACCTAGACCAGATGGCGTACCGTTGCCCCAATGCCGAGCCACGGATGGCGGTGACTTTGGACGGCTATGAGCTGCTGTTCCGCAGAGGTGGCTTTGCCACCATCGCCCCTAAAGAGGGCGCACAGGTGCAGGGTCTCATCTGGAAGTTGACCCCTCAGTGTGTGGCATCGCTGGATGGCTACGAGGGCTACCCCCGTTTCTATGACAAGCAAGCTGTGTGGGTGAAAAGTCTGTCTGGGGCGAAAGTCCCCGTGATGACATACGTCATGACGGACGAGCATACCAAAGTCCCCACCATGCCCACGGCCCACTACTATGACGGCATTCTGCAGGGCTATCTGGCAAATGAAATGCCCACCGAAGCCCTGAACGCCGCTGTGGAGCATTGTAAAAAAGAGGTGGCTGAGATGGAGCGCACCCAACCTATTCAAAAGAAAAAAGGAGGTCAACATCATGAGCGATAAAATGACGGTACTGGTGGTAGAGCCCCTCGCCAAACCCTACACCAAGGAAATTGACGTTGATTATAAAGCCATGCAGAAAGAGGTGGGTGGCGCATTCGACGCTGTCTATCCTTTTGAAGATGCTGTGGCAGTTGTGACCCACGGAGAGGGTAAGCTGATTGGCTTGCCCCCCAACCGCTTTTTGCACGACGAGTCTGGCAACGCCTATGACATGATTTGTGGCACCTTCTTGGTCGTAGGACTGGGAGAGGAGGACTTTGTGTCCCTCACCCCAGAACAGCAGGAGAAGTTCTCTAGCCACTTTGCCAAGGGGTGGATCGTTGCCATTCCAAAAGAACCCAAAACCAATCACAAAGGAGCAAAACATCATGAGAGATAACTACATTTTGACCGCCGAGTCGGTCACTGAAGGGCATCCCGACAAGCTGTGCGACACCATTTCGGACAGCGTACTGGATGCCTGTCTACAGAGCGACCCCCACGCACGAGTGGCCTGCGAAACCCTTGCCACTGCTGGCAAAATCGTGGTAGCTGGCGAAATTACCACCAAGGAACTGCCCGATATCCCTGCCATTATTTCCAAAACTGTCTGCGAAACTGGGTATGGTGCTGTGCAGTATGAGATTGAGGTACTGACCCACAATCAGAGCCGAGACATCGCAGGTGCTGTCTCCAAACGCAATGAGACGGGCGCAGGAGATCAGGGCATCATGTATGGCTACGCTTGTAATGAAACCGCCGAGCTGTTGCCCCTGCCTGTGGTGCTTGCCCACCGTCTCACCAAGGCACTGACGCTGAGCCGTGTCCATGGCTACATTGATGGTCTGCGACCCGATGGCAAGGCACAGGTGTCTGTGGAGTATCATGGCGACCAGCCTGTACGAGTGTCTGCAATCGTCCTTTCCTGCCAGCATGATGAGGATGTGGATTTCCATGAGCTGTGCAACACCCTTCGTGAAGATGTGATTGAACCCTCCATCTGGGAGGTGCCAATGGATGCACGCACCCAAATTCTCATCAATCCATCTGGGCGATTTGTGGAGGGTGGCTTTGAAGCGGACACTGGGCTCACTGGTCGCAAGCTGATGGTGGATACCTACGGCGGTCTTGCCCCTCACGGTGGCGGTGCTCTGTCTGGTAAGGACGGTACCAAGGTTGACCGCAGTGGCGCTTATATGGCACGATACATCGCCAAAAATCTGGTGGCAGGGCGACTGGCAGATCGTTGCACTGTCACGCTGGCCTACGCCATCGGCAAGGCAGAGCCTGTGGCGGTGGACATCGACACCCACGGCACTGGCAAGTATTCCGAGCATCTGCTGGAGCGCGCTGTCCGTGCGCTCTTTGACCTGACCCCCGACGGCATGATGGAAACCCTCAAGCTGGATCACCCCATCTTCGCCCAGTTCTGCAACTACGGTCACTTCACCCACGAAGATGCCCCTTGGGAGCAGACCGACTTGGGGATATTGTGGCTGAATATTGCTTCAAAAAAGAGCGTGGCACCTCTGGACGGTAAGGAGTGGTGTGCATGAAAAGTTACTATGAAGATGAACTGCGAAGCATCTTTGAGGGCAACCCCTATTTCACCGATGTACAATTTGAGGGGCATAAATGCCGAGCCAAGGTGACCCCAGAGGTTGAGATTGTGGCTGAATTTTTGTTGGACGTCAACCAACAGCTTGCCTATGGATTAAAGGCACAGGTCATTCGCAAGGGCTTCCGACTGCCCCAAGAAGCACAGCTTCAGTTTTCCGAAGTCCCCACATTAAAGGACACCTTCGGCGCAGGAAAGATTGGCTTTCCTCTTTCTGGGCAGCCACTTCCCAACTGGCCTCGTCGGGCACCCACGCCAGAGCAGTACCAGAGCATCGCCCAAGGGCTACAGGAGAAGGTGCAAGATGTCTATGCGCCGCCCACTCTGCACAAAGTCACCTTTGATGACCTCGCCCCTGCCTCGGAGGTGTTCAACTTCGCTGATGAATTGCTCCAAGGTCGTCCATCCCACAACCATATCAAGCTGACCGCCCACAAGGATGGCAGATATACCGTGGAATTTCAGACCGAGCCTAGCCATGTGATGGCACTGGTGGGAATGTTGGCAGAGAAATATCCCCACGCCCATATCAGCTACCGCTGGGGTACCGCCCCCCATATGCGAGACCAGCAGGAGCGCAATTACCACGGCAGCCGATTGCCCATCGAAGAACACCACGTCAAAGGTGGCACACCCAAAAAGAAGAAAGGGCAGGAACGCTAATCCTGCCAAAATTAAAATGAGGAGGTACTCATGCCAAATCACATCACAAACCAGATTATGTTCGAGAATACCGCCACCCTCTATGCCGTGGCACAGTCCATGCGGCAGGATGGTGCGGTGCTTGGTAGTTTCGACTTTCACAAGCTAGAACCTATGCCACTTTCCCTTGAAATCCAAGAAAGCTCCCAAACAAAAGAAGGGCTTACGCTGTACACCAAATTCATGAAGGAAAGCGCCAAAAGTCGTGACCTGTCTGCGGCACAGCGAATGGCGCACGTTGATAAGTGGCGAGCCGTGCAAAATCGGCTCCCTGCTGTTTGGGAACTGGGCAAACGGGCCTATGAAAATCAGCAGAACCATGGGCACGCCACATGGTATAACTGGGCACTTGCAAATTGGGGCACCAAGTGGAACGCCTACTATCCTGTTCCTCTGGTGGAAGGTTCCAAGAAGATTGAGTTCTCCACTGCTTGGTCTGCCCCCATCCCGATTATCAAAAGACTATCTGAAGTCTATTCAGACCAGAAAATCACCCACCGTTGGGCAGATGAGAATATCGGCTACAACGTGGGCACCTGTGTCTATGAAAATGGTGAGATGATTGATATCGACGTCCCCGAAGGTGGCACTAAGGAAGCCTATGAAATGGCGGCTGACATCCGTGGTTTTGACCTCGCAGATTATGGGCTGTCCCTGTCTAAAGATGGGCGCACCTATGAATATCACGAGCCAAGCGAACCGGTGGCACCGCCCAAAAAGAAGAAAGGACAGGAGCGATGACAAACTTTTTTCAAGAAGAACTGCGCAAGATGTTTGGGGATGGGCGCATCATCCCCAATCCGCACTTTACAGGTCGCTCCTGTCTGGGGCGACTGGACGACAAACTGCGTGTCAAAGTAGAGTTTCGCACTTCTGAAATTTCCACCCAATACGATACCCTTCATGTGGAAATCCTCAGCCCTAGCGAGGGGAAAGTAGACCTCATCCGATTGAAGTTGAAGGAGTTGTTGGGGCAAAAGAAAACCCCTTCCTACCCCAACGGCATCACCCCACATATTTGGGATACGGATGGTAAACCGAACTGGTATTCCTACAAGCCAACCTCTGACGATTATCGCACCATGGGTGAAGCAGTTGGCACCTTCGTGTCTGTGTGGCGACCCAAGGAACAGGAACAGAAACAGAACGCTCCCAAGCTAATCTACATCTGCGCACCCCTCCGTGGTGATGTGGAGAAAAACATCGCCTTTGCCACGGAGAAAGCCAAAGAGGTGTTCCTCGATGGTGATATTCCTGTCTGTCCTCACCTTATGTTCCCACCCATTGCAGACCCCGAAAACGAGATTGAAGATGAACAGGCTCGTCACTTAGGGCTAAAGCTGGTGGAGTCCTGCCAAGCAATCCATGTCTATGGTGCGGAGTGGACGGACGGGATGTGGGCTGAAATCCACCATGCGGAAAAGCAGGGCATCCCCATCTACACTGACCAGACGGAGGTGCCGAGGAGCAGACCTGTTCACCCTCGACAACCTAGCCGATAAAGGAGGACTTTCATGAGTCAGAAACCAAAAATGAACCTCATTGGAGAGGATGGAAACATCTTCTTCATCTTGGGGCGAGCAGGGCAAGCACTGCGACAGGCAGGGCTAGGGCACCAAGTGTCCGAGATGCATGAGCGTGTCAAAGCCAGTGGCGATTACTACAAAGCCCTTGGCATCATCAGCGAGTACGTCGAAACCGAACTAACCCCAAAATCTAAACCAAAGAAAGCGAGAAACACACATGAGCGATAACAACTGGAACATCCTGCAGGGCGATGCCCTCACCATTTTACAGTCCTTCCCCAACGGCACCTTTGATGCCGTCATCACCGACCCTCCCTACGCATCGGGTGGGCGCACCCAGAGTGAGAAGAACCGTTCCACGGCTTCTAAATATTCCAACATGGGCACCAATGCCCCTCCTGCCTTTGATGGGGACGCCAAGGATCAGCGGTCTTGGACTCGTTGGTGTGCCGAGTGGCTTGCGGAGGCTCGTCGAGCATCCAAGCCCGGCGCGCCTGTTTGTATGTTCATCGACTGGCGACAGCTCCCTGCTGCCACCGATGCCCTCCAGTGGGCAGGGTGGATTTGGCGTGGCACTGCTGTGTGGGACAAGGGCAACAGCCGTCCCCAGAAGGGGCGGTTCCGCCAGCAGAGCGAGTACATTGTCTGGGGCTCCAACGGTGATATGCCCATCAGCCGACCTGTCCCTTGTCTGCCCGGCGTGTTCAAGTATGGCAATCCTCAGAAGCGTATCCACCTGACCGAAAAGCCCCTGCAGCTGATGCGTGACGTGGTGAAAATCACCGAAGCTGGCGGTCATATTCTCGACCCCTTTGCAGGCTCTGGCACCACCATCCTCAGTGCTGTGCTGGAGGGCTATGAAGCCACAGGCATCGAACTGTCCGAAACTTATGCACAGATTGCTAGGGATCGGATTGAGCAGGGGCTGAGCGAGGAAAGTTAAGGTTTACTTTCCTTGGAAAATCGGATATACTAAAGGAAAATAAGTACAAAACACATGAAAGGGGGCAGTCACATGACCTTTGACCCAAACACAGGAAAACCTACAGATAGTACCTATCTAGAATGCGGCTTGCCTCCTTATTTAGAGGAAAGCCTCCAAGCTATGAAAGCTTGTTGGGAACGACTGGATAACAACATCGAGGATTTGCGTTGGGACTGCTATTACTGCAGCCTTCAAGCGGATATCAACTCCGCAGAGGTGAACCAAACCATTAGCACTGAGCAAGCATGGTATCTGCGTGAGACGTATTTGCGGATAGAGCGTGAGGTGATATCATGATAGACTTTACCAACTGCCAGCAACGGAAAAAAGCCTATGCTGGTGCCAACGGTAGCAAGCTATCTGTTGTCTATTAAGAGGTCTGTATCACACTATGATACAGGCCAAAACAAGGGGTTCAATGTGACACCCTTGTTCTGCCGAACCCACAAGCAAGGGGTTCAATGTAACCCCTTGTATAGAGCGCCAGATTTCTTCTTTTTAGAAGGGGTCTGGCGTTCTTTTTCTTTGGAAGCCCATAGGAAATGTCAATCAATCAACCGCTTATCGTCCCCCAAATACGCACCGCCCGTGGGCGGTTTCTTTGCAAGCATCGCAAAATGATATCTTTTTGCCGCCTGCAGGGGAAACCCCTGACCCCTATGCCGCCTTCGGGCGGAAAACCTTGGATAGAGAGGAGTACCCGTGAGTAAAAAATACGAATTTTGTATCCGTCTCTCCCCCAGTGAGCAAGAACAGCTTGTGCGGAATGCAACGCTGGCAGGGCTGAGTAAGACAGCCTATCTGCGACGGCTTATTATGGGACATGAAATAAAAGGACGCCCCTCTGGAGAAATCAAAGCCCTCCGCACCGAAGTTCACAAAATCGGCAACAACATAAACCAAATCGCCCGTGGGGTGAACACCAACACGGCAACTGTGGAGGATATTGCCCAGAGTCGCTATCTGATGGAACAGGTCTACCGCCTTATGTATGAAATCGGGAAACCATAATGGCAATCACCAAGATTAAATCTCGTAATAGCAATCTGAAGCAAGCCATCGACTATGCCCTCAACGGCGACAAAACCGACGATTACATTCTCACCTACAGGCACAACTGTGACCCAGACTTTGAGCATCAGCAGATGATGGACACCAAGGCACAATTCAATAAAACAACAGGTCGTCAATGCTACCATATCATTCAGTCCTTCGCCGTGGGTGAGGTCACACCAGAGGTGGCATTGGAGATTGCCAAAGAATTTGTGCAGGAGCATTTACCCAACTACCAAGCGGTCATTGGCACCCATGTAGACAAGGGGCATATCCATTCACACATCGTGTTCAACTCGGTGAACATGGAGACTGGGGAGAAATACCACAGCTCCTACCGCAATTATTATCAT
Organism: Bengtsoniella intestinalis; assembly: GCF_039719005.1. GTDB lineage: Bacteria > Bacillota > Clostridia > Oscillospirales > Oscillospiraceae > Oscillibacter > Oscillibacter intestinalis. The sequence goes on along the minus strand of NZ_CP133584.1, from coordinate 1,468,304 downwards.
CAAATCCGCACCATCTCCGACCGCCTTTGCCGTGAACATGGGCTGTCCGTTATTGAGGATAGTACCTCCACCAAAGCCATGTCCTACATCGAATGGCTACGCCGATCCAAAGGGCAACCCACCTTTCGCTCCATGCTGGAAGCTGACCTCCAAACCGCCATGGCAGATGCCGTGGACTTTGGCAACTTCCTCATGCTCATGGAGCACATGGGTTACGAGGTAAAGCATGGGCAGAACATCGGGTTCCGACTTCGTGGGCAGGATAGATTTCAAAAGCTAGGACGGCGCAATCCCCAGTACACCGAGGAGGGCATCCGTGCCACCATCGAGGGCAACTGGGTGGAGGTGGAGCAGGGGCGAAAACCTGTCACCATCCAACGCCCGCCCTATGTGCCCTACCAGAAGCGCCCCAAATACAAGGGCTTTCTTGCCCTCTATGTCCACTACCTCTATGTGCTAGGCAAGATTGAAAAGCAACAGTATCCGCCCAAGATGACCCCAACGCTGAAAGCATCCATCATGGAGTTTGAACGCTATCGGGAGCAGTTCGCCTTCCTCCGTGACCACAACATCACTACCAAGGAGGAGATGGGGTTGTTCATGGCAAGTACGGAAGAAACCCTCGCCAAGCAGACCAAACACCGCACCATCCTCAATGTGCAAAAGAAACGACGAGCAGATCTGTTCGCCGCCCTCACCGATGTGGAGTCCCTAGCCCCTGCCCAAACCTTGCAGGGCATGGAACAGGAAACGGAGCGATACCGCCAAGCGGTGGTATTGCTGGAGTCTAGCGGTATTCCCACAGAGCAACTCATCCAAGAAAAACAATCCCTATACAGCCAGCTTGCGGATATCAACCGAGACATCCGTGAGACCAGAAAAATCCTTGCCATGTGCAAGGCTATCGAAGAAAATACCCCTCGCATTCAGCGAGAGCTACAACAAATCGAGACCGAAAGAGAGGTGAAAAGCCATGACAACAGGAGGCGGTGAAGCAGCCGACCAGATGGTGCGCATGATGCTCACAGGCAGTGAAGTCACCATCCGACTGGGGGCATCTGCCCTCAAAAACTTAATCGCATTGTCCGTGGCACTTGCCAAGCAAAATAAAACCCTCCACGGCAAAGTGAACATGGCGAAGATACTTCGCCAGACCCGTGACATCCGTGTGTTCCCCATGGATGCCCAGCAGTATAAGCAGTTTCAGCGACAAGCCAAAGGCCAGAAAATCCTCTATTCAGCCATCAAAGACAAGGCGACCGGTGCGGTGGATTTGGTGATGCCAGTGACAGAGCTGGACAGGGCCAACCATATTTTCAATCGCATCCAATACCACGATGTGAAGGACAATCCCTTGGTGCAGGAGGAGCCGACTGCACCAACCCATCAGCGTTCCAATCCAGAGCGTGACGAAACTTTTACCCAAGGCCGCCCAGAGGGAGAGCATCCGCCCTCACCCGACTCAGCCGATACCAGAGTCAACTTAAATACCTCAACCAAAGACAAGGCGGCCCAACGGACCCAGACGACCCATGAGTATCCCTCCATCGTCAGCCGACTGAGAGCCATTCGTGAGCGACAGGCCAGAGAGAAACGAAAGGCACCCCAGAAGCTACCCACCAAGGCAAAACCAAAGGATAGGTGATGTATGAACCCTCAGACAGAGTTAAGCCCTGCCCTCAAATGGGCAATGACCATCCCTGTGATTTGGCTGTCTCTATTGGTGGCGCAGTCGCTGGGTGGAAACCTCCTAGACATCATGGTCGCCCTCACAGCCAATCTGCAAAACCCCTTCGCCATCCAATGGACGGACAACAGCCTCATCACAATGGTGGTGGGGCTGTTTTGCTATTTTGTAGGGCTGACACTGTACGAGGACAGTCAGCGACGAAAGCGACTGGGTGCAGAGCATGGCTCCGCCACTTGGGGCATCCCCAAACAGGTGAATGCCATGTTTGCTCAGAAGAAAAACAAACTGCTGACCCAGAACGTCTCACTGGGGCTAGACCCCTACAAGCACCGTCGCAGTCTCAATGTGCTTGTCATTGGCGGTTCTGGCGCATCCAAAACCCGTGGCTATGTGCTGCCCAACATCCTAGAGGCCAACACAAACTTCGTGGTCACCGACCCCAAAGCGGAGGTGCTTTTGAAAACAGGTGGATACCTCAAATCCCAAGGCTACGACATCCGAGTGCTAAACCTTGTGAACCTCGCCCAGTCCGATGGGTACAATCCCTTCTGCTATCTACGAGACGAGAAGGATGCCCTCCAGTTGGTGAACAACCTCATCCACGCAACCACCCCCAAGGGAAGTCGTGACTCTGACCCCTTCTGGACGAAAGCGGAAACGGCATTGCTCCAAGCCATCATCCTCTTGCTATTTGAGGAAGCACCGCCCAGTGAGCAGAACTTTTCCACCGTCCTTCGCATCTTGGAATTTGCCGAGGTGAAGGAGGACGACGAAGAACACGTCTCTCCATTGGACTTGCTCTTTGACTCCATCGCCAAGGAGCGCCCCAACAGCGTGGCATTGCGACAATACCGAGTGTTCACCCTTGCTGCTGGCAAGACGGCGAAATCCATTCTGGTCAGCGCCGCCGTGCGATTGGCCCCCTTCAATCTGCCACAGATTCAAGCCATCACCGACCACGATGATATGGACCTCAACACTTTGGGAGAACGGAAGTGCGCCCTCTATGCTGTCATTCCAGACAACAGCGATACCTACAATTTTCTGGTGTCGCTACTCTACTCCCAAGCATTCCAGACCCTCTACTACTCAGCGGACCAAGTCCATCACGGCCCTTTGCCCTGTCACGTCCACTTTGTGTTAGACGAATTTGCCGCCATGCCTTTGCCCGGTTTTACCCGTGAGCTTGCCACCATGCGCAGTCGTAATATTTCCGCCAGCACCATCATTCAGAACATGGCGCAGATTAAGGAACTGTACAAGGACAGTTGGGAGACCATCCCCGGCAACTCGGACACCCTGCTGTATCTCGGTGGCAACGAAGCCAGCACCCACAAGTACATCTCTGAGTCCTTGGGCAAGTCCACCATCGACACCAAGACCCACGGTGAAAGCAAGGGGAAGTCTGGCTCATGGTCAACCAACTTCCAAATCTCAGGGCGAGAGCTGCTGACCCCAGACGAGGTGCGTATGCTGGACAACCGCTACGCCATCCTCTTCATCCGTGGTGCCAAGCCTGTTCTGGATTTGAAGTATGACCTGATGCGCCACCCTGCCATCTCCCAAACGGTAGATGGTGGTGGCAAACCCTACATCCACAAGGTAACTCAAATCGAGGATCGACAGGAGGGTCAACCCCTGTTTGAACCAATCTAAAAACAAGAAATGGAGACAATCAACATGAAAAATTCCCTCAATCAGCCCAAATTCAATGCCAAGCGACTGCTGTCCATCATCATCACCGTGGTGCTCATTGTGGCAGTCACCACCGTCCCTGCCTTCGCCACCGAAACCGACCCTCTCACGGTCATTGACAACCTCTCCGACTTTATCTTTTCCCTCATCCGTGCCATCGGTCTTATCCTTCTGGCCTTCGGCATCCTGCAGGTGGGCTTGTCCTTCAAGTCCCACGACCCCAGTCAGAAAGCCAACGGTATGCTGACCTTGGTGGGTGGTATCATCATCACCTTCACCGAGGAAATCCTCACTCTCATCACTGGTTGAGCCATTGATGAACACGAAAATAAGGGGCGAGCCTATTTGTGGCTCGCCCCAGAGAGGAGGGATAGCGTATGGGCTCTGGAAACTGGGTGGTAGACAATCTCAACTCCGCCCTAGAAACTTGGAATGACCGCATGAGCGAGGTGTGGACGTTGGTGTCCACCTCACCCACAGAGTTCAAAGACGGTGATATCTGGGATGTGATGCTGAACATCCACGGGGCACTCCAAGCCATCGCCTACGGCTTATTGGTGCTGTTTTTCGTCATGGGCGTGGTGAAAACCTGTGGCAATTTTACAGATGTGAAACGCCCAGAGGTGGCGGTGAAGGTGTTGGTACGCTTCGTATTGGCACAGGCCGCCGTCAGCTGGGGGCTTGAAATCTTGATGGCGATTATCTCCATCGTCCAAGGGGCGGTGTCCACCATCATGTCGGCATCTGGCATGACCTCCATGACCGCCACCACCTTGCCAGATGAAATGGTCACCGCCATTGAAAGCGTAGGATTGCTAGAGAGCATCCCACTGTGGCTTGTGACCTTGTTGGGTTCGGTGTTTATTTGGGTCATGTCTATGATACTCATTCTCACCGTGTATTCCCGATTTTTCAAGCTCTATATGGCAACGGCAATCGCACCCTTGCCACTAGCCAGCTTCGCAGGACAGCCCTCCAGCAGTATGGGTGTAGCCTTCTTGAAAAGCTATGCCGCCATCTGTCTGGAGGGCTGTATTATTGTGCTGGCCTGTATCATTTTTTCCGCATTTGCATCCACCACCCCAGCCTTGGCAGATAGCAGCTATGCCGTTGCAACCATCGTCTGGCTCTATATTGGCGAGCTGATTTTCAATATGCTAGTGCTGGTGGGTTGCGTGAAGATGAGCGATAGGATTGTGAAGGAATTACTAGGGCTTTAATCGTACAGCCCATAGGTGGACACCAGATAACTACCGTTTGCCTTGGACTCACGGACTCGTTGCATGAAGATGGCTTCGGCACGTCGGTCTGCTAGACAGGACAGCACCTTGCCAGCGATGGTGCCAAGCACCAATAGTCCAATCATACCCATTAAAATCATAGTCATAGCGAATACCTCCTAGTTGAGATTTTCGCTATGTTACCATACAATACTAGACATTGCAAGGCTCTGTCTGGGGAAATAAAACGAGGTGATTTTCATAGAAATTCGTATCAACAAAGAAGTCCGCAACTACCAAGAGGGCATCTTTTTCGGGCTATCCCTGCGCCAGTGCATCTTCTCTGCGTTGGCAATTTTGGTAGCGGTGGGAGTCTATTTCACCATAGGCCAGTGGCTAGGCACAAGCGAGGTGGGATGGGTCTGTGTCCTGTGTGCCTTTCCCTTTGCGCTGGGTGGATTTTTTCAATATAACTGCATGACACTGGAGCAATTTGTGGTGGCGGTCATTCGCTCGGAACTGCTCCTGCCCAGTCGTCTCACATTTAAGAGCGACAATCTCTATGCCAAAGTAATGGCACAATCTGCTATGAAGGAGGTGCTAACCCTTGATTAAAACGCTACAACTGGCGCTGAAGCAGGACAGGGAGTCCACCCCCATCCCCAAGTCCGTTCAAGATGCCATCCCTATCAGTCGCATCTGGCCCGATGGGATGTTTCAGTTTGGGAGCAAATATTCCAAGACCATTCGCTTCACCGACATCAACTACGCCATCGCTTCCAAAGAGGACAAAACCGCCATGTTCCTCGGCTACTCGGAACTGCTCAATGCCCTCGACACTGGCTCTGCCACCAAGGTCACCATCATCAATCGCAAGGTGAGCCGTCAGCAGTTTGGCGAAGGTGTCCTCCTGCCCGACAAGGGGGATGGTCTGGACTATCTCCGCAATGAGTACAACCACATTCTCACTGACAAGGTGGTGGGCGGTGACGGTCTGGTGGTGCAGGATCGCTACATCACCCTGTCTGCCCATCGCCGTAGCACCGAGGAGGCTCGCACCTTCTTTGACCGAGTGAGCCAAGAGGTGCTGTCTCGCTTAAATCAGCTTGACTCCCGTGGCGCCGAACTGGATGCCGTGGAGCGGTTGGAAATTCTCCACAATTTTTACCGCACTGGGGAAACAGAAGTCTTCACCTTCGACTTGAAAACCAGTATGAAAAAGGGGCGCTCTTTCAAAGATGCCATCTGCCCCAGCTCCTTGGAGTTCAAGAAGGATCACTTTGTGATGGGCGAGAAGTTCGGGCGAGTGCTGTTCCTTCGTGAGTACGCCAGCTACATCAAAGACAGCATGATTCAAGAGTTGACCTCGCTGAACCGCACCATGGCGCTGTCCATGGACATCATCCCAGTCCCCACCGACGAAGCGGTGCGAGAGATGCAAAACCGCCTGTTGGGTGTGGAGACCAACGTGACCAACTGGCAACGAAAGCAGAATCAGAACAATAACTTCTCTGCTGTGGTACCCTACGACTTGGAGCAACAGCGCAAAGAGACCCGTGAGATGCTGGACGACCTCACCACCCGTGACCAGCGGATGCTGTTCGGACTGGTGACCCTCGTTCATCTTGCCGACACCAAGGAGGAACTGGACAGCGACACTGAAGCCCTTCATTCATTGGCTCGAAAGCACCTGTGTCAGCTCTCCACCCTCAACTGGCAACAGCACGAGGGTCTGACCACCGTCCTGCCCTTGGGATTGAGGAAAATTGATGCCCTCCGTACCCTCACCACCGAAGCCACTGCCGTTCTCATGCCCTTTAAGGCGCAGGAGGTTCGTCACCAAAACGGCATCTACTATGGGCAGAACGTGATTTCCAAGAACCTCATTCTTGCCAATCGTCGTGAACTTTTGAATGGCAACGGCTTTGCGCTTGGTGTCTCTGGTTCAGGCAAAAGCTTCACCGCCAAGCGTGAGCTGGCAAGTCTGGCACTGTCCACCGAGGACGACATCATCGTCCTAGACCCAGAGGCCGAGTACCGCCCCATTGTGGAGGGGCTGGGTGGCGAGGTGGTGCATATCTCCGCCACGTCCAGCAACCACATCAATGCCATGGACATGGAGCAGGGCTACGGCGATGGGGAAAATCCCGTGGTGCTAAAGTCTGAATTTCTCCTGTCTTTGTGCGAACAGTTGGTGGGGGCTGGCAAGCTGTCCGCCAAGGAAAAATCCATCATTGACCGCTGTACCGCCAAGGTCTACCACGATTACATCAAGGGCGGTTACACTGGTAACGTCCCAACGCTTCAAGACTTCCACGCAGAACTGCTCTTGCAGGAGGAGAGCGAAGCAAGGGACGTGGCTCTTGCCATCGAATTGTTCACCCAAGGCAGTCTCAACACCTTCGCCCAGCCCACCAACGTGGATGTGCAGTCACGGATTTTATGCTACGACATTCGGGATTTAGGCAAGCAACTTCTCCCTGTGGGAATGCTGGTGGTGATGGATGCCATCTTCAACCGCATCCTCCACAACCGTGCCTTGGGGCGCAACACTTGGGTGTACATCGACGAGATTTATCTCATGTTCCAACACGAATTCAGCGCCAACTTCCTGTTCACCCTGTGGAAACGTGTCCGTAAATACGGGGCTTGCTGTACAGGGCTGACCCAGAACGTGGGCGACTTACTCCAGTCCCACACCGCCAGAGCAATGCTGGCAAACTCCGAGTTTCTGGTGATGCTGAATCAAGCATCCACCGATAGAGCGGAGCTGTCCAAGCTACTGAATATTTCCGACAACCAGCTCTCCTACATTACCAATGTAGACGCAGGACGAGGGCTGATTAAATGCGGCAGTGCCATTGTGCCATTTGTGGATAGCTTCCCTAAGGGTGCGTTGTACCAGTTGATGACGACGAAGTTGTCCGAGGTGGGTGAGGGATGAAAAAGGAGCGGCCAAGTTGTGTAGCTTGGTCGCTCCATGATAAGTGAACGGTGCAGAAATGATTCATTTATCCCAACGATTTATTTTTTCCTGCAACCCGTTAATAAACATACCTACATGATACCCATCACAGGCAGCATGATGAATCTGTATTGCCAGAGGCAACATGGTTTTTCCCTGTTCGATAAAAGTTTTTCCCATTGTGAATATGGGTAGCAGATAGATTCCAGCATTCTGGACATTGATGTTAAAGGCAGAAAATGTGGTCCATGGAAGCATAGAGACATCGAATGTGTTTTCAGGTTTTCCCTCCTTGGGAGCTAATACAACAGAGTCCTTATAACATGACACATCATGCAGATAACTTTGTAAAAACGAATTATAATTAGTGTTATATTCTGTCCAGATAACCGAAAAGTTTTTATTTTGTTTATTGAAAATGGTGTAGGATGGGTGCATTTCTGTGAAATATCCGACTCCATCCACTGATAGAGAAGTTCGAAATTCTTTTGTCTCATTGACTGCGTTGGTCAAGAGAAATAGCATTGCTGGATATAAGCGTTCGTCTTTGAGTGGGGTTACATCTATATTCACAGTAAGAGAATAGTAGCAAACTACTTGTGTAGAGAAATGATGATAAAACTCTTTTCTCTCCCAATTTTCAAAATCAATCAATTCAAAACTCATAAATTTATCCTCTTAATCGGCAATTTTCTTTTTATCTGCAAACAGAATACCATATCCAAAGTCAAATCACAACCCATCAAAGGAGGTCATCCCCATTAAACCCATTAAAGAAAAACCAACTCTACCCACAACTCTCAAAGAAAAAACCACCGCCGCTCCCAAGGAACTCTCCAGACAGGGGCGTGACCTCGCCATAAATAAGTTGCGCAGGAACCTTCGTGACTCCGCCCAGCAGGGCGATGGGCAGGACAGCGCAGTGGAGATCGTTGCCGATGATGTCACTGACAAGGCGATACACCAAGGGGATCATCTTGTCCAGCGTGGTGTGGATAAGATGAGGTCCAAAGGAAAATCAGCACAGCCCAAGGACTCGTCCACGGCACAACCTACCCCAAGCACAGCATCTAACAACGCTAATTATCCAACAACAAAACCATTGGCAGAGGGAGCGCAAACCCCTTCTGCCAATGGTTCTTTTTCTGTTCATGAGCCTGTATCCACCACAGCTCAAACCCAAGGCAAATCCTTGGCGCAGAGTCGTGCCATGACAAAAGATGACCCTGCTAAATCTGTGCAAAGTATAACTTCAAAACGTGCAGACAACACCGCTCTCACTAAACCACGCTCTTATGACCAAACTGTTCCTCAGCGCCAAACCGTAGCGAGAAGTACGCCCGTAGAGTCTGGGCAAAGGATGACACACCACCGTGCCGACACCACCGCACCTTCTCACCCTGTGGGGCGAACGTCGCCCCGACGTGGGGATTTGCCAAAGACGAGGGGTGCCAATGCCACCGCCAGCCCAAAGGCAACCGTGGGGCAACGTGGGGCAAGTGTTGGGCGAACAGCCTCCAGCTCTACTGCTACCACCAAAGAGGTCGCCAAGCGAACCGCCGAAGGTGGCAAGCGGTTAGCACAGGCCAAACAGTCCGCCAAGGCTGCAGCCAAGGGAATCAAGCAAGCCGCCATTCTCATCAAAGAAGCTGCCATTGCCGTAGCGACAGCGGTGAAAAGCACCATCGCCTTGATGGTGGCCGGTGGGAGCGTGACCCTCGTTGCCCTCCTGCTCATTTGCGTGGTAGGCATTATCATCGTGTCCCCCTTGGGTTTCTTTTTCGCAGAACCCAGTGCGCAGGAGGAAACGGTCTCACCATCTGTTGCAGTGGGCACCGTTATACAAGAATTTTCCGATGAATTAGAGCAACTGCAAACAGGCTATGACACCATCAACTTTTCGGGTAGTCCTCCTGCGTGGGAGGATGTATTGGCAGTGTTTTGTGCCTACGCAACCACGGGGGATGACGCCATGACGCTGGCCACCATAGGTGCGGATCAGATAGATTTGCTATCCACAGTGTTCTGGGATATGACCAAAATCGAAACCGCCAGCGAGACCATCAGCCACGAGGCCACCGACACCACGGAAGGGTGGACAGAGTCAATTCTGACCCTCGCCATTACCCCTAGAATCCCCAGTGATATGAGTGCCTACTACGACTTCGATGAGGAGCAAAACACAGTGCTGGCTGAGATGATGGGATACGGTGATTTGCTATTAGAGACCACCCAGAGCCTGTCCATCGGCACCGCAGAAGCACAAGAAATCCTCGCCAATCTGCCAGACGACCTAGACCCAGAACGACAGACCATCATAGAGCAAGCCTTGTCTCTGGTTGGCAAGGTGACCTACTTCTGGGGCGGTAAAAGTCTGGTGCTGGGGTGGGATGATAACTGGGGTGAAATTCGTGAAGTCACCGCTGATGGTAACTCCACCAGTGATATGTATCTGCCCTACGGACTGGACTGTTCGGGTTTTGTAGATTGGGTGTTTTATAACGTCTCCGACAGCGAATATATCATAGGCCACGGTGGTGGCGTTATCATGCAGCACACCTACTGCACCGCCACCACATGGGAAGAAGCCATCCCCGGCGACTTGGTGTTTTACGCTGACGATAGCCATGTTGGAATCTTCGCAGGGTGGGATGAAGCTGGGGATGCCATCATTATCCATTGCGCCATGGGGTATAACAACGTGGTGATTACGGGGCAGGAAGATTTTGCAGAGGTTGGGGTGCCGGAGTGGTATAGTTACTACACCCAAGCTGATATCTTTCGATGAAACAACTTTTAGTGCATATAGCTTTTCTGTTCACTTACTTTGAAGTCCCCATAATAATAATTAGTTGTTACGGCTATAGTACTGTCAGTTTTAACCCCATCATGTGGCAGAGTCTAGATGTAATGGACACAATATCAGCCCAGTTATCGTCATTAAATTGCCCCTGTTTTATCTAGCTACTTATGGCATTTTGAATTTTTTGATAAAAGGCGAAACCATATGTGCAACTCTTTACAGAATGATGGGTTAATGCTATAATAACTTTATTATAATGAAAGGAAAGGGCGATGTTAATGTCATTATCTAGCGATTTAAAATATGTTCGGCAAAAACTTTTTCTAACCCAAGATGATTTCGCTGCACAAATAAAAGTATCAGTAGCCACAATAAACAGATGGGAAAATGGACGTAGCAGGCCCAACATGACTGCGATGAAAAACCTGAAGGCTTTTTGTGAGCAGAACAATCTGCCATTTGAGAAACTGGAAAGCGAATGGTTAAAAGAAGTATAATTAAAATTTCTCATATAGAAGAGTGCGGAAGGAACACATACATGAAAAAAAGTCTATCTACCAACCAAAATCCCAATTATAAAAAGCTGTCTCCCTATCTGTCGAATCAGCAATTCGATGAATCATACGCATTACTTAGCCATTACATTCAATTGCAGGCCAATGATGAAGCAAGCGAATACCAAAAAATACTGTTAGAGCACGGAGTTGAGATTGAACACCTGCCGTCAACAGATGGCTTCAATCAGGAATTCGGAATTCCTTTTCCGACCAGTGAAAACCCAACGTTTACATTTATTGATTTGTTTGCTGGAATTGGCGGATTCCGTTTGGCCATGCAGAACCTTGGAGGAAGGTGTATATTCTCATCTGAATGGGACGAAGCCGCAAAACAAACATATTTCGAGAACTATGGTGAAGTACCATTCGGTGATATTACTAAACCCGAAATTAAGGCTCTAATTCCTCAAAAATTTGACGTTCTTTGTGCTGGATTCCCGTGCCAACCATTTAGCTATTCTGGACAAAAATTAGGTTTCAAAGATAAAACAAAAGGCACTTTGTTTTTTGATGTATGTGAAATACTGAAAGAGAGACAACCTCAAGCGTTTTTTTTGGAAAATGTTAAGGGCATTGTGTCCCACGAAAACGGTAGGACGATAGAAACCATTCGAAGCATCTTGACAGACGAACTCGGTTACGATATTCACGAAAGTGTTCTGAGTTCCTTAGACTTTGGTCTACCACAGAAAAGAGAACGCTGGTATTGTGTTGGCTTTAAAAAGGAAGTTGAGTTTAAATTCCCGAAAGGTACCAGCAAAGGTGCAGTACTCAGAGATATTATCGATTTAGATAATAGCGATCCTTCCCTAGTTCTACCTAAGTTTGAACTGGATCGTATCAAATATCATTTTGAACATGAAGATGAAGTTAGAGTTAAGCATGACAACTCTAAGTATGACCCAAACACAAAAAAGGGGAAATATGGCGTATTTTCGTTCCAAAAGCCAGATGGTAGCTTGCGGTTTCATGTAGGAGATGTAGCTAAAACACAAATCCAAGAAGCATTTTACTCGTGTTTAGATTCGTATGCCTCAACTATTATCGCAAATCGGACACCAAAACTTTGGGATATTGAAAGAAAATTATCTGTTCGTGAATCTGCTAGACTGCAAGGCTTTCCCGATGGCTTTAAGTTGCCAGTTTCCGCAGCGCAAGCATACAAACAGTTTGGTAATTCCGTATCAGTTCCCGTCTTAACTGAAATAGTAAAGTGTATGACAAAATATCTCGAATTGGAGGATGAATAACGATGTATTACTTTACAACAGACACTATAACCCAAGCTAATAAAAACATTGAAGCTCTCGATTCAAAAGTAGGTGGCTTACTATGTGTCTTGCATTGCTTAGTGGAAAATATCGAGGAAAATGTTAGTTATACAATCGATGGCGAAAACTTACGCAGGCAATTGAGTCTGGTCTTTGACAAGGAACCTAAGGACTCTTTTGGAAGTGCGAAATCCAGCTACATTATTTTTGCAAGGAATTGGGCATCTACTTTTTTTGATAACTATATTAAAAATAAAGTTGATTTACTATCTTGTGCAGTCTTTTTCTTGAGAAGGAATGGGTTCGAAAGAGAATGCACCAGCGAAGAAGTCATTAATATCTTTATTAAGCGCTTTAACTTACAAAATTATAAAGATCGTTGGTTCTATAATTCCAACAAGGTTAAAGTTACTTATAATCAAAATGCTGTTGAAGATAATCAAGCCGAGTTTTACAGCAAGATGAACTATACTACTGGCTTTAAATCTATTCTTTTTAGTGGCGTAATTCAAAAGTCAGCTGCTGACTTAAAGGCTGCAGGGCAAATTCAAACGCTTTACTCAGGCTCTGGAATTCACACATGCTTGCTTCTATCAGATGAACCGCTCGACCAGTACTACATTATGAACACTTCAAGTCAAAATTGTGGTAGTCAATTCGCAGCAGGAACGAAAAGCAATGAGGAATCCTTCAAAACGTGGTTAATGAAGGCTAAAAAAGGTAATGGAGAAACTTACACAGAAAGCACTCGGACACAGTACATCACCGCTCTAAAAGCAATTGCTAGTGAGTTCGAGTCGGAAATTGCCCCATATACGTCTATTTTTGAAGTTAATTCTGACACCGAACTACCGGCAATCATTCAATCAATTAAGGATAGTGCGCATTATCCTGAGTTTAATGACTCTCACGGGAATGGCGCCTTATCTGCAGGGTTAACAGCATACCTCCGCTATCTTGTTGAGCTAGCGAATGCAAATGTGTCTGAAGATTTAGCACCATTCTGTTTAAAAACTGGTTATGTTAATCCACTTCCCCGTAACCGCATCTTCTTTGGCGCTCCCGGCACTGGTAAGAGTTATACCCTCAACAAAGAGAAGGATGCTTTGATTGTTGATTCGGACGATTATGAGCGTGTAACCTTCCATCCAGATTACTCCTATGCCAATTTCGTTGGGACTTATAAGCCTGTTCCTGCTGATAATGATGTCATCACCTATTCCTATGTGCCGGGGCCATTCATGCGCACTTTGGTCAAAGCCTTGAAAAACAGTAGAACAGACACACCTAAACCTTATCTGTTGATGATAGAAGAAATTAACCGTGCTAACGTAGCAGCTGTGTTTGGCGAGGTATTTCAGCTATTAGATCGTGATGATGATGAGGTCAGTGAGTATGCAATTCAAGCATCCGAAGATATCAAAAAATATCTAGCTAGCCAACTTGGCGGTGTACCTTCCGACTACAATGAAATCCAAATTCCTGATAATATGTTTATTTGGGCTACCATGAATAGTGCTGACCAAGGGGTATTCCCTATGGATACAGCCTTCAAGCGGAGATGGGAGTTCACCTATCTGGGAATCGATGATAGCGAATCTGGAATCGCAGGGAAAATCGTGGTTTTAGGACAAGATACAAATCGGCGTGAAGTGGAGTGGAATGCACTTCGCAAAGCAATCAACGCAAAACTAATTGAGCTCAAAGTCAATGAGGACAAATTGATGGGGCCATATTTTCTCGCTAAGAAAAGTATCATGAGTGGCGAAGATATTGATAGCGCCAAGTTTATTCGTGTATTCAAGAACAAAGTGATTATGTACCTTTTCGATGATGCCGCCAAGCAAAAACGGCCAAGTTTATTTATGGACTGTACAGAAAAAAATCTGTATTCTAAAATATGCCAAGAATTTGACGAAAAGGGAATCTATATTTTTGGACAGATCCTTGGTGATGAAGTCGGAAAAATGATAGAGGGATCTTCAGAGGATGATGCTACATGATATCAGTTTTTTTACGAGAGCAGAAGCGGTATAATCAGGCTGAACTCACACAAAAACTCTGTTGCACAGAGGACAAGTCTGTCCGTATTCTAAAACGCTTGAAAGAGTACGGTGTACTGAAAGCGGTCAAGGCTGAAGATATACAAAAAAATCTCACAGATTTAGTGGATGAGGATATCGAAATTGCCGACGTTGAGGTCGGAGAAAATGAGCATCTATATGTGTTCACCTTTGTAGGTGTCATTACCATAGAAGGGTGTGTTCTGAAGTGCTACCCTAAGTATCTGTTGAGCGCCACAGAACCCAAAAGCGAACTGAAGCAGATTCTAAAGGTTCTAGAGAAGTACAACTCAAAAGAGCAAATCATTCGTATGTATAACGATAGCAGTGATAACAGTGCCTTTAATATGTTGGCAGTTATGCTGTTCCTATTGCATGATTACTTTGAGCATGGCTCGTATACTAATACGCAAGATATTATCGAAACTAACGGATCTGGGGATATTTTGTGGGACAAGTCCATTAATGAAACCTTTGCACTAATTTACAATAATCGTCCATATTATCCAGAGTTATTCACCATTAAGCATACCAATGATGATTACGATTTCTTCAATCGATTGCATGAGTGTATCTTGTCTCGATGTAGCAAGGAACTAGATGATGCGGATTTGTTGGACTTGTTTGATATGCTTGGTGTGGACTTGTCTGACGAGGAATTAGATGACTTTGGTGATAAAGACTATGTTCTTGACCGTATTTCAAAGGAATTGCATATCCAGTTCAACACTAGAAAACAGCTGTTACTCAAGACGTTATATGCCTATGTTGCCAATAGCAACACCTTAGATGATTTGGATTGCTTTAGTATGTTCGGTACCAACAGCTTTAACCTTGTATGGGAAAAAACTTGTGCCGATGTCCTGGATAATCAACTCCAAAAGCAACTCAGTGCATTAAAATTGCCCATTCCGCTAAATCCCGAATACGAAGCGATAAAGCAGCAAAGACTGATTGACTTAATCGACAAGCCACAGTGGTTGGGAACCGCGGCAAGTGGAGAGTGTTTCAAAAAAGAGGCTAAAGACACGCTGATTCCCGACTTGGTCTCCATTATTCGTAGCGAAGAAGGATACCAGTTCATTATATTTGATGCGAAGTATTACAATCTCCAATTAGAAAAAGGGAAGCCGCTCCGTGGCCAGCCCGGAATCGAATCAATTACAAAGCAGTATTTATACCAGCTTGCCTATCAACAATTTATTAAGAGCCACGGAATCTCCGATGTGCGTAATTGTTTTCTCATGCCCACTGAAAAAAGTGAGATTATTGCAGCAGGTGAAGTTTCTCTCGCTATGCTAAGTGCTTTGGATTTACAGGACATCCAAATCCGTATGATTCCCGCTAAATCCCTATTTCAGTACTATTTGTCTAATAGAAAAATGGACATTCAGACTTTACATCTATAAAACAAGGCAACCTCTAATAACTGAGGTTTTGCCCGTTTCATTTTGCGTTTCTATGATTTTTTCGGAAAATCCACAGTTTTTATCTTGGTGAACGCACAAAGACCAAAATAACCACTGTATCTTGCTTTTTTGGGGGATATTTCCCCAAAAGGGCAGACTTACCCCTTGGCAAACTCACCTCGCTTTAAAATTTCATACCGACAAATGTTATACACCAGATTTGTCAGCCCTATATTGAATATCGCACGGTCTATGCCGATGGAACGCACAGTGATGCCCTTCATGGAGCCTGTCATAAATCCAAAAACGTGTTCTACCCTGGCTCTAATTTTGGATTTTTGGCGGTTGTTTTCCTTTTGCTCTGGGGTCAGTGGGTGATTGCGATAGCCTTTTTCATTGATTCGAGTTTCTACTGTTTCAGGAAGATTTGCTAGCAATTCTTCCCCTGTATAGGCACTATCTGCGTATAAAACAGCATCTTCTTCTGTGATTAACTCGGCGAGGGCTTGACTATCGTGGACGTTGGCGCTGGTGACGGTGTAGCCGGTAATGATTTTGCTGTCGGCATCCACTTTTACGTGGTCTTTATAGCCATAATGCCGCTCGTTATTTTTCTTTGTCCAGCGGGCATCCGTATCTTTTTGGCTCAATTTGTGAGCATTTTCAGGCTTTTCCCATTCTTCTGGTACCTTGCCCTCTTTGATGGTTGCATTCTCATCTCGATGATTTCTTTGGCGAGGTGCATCCACGAAAGTTGCGTCTACAATCGTACCTTCACGAGTGATAATGCCTGCATCTAACAGCATTTTATTGAAATGATGGAACAATTTATCCATTACGTTAGCCTTCATCAGCGTGTCACGAAACAGCCAAATGGTTTTGGAATCGGGCACTCTGTCCCCCAGCCCCAAGCCCAAAAAGCGCATAAAACTCATGCGGTCATTGATTTGAAACTCCATTTGGTCATCGCTGAGATTGTAAAGACGTTGCAAAATCAATATTTTAAGCATCAAAATCAGGTCATAGGGCGGACGCCCACCAAGTCCTTTGTGTTCTTTTTTGGTAGCTTTTTTCAAAATTGGGCGAAACTGCTCCCAGTTGATAACTGTGTTCAATCGAACCAACGAATCGCCCAGTTTGCTCAACTTTTCCAATCTGTTTTCTTCACTAAAAAATCCAATTTGCATGTTCGTCACCGCCCTTTTTTCTTATGTCCATTATACTACAGATTTTGCCAAATTGATAGCGGGTTTTTAGAGATTGCCTATATTAAATCTGACGAATTTCGACAAAATTGCCAATAAATGTAAATGCGTGTTTGTGTAGACGGTGACCCACTGGGCAAATAGAACCATTCCTAACCATACGCATGCTTAAACGGGCGGGATAGGACGGTTCAAGCAACTGTGATTTTGCTGATTATTGATAAAATATGGTGGATTAAATGGCCGTGGCCCTGTGGGAGGGGGCATTTGGAGACAGTTCGATGGGTTTGGGAAGCTGTTTTATAGGATTTGAATGTAAATATTGGAAATTGTTGCATTTTTACCAAAAAACACCTTGTTATTGCCGTTTGGAAATATGATATTAGAGAAAATGCACAAAAAATATCCCTTGTGCAAAACGACTAAGAGCGGAAAGAAAAATTGTACATGTGTCTAATTTTTTGCTAAACTGTAAAGTTTCTCTTGCAGTTGGCGGTAAAATATAGTATTTTCTTAAGTGAGGAATACATCTGATTACTTTATAGCGGATGTGTTTACTTAAGGCAATCTCTAAAAACCCGCTATCAATTTGGCAAAATCTGTAGTATAATGGACATAAGAAAAAAGGGCGGTGACGAACATGCAAATTGGATTTTTTAGTGAAGAAAACAGATTGGAAAAGTTGAGCAAACTGGGCGATTCGTTGGTTCGATTGAACACAGTTATCAACTGGGAGCAGTTTCGCCCAATTTTGAAAAAAGCTACCAAAAAAGAACACAAAGGACTTGGTGAGCGTCCGCCCTATGACCTGATTTTGATGCTTAAAATATTGATTTTGCAACGTCTTTACAATCTCAGCGATGACCAAATGGAGTTTCAAATCAATGACCGCATGAGTTTTATGCGCTTTTTGGGCTTGGGGCTGGGGGACAGAGTGCCCGATTCCAAAACCATTTGGCTGTTTCGTGACACGCTGATGAAGGCTAACGTAATGGATAAATTGTTCCATCATTTCAATAAAATGCTGTTAGATGCAGGCATTATCACTCGTGAAGGTACGATTGTAGACGCAACTTTCGTGGATGCACCTCGCCAAAGAAATCATCGAGATGAGAATGCAACCATCAAAGAGGGCAAGGTACCAGAAGAATGGGAAAAGCCTGAAAATGCTCACAAATTGAGCCAAAAAGATACGGATGCCCGCTGGACAAAGAAAAATAACGAGCGGCATTATGGCTATAAAGACCACGTAAAAGTGGATGCCGACAGCAAAATCATTACCGGCTACACCGTCACCAGCGCCAACGTCCACGATAGTCAAGCCCTCGCCGAGTTAATCACAGAAGAAGATGCTGTTTTATACGCAGATAGTGCCTATACAGGGGAAGAATTGCTAGCAAATCTTCCTGAAACAGTAGAAACTCGAATCAATGAAAAAGGCTATCGCAATCACCCACTGACCCCAGAGCAAAAGGAAAACAACCGCCAAAAATCCAAAATTAGAGCCAGGGTAGAACACGTTTTTGGATTTATGACAGGCTCCATGAAGGGCATCACTGTGCGTTCCATCGGCATAGACCGTGCGATATTCAATATAGGGCTGACAAATCTGGTGTATAACATTTGTCGGTATGAAATTTTAAAGCGAGGTGAGTTTGCCAAGGGGTAAGTCTGCCCTTTTGGGGGAAATATCCCCCAAAAAAGCAAGATACAGTGGTTATTTTGGTCTTTGTGCGTTCACCAAGATAAAAACTGTGGATTTTCCGAAAAAATCATAGAAACGCAAAATGAAACGGGCAAAACCTCAGTTATTAGAGGTTGCCTTAAAAAGAAAAGTAAGGGAGATTCTTGAAGATTATGAAGAAATTACTTGCATTGTTTATGGCATCCGCAATGATGCTCAGCTTGGTGGCTTGCTCTAGCTCTAGCTCTAGCGCCACCTCCACTTCCAGCTCTAGCTCTTCTAGCAGCTCTACCACCGAAGTGGCAGATCCTATCGTTTTGAAAATGGGCTTCAATGACCCTGACACCTCTCCATATGTGCAAGGTGGCCAAAAAATTGCTGAATTGGTAGCAGAAGCCACCGACGGCCAAATCCAAATCGAAGTGTATTCCAGCGGTGCTCTGGGCGACGAACGCGCCATGGTTGAAATGGCTATGGATGGTAGCTTGGACATTGCTACTTGTGCCAACTCCGTTATGACCAACTTCATCCCCGAAATGGGCATTTTGGACCAAGCCTATCTGTGGAAAAACGCTGATGAAGCTCACGCTGCCGTTGACGGCGAACTGGGCGAATTGGTGAAAGAAGAAGCACGTGCTCTGGGCATGGAAGTCATCGGCTTCCTGGAATCCGGCTTCCGTAACACCTTCTCCACTGAACCCATCCTCTCCATGGAAGATTACAGTGGCGTTACCATCCGTGTCATGGAAAATGCATATCACCAAGCTGCTTTTGAATCCTTCGGTGCAATGCCCATCGTTATGTCTTATAACGATGTGTTCACCGCTCTGCAACAAGGCACCATTGATGCTTGCGAAAACGCAACTGCTAACTGCTTGAACTCTGGTTACTATGAAGTGACCAAGCATGTCACCAACTCCAGCCATGCTTTCGTGTACATTCTGATGTGTATGTCTGAAAGCGCTTGGAACAAGATTCCCGAAGAACTGCAAGAACCCTTCATGGCTGCTGTGCAAGAAGGCGTTGAATACGAACGTGCTCTGCTGGTACAATCCAACGAAGAAGCTACTGTAGAACTGATGGAACTGGGCGTGGAATTCCACGACATCGATGTTGCTGAACTGCAAGCAGCTTATCAAGCAAAGGTTGCTGAAAAAGGCTTTACCTTTGATTCCGAATGGGAAGATGCTGTGCAAGCTGCCATCGCCTCTGTTGCTTAAGCTAAAATTGGTTGGTCTTTGACTCATCGATTGTAATAGAAGCGGGAGTCGCCTTGTTAAAGTCGACTCCCGTTTCTTCATTTCGCGGCTGAAAGGAGCCTAGTTTCATGAAACGAATTTTAACTTGGTTGCAAAACCTTGAAAACTTTATTCTGGTTTTAACCTTTAGTGTCATGGTTATCACCTGCTTTATTCAGGTTATCAACCGTAACATTTTCAAAATTCCCTTCACTGGGTTTGAAGAAATTTCCCGCTATTGCATGGTGTACATGGTGCTCTTGGGCACTGAATTGGGTCTACGTGATGGTACCCAAATCAGCGTCAGTGCGTTTGTTGACCATCTGCCCAAGGTGTTGCATGATATTTTTGCAATCATCACCCGTATCATCGTCATCGGCTTTGCTGCCATTATGTGCAAAAGCGGCATGACCATGGTGATCACCCAGTTGAATGTAGGCCAAATGACTCCAGGTTTGGGGATTCCCATGTCTGTGCCTTACTTCTCTTTGGTGCTAAGTTTTGGCATTATCACCATTGTGCAAATGGTAACATTGGTGAACCAATTCCGGAATTTTGGGAAACCAAAAGCTGAAATGACAGAGAAGGAGGAAAATACATAATGGCTGGTTTTATTTTATTTGGCTCATTTGCTATTTTGTTAATCATTGGGGCTCCCATTGCTATGTCTTTGGGCATTGCTACCTTGTGTACCATTGTATTTGATTCCTCTATCACCGTCAGCTTTGCCACCATTGCCCAACGTATTTTCGCTGGCTTGGACTCCACATCTATTATGGCCATCGCCTTTTTCGTGTTGGCTGGTAATGTTATGACCCGTGGTGGTATCTCTCGTCGTATTTGCGATTTTGCCCGTAGCTTAATCGGGGGTGTCCGTGGCGGTATGGCTATGACGCTGATCATCGCATGTGCATTTTTTGCAGCATTGTCTGGCTCTGCCCCTGCCACCGTGGTGGCCATCGGCGTTATGATGTATCCAGAAATGGTGAAAATGGGGTATCCACCAGATCGTACGGCTGGTTTGTTGGTGGTCTCTGGTGGCCTTGGCCCCATCATCCCTCCCAGCATTATCATGGTGGTATATGCCACCATTACCAGTGCCTCTGTGGGTGATTTGTTCACCGCTGGTCTGTCTATCGGTATGACCATTATCTTTGCTTTGGTGATTGTGGTGTTCGTATATGCCCGTAAGGAACAATGGCCAAAAGATGAAATTCACTTTGATGTGAAGGAGTTTTTCATCTCCTTCTTCAAGGCCATTCCTGCTTTGATGCTGCCTGTGATTATTTTGGGTGGCATTTATTCTGGTCTGCTGACCCCCACCGAATCTTCTGCTGTGGCTGTGGTGTGGTCTTTGATTGCTGGTATCTTCATCTACCGCGAAGTAAGCATCAAAGATTTGTATCAAATCTTCATTGACTCCGCTAAGAGCTCCGCTATGATTTTGTTTATCATCGCCACGTCCACTGCCTTTGCTTGGATGTTTGCCTTCACTGGCATTTCTGCCCAGTTGGTCAACTTTGTTGTGTCCATGGATCTCTCTGCCACCATGTTCTGCTTGATGGTTGCTGTGATTCTGTTGATTTTCGGCACCTTCTTGGAAGGTATCGCCACCTGCGTATTGCTGGTGCCAGTGTTCTGGCCCATCGCACAAGCACTGGACGTGAACGTCATCCACTTTGGTATGATCGTGTCCATCGCCAACGTGGTTGGCACCATGACCCCACCTGTGGCTGTGAATATCTTCGCTGCTACCACTGTGAGTAAATTGAAAATGGGTGAAATCGTCAAGGGGCAATGGCCATTCTTCATTGGCTATGTGTTTGTGTTCTTGCTGGTTGTCATCGTTCCCTTCTTCAGCACCTGGTTCCTGTAAGTCGTTATAAGACAACGAACCCCTTGCTCCCTTGTGTGCATAGGGGTTCGTTGTGTCTTAAATAAACATTGGAGGTATTTTTATGCGTAATAAAGAAAATCAAGCTCGCATGGAGCAATGGAGTGTACAATCTCCAGAAATCCCTGGGTTCCACCCTGTCATCACCCCTGAAAAATGCGAATGCTATGACACCCAAATTTTTCGTTTAAATTTGGTTGCAGGTGATACATACACCTTGGATTCAGAGGGTTTGGAACTCAATGCCGCACTGATTGCTGGTGCTGCACAGCTGTCTAATCATCCCGTGTTGACCCAAACCATGAAGCAATACGACTCGTTCTATATCCCTGGCAAAAATACCGTCACCATTACCGCTGTGGAAGATTGTATCTTCTATATTGGCGGGGCTGTGTGCGAAGGGATTGGCGAACCATTCTTCCGTAGCTTTGATTTGTCCTTGCCTCTGGGCGACATCCATCAAATCCACGGGTCTGGTTCTGGGAGCCGTGAAGTGATGTTCACCCTCAATCCTCAAGATAAGGCTTCTCGCTTGATTGCTGGCTTGACTTGGGGCAACGATGGTGGCTGGACCAGCTGGCCTCCTCACCAACATGAAAAGGATTTGGAAGAAGTGTACTGCTATTTCAACATCCCTGCTCCCCGCTTCGGTCTGCACTTGAGCTACCTGAAAAGTGGCGAATATGATGATGTAGTGGCACATGTGGTCACTTCTGGCACCATGGTGCAAGCACCCATGGGCTATCATCCCACTGTGGGCACACCCGGTGGACGGAACTGGTATTTCTGGGTGCTAGGTGCCCATAGCCATGCCAGCCGTCGTTATGATTTGGCTGTGCTAGACCCCCTGCAAGAAAATTTTTAAGCCAGTTTGCTGATTTATCCGTCAGTGACCTTGTGTGAAAATCATAAAAAATCATGAAAACAGAGCTGTTGCAGACCATGGGTTTGCAACAGCTCTGTTTGTTAGAATAAGGGTCGTCAATCCGCTGATAAAGGGATTAAATCACGCGGCATTGGTCAACGGGGAAGAGATAATCGGCGCAGGTGCCCAGCTTTTCGTAGATGGGTTGGCTGGCCTTGGTCAGCAGGTCGCAGGTTGCGTCGTCCATCACAAAGCTGCCGCCTTTCAAGTTGTCAGACAGTTGTTCCAGATTGCGGCACCCAACGATGGCGCTGGTGATGCCTTGTTGGCGCAGAGCCCAACCCAGTACCACTTCCATAATGGTGACGTTTTGTTCCTTGGCAACGCCGTCCAATACAGACAACAATGCGGTCAATTCGGCTTCTGCGCCAGAACCCTTGTGATCGTGCATCCCTTGGCTACGGCACACATCGTAGTGACGATAACGGGCTTGGCGAGGGGGGATGTCTGCAAAGGATTGATACTTGCCAGTGAGTACCCCTTGTTGCAAGGACACATAGGTCAGCACGCCCATGCCATGGTCTTGGCACATAGGGATGATTTCGTGCTCAATGGCACGGGAGGCAATGTTATAATGGAGTTCGTTGACACAGGAGGTAAAGCCCAGCTCCTTCACCATGGTCATTTGCTTCACGCCAAAGTTGCTGATGCCGATGGCCTTCACTTTGCCAGCGTCCACCAGTTGTTGGTAGCGTGTCAAGGTGCGTTCCATCAAGGCACGGTCATTGGTGGGCCAGTGAATCATCATTACATCCACAAAGTCGGTATCCAGTCGCTTCAAAGAGGCTTCAAAGCGGGCGATGGTATCGTCTTGGTCAGGGGTGATGACTTGCTTGGTGATGATGACGGCTTCGTCACGGCGACCCTTTAGAGCCTTGCCCAAAGACAGTTCGCTGTCCCCGTCGTTGTACACTTCAGCACAGTCAAACAGGTTCACTTGGTTGTCCAGCGCCATGTTTACCACAGCGTCCACATCTTTTTGGGATTGTTCACCCCAATAGGCGCCACCGCCGAAAGACCAGCACCCAATGGCAATGGGGCTCACGGCAATGCCAGAATTACCTAAAATTCTCTTTTCCATAGTCCGTTCTCCTTTTCGTTTTGAGATTCTATCCTTATTATACCAAATCGTCATACCACTTGCAAGTAATATCCCCTTCTTTTTGCATATATTTAGGATATTGTGAAAATGTACAACGCCATCCCCTTCGAGGAAAAGAGATGCGTCGCCAGCACGTTTGTCCAGAAACGTCGCATGGAAGTCCACAACGGAGAAGTGGTATGGCGGGGCTGGGTTAGAGCGACGATAAATCTATGCGATCTATCCGCTGTAAGTGTGTTAAATCGGAACAAATGAATGTTACAAATATACAAAATAATTGGAATATTTTTCTCTGATTTGTACTTTACAAAAACAAATAAAAGGAGTGGGATAAAAAAGGATACATTAAGGAAGAAAAAGGGAAAACAATGCAAGGGAGAATGTGGTCAGCGCAATGGACAGTATAAAAGAGCTATTGCCGATGTGGATGTTACCAACAAAAGACACCCCTTTCCAAGGGGTGTCTTTTGTTGGTAAGCTTGTGCAGTGTTAGAACCAAAAAGCTCCAGAAGATGTAATCTTCTGAGACTTTGTTTGAATATTTGAGTCGCTTTGCATCTATATCACACGTATCCACATCCCATTGGATGGGCTCCATGCCGATGGAGCGGATGGTAGAAACCACGGTGTTGTTGTACTCGCCATAAGGGCAACGGATGAGGGTAGGGGTCACGCCAGTGATGGCAGCGATGCGATCGTTGGCCGATTGGAGGTCAGCAAGCAGGTCAGCTTCCGATAGATTGTTATAATGGGCATGGTCGTCAGAGTGACTCTGAATCTCATGCCCAGCGCTAGCCAAAGCCTTGACAGATTCGGGGTACTTCTCTGCCCACTCCCCAACAACGAAGAAGGTGGTCTTCACATCGTAAGTCTCCAAAATATCAATCAGCATCTGGGTATCCTCATTCCCCCAAGCTGATGTAAGAGTGCGCTAATCCCTTATCTACCAAGGATTATCGCACTCTTACTCTTTCCACTATCATACTACAGATAAGCTTAAAATGCAAGTTTTTACGCATATAAGAGGGATATAAGCTTACTTTTTGAGGGTAGTGAAAACGAGCGCCTCATCCCCAATCATGACGGCCCTCACAGTCGATACCAACCCCTTCCAAGAGGGAGACAATGGCCTCAATCTTGTTAAAATTAAAGAGATGTGTTACACTGAACACAAGTAGAAAAATAACATAAATTTTGCTTAGATAAATCAAAAGGAGATGTGCCACTATGACAGATATTGAAGTTACTAAACGTGCAAAAATGTATATTGATCAATTAGCAAAAGGAATAGATCCCATTTCAGGGAATGCAGTTCCTGATGATTCTGTAGTAAGTCAAGAACGCTTGGTAAAGTGCTTTCAGTTTGTCTCGGGTAAATTAGACGAAGCAATAATAAAAGCGGAAGAATATAAGCAGCGCCCAAAATCAACAAAAAGATTTGTCATCACAACAGAAGAGATTGAACGTGTTCCGCTAAGTGATGAACCAATTAGCATAAATCCTTTTTGTGAGATTATAACCAATACTGTTAATAATCCTAATGGCAATCTCTAAAAACCCGCTATCAATTTGGCAAAATCTGTAGTATAATGGACATAAGAAAAAAGGGCGGTGACGAACATGCAAATTGGATTTTTTAGTGAAGAAAACAGATTGGAAAAGTTGAGCAAACTGGGCGATTCGTTGGTTCGATTGAACACAGTTATCAACTGGGAGCAGTTTCGCCCAATTTTGAAAAAAGCTACCAAAAAAGAACACAAAGGACTTGGTGGGCGTCCGCCCTATGACCTGATTTTGATGCTTAAAATATTGATTTTGCAACGTCTTTACAATCTCAGCGATGACCAAATGGAGTTTCAAATCAATGACCGCATGAGTTTTATGCGCTTTTTGGGCTTGGGGCTGGGGGACAGAGTGCCCGATTCCAAAACCATTTGGCTGTTTCGTGACACGCTGATGAAGGCTAACGTAATGGATAAATTGTTCCATCATTTCAATAAAATGCTGTTAGATGCAGGCATTATCACTCGTGAAGGTACGATTGTAGACGCAACTTTCGTGGATGCACCTCGCCAAAGAAATCATCGAGATGAGAATGCAACCATCAAAGAGGGCAAGGTACCAGAAGAATGGGAAAAGCCTGAAAATGCTCACAAATTGAGCCAAAAAGATACGGATGCCCGCTGGACAAAGAAAAATAACGAGCGGCATTATGGCTATAAAGACCACGTAAAAGTGGATGCCGACAGCAAAATCATTACCGGCTACACCGTCACCAGCGCCAACGTCCACGATAGTCAAGCCCTCGCCGAGTTAATCACAGAAGAAGATGCTGTTTTATACGCAGATAGTGCCTATACAGGGGAAGAATTGCTAGCAAATCTTCCTGAAACAGTAGAAACTCGAATCAATGAAAAAGGCTATCGCAATCACCCACTGACCCCAGAGCAAAAGGAAAACAACCGCCAAAAATCCAAAATTAGAGCCAGGGTAGAACACGTTTTTGGATTTATGACAGGCTCCATGAAGGGCATCACTGTGCGTTCCATCGGCATAGACCGTGCGATATTCAATATAGGGCTGACAAATCTGGTGTATAACATTTGTCGGTATGAAATTTTAAAGCGAGGTGAGTTTGCCAAGGGGTAAGTCTGCCCTTTTGGGGGAAATATCCCCCAAAAAAGCAAGATACAGTGGTTATTTTGGTCTTTGTGCGTTCACCAAGATAAAAACTGTGGATTTTCCGAAAAAATCATAGAAACGCAAAATGAAACGGGCAAAACCTCAGTTATTAGAGGTTGCCAAATATTATTTCTGAGGAGATGTATTGGTTTTTATAGTGAGATAATTTTAACTTGCCAATGAGTTGGCGATCTTTTTTCTCAACGGTTTCTCGAAAACGGACGTAGCCAGCTTTTCCAAAAATTAAATGTGCGCTTTCCTTTAAAAGATTTGAGAATTTACTGAAGTTTAATTCTAAACCTGCAGGGATGGGCGATTGGTGCTCTAAGAACGCCACATATTGGGCATAAATGTCTTTTTCTGAAACTTCTGTCTTCTGCTTTTCAAAAGAAAATAAAGTACTGATTCAGAAGAAAAGGCGATTTCAGAAGAATCTATTAAAAGGCCTTTGCTTGTAATTAAATCTGTGGTAGTCATACGAGATTCTTCGCTAAAGCTCATGTCATGGCGAATATCACGCCAATCAGGTTTTCCTTTTTTGCAAGTTTCATTTAAATAGCGATATACATAAGAAGGTTGCGCCAATATAGTTGTGAAACTATCTAGATCAAATTTGTACTGCCCAAAAATCTTTCTAAAAGAATCTTCTACTAAGGGAGGTCTGCTTTTTAAGGCTTCTTTTAGATGGATTCGTATTTCTTGCATAGATAGGGAAGTTGTGTTTTCGCCGTTAAAGAACTCGGTTAAAATCGTTTTCTTAAAGAGGTCTTCGAGGTTGTTGATCCATTGGTGTAGCGTTTGAGTATATAGTGTTACGCCCGCAGGAGAGCAAGAAATTCGACCGCTAATAAGAAGTTCATATAGCGCTTGATTGAATGCTGTTGGTGTTATATCGTCAGATACCAACATGGATTGAGCTTCGGATAACGGAATGATTTTATCAGCATGCGCAAGTAGATTGAGAAATTGTTGCTTCGTAGAGATTTTCTTCAAGATAATCACCGCCTTAGTAAAAGAGAAAACTTGGTATTTCTTAACATCTAACATATCATATGATGAATAAAAAATCAATAAACGCAGGCTGTGAGTGCGAAAAAAAGAGAATTTTTATTGTATAGCGGCAAGGTGGTCGATTTATATGCCAACAAGAAATTGAATTTTCTTGCAAAGTAATGCTAGGGATGGTAAAATTGTATTAGAAAAAAATGTAAAATCAAGCAATATATTACTACTAATGTGTTGAGTGTTTGGTGTTTTGAAATAATATTTGGGAGGGATCCGCTTTGAAATATTATGTTTATGATGATTCTGTTGAACGATTAGAGTTGTCAGTGAGAGCTAAAAATACACTGCGTCGAGCAGGAATTCATACTGTTGGTGCATTGATGGATTTTCCTGCGGAGGACCTTATTAAAATTCGAAACAGTGGGCAAAAAACCGTAAATGAATTGATGCAGATGAAAGAAGTGATTATCCTTGTAGATGCAAGCGCTGAAGGGTATGTGGAGGAACAGGAAGAAGAATGTGTGTCCCCGCCATCATTTAGAGGGGTAGATGGAAACAAGTATATAGGCAACCTCTAATAACTGAGGTTTTGCCCGTTTCATTTTGCGTTTCTATGATTTTTTCGGAAAATCCACAGTTTTTATCTTGGTGAACGCACAAAGACCAAAATAACCACTGTATCTTGCTTTTTTGGGGGATATTTCCCCCAAAAGGGCAGACTTACCCCTTGGCAAACTCACCTCGCTTTAAAATTTCATACCGACAAATGTTATACACCAGATTTGTCAGCCCTATATTGAATATCGCACGGTCTATGCCGATGGAACGCACAGTGATGCCCTTCATGGAGCCTGTCATAAATCCAAAAACGTGTTCTACCCTGGCTCTAATTTTGGATTTTTGGCGGTTGTTTTCCTTTTGCTCTGGGGTCAGTGGGTGATTGCGATAGCCTTTTTCATTGATTCGAGTTTCTACTGTTTCAGGAAGATTTGCTAGCAATTCTTCCCCTGTATAGGCACTATCTGCGTATAAAACAGCATCTTCTTCTGTGATTAACTCGGCGAGGGCTTGACTATCGTGGACGTTGGCGCTGGTGACGGTGTAGCCGGTAATGATTTTGCTGTCGGCATCCACTTTTACGTGGTCTTTATAGCCATAATGCCGCTCGTTATTTTTCTTTGTCCAGCGGGCATCCGTATCTTTTTGGCTCAATTTGTGAGCATTTTCAGGCTTTTCCCATTCTTCTGGTACCTTGCCCTCTTTGATGGTTGCATTCTCATCTCGATGATTTCTTTGGCGAGGTGCATCCACGAAAGTTGCGTCTACAATCGTACCTTCACGAGTGATAATGCCTGCATCTAACAGCATTTTATTGAAATGATGGAACAATTTATCCATTACGTTAGCCTTCATCAGCGTGTCACGAAACAGCCAAATGGTTTTGGAATCGGGCACTCTGTCCCCCAGCCCCAAGCCCAAAAAGCGCATAAAACTCATGCGGTCATTGATTTGAAACTCCATTTGGTCATCGCTGAGATTGTAAAGACGTTGCAAAATCAATATTTTAAGCATCAAAATCAGGTCATAGGGCGGACGCCCACCAAGTCCTTTGTGTTCTTTTTTGGTAGCTTTTTTCAAAATTGGGCGAAACTGCTCCCAGTTGATAACTGTGTTCAATCGAACCAACGAATCGCCCAGTTTGCTCAACTTTTCCAATCTGTTTTCTTCACTAAAAAATCCAATTTGCATGTTCGTCACCGCCCTTTTTTCTTATGTCCATTATACTACAGATTTTGCCAAATTGATAGCGGGTTTTTAGAGATTGCCACAAGTAAGACCATTACCCTGTAAGCGGAGGGGGATTTAATGTCAGATTTGAAAGTTGCCAGTTTATTTGCTGGCATCGGTGGAATATGCCTCGGTTTTCGTCAGGCAGGATTTGAAGTGGTCTGGGCTAACGAGCGTGACCACAAGGCGTGCAATACATATCGAAAAAACTGGAAGGACACATCTCTAGTTGAAGAAGATATTTCCAAAATAGACCCACATACTATCCCAGATTTTGATGTGTTGGTAGCAGGGTTTCCTTGTCAACCGTTTTCTACAGCAGGCAAACAGAGAGGCTTTTCGGATCCTAGAGGCAATTTGTTTTTTGAAATTGCTCGTATTGCGGATATCAAGAAGCCCTCTGTGATTTTCCTTGAAAATGTAGCCAATCTTCAAGAACACGATAAAGGTCGTACCTTCTTAACAATCTATAATACTCTCGTAGAACTTGGATATGTAATTAGATACCGCATTATGACAAGTATGCGTCACGGTAACATTCCGCAGCTAAGGAACCGTATATTTATTGTTGCGTTTTTGGACGAAGGTGCTTGCCAGCGATTTGTTTATCCGGAGGAAATTCCTCTAGAACGCACAATTCATGATATAGTCCATAGTAATATTCAGCAACATGAGATTTACTACTGTAATGCAGAGATACAGCAAGAATTTGCAAGTCAAATTATTGACCAAGACTCAATTTATCAGATGACGGATTGGGGGTTGCGAAAAAACAGGAATCACGTGTGTCCTACACTAACCGCTTTCATGGGTATGCGGAAGGGTCGTGTTCCCATGGTGCGTGATGATTTTGGTATTCGGTATTTAACTTTGAGAGAGTGTTTAGATTTTCAGGGCTTTCCCGAAACATTCAAATTTCCTAATACTATTCAAATTCAAGATGCATATAAGCAGATTGGAAATAGTGTGACCGTACCAGTAATTCGCAGAATTGCTGAGAATTTATTTACAGTGATGCAACAATGATAAATATTAAATTGACCGTCAACGAAGCTTTTGTGTAAGTATTTTGTCCTCTCGTACTAATTATACCTTTCTGGGTTAATGGCACGAGGGGCTTTATTTTATCAAATTTTATCAAATCTCCCCTTGCAATTAGAACAGATGTTTGGTATAATCATAGCATTAACAGGAACGTATCGTTCTGGATATGGGTTAGGAGGGGTTATATGAGGGTAAAAAGCCAAGAGACCAAGTCTCGCATCTTGGAAGCAGTGGAGTCCTTTTATTTGGCGATGGGACGGTCTCCGTCCATTGGTGAGTTGGCCGATGAGGTTGGACATTCTAAAAGCACTGTTTACCGTTATTTGTTAGAGATGCACGAGGAAGGATTACTCACCTACGATGGCAAATCCATTGCCACGGAGAAAACTGAGAAAATCGACAGTCAGATACTTCGGGCACCTCTGTTGGGTAGCATCGCCTGTGGCCCGCTCCAAAGTGTGGAGGAAATGGTGGAGCAGTACATCGCATTGCCAGCATCCGTTTTTGGCATGGATGACTGTTTCGTTCTTCGAGCCAACGGAGACTCCATGATAGAAGCTGGCATCAACGAGGGCGACTTAGTGGTCGTCCAAAAGCAAATCGAAGCCAAGAATGGCGACATCGTAGTAGCACTGGTGGACAACGAGACTACCCTCAAACGCTACTTTTTTGATGAGGAGGAAAACCGTGTGCGGTTACACCCAGAGAACTCCTCTATGCAAGACATCTATCCAACACAGTGCGCCGTCCAAGGGATTGCCCACCATGTGATTCGGGCGCTCTAAGAACCACAGCAAGAGAGGAGCTGAAGAACATTGCAAGGTTTTGTATCTCAGAAGGAATTGATTGAATTGGCAGAGGGGTTGGTTTGTAGCTTCCACGGCACGCCAGCCCCAGAGCGAGTGGACGTGGATGGGATTGCGGTAAAGCGCTTGGGACTAAGTGTGCGTTACGAGCGATTTGCCACCGCAGACCCCAACTGCATTGGCTTCACCTCCGATGGGGAAACGCCTCTTCTTGTCTATCGTAAAAAGCGGACAGTGGAGGTGACCTTCCCCCAAGATACCATCATACTAGAAGAATATTTGAGAACTCAAAAAGAACGACATACTCGACGGTTCACCCTTGCCCACGAAGTAGGGCATATCTTGCAGCACAGAGCAGATCCCCTCTGTCATGCCGCCTGTTTCCGGCGACTTTACGACAGCGAAGCCAGCTACTCCATCGAGGAGTTGCAACAGCGGATGCAGTGGGAGGAAAGCCACGCCAACGCTGTGGCAGCCGCACTACTGATACCATACGATTCGGTCAGCCAACTCATTTATAAGCTGACCAAAAAGAAGAAAATCACAGCCTATGGCGACCATGTATTCGCCCCAGAAACCAAGGTAGTCCTTCATGAAATCTCAGAGCGAATGGGGGTCTCTCACACCACCTTGCTCATTCAACTCCGCAAGTATAAACTGATTTGTTACCGTCCCATAGACGAGTACATCGACAAGCATTTGAGAGGAGTCGATGCCATTGCTCAATAACCACCACTCCCATGGAAACCATACACCGAGGTACACCCCGTCCTCCAAAGTGAGGGAACGATTGGAACTATCGGCGCAAGAGGTGAAAAACCTCTCGCTACGGACAGTTCGTTGTCCTCTTTGCAATTTCCCCATAGACCGTGTCTATCAGGACAGCACTGGTCACAAGCACGTTAAATGTCGTAAGTGCAAGTTTGAAGGTGCCATCAACTTGGCGTACTTCAGACGAAAGCCCGGTGGTCGCCACCGTCGCAAACGCTACTACGGCAAGCGAAAATCAACAACTTCATAAATCAACGAGCAAGCGGAGAGAAGCCCAAAAGCTGAGACTACCAAGCGCCGTGCAAAGTAAGTGTTAAGAACTATTCTTGACACTGCTTTCACGGCGCTTTTTTGCGTTTTTCTCCTACTTTGCACGTTGTTTGAATAGCCCTTTCCGTTTTTGCGGAAAGGGCTATTTTTATGCGTTTAGACCGTTGGCAATGTGCCATTTCACAGTATCCGTAATCTCCGTTTTTTGACCTTAAATCAAAAAACAAATAATAGGAGATTACGGTAATGACTACACCAAAAGAATTTGATTATGACCTATGGACCACCGAGGACGGTAAATGCTATATGCGAGTAAAACGCACTGGTGAGCAGTGCGAAATCAATCGAGAGACTATGCGCCTGCTTCGTAGCGAAGCTAAGAAGATGCAACGAGAGCAGGAGGGCATCCCCGTGTATGGGGTGCGAAATGGCAAGAGCGTGGTGGTCGAGCGAACCACTATGCTGTCTCTTGACTATGTCTCTGCTGGAGAGGATATGGATTCCGCATGGGCAGTAGATGCCAGCCAGACAGAGCACTCCCATATGATATCCGCCTTAGAGCAAGAACTCCGTGACGCACTCACTCCGAAGCAATTCGACATCTACATACATTGTCTGCTGGGTGGCGAGACTTACACCGCCTATGCTCACCGAAATGCTATCCACGAGTCTGCCGTTCGTAAGGCTGTACGACTTATCAGAGTTAAGGCTAAAAATATTTTCGCATGATGGGTACGAATTGAATGATGTTTTGTACGTTGTAGGGTGAAAAGGACTTGAATCCTTTTCCTCGCACCTTGAAAACTTCATACCAGCAGTACGGGAACCGCCCCCATCTAAGAGCACTCGACCAGTGTGCGCCATGACCCCTGCAAGTGGTGACAGCCTTGCAGGGCGAGCGATTTTACCTCGTTGACTGTGGCAAGGCACGCCACAGCGCATTGACGATTTGGGAGCAGACAATGAGACACCACGCACGGCCTACGCATGAGATAGGTGGGTTGCCCTTGGGTTGAAAGCAGTGAAGACCCTTGATACATCACCCGTGTGACTTCTAGCCAGAAGTCACCTGTACTGTTCCTAATCCATCGGGGTGCGAGCCGCAAATAGATGGAACCCCTTTTTATATACTTTACGATTGGAGAAGGATTATGAACACCTTAGACCAACAAAAGATAGCTCACCAACAAATCGACCATATCTTTACGAAGCTATTTCCCACCGTGGGCATGACAGTGAGACAGTCGCAAATCCACCTTGCCCACACCATGTTCGACCATATGGTGAACAGCAAAATCTCCCTCAATGACGCTGGCACTGGCAGTGGAAAAACCTATGCCTACCTCGTCGCCAGCATTGTGTTTATTCAGTATCGAGCCAACTGTGGGCTATACTTTGCCCCTGTGATTATTTCCACATCTAGCATCGCCTTGCAAAATGCGGTGCTACGAGAATACCTCCCCCTGCTGTCCAGAGTATTGGTGGCAGATGAGATTTTAGACAATCCCATTCGGGCTGTTGTTCGCAAAGGGAAGCGCCACTATGTGTGTGATGTAAAACTGGCTCGTACAATCAGAAAACTTTCTGGGGCAAAGAAGAACAAAGAAGCCGCCAGAGCCATCCGATCCCTGCAATACCGTGTGGACGTGGATGGTGTATCCGTCACTCCCTTTGACCATCAGCAAATCTGTGTACCACCCAAATGCCAGTGTCGCCACAAAGACTGTCGCTACAAGCGATTTATCCATGGCTGTCAAACGGAGCAATATCACTTTCAAATTTGCAACCACAATTATTTGATAGCGGATGGCATCCACCGTGACTCTGCCAAGCCAGCCCTATTCCCTAGCCCCTGCACCGTCATTGTGGACGAAGCCCATAAGCTTCCCGAAACGGCACGGCAGATGTTTGGAGTCTCCCTCACCAGCACACAGATTCCGACCCTCATTCGCCATTTACGAGAAGCACGCCAACCTCAGTGGGCAGAGACCCTTCGCCGCAGTAGTCTCAATATCTATGCTATGTTGTCTACCCCTTGGGATGAAGCTATCACCGTGGAGAACTACCAACAGAAACTACTACCTGTGCAAACAACGCTAGAGGGTCTGTACAAGGCACTCTACCCACACTACCCCTTAGACCTCCTAGATGAAATATCATCCCTACTGAACACTGTTTCTCTTTTGTCAGCCAATCAATCCAAGATGGTGTGTTACACCAGTGAGGATGAAAGCAATCGTACTCAGTTTTGTGCCACATCCGTGGATTTGACAAGCCGACTGAAGTCTACCCTCTGGAACCAAAATCGTCCCTTTATTATGACATCGGGCACGCTGGCTGTGGGGCATGATTTCCGCCGCTTTAAGGAACTGGCCGGTCTAGTGGAGGAAGTCAAAGTGGTGGAATCGGTGTTGCCCTCTGCCTTTGATTATGGCGAGCATTGTATGCTGTACTTACCAGACCATCCCTTGCGTTTAGACGGCGACGCTTATGCCCAAGAACTTGCCGAGGAGATTCGTTCCCTTTGTATGGGAAGTCATGGACACGCACTGGTGCTGTTCACTTCCTATGCTACCATGACGGCAGTGAAGCAGTGCCTAGCAGCAGAACCGCTACCATATCCGCTATTCACCCTTGGGAAAAACAATGGCCGCACCCTAGACCAATTCCGAGCCACCCCCGGTGCTGTCCTCTTTGCCACTGGCTCTGCGTGGGAGGGGATGGACTTTCCCGGCGACTGCGTGTCCCTGCTCATCATCCCTCGACTACCATTCCCGTTCCCCGATGCCCTCAAAGAGCGTGAGAAGGAGCAATATCCCACCTTGCAGGAGTTTATCCAGTCGGCAGTCATTCCCGAAATGCAGATGAAACTGCGCCAAGGGTTTGGACGAGCCATCCGCACCGAGACGGACACCTGTGTGGTAGCCATCTTGGATGAGCGAGCCACCGACAATGGGCGATACCATCACGAGGTATTGACCGCCTTACCAGACATCCCCGTCACCGACCAAGATTGGCAGATTGAAGCCTTTCTTCGTCGCACCAAGGAGGACAGTTATTTCGAGGAGGGGCGGCTATGAGTGAAACCAACCGCAAACTACAATGCCAGATAGCCCTGCAAGTCCTAGCCAAATTGCAGGACGCAGGGCTCCTGAGTGCCGAGGAAGTGGACAGGGTTTCCGCCCTCACCAGAAGCCACTATGCCATCCGAAGTGTCTGGGAATTGTCATAGCTATTCCATCACTTCTGTGGTAATGTTGTGGTCAATAAAAAGAGAGGAGGAGCGGCCATGTTGCAGAAAACCGTCACAAAGATTGATGCCATTAAAACCAACCAAGACAAGCTACGAGTGGCGGCCTACTGCCGTGTTAGCTCCGACTCCGCTGACCAGCTTAACTCCTATGCCGCCCAGATTAAAGCTTACACCCAGATTATCACCAGTCAAGCCGACTGGGAACTGGTAGACATCTATGCCGACGAGGGTATCACTGGCACCAAGCTGGAAGGACGAGAGGAGTTCCAGCGGATGATGTCCGACTGCCGAAAGGGTCGGGTGGATCGACTTCTGGTGAAATCCCTCTCTCGCTTCGCACGAAATACCAAGGACTGCCTGTCCGCCCTCCGAGAGCTGGCAACACTGGGTGTCACTGTTAAATTCGAAAAAGAGAATATCGACACTGGAACGCTCACCACAGAACTGATGGTGAGCGTTTCTGGCGCTCTGGCGCAACAGGAGTCAGTGTCCATCTCCCAAAATCAACGACTGAGCTACCGCCGACGGATGGAGCGTGGGGAGTTTATCACTTGCAAGGCACCCTTCGGGTATCGGCTGATAGGATGTAGCCAGATGGAAATTGTTCCAGAACAGGCTACGCTGGTGCAGGGAATGTTTGAAAAATATCTTGATGGAATCAGCCTAGAAGATATTGCGACTTGGATGTCCGCTCTGGGTGTAGCAACGATGGACGGAAACTATCGGTGGCAAATCTCTACCATTCAGCTCATTCTGAGTAATGAAAAATACGTTGGAGATGCTCTGTGCCAAAAACGATATACCACAGATTTCCCCTTCGTCAAAAAACGAAATGGTGGGGAAGTTGCTCAATACTACATCGAGGATACTCATCCAGCCATCATTGACCGTGAGACCTTTGAAAAGGTGCAGGCGCTGATAAAGCGAAAAGGGCTACGCACTTCCACCGCACACACCAAAACCCTACTGTCCCTAAAAGTTAGATGCGCACACTGCGGAACGCTATTCAAGCGAAGGATATCCAAAAAGGGAGACACCTATTGGGTGTGCCGTACCCATGACCAAAAAGCATCTGACTGCCCTGTAAAGTGGACTTCAGAGGAAACAATCTACCAAACCTTCATCACCCTATACAATAAGCTAAAATCCAACTATACAGATATCTTCCCACCAGCCCTGCGACAACTAGAGGAACTACAAACCGCCCTACAGCGGAACAACCCTCAACTTCTCGAAATCAACACCGCCATCGCCCAGACCGCCGAGCAGCAGCACAAAATTCAAAAGCTACAGACGGCAGGGCTTCTTGATGCGGAAGCCACCCTCGCCAAACGCACCGCCCTCCAAGCCCAAATGACTACCCTGCGCCATCAGCGGAGACGGGTCATTGAGAACGAGGACATTGAGGAACGAGTGGATGCCATTCAGCAAACCATCGCCATCCTAGAGCAGGGGCCAGACCGCATGGAAGAACTGGACGAACCACTCTTTGAGGAACTGGTAGAGCAAATCACCATTGACCAGCATGGCAACATGACCTTCCACCTCTACGGTGGCATCACACTGACCGAGGAGGTCGCACCATGAGCAATCGGAAAACTCTATACGGCTACACCATCCAGAACGGCTCCTTCACAGCGGTAGCCTCCGAATCGGAAACGGTGAAGAAGATATACAGCTGGTACTGCGAGGGTGATTCCTATCTGACCATCGCCAATCAGCTCAACAGCGAGGGCATCCCCTACTGGATGGACAACCCCCTCTGGAACAAGCACAAGGTGAAGCGACTGCTTGAAAACCCACGGTACACGGGGCAGGACGGCTACCCTCCCATCATACCAGAGGAAACCTTCCGCATGGTGCAGTGCATCATCGGTGGCAAAGGGAGCAAGGGCACCAGAGTCGAAAAACCTAGTCCAACAAAACCGCCCATAACACCATCAACCTACACCTACAACCCCACAGCAGAAGTCCTCCGCAACAACAATCAAATCAATCACGGACTGGATCACCCAGACAACCCAAATAAGGTAATCGACCTCATATTGCAGGGAATTTCCATTCGATATCAATGCCTAACGAGAGAGGAGTGAGAACATGATACAGACCACCGAGCGTCGAGTGCGGATGATACCAGCCGCCCAACAGACTGCCACAGGCACCACCCAAACCAAAAAGCTACGAGTGGCGGCCTACTGCCGAGTGTCCACCGACAGCGACGAGCAGCTCACCAGCTACGAAGCCCAAAAGAGCTACTACACCGAGAAAATCCAAGCCAATCCCGACTGGGAGATGGCTGGCATTTATGCCGATGAAGGTATCTCTGGCACTGGGCTGAAAAAACGAAAAGAGTTCAACCGCATGATTGCCGCTTGCAAACGTGGTCGCATCAATCTCATTCTCACAAAATCCCTCTCCCGATTTGCCCGTAATACGGTGGACTGTCTGGACACCGTGCGCACCCTAAAAGCCAACGGCATCGGGGTTATCTTCGAAAAGGAAAATATAAACACACTGACCGAGAGTAGCGAGTTCCTCATCACCCTGTTCAGTGGCTTCGCCCAAGCGGAAAGTGAGTCCCTCAGTCAGAACGTCCTCTGGGGCAAGCGGAAACGGATGGAGTCGGGGGAATTCACCTTCCCCAAGCTACTGGGCTACCAGAAAAATGATGACGGCACCATCGAAATCATCCCAGAGGAAGCGGAGACTGTTCGCTACATCTACCGCCGTTACCTCGAAGGAGCCAGTATCGCCACGTTGAAAACTGAGCTGATAGCAACAGAACAGCTCACCAAAAAGGGCACCCTCAACTGGGGGCATCAAGCCATCCAGAACATCCTCGCCAACGAGAAATACATCGGGGATGCCCTCCTGCAAAAGACCTTCACCCAAGACCCCATCAGCAAGAAGGTCATAAAAAACCAAGGGGAACGCCCCATGTACTACGTAGAGAACCACCACACCGCCATCGTGCCACGGGACATCTATGCCAGAGTGCAAGAGGAGTTGGCACGGCGAAACTCCAAGCGAAAAACCATGGAGAACACCACCACCGAGCAGGGGAAATATTCAAGCAAATATGCTCTGTCTGAACTGCTAGTCTGTGGTGAATGTGGTTCGCCCTACCGCAGAGTGACATGGAGCAGAAATGGCACCAAGCGCATCGTCTGGCGATGTACCTCTCGAC
Organism: Bengtsoniella intestinalis; assembly: GCF_039719005.1. GTDB lineage: Bacteria > Bacillota > Clostridia > Oscillospirales > Oscillospiraceae > Oscillibacter > Oscillibacter intestinalis. The sequence goes on along the minus strand of NZ_CP133584.1, from coordinate 1,429,777 downwards.
TGGAAAATGGCACGAAATTCTGTCAGCACTCGCCCACCATGGAGGAGGAAAAGCTCCACAGCCTCATCATGGAACAGCTTCACGACTTCGCCAACACACAGCAAGAAGTCCTACCAACCCTGCTGGATCACATCACCCAAGTGGTGAGTGGGCAGGGGGATGACGGCAGCGAACAGCTAAAAGATAGACTTCTGGAGATAACCAACCGACAGGCAATCCTGCTGGAGATGGTGCTAGAGGACATGGACAACCCCGACCTGTCCGCCCAAATGCAAGCCCTTGCAGAGGAGAAAAAAGTCCTCCAGACACAGCTAGACAGCCTAGCCCCCAAACGACCCACACAGCCCAGCGTAGAGAGCCGTGTGGCACAGATTGCCCACTGGGTGCAATTCCTACAACCCGAAACCCAGTACAGCAACGACCTCATCCGCCAAGCCATCCAGCAGATAACCGTGCAGGACGGCGAGACGGTGGGAATAAAATTCAAAGGAGGAACCTAACAATGTATAATGTACCATCCAGAGAAGAAGTGAAGTATTACAAAGACACCTACCCAGCCGGCACCAGAGTCCGACTCCTCTCCATGAGCGACCCTCAAGCTGTACCATCTGGAACCATTGGAACCATTATTTTTGTCGATGATATGGCGCAGGCGGTCATGAAATGGGACAACGGACGAACCTTGTCGTTGGTTCTGAACGTGGATCGCTTCGAGGTGTGCCGAGAGGAACCCGTTCAGAAGTCCAAGCCCCAGAAGAAAAATGTGGCCCGGTAAATAGTAATAGGCTAGGCCACCAGTACGGATAACGTGCTGGTGGCCTAGCCCTTTTTTGCTTATTCAATTATCTTTTGAGTGAATGCCCACCGCAGGGAACTTACCATATATCGAATTGAGGGTCTTCCTCCACATCCGCTTCTTTCCCAGAATTTATAAGTTTATATATCCATTTGTAGAGAAATTTTTGCCCAGCAGCATTGACTTTTATGAGCTCCTTATAGCAACGCAATAGATAGTTTTGTTCTGCTACTTCTGGGCTCTCTATCTCTAAGAAAAGAAGCGTAATGCTCACATTAAAGGCTGTTGAAAACTTGGATAATAGCGCAACGGTGATGGCAGTTTCACCTCGCTCGACCTGTTCCACATAGGTTGCAGACTCCCCGATGTGTGAACCAATTTGTTCCACCGATAATCCCTGCTCCAAACGATGTTTTTGCAGACACATCCCTGTAGCAACTGTTAACTTATCCATATCGTCAGCTCTCCCATATAATTTCAGCACAATTCGTTTTGTAACTTTAACTATATCAGTAATTCTATAAACTGTAAATAAACTGTAGGTCAATTTTTGTGACTCACAGTAACAATTTGAAAAAATTTGAGAAATTTACAGCGTGTAAGATAGAAAAACAAGTGCATCTTTTTTGGCCACTATATCCACAAGGGAGCCAGGCGAACCCTCCAGCGACCATCCAAATGGTCAACGGAGTGTTCGTGCTGGCTGTTTCCTTCTCAGCCAAAAAGTAAATAAAAGGCCACAATACAGGGGGATTGCCCTGCATTGTGGCCTTTTTCTTTTCTAACGAAATCCGTTATATTATAACAATTCTCAGCTTCCTACTGAGGAAATCGTTATAATATACCGCAAAGGAGCGTTGGCTATGATTAAGATTTTACTTTCCACCCGACTTGGCGAACGAAGGTGGACGCAGGCTGACCTTGCCCGGGCGACAGGTATTCGTCCTTCCACTATCAACGAAATTTACAACGAGTTCGCAGACCGTGTTAAGCTAGACCACTTAGACTTGATATGCGAGGCGCTCGACTGTGACATTGCAGACTTGATACGTCGGGACGAAAATTTGGAGCCACGGACGAAGACCCGACAAGGACTTCCTATACATAGCAAGAAAGGCTAATCTCCCTGCATCGGACGTTTACTCGTCCGATGCTTTTTTTTTGCGGTTCAAACCGTCCTCAACGTGGCATAGTTCGAAACCGCCTCCGAGGCGTTGATTGTCACGAATTAACGCAGGGTCCCAGCCCTCGCTATTAGGACTACCTTTTGATGGGATGGGCGTGCTCATTTTGTACTGACCAGATATTTTTACTACATCTTCGATTTGGCAGTCAATGGCAATGCAGATGCGCTCAATTACGCTAAGCGCAACAGCTTCGTCCTTGCCCATTTTTGCCATCGTGGCTCGACTCAAACCTATTAGGTTTGCAAGCTCCATTTTGCCGATACCTTTGTCCAGCAGTGTGTGCCAGAGTGGATTGTAAGAAATCATGTGAACCCTCCTTTTGTTTTTAACAACAATAACACAATATGTTTAACTTGTCAAAACTTTTTTTCACAAATACGAAAATAACTGTTGACAAGTCGTACATGGTCGTGTATTATGTGACTATAAACACAGAACAAACTTTCACAAACACAAACAAAACTAAGGAGAACACAAACATGATGAAATATCAAGAAATCAACGCACGCTATACCGCCCTGGTTGCCAGCTATCTGGCAACAGGGTACACCATTAACACTTCATCCATGAGCGGTAGCCAAGGTGAAATCGCTTCCATCGACCTAACCAACGGCACCGACATCTACCGCATCCAGCTCCAAGAAAGCAACCGCTGTATCTCTCCCTACGGCATCCGTGCTCTGGAGCTTATCGTTGGGCGCTCCACCGATAACGTGAAGCCTAACACCTGCAATTACAACCAGACCATCTGGACCAACAACTTGGAAATCATCTCCACCGCATCCTTCTACCGCATCGCTGAACGCAGAGACGGCGAAAAGCTATACGGCACCAAAGAAGAAGCCATGGCCGCCGAGGATATCCGCTACAAGCGCTACTTGCTCAAGGCCAAGACAGGCCCCAGAAGCCTGGAGATGACCCCCAAAGCAATCGAAATCGCCAAGCGCATCATCAAGAAGAACCTCCACCTATCCCGCATCAACGGCGCAAACATCCACATCGCCAGAATCCGCATGGGCTACATGGTCCAATACAATAACCGAACCATCAGTGTTCGCTGAAAGGAGCCAACATCATGACAGTATCATCCATTGAGCAAGCCTGGGCCAAGGTTAACGAAATCTTCCCCACCGATTACCGCAAGGACGAAAGCATCTCCCAACGAGCTGGCTATCCCATTTACCGCTCCACCGTGGACGGTAACTCCTCCGATTACATCTGTGACCTGGGTGCCCGCCTGGAGGTCAATCTCTCCACTGGCAAGAGCATCAACATCTGGATTGTGGAAACGGTGGAAACCCTCCAGGCCAAGGTGGATGCGCTCCAGAAGGAAGTTGCCCAGCTGGAAGCAGAGCTTGAGGAAGCCCAGGGTTGGAGACCCTACGAAAGCGAACACAACGTGAAGCAAGCTGACTATGAAGTGCTTGCCAACAGCGGAGCAACCCGCACCCTAACTGATGATGAAGCCGTGGAGTTGGTCGCCAGCGAGTTTGGTTTTGACCCCCGCCGCATCCTTATCCAGCATGAAGTAGAAACCGAGGAAATCAACCTTCGTCGCAAGCTTCGTATGACTGGAACTGTCAAGCGTGACCCCCTCTACTGTTCCACCGATTGGAACTACATCCGCTTCGACTGCGGCTCTTGGTCTTATGAAATCTACAACGGCATGTGCCGCCACTTCCATCACTAAAACTCAACATCCCGCCACGGAGGTTACGATGGCAGAAGGAGAAATCATGCCAATACCATGGATTGTGTTCCGCTTGGGTGACAAGGAACTTGCATCCTGCACCATGAAAGGCTCTTTCATGGGCGAAGTACAAGCGACAGCAGAACTTCTCGCATCGGAGCATGGCGTAGACACGTCAGAAATTTTAGTGACCATCGAAGCCAGACCGCTACACCAGAAGCCAGAAACCGAATAGGAGGATGCACCCATGACCATGTGGAAAATCAGAAATAGTGCCCACGGCGGATATGTTGCCGAGTTGGGATTTTGCGTCGAATCCACCCCCTGTGGGTTCAAACCTGGGAACTATATGCCAGCGTTCATTCGCTCCGAATCCTACAGCTTTGATACCCTCGCCAAAGCAAGGCGATATGTACAGCGGAAGCAGAAAGAATCCGCATGCTACAACCATCCTGTGGTTGAGGAGTTCTACAACGTTTAACCCATTCCCCCACAGGGGGGAGAAAGGATATCCACTATGAAGTTTAACGTCGATATGTCCAAGCCCAAAGAAATCGCAAAGCTAATCGCATCCACTGAAAGCACCATCCTATCTGGTCACAATGACCAAGGCGAAGAAGTCTACATCGCATTACAGCAAGGGGTCGGGATGACCCACATGACCAAGCACGCAAGCAAGCCAAAGTGGTTGGAAGTCGTGGAGTACGATGCAGATGGCTATGTGGAGTCCCTGAGCTATCAGCCCGCCTGTGACCTTGCCGCCAACTAGACACCATACCACCTGGCCTATCGGGTATACGGGGAGAAAGGGATTGCTATGATTTCAAACTACGAACTGATGAACCTTTGCATCAAGAACCAGTGGTTCACCGCTGGCACCACTACCCAGTATGACAAGATGTTTACCGTGGCAGAAGATGGTGCAGACCTGGACTGCATCGTAATGCTTATCTGGCTCTGCTCCGAGGAGCCCTGGACTACCGCCACCATCAAGTCCACCATCGAAGCCTTCATCGCTTCCAAGGAACCTACCATGACCTTCCAGGCATACATCTTGGAGAAGATGGCAGTGGATGGTGAATTTGACTGCATCATCGGTGATGTGGATATGCCCGCCACCGTCTGTGTGGGCGACGACATGCCTTTCCCCACTGACCGCATGCGGGAAAAATATGGCGCCCTGTTGGATGCCAAGGTCAACGTCTTGTCTGACAGCACCGTGGAAGTGCTCTTTGATGATGACCGCCTGGGCGAACGCTTCTGCCTGGACATGGCGGGCTACTGCTCCCAGGATGAATACACCCAGCTCACTGGGTTGGACTGTTAAGGAGGGCGCATCATGCACAATGAATTCATCTGCAAAGAGCTTGTGGAGCAGTTTGGCCAACGGCAAGCAAGCCACCACTACCCCTGCCCACGGTGCGGAGAGGATGCCATGAGCGAAAGCCTATGGCGCAACGCTCTTTCACGGAATGGGAATGTCTGCATCTGCAACCAGTGCGGCTCAGCCGAAGCCTTGGAAGCGTTCATGGGGGACCCCCTCCCAGTATCTGAGTGGGCAGTGTTGCAAAATCCATCTGCATACGCCAAACGGACATAACACCCCCTGCAACCCCTTATATCGCTGTTGCAACGGTGGTGTTGTGGGTTGGGCGGGTGAACGCCCCGCCCCAGGCACACGCCACAGACGCGCCCATGAAACGAGAAAAAGCCCCTATGCAGGTTTGTGGCCTGCATAGGGGCTTTTTCTCTGGGTATCTCCCACGTCGTCTACATCAATACATAACGTAGGCACGCAATCCTTCGACGGTCGCAGGAGATTTGGTATTTACTTGTTTGTTTTGCTCCCGATGTAACCGCCAATGGCACCGATGGCGGCACTGGCGATGGTTTCACCCTCCATGGCAAGGCTAATCACCGCAAGAACAATCAGCCCCACCACGGCGATGGTGTCATTGTCCACAAAGCTGAATTTTTCCACAATGGGGGAAAGAATTGTGGATTGTTTGTCGTCTTTTTTGACGTCTGGCATTTTAGCCAGTTTTTCTGGCTCAGCCATAAATGCCAGCACGGTCGTTGACCACGAACATACGAATCATGTCTAGGGACAAGTCCACATCAGCAGGGCGATTGTCTTCGTCAAAGACAGTGCCGCTACCTTGGATGTGTCCTGCATCAATCAGTTTTTTGATGGTGGTCTGTGCGTATGCGGGCATTTCAGATACTTTGTTGTAGCGCATTTCTTCTTCCTCCGTTTCATCTTCATACAGGCTATAGTCAGGGCGGCCGTAGCCTGCGATTTTCGAATAGGTCAAGCTGTAGGATTTGGCGGCCACAGCTCCGCCGTTTTCTACCACGCCACTGGCGCTGGATGTGTTGCCTTCGATGGTGTACACCTTGGTGCCGTCGACAGCATAGACCAGCCCTGTATGGTAGGCACTGTCGCCACCGTCACTGGTGAAGAAAATCTGGTCACCAACTTGGGGCGTGGAGAAAAACTGCCCTGCGGACTTGTAATAGCCCATCAGGTATGTGCAAGATGCACCCAGTCCACCAAGTGATTGGTAGGTCATGGCCAGCGCCATTTCCACCCCAAATGTGGACTGTTTGCACCATGCCACGAAGATGGTGCACCAGGCATACCCTTGTTTGGCGCCATTGTACCAGCCAATGGCGTCAAGGTCACGGGCATACTTGGTGTAATTGGCTGAGCCAGAGTTGGCAGTGGGGTCGTCCAGTTGGCTGTTGGATGCCTTCTCCAAATAGCCGATTTCGGCTTGCGCTGTGGCAATGAGTTTTTCGATTGCGGTCATCAGATATCCCCTCCATCAGTCAAGCTGGAAAATTGAGACACCAATTTATCATATCCGAACATGGCAGCGTAAGCCACCATGATGCCCAGGACGATAAATGCTCCGTACCAATACCAAGTCAGGGGCAGCAGTTTGATTTGGCAATAAGCAATAGCCACAGCTACGGTGACCACGACTGATAGCACAAGTACAAAGATGTTGATTTTAGCGCTACCTTCCAAGGCTGGGAACGATGCCTTGACAACTTCGGTGATGATGGTGACAAGAACTGTTAAAATTGCAATGATAATCAGCATTTGGCTGATGATGGTTGTGTAATCCATAAAATTCTCCTAACTCGCAAGGTGGTCGGTGGCCTGTTCGTTGAGGAAATGGAAGTATTTCTTCCTGGCCTCATCGTAGGCGGCAACCCCTTCTTCGACTTCTCCATTGGCGTACCCTCGCTTCAAAGCCACAGCTGTGGCATACGACATCTTTGCCGTGGCCATCTGCATTTCAAGCGCCAATAGGCTTTCTTTTTTTCGGGCTTCAGCCCGCTCGTCCGTTGCCTTGTCTCTTGCGGCTTGTCGGCGAGTGAATGCCGCCATAAATAAGGCCACGATAAGAGACGGCAACACTGTGGCAATCAGTGATTCTGCCGACATAGCTACCTCCACAAATGATAGAGGGAGGCGATTGCTCGCCCCCCTCTGCTGATTTACAGCTGGACTTCCAGCGCTTCGATGATAGCCTCGACATTAGACTTGATAAGCTCGGGAACCTCTTCCAGAGTCTTCATGCCCTTCACAATAAGGGTTGCATATACAATAGCCATGACCTGCACCTCCTTCCCGAACAAAATGGACAAAAGAAAGAGCCGAAGACTATTCATAGTCCTCAGCTCCTTCCGTATTGAGTAACGCAAGCACTTCTTCACGAAGCGCCTGCGGCACATCCTCGATTGTTTTCAGACCCTTTTCGATAAGGTCTGCGTATATTTTTGCCATGCCGTTATCCTCCTAGCATTAGTTCGTAGACATCGCACAGGGCCAGCTGGGTGTCAGTCAGCTGAGACTCTAGGGATTCCTTCTCGGTTTCCAGCTGGGTCACTCGCTCTTTGAGCGTGGGGATAGTATATGCCTCTTCCTCGGCCAGCTTGGCTTCGGACAGATAGACATTGTAGTTTTCTGTGATGGCATCAGACAGCCCATCCACAGTCTCCAGTTCGAGCTTGTATTCGTCGTACTCGTAGCCACTGATGGTAAGCCCATCAACGGTTTCGGAGAACTCCTCTACATTCTCGTAGAAACGTGCGAGGGAATAGCCGGGCTTCTTAGGCTGCTCCTCTAGCGTAAATGCTCCGTTGGGGGATAAGTCGCCTCTTACTCTCATACCGTACAACCTCCTTTAGCGTCTTGACTCCTATGGGGTCAATGTATTTCACTCTGATTTTATGGCTATCACAGTGTCGAAGTTGCCCTATTCGGCTGAGCAAACCTGCAGCCTGTCGATAGCTTATTCGGGTACCAGCTTTAATCTTCTTCTCCACCCTGCGACACTGTCTGGTCAAGCGGAGAAAATTCCTCTTGCGGAGGATGGTGTGGGTGCGAGAATACCGAAAGCCCACCGCATTCACCATGCGCTTTGCTGTTGGGTACACTTGCCAGTTTTTCTTCATCGTCAGCCCAAGGTGCTCCTGCATGAAAATGGCAATCAGTTTTCTCGCCTTGTGGAGCTTCTTTTTGTTGGGGCCGAAGATGGTGATGTTGTCCATGTAGCGTGTCATGTACTTTACGCCGGGCAGGGACATGATGTAGTGGTCAAGTGGCTCCAGAAAATAGTTCGCCAGCCATTGGCAGATGTAGTAGCCGATGGCCAGCCCTTCGCCACATGTCTTTGTCAACTTAAAAATACACAAAAAGGGCGCGTAAAAGTGCATAGGGTCAGCGTTGGGGAATAACATTAGCGAGAAAAAACTTAAAAAATTGCTGAAAAATGTCGAAAACGGAAGTGGGCTTCCTGTTATTTGCTAAATTCTTCTTGTATAATGAAAACAAGAAGGAGGTGTGCACAATGGCTAGAAATGAACTTGGCGTTGCTTTAAAAGGGTTCCGTATAGAACAAGGGATGACGCAGGAAATGGTAGAGGGTCGCAGTGGAATTTCTGTTAGAACAATTCGGGATGCAGAGCGAGGAAGCAAAGATACAAAAATGAGTACACTTCAAACATTGGGCAATGTATATGGCATGGAACTGGGGTTTTACCCAAAAACCTTTCAGATGGAGAGGGGTGAGTTGCAATGGGTAGCGTAGACATTGCAGAAATTTACAGCCTGCTTTACTCCTTAGGCATCACCGCCAACTATCGAGGTTTTTTCCATACCAGCTACGCCGTCTATCTCGTCATACAAAATCCAGAAAGGCTGCTCCTCATCACCAAGTGGCTGTACCCAGAGGTAGCCAAACACTATAAAACCACTTGGCAATGCGTTGAGCGCAACATTCGCACAATCACAGAGCTTATTTGGATACACAATCGAATTTTGTTAGAGCAGATGGCGCACCATCCTATGGAGAAAAAACCTAGGAATGGTGCTTTTTTGTCCCTTCTAGCCTCAACGCTCACGTTGCCTGGACATGGATTGTGTCAAGCGGTAGCTCTCCCCAGAGAAGATGACTATGTGCGAATGGTGTACCAAGCGGTCAATGAGAGCTGCCGTCAAGCGGTTATCCCCAAAGACTGTATTCCATTGAGAGAATTCCAGATTGGATGTAATGATGAGGCTTTTCCGCTCATAACAGTCGGCAATCACTTGGAATAACAGCTCTGCTGCCGCTTTGTGCAACGGTACAAAACCAATTTCATCAATGACCATTAACTGCACCTTTTTTAGCGTAGATAAGAAACTGTTCAAGGTGCCCTTGTTGTTCTTTTCCAATAAAATATTGGCAAGAGATGCAGCTGTAAAGAAGCGAACAGGCCGTCCTTCTTGGCAGGCGTTCAACGCCAGAGCTGTGGCAAGATGGGTCTTGCCTGTCCCAACGGCGCCCATAAAAATAAGGTTTTCCTTGGGTGCCAAAAATTGCAAATCTTCCATATACTCTCGTGTTAGTCCAACTGGCAGTGCTATTTCATTGCGCCAAGTGAAGTCATCCAAGGTTTTTAGCACCCCAAATCCTGCACTTTTTACCATGCGGTTAATGCGGTTTATTTCTCGTTCTCGCAACTCCAGTTGTAATAAATCGGTTAGATATTGCTCATTATTTCGGTATTCCACACTTGTCCACTCTTTTGCCAAACCACCTAATTTCAAGGTTTTCATGTATTGCTCAACCATGTAAATCACCTCCTATCAATCCGTCGTAAGCGCTCAAATTTGGCGTGTAATGTAGGTCAGGCGTGGTAATATCCAAAGTCAACGGCTCTGGTCGGTGTTCCTTTTTGGCAATCATGTAGTAGCATTGGCGGACACTATCCGCATCGGTGCGGCCATTCTCATGCGCCAACTCTAGCACTTCGTCGCAAAAGGTGGCGTTGCCATCTTGGACGATTTCATCCAGTAATTGTAGCGCACTTTTTCGTGCCTGTCCTTGGGCTTGGTGGAGATGCTGTTGCCAAAGAGGTGGCATTTGGTTGAAGAATCGAGTGTGAGATACCCCGCCAGGCTTTCTGCATAAAACGCCAACATACTGTTTCCAATCATAGTACTCTTGGTGTGTTTCATAACTTCTTTTATAACTTCCAACTAAGGTATGGTCATGGTAAAATTCAATGCAGTCATAATAAATTTTCGCTTGCACAATCTCTCGACTCAGCGCTGGTGACAGACCATACTTATTGGTGTCAATGGTGACAAAGCCATATTTATTCACCGCCAAGCTTTCGTAACGGAACACCGAAAAAGGGTGCTCTGGCAGGGGTAGTAGCGCCTCACGATCTGCTTCCCACAGTTCCTGTATCTCAATCTGATGCTTGTAATGGAGACGCTGTGCATCCTGCTCGCACCAGTCGAAAAGCTGTTCGTTGAAGGTATCGAAGGAGGTAATGGTCGGCACAGGAACAAAGGCGTTTCTGCGGCTATATCCCACTTTATTCTCCACGTTGCCTTTCTCGTTGCCAGCGGCAGGATTGCAGAATTCAGCCTTAAATCGGTAATGCAGCATGAATCGGGTGAATCCATCGGTCAGCACTCGTTCACCATGGTCTAGGACCTTCACCACGGCGGTAGACATATTGTCGAAGCGGATGACGGGTGGCACGCCACCCATGTGCTCAAAAATCTGCTTCATGCCTTCTAGCAAGCATTCTTGGTTTTGGGCTGGGAAATCTTGGGTGTATCCCTTGTTGGAATTGGGGAAGGACAGGGTTAGGGCGTAGCCTGTCCGCACTTTGGATGAGGCGTCGTTGTAGATGTGCTCGCCAAAATCCACTTGCCCACTGCCGTGGGGATGCGCCAGAGGCAGATAACCATCGGTTTGGCTGCTCATGGCGAATTTCTTCTTGCGCACATAACGCTTTACGCTGGAGTAGCTACCGAGGAATTTTTCTTCATCTCGTAAACGGCAATAGATTCGCCAAATTGTGTGTCGTTGCTTGCGTGGAATTTTGGTGTCATCCTCTAACCATTGGTCTATGATAGGGATGAAATCCCCTAAAATTGGATAGCTTTCTGCTTGAATGTTGGGTAGATGCTCATCGTTCCAGTCGTCTTTATGGGCGTACTTGCGCACCGTGCGATAATTGAGTCCTGTGATTTTTGCGATTTCATTGAGACTTTTCTCTTGGTTTTCGTACAAATCTTTGATATAATTCTTTTGAGCCATTCTTATCACCTTTCCGCTACCTCCTTAGTTCTAGACAAACTAATGGTAGCTCTTTTTTGAGGTGCTGACAATGGCTCTTTTTTTACGAGCCCAACCTATGCACTTTTCGCGCCCTTTTTCGGTACTTTTATTTTAGTGGAAACAGCCACAGGATTCGATGATACTGTAAACCAGTCGCAAGAAATCCTTGTCTTTGATTTTCCGAGCCAGCGCCCAAATGAGACGACTGTGGTCAATGCTGGGGTAGTATCGTGCCACATCCATTTCAGCGGCATACTTCGTTCCCTTTGGGTCACTGCGAAGCACACTCTTGATTTTCTTCTGGATGCGCTTTCCCCCACGGCCGGGGATGGATGCACAAGACCAGTGATGCATCCCACGCATGAGCACAGGCTTCATCACGGTCACGAGTACCCACTGCACCACGCCATCTGGCCAAAACGGAGCCATCTTGATTTGGCGGTGCTTTTGACTGCTGGGGTCATAGATTAACCGCTCCTTTGGGGGAGACGGCACGAAGCTTCCTTTGGCAAAGAGTTCATAGGTCATCTTAGTGTAGCGGTCTAGGTCTGCGACAACAGGTGCCACATCGGGTCTGTTCTCACGACCGTGAGCCGCTTCTAAAATGGTCTGACGGATGAACTCACAGTCCAAAAGCTTCTCATATAGGAATCCAACTTTTTTCGGCATGATAGCCTCCTTGTTTGCCTGCAAGGTCTTTCGAGAGCCCTACTAAACCCTGTCCTATGTGGCAATATTTTCACCAAGCGGTGTGGAAAGGCCTGTGCAATGCAAAGAGAAACAAACAAGCGGTCGGGCACCGAGGTTAGCGTTGGAGTTCGACGAAGTGTTGTTCGCATTGAAGTAAAACAGACCAGCGTTGGAGCCGTTACTGTAGTTACCGCCAACATTAAGCACCGTCCAACCCGTAGTAGAGTTGACGTCAGCCCAAAAAGCCCCGGCTATGTGCACAGACAATCCCACAACTATTATAGCTATCATGCCGTCGAATTTTGCCGTTTCGGTAGAATATAACGAAATACGTTATTTTGAAATTTATAAAAAACGGGGGCTTCGCCCCCGTACCCCCTTTGAGGTTGTCTGTCTGAACGGTAGGCCGTGCAGACTTGGTAGCGCTGGGGGTGCGCCCCCCAGTCCCCCGTTAGGGGTGATAAAGGAGTCGGGCACCGAGGCTAGCGTTGGAGTACGACGAAGCGTAGCTCGCATAGAAGTAAAACAGACCAGCGATGGAGCCGTAACTGTAGCTACCGCCAACATTAAGCACCGTCCAACCCGTAGCAGAGTTGACGTAGTCTGCGATGTAGGTTGTCTCACTGCCACCAGCGGTGTCGGGTAAGAAACCCCAAGGGAATGCAGTGCTTATGCCCAAGCCAGAAATCCATCCAGACGAAGGGAGGGTCACGCCTGCCGCTGTGTAGTTGGTCGATGTGTCATCGGCGTAGTTGTCGTGGTCAGTGCAGACATAAGCGGCACGACTGCTGAAGTTGATGCCATCAATGAACTCACGGACATTGCCCCAAGGATTTTCGATGTGGCGATACTGCACAGCTGTGAGGCCATCGGTACCAGCGGCACGACCAGTGAAGTAGGTCATGGTGTCGGTGCCACCAGAGCTTTGAGCCGCCGAACCGTCCACATATCCTCGGCCAATCATGCTCTGGCTATCCCAGTCGGCAAATTCAACGAGGTACAGGAGCCACACAGCGCACCAGCTGGCGTAGTCATACAGACTCCACTTGGTACCCTTGGCCTCTGCGCCTGTTCGGGCTGTGGCTCTTGTGATGGACACGAGAGGGGCATTGCCAGAACGAGAGTAGTGTCCTGTCATGGTGTTGTATCTCGCCACATATTTCCCACTGCCGGGATGCTTGGTGAAGCCAGTCTTTTCGGTATCGGAAATGTAGAAGCGGACGGTGGTGCCGCTTTCCTCAATCTTGAACCAATACTCTGGGATGTAGACCATGACATCGTTGCTACTGCGAGAGAATCCAGTTTGGTCACGGCGGTAAGTGACGGCACTGTTGGCGACGTTATATTCTTCCATGTCCGCCCACGGAGCGTAGTCATCGAAGGGTGAGCTACCAGAGCCAGTGCCAACGGCTGGGGATGGCTCGGTGGTGGCATTGACGGTGACAAGGCTGTTGGGGTCATTGGCGGTAGTCAGTCGGGTCAGCGCCGTGGAGCTGGAGCCACTTGCCCACGACACACCGAACACGGCGGCCAAGTCCACGCTGACAGAACAGCTCGCATTGCTGGGGGCGTTGCAATTGGTCCCTGCGCCCACGGACACGGTGACAGTGGTAGACCCTGTACCAACGGCGGTAACGGTGACAGTGGTGCCGGACACCGACACAGTCGCTATGGATGTGTTACCCGAGACTGCGCTTATGGCACCATCGCCAAGGCGAGAGACGGAGATAGTCCCAGTCTTGCTACTGACGGTCAATGCCAAGGAGGTCACGCCCAAGGACAGGGAGCCTGCGGCCTTGGAGATTGCCCAAGTCACGGTGACTGCGCTGGTGGAGCCGCCAGACCACTGGTAGTTGCTCGTCGGAGCGAAGGTTGCGCTGTAGCTACCTGCAACGGTAGCGGAAGTCACGCCGCCAATGGTCAACTGAGCCGTGGTGTAATTGAGCCAAGTGGGGGTCAACGTAGAACCTGTGTAAGTCAGTGTGCCACTCTGGGAGGGCGTGGCTGTGATGGTCGCTCTACCAATCGTCCATGTGACCGTCTTGGCGGCCGTGGTTCCATCAGGCCATTGATAGTTGGCTGTGGGCGTGAACGTGGCAGAATAGGTGCCAGCATTGGTGCCACTGGTGACTCCAGCGACAGTCAGCTCGCCACTGTTGAGGTCATTCCATACAGGGCTTTGAGCGGAGCCAGTGTAAGTGAGTGTTCCGTCTTGGCTTGGGATGTATGCGATAGAGGCCTTGGTAATAGACCAAGACACCTCCACAGCGCCAGTGGTTCCATCCTCCCAAGTATACCCCTCAACTGGCGTGAATGTGGCTACATAGGTACCGACAGCGGTGCCACTCGTAATGCCATCGATAGTCAGCTTTTCGCTGTTGTAGTCATTCCATACGGGCGTTAAAGTCGAGCCAGTGTAGGTCAATGTGCCACTCTGAGAAGGGGCTGTGTAGATGGTGCTCAACTGAGCCGACATCTTTGAGATTGTTTCGTCCGTGGTGTTCAGCTTTTCTTCTAGAAGGGTGGTGCCATCTCCCATGACCACGGCACCGACATGGGTTTCGGTGTAAACAGCCGAATAACTGCCATCGGCGTTTCTGCGGTACAGTCGTTCCTTGGCGAGCTTACCTTTTGCCACAGTCAACGCCTTTCGCCACAAGTCGTTCTCCACCTGTGCGGTGGGGGTTTCATCAGCAACAAGGACATTGGGCGCACGGTCGTAAGCCGCCTTGACTGCCGCAGGTGTAGCAGCTGTACCGCCAGATGCTCCACTGGTATCAGACACGGCATCAGATAGCTTGACGTGGCCGTACTTTTCCCCAGTGCCAGCACCGTAGGTGGCATCTGCATTGGCGTGGTCAGTTGGTGCCGCACCAGCTTGAGCGGCAGTCACATTATGCGGATTACCTGTGACGACTTGGCTGTGGTCATAGGCGATTTTGCCACGGTCGCCACGGTAGGCCGTGGCTTCGGTTTCGCCCAGAGCCAAGTCGTTGCCGATGGGGACGCAGGTGGTACCAGACCAACGATAAGTCTTGTTGTCGTCTAGGGTGACGTAGACTTTGCCTGTCTCGCCAGTAGCAGGAAGGTCAGCATAATCGGTGACTTCGATAACATCATCAACGTAGCTGGGGAGCTGAGAGGATGGCACGGTGCCATTGCTGTCCAACTCTGCCACGCCACCTGCGGAGCCTTTGTCGCTGGTGGGGATGTAGTCCATCGAAGGGAGTTGTTCCGTGGGTACCTTGCCGTCCTCGTCTAGTTCAGCGACACCGCCAGCGGCACCCTTATCATCGGTGGGGATATAGTCCATATCGGGGAGTTGGTCGGCAGGCACTTTGCCATCTTCGTCTAGGCTGGCTTTCTCCGCTAAGGCATCCTCCATTTCGGACTCCAGCGTTGCAATCGCCGCAGTCATGGTCGCCACAGTCACAACCCCAGAAGGGTCAACGGTGAGCGAGATATTTGCTTCGCCACTGACAGCGGCAACGACATAGAAGTTCATCGAAAAGTCTGGCATCGAAGTCTCGGATGGAATGTCGATGCCGTCCCCGTCTTGGATGATAGCAAAGAGCTGGGGGTCGCTATCTCCGATGTGGGCCCATACGCCTACTTGGTTCAGCGTGTACCCAGTGCTTAAATTTTCGCTGGTAATCTGGATGTTGAGCTTCTTCCCTCCGTCGACATCGCTCAAAGCCACGACATCGAAGGTCTGCTTTTGGCTCACAAGGGAAGTTTGTGCAAGCAAGCTAGATGCGCTCGCTGTGCCTGTGCCGCCAGAAGCACCGTCAATGGTAATTTCTTCTCCAGCCAGTGCTTCTGCCAACAGTGCGGCGCCTGCGTTGGTGACTACTGCATCAATCCAAGCCATAGATTGCTACCTCCTTAGTTAAACTAATAGATATGCCCGAAACGGCAATGCCCACATAGGCTTGGCATTCTCCGTCTGGGGCGGCTGTGTATTCGATGCCATCTAGCACCGAGCGTAAATTCTGATAGTATTTGACTCGTTCAAGCACACGCTGATGCTTGTCTGGGTCTACGTTTTCATAGATTGCATCTACGAGGAGCTTGTAGTGGAATGGGTCGCCATCATACTCGAACCATTCAGACACGGTGGTTCCAGCATAAATGGCAGAGATGGCTTGCTCCACAGCGCCCTTGGTGCCAAGGGAACGGTGGACAGCCCAGCTATCTTTCAAGGTTTGCCGTTTTTCATCCACGGTATATTCCGTGTCCCACCAGTCCACCTTGAAGTCCACCGCCAGAATATCCAGCAGGGTTTCGTCCATCTGGTCGATGTTCCCATAGATAGTCAGGCTGTTGATTTCATCGGTGCGCTGGGCAAGTTGGGTGGCGATAACCTCCCCTAATGCCAGGATGGATGCATCGTTTTTCAGCGCATCAGGGAGAGCTGCCAATAGATTTTCAACAGACAGTCCAAAATCACTCATTCTCATACCCTCCGTTGGTAATGGTAACTGTTCCCACCGCCACCACCTCAGGAGTATCATTGGTGCTACCGTCATCCAGGACGGTGTATACTGGACTGGTCAGCACCACCCGCTTGATGCCAGTTTGCATCAACAGGCCATGCAAATAAGAGGGGTTGACGTCCCGTCCCAACTTGCCAGACTGCCAGGTGATGTACTCATCCACCGCTTCGGCTACAGCTGTAGCAATCTCGGTGGAGGATTTGTCGCTGTCGGTGGAGATGTAATAGGTGAATGCGATGTTGTAATTAACTTCGTCTGGGTCTTCCACAGTGACGCTGTCGGTCAGGGGGCGAACATAGGCGTCGCTGCAGGCTGCCAAGACAGCTGCTTTGATTTCGGAACTTGCAATGGAACCGTCCGACATCAGCACATAAATGGTCACTACACCATCGTCTGGGTTGGTGACAACGATATCGGAAATCTCGGTGGACACTAGCTTGGCGTGATAGATATAGCCACCACGTGCACCAGCTGTAGAGTAAGCATCCTGCCCCGCTATGAGCAGTTCGTAGAATTCATCGTCAGTGGCCACGTCAGCACCTCCGTCCGAAGTTGTAGTGTTTGCACAGGAAAGGTAATAAGAGAACAGGTCAACCGCCACAACGATTTGACCCGCCACATAGCCGTTGCCCGCAATGCCTAGGGTTTGGCAGGTGACTGCCAGGTCGATGGTGGTGTCTCCTGCAGGGATGTAGGCATCATCGGTGGTTTCCCATACCAGGGTTTGAGATGTGTCGGTGACACGAGTGCCAGAGGGAACCAGAACAGCAGAGCCTTGGGCTTCGGAAATGGTAAAGCGGACAGTGGTTGTTGCCGCTTGTGCCTGGGGACGCTCCTGGGCGAAGAACAATTCTCCCAGGGCATCCAGATTGTCACCCTCTGCACGACTGGGGATGTTTTGGTTTGCCGCATAGTTGCAAAGGGCACGTTCTTGGATGATGATGTCAGTGACCCAGGAGATAAATAGCTTTTCAGGGCTGGCAGGAGTGACGCTGGTGCCGGTGATGGCTTCGTAAGCTGACACCATGGCGGCAGTCAAGGTGTCGGTGTCGGTTGAGATAAATTGGTATTCTGTGTTTCTACTCATTGGCGATATCCACCTCCACGGTAATATTTAATAATCCAGGATTGCTCAAATCTCCACTAAAAAAGATGTCAACCAAAGATGCTCTTGGCTCGTAGGCTTCAATCGCTTCACTGACTTCTTTGTAAGCTAATACTTTTGCTACATTGATGGGGCGATCCAAAAATTCCATAGGCAATCCGAAATCACGATTGAGGGGCACGGTGCCTTGGCGTGTAGAAATGATAATGGCAATATTTTGCAAAACAGAGTTGACATAATCACTCTGGTTGAGCGTGATTTTCTCCAGCGTTGATGTTGATACGGTGTAACTCATACTGCCTCCTTCTATGACGACAAGTATTCCAGCAGAGATATTTCTACTGTGCACCATGTCAGATTTCCTCTTGGGTCCGTGCGTTCTATGGAAATTTTGTGCTCTTGAATAACCCAGCGATATTTACCGTATCCCTTGTCGCCAATGATTAAGGACAACGGGGTTCCATTGCGTTCATAAGCCCAGATTTTCACCAACTCAGTCATGGGGTCAGCCCCCAAATCACTGGATAACTGCATTTCAAAACTGAACTTATCAGGCTCAATACCACAAAACTCGGTGAGTGCATTTTTCAAATGCCGTTCGTGGGTGGCGTATCTGGCGCCACCAGACCAAGTCATAGATTTAATGGTCTGAATCAAATCTGGCTTGACCACAAAGGCAATGTCACCTAAGCAACCAACATTCATGGAATCACCCCCAAAATATAGCCATCGCTGTTGAAAAATGGCAAATAACACACCAGAACAAAATCATTGACCTTGGGCATCCATGTGGTAGTGACGGTGCCCTCATGGTCGTGTTCGCCCTCTGTGCTGGCGCTCCCACCGCCCATATAGGTGTCGGTAATCGTATGGGTATGCTGACCATCTGCTTTTACGGCAACGCCCATGGCAGGGTGTTGCAACACGCTTAAAAGACCAGATGTGACACCAGTTTCAGGAAAGATACACCGTGCTTTGAGATTGCCTGCGTCAAGAGCAGTGACCTTGCCAATGCGTACCATGTGTTGCAGTGCAGTTGTGTTATCCATAGGCTATCCCTCCAGTGTTTGTCGTGCTTTGATTTTAGTGGTGTACCCATTGCCACCAACGCTGTGAGCGGCTTCGTACACCAGATATTTTCCGCTCCACACGCCCCAGTCAGCAAGGTTGATGGTGACTCCAGCTACAATGTTGACGTCGCCAGGGGTGGTGATGGAAAAGGTTTTAGCGAATTTATTAAATCGCCGTAGGTTCGCCGCCGCCACAGTTTGGGCTTGAGCAATAGAAGACACCTGGCAATACAGCGCCAGGTGTTGATTGTCCTCGTCGGAGGAATCATAGTCATCGGCATAGGCTGTCCCTTCAATCAGGGTGCCGTCTTGGGCGATGCACTTGACAGTGCAGGATGCATAGGCGGTTTCAGCTGTATCCATAGACACCTTGTAGGTGTTGTAGGTGCCGTCGCCAAAGGCGATGGTACGAACGGCATCTTTAGATTCGTAGGCTCTTTGGTCGAAGACCACCAGGGTGTTGTTGGTGGATTTAATTGCATTGCCCGCCAAAGTGCAGAGGTGCTCCAGAAACACGATGTCGCTGACGTAGTATTGCTCCAGACGGTCGTATGAGGGGTCAATGCTAGATTCATAAAGATAAGTCATACCGTGCTTAGTCGCCATCTCTGCTATGATGCCAGACAGACGGTAGCCTTCCCAGGCTTTGGAGTTCACCGTCTGGCGAATTTGGCAGGAGTAGGGCAACGCCGTGGCTTTCAAGGTCACCTGTGACGGTGGACCATCCACGACAATGCTGTCTAGTTCGAAGGAACCACAGGGTAATGATGCGCTGATACCATCATTGTTCCAATTTTCCTTGGTGATGGTGGCGGTAATTTTGGTGGCGGCATCCCCGCCGTACACGCTGGCCAGGACTAGGGTTTCAATCCAGTTTTTCAACCAGATACCATCCCTGTCCTGTACTACCAGCTGTAGGTCATCGCTTTCGCCTTCTTCGTAGTCCGTATAGGTCAAAGACACATTGTAGGGCGACAGGTCATTGGTGATATCAACACCGTCGATGGAGATGCCAATACGGGTTCTGCGGGCGGTGTCGCTCATGTGCTCACCTGCTTCCAGGGTGGCAGGGTGCTAGAGGTGGTGGTTGACACTTCTGGGAGCGTCAACACCACCCCTGCAGGGAAGGTGTAGTAATGGCGATAGGCAAGATTTTTCAGCATCAGCTTGTCTGTGTAGGACACGCTGCCCAGCTGATTGTAGGCGATGCTATCCCACATATCGCCTTGTTTGGTGGTATAAGTGCTCAAGCAAAAGCCCTCCTTGTCTTGTCGATTCCTGCTTCTTCCAGGGCGTCTAGGATAAGTTGTTTCAGGGAACTATTCTGGGCATCTAGCAAAGCGGTGATGTCTCCAGATGAAGTGCTTCCTTGGATGTGGTAGGTGGGTGAGATTTGAATGGTGATGGTTCCGCCCCCAGACGTGGGCACACTGGCACTGATGGCGCCATCACTTGTGGCATCGGTGACGGCATCGGCACCCGCCAAAGCGGTGTCTGCCATTGCTTCTTTCACCTGGTCGCTCATGGCTCTGGTCTGGTTGATATAGCCTGCCCAGGTCATGTCTGCCTTGTCTTCCATCACACGGGATGGGCTGTGGATGTCTAGGGTTTCATCAATGGCATCCATGGCCGCCTGTGCCATTTCGGCATAGGCAGCTTCTACCTGGGGTTTCAGTGCCAGGGCACCATCGATGAATCCTTGGATGGTGTTCTCACCGCTGGTGGCGGCTTCGCTGCCTAAATCCATTTCGGTGATGGCGTCAGCTAATTCACCCTGAAGGGATTCCTTCGTCAAGGAGAATTCGGTTTCCAGGTCAGCCAGGCTCCCTGCGGTGCTCCCTTGGGCTTCTTGCAGGGCTTGCCAGTTTTCCACCATAGCAATCAGGTCACTGTCGCTGGCGCTAGCCATGCCAGCAATGGCGGAGATAGATTCCTCGCTTCCGTCGGCAAAACTTGCAACCAGGTCACTAAGCCCTTCGATGTTTTGGGTGCGCTCGCCCAGGGCGTCCAGATTGTCGCCATAGGATTCCCACAGGGCAATCTGGCTTTCGATGGCAGTGTTCATGGTGCCAACACTGGTGGCGATGGGGGTCGATACTGCATCCCACAGCGAATATTGCCCTGTGATGCTGTCATAGGCGGCATCGTAGGCTTCGTCATAGGCAGCGGCTAAGCCTTCAATGGTGAGGAGGGCTTCTGCCAAAAGGTCATTAAGCTCTGTTTGTCCTCGGGTCAGGTCATCAGAGGCATCTGCGCCATCGGACATGGATGCGGTTAGGTTCTCGACCGCTTGCGTGGTCAAGTCGATTTCTTCTTTGGCCGCATCTACCGCATCGGCATTTTCGTCAAGGGCTTCGGAATACGCATCAACTCTGTCCTCTGCGTTCAAAATGTCAGTGTTCAAATCTTCGAGGGAGTTTTCCAACTGACGATATTCTTCTGTGAGGTAATCTGTGTAATCCGCAGATGCTAGCGTTGATTTTTCTAGTGCCGCCTGCATATCTTCTTCGGCTTGCAGTGCCAATTCGGCCATCCGTGCCTCGGCCTCTGCTCTAGCATCTTCTGCTAGGGTTAATTCCGCATTGGCATCCCTCAAGCCGATGATGTTCTTCTCTTCCTCTACCAGCACGTCCGCATACGCACTGTGCAGTACGGAAAGTTGTTCCACATATGCTTGCTGAATTGCATTCTGCTTCCAGGCTTCGGTGTTGGCATATAGAGCGGCTGTTCCACCCTCGATGGCGCCAGTTTCGAGGTCAATATAATCAGACAGTTCAGGGACAACCTGGCACAACACGGCCAAGATGTTGTTGTATTCTGCTTGCTCTTCCGCATTTAGACTGGTGTAGTCCCCCAATGCTTCTAGCTTGGCAATGTACTTTTCGGCCACATTGGCGGCGGCTACTGTAGTTTCGATGGTGCTTTCACAACTGTCGTCCGAACTTTTCATAACGTCGTTCAGATTTTCAGTGGCAGAGGTTAAGTCCTTAACCGATGGAATTGTTTCATAATCAATTTCGTCGGCAATCGATGACAGTGCCGCATAGACTGTGCCAGCGGCAACTGCCACGCCAGTTATCACACCCAGTGCAGGTAATGCAGCTGTTAAGCTCACTGATGCCATAGCGGCAAGTTTGGTTGCGGCGGCATAGCCAGTCATGGCGGTTGTGCCCACGCCGACAACAGCAACAAAGGCAGTTGCGCCTTTGACGACATAGGGATAATCTTGTACGAATTCATCGCCAAGATTTAATACATCGGTGCCGATTTCATACAGGCTCCGCATTTCAGGGATAAACAGCTCACCCACGGTGGTGGATAAACCGTCCCACGCAGATTGCATGATAGTCAAATCGCCCACCATGTTGTCAAGCTTAATCTCTGCCATAGCTTCAGCGGCACCAGTGCTATCATTGATGGATGCAGTTAAGCTTGCATACTCTTCGTCAGTGGCATTCAGGATAGCCAATAGGCCGTTGTATCCACGTGTGCCAGCGATGGTGACCGCATTGTTGACTTGCTCTGCTTCGGTCATTTGGTCGAAGTAAGCACGCAGGTCGTCGATGGTGTCGGAGAAGTCTTTCATGGTGCCATCGGCATTGGCTGTGGTGTATTCCACATCACCAAATGCTTCGGAGGTCAAGGTAGCCCCAGAGAGCAAGCCGGTGAAGGTGTTTTTCAGTGCTGTGCCTGCGATGCTACCCTTGACACCACTGTTGGCCATCAGTCCCACGGCTACAGCTACATCTTGGACGCTGTAGCCCAGAGCCCCAGCAACAGAAGCGGAGGTCTTGAAGGTTTCACCCATGATGCTGACGGAGGTGTTGGAGTTAGTGGCGGCGGTGGCCAGCACATCGGAGAACATGGCGGTGTCTGCGGCAGTCAGCCCAAAGGCTGTCAGGTTGTCCGTGACAATGTCTGACACATTGGCAAGGTCTTCCCCTGCGGCAGTGGCAAGCACCAGAACGGAGTTCATCCCCTCCAACATTTCCGTGGCATCCCAGCCAGCCATGCCCATGTATCCCATGGCATCGCCAACTTGGGTGGCGGTGTATTTGGTGGTTGCGCCTAGGTCTTTGGCTTCTTCGGTCAGTGCCGCTAACTCAATAGAGGTAGCCCCAGACAGGGCTTCCACGTTGGACATAGATGCTTCAAATTCGCCTGCCACTTCCACGCAGTCCATGAAGGCTTCTTTGATTTCATTGAGCATGGCGGCAATGCCTGCGGTTGCCAGGATGTCAGCCACAGCGCCAATGGCATCAGCGCCACTGTCGCCAAAATCTTCGGCGGCATCAGCTGCTTCTTCCTGGGCTGTCTTCAACTCGTTAATCTCAGTCTGCAGGCGGTCAGTTTCTGTGGTCAGGTCGCTGGTGTCAACCCCTGCTTGGTTCAAAGCCGTGCCCATCTGATTCAGCTTGGAGGTCTGGGTTTCTAGGGATGCACTGGTTTTATCAATTTGCTGTTGCTTGGATAGGAGCTTGTTTTCCAAGGACGAAGAATAGCCCTCCGTCTCCTGAATTTCTTTCTGGATGTTGTCGTATTGCTGTTGCAGGACTTCCATCTTTTTGCGGGTGGCTTCGATGGAAGCTTGTTGCTTTTGGTAAGAGGAAATATCCGACTGCACTTTGCCCAATTCGGAAATTTCATTTTGCATACTTGTGATAGCGGATTGCGCTTCACTGTAGGTGGATTTATAGGTGCTACCCAACTCTGCATTGAGTTTGAATAGCATCTCATATTCTTTTCTGCTTGCCACGAAATCCCCCCTTTACTTGTTTCGGGCGGTGGTGTTGGCTTCGACCAACGCATTGTTGGTGGATATCCATTTCACCAATTCCGTTATCGGCATATTGAGCCATGTGTCTGGTGGTGAATGATAGACCCGAGCCATAGTCAGGGCTTGACGGCGGAACCACGCCCCACCGTCCCCACCGACTACGCCCGCTTTGCTAAAAAAGAGCGGGTTGCCTTTCGGACTTGGGAATAATCCAAAATGGGCATCCGCTGTAGCACGCCCATGTCGATTTTGGTGGTGCACGCTTTGACTGCAATACGGCACAAATACGGCCCGTTGAGGTGGGGCACCAGAACAATCACGCCCATGCGCTCCAGCTCTGTTTCCACTTTGATGCTGTCTGCACCAGTGAGCTTGCCAAAATCAAAAGTCAGTTCCTCCAGGGGTTCGCCATCGTGCATCACAGGCTTGGACAGTTTCAGCACCAAGATGTCAACGCTGTTCTCATCTTCCAGTACGGCCGCACCGATTTCGTCAATTTTATTGGTTTTGTTACTCATGGTAATAGCTCCTTTCAAATTAAAACAAAGGGTGGCACTTCATTCGTGCCACCCTTTACAGGTGATTTATTTCCCCAAGGCAGAGCGGGCATCTGCCAGATAGTCAACACCGTTGATGTAGCAGATGTTGTCCATGGGTGCGATTTCCATGATGCGCTCCCCATCGATGTAAGTCGCCCAAGAGCGGACGGCAAACTCACCAGAGGCACCAGTGGGGGTGGCAGGTGCAATGGAGCCAGCTTTCATGGTTTTGGGAATGACCACCATAACGTGCTTCACATTTTGGACAGACAAAGTGCTGTCAGTGGTGTCTTCCACAGATTGAGGGGTACGCAAATCCAGCACATGGGGGCGGGGTTCGTTCAGCTTGACTGCGCTGGCTTCCAGGGTGCGCCAGTCAATGCCAAGGGTCATGGCGTCTACCATGCCTGCCACGATTGCTTCCACGTTGCCTGCAATGCCAGCACCAGAGATGGTGTTGGACAAAAAGGTAATGTCGGGCAGGGTGGTTTTGGTGACGCCATGGTATTCATCGCCATCTTCATAGAGGGCAAGGTTGATGACGGATTGTGCAATTTTAGCCATTGTGATTCCTCCTTATCAGCCTGCGAGTACGCTTAGGTAATCGCTGTCGTATTCAAGTACAAATTCGATTTCTTGTGCAGGGCCAGGTGGGGTTAAGTAAACGTGGAATTTGAGCTTGCCTGCCATCAGGTCGGCGGTAGTATTTTCATCAGCGAGAAACTCCACTCGACCGCCCAACAGGTAGCCAGAGCCAGTCAAGCCATTGAGCCAGATGTTTGCAGTGTCCATGATGGTATCAATCAAACGACGGGTCATAGGCTTATCCAGCTTGCTCCAGAAAGTCTGGATGACGGTGTTGCCAACCCAAGAGAACATGCGGCTAATAGGAAGCCACATATCTTTTGCATCGGTGGAAATGGGATAGACGGCGGTGTAGTTGCCCCAGCACACCCAAGAGCCCATGAAGTTAAGTGCAGTCAAAATCCCTGCTTCGTTCAAGGTGTCAGCCTGGGCTTTGGTTTGATTCAAAATAGTTCCATCTTCCAAAACCATCCCATCACAGGAAATGCTTTTATTGGAAGGGGATTCGTAAGGGCACCCATCGTTGCCAGTATCAGTTGTAGCCAACAGCCCAGCCAGCATGGTGGACATATGGAAGGTGTAATCCCCAAGGTTAGCATAGGCCAGCACAACACTTGGCTCACATCGGTCAAGTTGTTGGCGGTCTTTTTGGCAATGGCTTCGGTGTAGCTGGTTGCGCCTGCAATATCAATCAGAGCCTTTGCTTTGAACAGCCCATTGATGTTGTCTGCCTTGGTTGCCATCACTGCGGCAACATCCGCCGCCCCAGAATAACCAGGTGCGCAGATAAGGTCAGGGATGGTGGCAACGGTAGACATACACAGGTCGATGGCTTCAATACCAGCAACAATGTCAGATGCTTCTACATCACCAGGCTTTGCGGCAGAATACGCAATGCTCAGCTCAGTTGCATTTTCGCAGTCACCGTCTGCCAAAACTTCCACCACCAGATTTTCACCGTCGTAATAAACGGCATAATCTGTGTCAAGGATATAGGTTGCGCCATTGTCACCAGTGGCTTTCACCACCAGGGTTGCATCATTGATAGCTTCCAAGGGTAACAAGGCTTTGCCGTCAGTCACATCAATGGTAGCCGCACTCACAGATTCCTTCATGCTGGACAAATCCAGCACATTGCAGAAAACCACAGGCTGACTAGCCCAGATTTTGAAGTGAGCGTACATGAATTCGCACAGGGGATAGTTTTCCCAGTCGTCAGAATAGCCCAGTTGTTCCACAGCTTCGGTATAACTGGTGCACAGCACAGGGACATTGGGAGTGGCAGGGTTGCTGGCACTCTGCACAGGGGCTACCCCCACAACAAAGGGGATGCCAGAAGCGGCAACCGATGGAGTGGTCACGCTGGTAGCCGCTTGGGTCACGATAACGCCGTGATTAGCCATGATAATTCCTCCTTACAGTCTGGACATCAGCTGATTGTTTTTCACATACAACAGATTCCCAGCAGTTTTGATTTTGATACGGTCAGTGGCAAGGGTTTCGTCCGCCACCACCAGATATTTGATTTCAGGATACTTTGCAACAGCACCATCCAGGGCTTTCAGCACTTCGCTTTTTTCGCCTTGGAAAATAGCACCTCGCTGAATCACGCCTCTAATAGATGGACCGAGATAAACGCAATAAGATTTTCTCTTTTTCTCAGCAACCGCTGCCTTTGCCTTGGTCGCCTTACGTTTTGGCTTTGGTGCAACGTCGTCTTGCACCACGACTTCGGGTTCTGTGCTCATGGGTGAACCTCTCTTTCAACTCTCGGAAGCTTCCAAGAGGTAATCATTTCCCCCGCATAATAGGGGGCGGTGTCATTGGGGTAGATAAGGGTTTCAATGCCAACCTCCAAATCCAGGGTGAATTGTCGTCCAATCACCACAGTTTTCAAAAGGTTAATTCTCAGGCGCTCCATCACGTTGAGCAGTGCCAAAGCCCCTTCCTGTTCGTCTGGGTCGTACACAGAGAAAATAGAGCGAACCACTACAGAGGTTGACACTCTATCCCCCTGGGGTTGCTCATGCTTGGAGGTGATGGCCTGGTGGATGGTGTAGGGGGCAAGCTCTTTTGCCGCATTACTGTCAGGCACTCGCATCAAATAGACGTTCATGCACCGTGGGGCGGGCTGACTTCCATCTTTTTGCACCTTCACAGGCAAGATGATGTCTTTGAGGACTTCGTTGCTAAAGTCTTTCAGGGTTTCAAGTAGGATTGTCTGTGTCATATGGTCACCATCCGTTCAGTACACGTGTAATTTCATGGTCTATGCGAGAGTTGAAGGTGGACTGAAGGACGGCATCCATTTTGTCGGTGGTGTCTTCGTTTGCATAGAAGGCTTGCACCGATGCAGGGCCAAACAGTTCCTCCACAGGAAATCGGCTTGCACCCAGGCGCTCATAGATACCTGTGTGAGAGCCCATCTTGGCTTGGAAGGCATTGTCAAGTAAGGTTCTGGCGGATGACCGCTTAACACGGCTGTACACCCGCCCATCCGCTGACACTTTGGTGTCGAATTTCATCAGAGGGATTAGGTACCCTGTGTACCCAAATTCAATTTCATAACTGCCACCACTATCACGGACGATGGTGTTTCTGTTTTTTGTCTGCTTTTTCAGTTCGTTTTGCCCGATGGCATATTCCTCTGCCACAATCTTCATGCCAGTGGTCAGCCCACGTTGGGCGGCACGTTTGATGGTAGAGCCTACGGCCTGATAGACACCGCCGGGCACACCAGCTAAAATCTTGCTGACATGGGCTAGATTTTCCTGTCCAGCTTCTTCAAACTCAAAGTAAACAGCATGCTTCATTCGTCCAAGGCCTCCAGCTCCAGGCGCAACAGCCCAAATTCATCACGGACGGTGACGACGTAGAAGGTCTCAAAGAAATCGCCAAACTGTCGCTTGCGCTTGATTTTCAGCTTAGAACCCTGCTCAGGAACCACGTCCAAATCCCGTTTGATGATGTTGAGGATAGCGCTGATTTTGTAAATCCCCTGGATATGGTCATCGCTCAACGCTTCCCTCTGGCTCTGGGCAGGCTGTGTCAGTGTGACGGTTAAATCGGCATACTCTTTCCCATTGCAGATGATGGTCTGCTTGGAACCCAGCTCGGCTTCATTTGTGAACACTCGGACGTTATCGGCGGCAACCATATCCAGGAAATTACTCATTCCTCGTCTACCTCCAGCTCACCGCCATCAAAGGCGGCATCCAGAGCGGCTACCATCTCAGTCTTGTTCATGCGAGATGCGCCAGGGAGCCCCAAGGAGTTCACCAACGCTCTCAGGTCGTCAGCAGACCAGTCCATGCTGTATTCTGGGATTTCAACGCCTTCTTCAGTGCCATCTTGGTCATCGTCTGCGCCTGCGTCTTCATCAACGCCCTCTGCGCCCTCTTGGTCTTGGGCGGGGTCGACACCTGGGGTGTCCTCAGCATCGGCTTGAACAGCGGTTGCAACGGCAGGCACGATGGTTTCCTCGGCAATCACAACCTTGCCAACACCCAATCCTTCCAAACGGACGGCTTCTTCATCACGGACGGAGATGGGCGCATCCTTGGCGGTCACAGGTTTGACGGACTTGCTGATGGTTCCGTCAGCATTGATAGGGCGATGGCCGTAAGTGCCTTTGATGATTTGTACGTTTTTCATGCCATCACCTCTTAAACCACACTGCCTGCGAAGACATAGGGGTTTTTCTTCTTGGGCACAACCAAAGGACGAGAGGCCAGATTGTACTTGCGAATGTTCTTAGGTTGGTCGATGACCACACGGGGCACACGGGGCTTAGCATGGGTGGTGAACTCGGTGTTGCCGTGGTCGATTTGGGTGATGGAGCCGTATTTGGTAGCACCACAGCCAGGGGCGGTCACGGTGGCACCATCGGTGGGGAAGTAAGAAGTGGTGGTGCCGCCTTCATCTTCATAGGTTTCGTCAACCACAAAGATGTTCAGCAAGTACCCATCGAAATTCAGTTGACCCATAAAAACGACGCCAGGATAAGCGGTCAGTTTGGGGTCAATAGAACCGAAGTTCATGCGGCGATTGTCCAGGAGCTCTCGCACCTTGGTCAAATCGCAGATGGTAGAGCCAACATTGGTGCCCAGAATCAAATCGGTGACAGGCAATCCACGCTTGGTCAGCATTTTGCACATGGCAGGCACATCCTTGAAGAATGCTTCGCCGGTGCCATCATCCCAAGTGCTAGAGATGGTGTAAATGTGCCCGCTGTCCTCGCCTTCGTAGAACTTAATGTTCAGCAGTTCGCCCTGGGTGTCAGCATCGACATATTCTTGCATGTCGTAGCTGTTGCTCACCAACAGTTGGGCGCCCATCCATTCTTCACGGCGCAAAATGCGATTATCCATGTCAGTGAAATCATCCAGTTGGAGCCGTGCGGCACGTTGGGCTCGGGTGGAGTTGGCATAGATGGCTTCGCCATAGCCACGTTTCACCAGGTCGTCTTGGGTGAGGGTGCGAGAAAGCTCGATGAAACCAGGGGTCATTTCGTGGACGCTGTAGCCACGGCGGTCCACAACGATACCGCCTACACGGGGGGCAACGAAGGGTGCAATTTTGCGGTCGCCATCACGGTATTCCACCAGCACCTTGTCGCTGTTGAAAATATCGCCAGCGGCGGTGGGGAAATAGCGGTCATGGAAGAAGGACGCTCTGGGGACGATTTCCTCCACAACAGCGGCTAAGTGGTAAGTGCTGAAAAAATCAAGAGTAGCCATAATTCAAATTCCTCCTTATTTAGTTGCGGCTTTGAAGACGATGTTGCGCATACGCAGTTCGTCTTTGTCGCTTTCGGTCATGTCATAGCTTGCGGCCAGGGTGACCTTGTTGGGGTCAAAACAGCCAGCGGTGTACACTGCCACAGTTTCGTCACCAGATGCGCCAACGGTGATGTCATCGCACAGGATACAATCAGGGGTCAAGGTTTCGATGGGGTCGCCATCGTCGTCCTCTGCAGGCTCGGTGCCCAGGATGTAGAGCATGTTGTCGTTGGACGATTTGGCAAACACGGTGCCTCGGACATAGGTGGTTTCGGTGCCAGTTGCGGCAATGGTGCCACCGCTGACTTGATTGGCGGGGGTCAGACCAGTCAACAGACCGTCAAACTCCATTTCGCCTGAGGTGTTGCACAGTTCACGCATAATTAGTTCCCCTCCTTCTTGTCAGTGCCAAGCAAAGATTTCACGCTTACTTGGGCTTGGGCGTACTTTTCTTCTTCGGTCAGTTCTTTGTCGTCTTCGCCAGTTGCGGCGGATTTGACGTCTTGAGCGCCACTGGCCTGGGTGTCGCTGGCCATGGAGTTCAAGAAATTGGTGCCATTTTTTGCCGCTGCCTGTGCGGCACGGAATGCCAGAGCTTCAGCACTGCAGGGCTGTTCGCCATACTTGGCTTCTTGCACCAGTTCAGCGGAAAATAGATGGGCGATGTCGTCAATCGCTTGGATTCTGGCTCGTTCAGCAGTGGCAGAAGCTTCTGCACTGGGAACGGTTTCTTTGGCAGCTGCTTCAATTTGACCAACCAGGTCTGGATATTGGGCTCGCAGTTCTTCGGTAGTATTTGCCATGGTGGATGTTCCTCCTTTGTTGCTGGTCTTTGCCAGCGGATTGTTATTTGTCTGAGCCGAGGGTGGTTCCTCGGAGTTGACCGTAGGGATGCCCTGTGGCAAAATCATGCCAGGGGCTAGGTGCATTTTGTGCCCATTGACAAACAGGCTGTTGCCGCTTGCACTGGCGGCAATGGTGGTGGGCTCTGCATCTTCCAAAATGGCGTCTACAAAGCCTTTTTCCATGGCTTCACGGCCTGTCATGTAGGTGGTTTCAGCTATCATGCCCAAGATTTCATCCTTTGACATACCTGTTTTGCGGGTGTAACATTCCACCTGCATCTTGTCCCAGGCATCATTCTCGGTAGCCGCCTGTCGCAGTTCGTCTGCATTGTATCCGCCACAATAAAATCCCCAGCATTTGTGAATCATAATCAGGCTGGAGGGGTTGGCTTCCACAGTGTCGCAGGCGGACATGATGAGCGAACCGCCAGACATAGCCGCACCGTCCACGATGCAATGGGTTGCCACCCCACTTCGTGCCAATTCCCGCAAGCGGTTATGGATCGTGTTGGAAACACCAGCATCACCGCCATAACTGTTCATGCGGATGGTGATTTTGGTGCAGTCTTGGATTTTTGCCAAGTCCTCCAAGAAGGTTTCCAGGGTGATGAATTGTCCCTTGATGGGTTCATCTGTCCACCAGTCGGTAGGCTGTTTTTCGCAAATAGTGCCGTACATGGTGATTTCGGCACTTTGTCCATCCACATTAGCCATGGCATAGACGTTTCTTTTGATATTGATAGGCATTATTGGGTGCTTCCTCCTTCTTTGGTTTCTACTTGAGCATCGGCAAGCATTTGATTTTCAATGGCCATCTCTGACACATTTTCGTGCCAGTCGCCACCGCCCATTTCCAGGGTGACACTGCTTCTGGTTTTGAAGGCGTTGTTCACTTGCTTTTCAGCCGCATTCACTTCTTTCAGTGGGTCAAGTTGCCCTTGCACTGGGCCCATCCATCGCACCTTGCACCAGGCTTCACGGATGGCAGGGTCGTCAAAAAAGCCAGGGGCAGAAATTCTACCTCTGGCAACTGCTTCTGACAGCCATAATTCATAGACTGGTTGGCAAAAATCATCCACCAACCACCGCCGCCGCACCTTGAACGCTTCCCACGCTTCCAACAAGGCGGCTCTTGCCGCAGAGTAGGACGAGTTAAATTCTTTGAGCAAGATTTCTTG
The DNA here is from genome assembly GCF_039719005.1 of Bengtsoniella intestinalis. Lineage (GTDB taxonomy): Bacteria > Bacillota > Clostridia > Oscillospirales > Oscillospiraceae > Oscillibacter > Oscillibacter intestinalis. Next base: position 1,398,401 of record NZ_CP133584.1, on the reverse strand, counting down.
GGGAATTTCCAGTGCCGCACCGCAGAGCTTTGCAATGCTCTTGCAAAATTCATCAAAGGTGGCGGTGGGAATATTGGGATTGCCAAAGGTGATTTTCTCACCATCAGCCATATGGTTGATGGTGCCTGGTCCCATGTCGTACTCGTTCTCGTTGGCGTCCATTTCTCGCTTTGGTCCACCGTCTTTGCCGACAACATCAGAGCCCACTTCGTTGAAGGGGATTTCAGACTGGTCAGTGTCAGTGGTCACCCAGGCGGTGAAATAGGTTTGCACCAATGCCGCCATCAGTGTGGATTCTGTGAAACGGCGCATTTGAAGGATAGGCTCCATGGCCTGCGCCAGGTAGGAAACCCCACGGTATTGCTCAGGCCGTTCGGCGCTCATGACGTGCAGGATGTTGGGGAGCCCTGTTTCTTTGCCGTAGGCCAACACTCTCGTCCACTCCAGGGGCTTGCGCTTATAGGACTGCTGGATGGGATAGCTATTACACACGTGATAAGCCACCACCTTGCCCTTGCTGTCCACCTCCACCCCATCGAAGATGTCGTTCTTGTTTTGTTCGTTCATACCATCGGTGACTCCAGAGAGCATAATGCCTGTGGAGGATGGTGTGGAAATGCGGTCTGCTTCTACCAAGTGCATACGCAGGGAATAGGGGTTCAATCTGGTGGGGTCTTCTCGCTGAACCAATGCGAACACATCCCCACTGGTCAGCCAGGACACAACGGCAATTTGCTGTAACCCTGCAAAGTTGTTCATGGCGATGCTGTCACAGTTTTGCTTTTTGCTTGCCCACAGGGAAAATTCTTCTTCTGTGTGCTGTGCCCACAGCTTAGCGGCCTCGGGAGTCATGCCCAGTCGCTTGTGGTTGATGGTCGGTTTGGCTACCAACCCTGCCCCCACAACTTTGGTGCGGTTGGTGTTGATAGCGGATGTGGCGATGGGTGCGCCCATGTACAGCATCCGTGCTCGTTGGCGCATGGTGAAGTTGTTCCAGTTGATATCCTCATTGGGGGAGGTGCTGTTAGGGTTGAACCCCTTAAACGCTCGGCGGGAGTGACTGCCTGCCGCTTCGCTGTAACCGCTGGTCTGTGGAGCGCTCTGCCCCAGGGCGGGCGGTTTACTTGCTTTTGTATTGTTTGACATTTTCTTCTCACCTCTTTTCTGCTTGGGTTGCCACCTGTGGCGAAAGGAGCCAACCAACTCCACAGGTGGCTATATGGTAAAAGCCCCAGGGCGGGGCCAGAACCCGATTATAAATCTCGGGGCACGATAGCGTAGGCTCGTCTTGCCTTTTTCCCATTGGCCAAGGCGGTCAGTTCGTCAACCTTGCTTTCCATATCCTCAATTTGGGCTTTCAGTGACGCCAGGTCTAACTTGGTCAGCTGTCGTCCATCCAGGGTGTAGGATTGAACGCCACCATCCAAAAGGGTGATGTATGCGGTTTGGGCACGCTCAAGAGCGTTCTTCCAAAAGGTCAGTCTTGCGTTGATTTCTGTTTTGTCTGCCATGGTGGTTCTCCTTTACCATTCATCTGTGGTGGTGGGTTGCTTTTTCTTTCTGCGTGGTGCTGGCTTCGGTTTAGGCGTGGGCTTTTGGGCTTGTCCTCGAAGCTCTTTCAGCCGTAAATCGATGGCATCCAGATTAGCGCCCAAGGATGCAAATGCCGCATTGGCATAAACACGACAGTCAAGGGTTTCGTTCCGTTCATGCCCAGGAATAATCTGCCATACCCAAGGTTGCTTTTTGCCTGTGTCGTACACCAGATGTTCGGATAACAGTCCATGGAAATAGGCATCTCCATAGCTGTCATTGCGGGGGAAATGGCTGTAGTTTGACCCAGGGGTTTGCACCCTGATGTTGTCCATCACCATTTGCTTGCCCGAGTCGACCCCTAGCAGGTATGCCCAGCCGAACCCTAAGAATTTGTCATTGATGACTATTTTTTGCTTTCTCGGTGGGGCGGTGAATGGGACATCAGGACCACCACGACCTTTGATTGCGAACACCTTCTTCGCTTCCCGTGCTCTGCATTGCAAGCGCACCTCTTGGGTGAAGTGACCGCCTTCGTCAACGAAGGTGCGGGAGATGTTCAGCCCCAGGCCGTCTGCAAAGGTATAGGTGTGGGTTAAAACGTCATCCAGGGCTAGCCAGGTGGAATCGGCATCAGGTCTGCCCATGATAATGCCCTTTTGAATACCCCAGTTTTCACCGAAGTGCCCCCGACCTACCACCTCATATTCCAGGCGGTTGTCCTGGGTGTCAACGCCGCAGGTCAGAGCCAGAACACCATCAGGCAGTTCTGCGTCGTAGTCCTCACGGCGGGCAAGCATGCTGTCTTCGTCCTCCAGGTCGCCACGGTTTTCCCACAGCTTGCCAAAGCAGGTGTTGTAAACCACCTGGAGCTTTTTGGTTTTGCCGATGGCGTAGAGATATTTGAGGATGATGGACTCCCAGGTTGCCCAGGCAGACACGAAGGCATTGAGCCAGAAGGAGCGCACCCCATGCGCATAGGCGGCAGGATTTTCAGCCACCCACTTGGCAGGCTGGTTCTTCATGTCACCTTCGCTTGAGATTGCCCCACAGCCAGGGCAGATATAGAAAATGTCCTTGACGGCATACACTGCCTTCTTAGACACGATTGTCTTTTCGGATGTGTAGCGGATGTCCTCGAAGTTGATTTCGTGATACCCGCCGCAATGGGGGCATTTGGACTTCCACCGCTCCATGGTGCCTTGGGCATAGGATGCTTCAATGGCACTGGCATTTTTGATGGTGGGGGTTGAAACCTCCACCGCCTTGGCATTGAAGAAGGTGGTCTGTCTGGCCTGCGCCAAATCCCAGGGGTCCCCTTCGTTGCCAGCTGACAGCGCCCAACGGTCACGTTCGTCACCAAACACATAGCGGATGGGCTTTGATGCCAGGGCATGGGCTTCGGTGGAACCACACATGGTCAAGATGCCACCAGGGTAGGACTTTTGCATAACCGTGTTGCCACTGTCACGGCTCTTGGGGTCAGATACCTTTTTTCGCAGGGTGGGGCAATCTCGTATCATGGGGGCGATACGGAGTTTGGAATACTCCTTTGCATCCCCATTGGTGGGCTGGATGAACAGGATAGAGCCAGGGTCTTCATCAATGACATAGCCGATGCAGTTGTTGATGAATTCTGACTTGCCAACTTGGGATGCGGCAACCAGAACAACACGTCGAACCTTGGGGTCTGTGAAGCTATCCATGGGCTCTTTGAGATAGGGGGTTCTGTCAGTGCGCCAAGGTCCAGGTTCGGCAGATGCTTCGGAGGATAAGCGTCTTTTCTGCTCTGCCCACTCTGTTACTGTCAAATCTGCAGGGGGAATAAACCCAGCGATTGATTTGGCAATCGCCTTGTTCAACCGCAGGACTGCTTGTTTAGCAGCTTGCTCCTCCCTAGTCATCATCATCACCTTGGCTTGCGTCCCACTTGCGGCGCTCTCGGACACGCTCTTCGTATTTTTTTGGGTCGTATTTGTAGGTTGCAAGCTCTGACATCACCTTATGGACTTCCTTACGGATAATCTCGGCCGCTTCTGCGGCACTTTTGGCACGGATAACATCCACAGCCAACCGCCCAGGCAAGGCAACAAGCATGGCACGGATGGAGTAAACCAAATCCTCCGTCATGTCAGCCACATCTTCACTGCGGTGCATCTTCCCCTGCATTTCCTTGGCTTCCATCACCACCATAGACACCTTGGCTCGTTTTAGGCTAAGGTCTAGGGTTTCTTTGGCTTTGTCGGTTTCACTTTCCTTCTTGGTGATGGTTTCCGTGTATCTGGCAACAGACTTCGCAAGGTGGTATCGCCCATTCTCGCTGTCCAGGACACCATCTTGAGAAAGCTGTTGTACCCGCCGAATTCCCAACCCCAACACAATCGCCAACTCCTTAGAGCTAACCATAGTATCAGCTGTAATCCCTTCCATAAAAACACCTCCAATCATCAAGTCTTTACTCTCAAGCGTAGCGAAATGCCCTTTTTTAAAATTCCCCAACTAAACGAAACTTGGGGTCGTAGCGCCCGCATGGTTTATTTTCAGCCCCCACAGTACCTTTTTGCTTATCACGCAAACGCTCACCACATTGCAACAACCGCACGCCCCTATGAAGCACACTCGTCGAGAGAACGCCCCCGCCAGACTACACACGCTCACAGAGCTGTTATGCGCCTAGCAGGGGCAATGGGATATTAAAGCTTGGTGAGCATCTCAGCCTTGGAATAGTCCTTGACACCCTTGGCCATCATGCGGAGGAAATCCTCCTTGGAGAACTCGGACAGACGGAACACTTCCTCTGGTTTCATGCCCAGTTGTTTGCCAATCTCGTTGACGCTCTTGCCTTCGCCCATCAGCTCCTTCACGATAGCCTTCATGGGCTCCAACAGATGCGTACCTCTTGCCCGGTTATGGGTCACGGTGCCGTAGATGTCGCCAGTCTTATCATCATGTGCCACAATTACCACAGGCACCTTGCCCCCTAGCTTGGATAACAGGGGTTCTTCCCCCGACACCGTCCACCGATGGAAGCCATCGATGATGGTATAGTCTGGTCTCACCACGATGGGGAGCGTCCAGCCGTTGGTCAGGATGGATTGGGTCAATAGCTTCAGGTTTTCTCGAGACACCTTGTTTGGGTTGTAGTCGTTGGGCTTGAGTGTGGCACGCTCCACCCATTGCAGGGATGTCAGCGGTGAAAAGATATTGATATCAGCCATTCATCTCACCACCTTTGCGAAACCGCTTGGCGTAGTCTGCATAGGCGCAGGAGATGTCTTGGTAGATAGCACGTAGGGTGCGGAGTTTGGGGTCACCAGCCATCAGCCCTTCATAGAGCTTGCGGTAGTCCCGTGGTCTAGCCATCCCATCCATGCGGAGGAACAGCTTGCGGTACTGGGTCGCCACGTGGCGTTTGTGTTGGGTGTCAAACAGGGTGTCAAATTGGACGAACAGCATATCTCGTAGGATTGCCCGATAGTCCTTGGCTACTTCACCCTCCAGCTCACGCCGTGTCTTGGTTGAACGGTGGAACATCTCACTGTCCCAGTACAGGATGGCGATGTAGGCATTGGGTTCTCTACGTAGGATGCGCTCCATCAGGGATGGGTCATACTCTGCCAAATGTACCAGGCTTGGCACCGTGTCCACTGAAAAGAACTGTGACACTCTCAGTTGGTTACGGTTGATGCCTGTTTGGTACATCTGCAGGTATACCTCTGGGATGTCCACACGTTCCCTTTGGAGGTACAACCACACGTCCACGGTTTTCCAATCGTAGACAGGGTAGATGGTGTTGCTCTTGGTGATGCCCTTGCCACCCACGCCCAGTGCCGCCATATATTGCAACCGCTGAACCGATTCGGCAGCTCTCACACCAGTGAGCATGATGCCGTCTTTGCAGATGCGGGGTAGAAAGGCTTGGTAGCTATCTTGCCGTGGTTTAAAGAGCGGGTGGTTGCGAATGGCAAAGGGTGGGGGTTGTCGCACCCACACATTCTTCTTTTGGCTATCCCAGCACACGAAGGATTCATCATTGGATAGCTCATTGAAGCAACTAAAATGCTTCACCTCGATGCACCACCATTGAAACTTTGCCCCTGCCAGCATAAACTTCCGCCGCCAGGTTTTGGTGGTCTGCTCGATGCAATCGAAGATGGCTTCTTCGTCTATGAAAATCACCGTCAAAAGGGATGGGTCAATCTCTCCAGCCTGGATAAGCTTGTACACCAGGTCAGCCAAGACAATGCTGTCCTTGCCACCAGAGAATGACATATAGACAGGCACCCCATTTGAGAACACATTCTTGATGCGCTTCTTGGCGGCCGTCACGATGTCCATGTTGGACTTTACTCTTTTTACAGCCATATCCGTTCCCCACACTTGGGGCAGAGGATGAATTTCTTTGCGGCCTCTGCGGTCGTCACGGTTGCGGTGGACTGGGCGGGGATTTCTTGCGACACTTTTGCCACAGCGTCTTCTTGCTCTTGATATTTCTCTCTGGCTTCTTGGATGACCTCCACACGTTCTGGCTCTAAAATCCCATATTCACCCATGGCAATATCGGCTTCGTCAGCTTCCATCACCATGGCTTGCAACAGGTCTTCTTCAAACCCTGGAATATCCAGGTCATCCTTCAGTTCCAGGACAAAGGCATCCAGTGCCGCCAAGTCATCGACACCCAGGTCAAAGACACGGTTGTCTGCCAGCATCAGCTTCTTCTTTTGCTTTTCGGTCAGGCCTGTGACGATGTGGCAGTCGGCTTCTTCCTTGCCCATGGTCAACATGGTTTCATATAAGCCGTTGCCAGCCAGGATGGTGCCTTCTTCATCGATGACGATGGGGCGAATTTGCCCGAACATCTCCACAGAGCGTCTGAACTCGTTGATTTGCTTGTCGGTGTGCATCCGCACATTCCGCTCTGGTCGTTTTAACTCAGACAGCTGTTTTCTCACTACGTTCATGCATTCACCCCCTCTAAGAAGGATTCTGCACTGGGTAGATGCTCGGCCGCTTCTACCACAACGGATGGGTCAATCTTGTGGATTTGTGCCCACCCCTCTGCGGGGGACTTGATGTAGGGTCTGGCGAACCAGGGGTGTGTGCCGATTTTATAGCCGTCGTCCCACTCATAGATGGGTGGCACTGGGCATTGATAGTAATGGATGAAGGCCAAAACGTGCTCGTGCTTCCAGTCAGCCAGAGGGTTGTATTTGGACATCCCCTTGCTGTCGGTGTAGAAGTTGGTGCCCTTGCCCACGAAGTTGCCGTCTGCCTTACGTCTGCCAAGCATCATTACTTCCAAGCCTTGGGCTTTGTAGTAACGGTTCTGTGCGGCAATCTGCAGGTTTCGGCTCCAGTGATAGGTCATGGGCGGGAACAAAGCGATAGGGTTCTTCTTGATGAAGTCGTAGTCTTGCCCAGTGTCAACCAGAGAGCAGCCATTGGGCTTGTGCTGTTGCACCCAGTCCATGAAGGCGGGGTATTCCAAAGAGCAATGCCCCAGGACAGAGGATGTAATCCCCACCATATCGCATAGCTTCTCTAGGACAATACTGTCCTTTCCGCCGCTCCAGGCGTAGGCAGTGTGTTTACCAGCGGTGACCTCTCTAATCTCCTCCAGGGTTGTTGCAACGAGGGTATCTAGCTCTTCACGGCTCACCAGCGTTTCGATTTGGGCAACGGCTTCTAGCCAATCCCCGTTGTCGATGCTCTGCTTGCGCCCAAGAATGAATTTAGCCATGGCGCACCGCCTTTCTTGGGGCAGTGAGCAAGGCCACTGTACCAGAGAGCAAGAGGGCGCTTAGGCAGCCGATGGTGGTGTAGGTGGTGTTCCCGGTCAGGGTGCCACACATGAAGATGGGCATCCCCACGACAATGGAGGTCATCACCCCAGCGCAGATGCCCTTTGCGGACAGTTCTTTGCCGCTTAGGGTCAGCACCGTGGGTAACATGGTGGTGGCTCGTAAGGTGCCATAAATTAAGAACAGGTGGGTCACGGTCAGCCCTGGGATGTTGGCGATTAAGATGCCAGCAATCAGCAAAATGACCATTGCAACCTTGGAAACCCTTAGTTTGTCGGCATTATCTAATTTGCTGGTAACTTGCCAGTCGCTCACCAGAGATGCCACAGCGCAGAGGTTGCTATCCACGGTGGATAGGAGCCCAGACAAGAGCATCACCATCAACAGCACCATAGCCCAGGAGGGTAATAATCCTGCCACAAGCTCCACGTTGACCATCCCAGTGTCTACCACCTGGAACCCAGAGCCTACGGCTAAAAAGCCCAGCAAGCCCATGGACAGGGGCACAATGGCAAAAGCCACTGCACCAAAGGCAAATGACTTGCCCAGCGCACTGGCTTTGATTGAAAAGGCACGTTGCCAGAAGCATTGGTCACCAAAGGGCGCAGACAGCAGTCCGATGGCGGTTGGTAGCCCAAAGGCTAAGAAAATCTCCATGGCGCTGTATTGCCCAGTGCCAGACAGCCCAGCTGTCAAATCAGCCATGCCGTTGGTGTTGGACAGCGCCAGGTACACCAGCACCACACAGCACCCTAGCATCACCACCATTTGGATGGCGTCGGTCAAAACAGATGCTTTGATGCCAGAGCCGTGGGCATAGGTGAAGGCGATGGCTGCCAACAGCACAGTGAACCCCCAGAAGGGCAAGCCTGTTAGGGCGTTTAAAATCTTGGCACCTGCCAAAAGTTGCACAGCTGTGGATAGCACAGCGATGGACAAGAATTGGAATTGATAGGTGCGCCCCACGGCAATGGAGCGGTATCGCTTGGTCATGTAGCCTGCCATGGTCACACCATCGGGCATGGTGGCCCGCAGGCGCATGGCGAAGGGTGCGAACAAGAGTAGGCACAGGATGTTTGGTACTAAAAACCACAGCAAGCCTGTCAGTCCGAAGGTGTAGGCTTTTTCTGCGGATGTGAAAAGGGCTGGCGCCCAAATCCAGGTTGCGGCAATGCTCAAAGCACCTTGCACAAGTCCTAGGTTTCTGCCAGCCACATGGTAGTCGCTTGAGTTGGCGGCGGTGGAAAACAGCTTGGTGGATGCGAACATCACGCCAGCATACACCGCCAGGATGGATAAACTGTACACGGAATAAAATTCCTCCTTATTTTCTGTCATCGCAACGTTGACCATTGGCGAATAGTCTCGCTCGATGCACAGCTAGCACGCAGGAGCAACATGCTGGCCCAGTCCTCCTTCCCATAAAAATAGCGACCACCTCGAAAGATGGTCGCTGGCTGATTTAGAATTTTACAAGTCTAATCATAATTGATAAAGTGGGCGTTTGCAAGCGTCACGAAGCGTCACGCCGTTGCAACTTATTCCAGGGTTGAGAGGTAGCGGTAGCACGCTGACTTCACCCCATCTTCGGTATTGCGTCCCCCTACCACCGCCGCCACCTGCTTCCATGTGAGCCCACGGAGAAAGCGCAGACGGAAAATCATCCGTATGTAGTCGTTGTCGATGCTGTCGATGAAGCTTTTGATTTCCTGCTCTGACACTGCCAATTCGTCCTGAAGATAGCGGATGCGCTCTTTCATGTCGGCAATCTCAATGGCCAGGTCGCCCACCTTGTCACGGAAGCCAGAGCTGTGGGGCATCCCAGTCATCACCTGGGCACCTGGGGCGGCGGTGGACTGTAGAGATGCCAACAATTCCTCGTTTTGCATCAGCCGCTCTTTTAACTTGAAATGTTCTGATAATCTCTGCAATGTCATCGCCCGCTCCTCTTTCCTTATCGTTTTGCGTTCCGAAAATCTCTGGCGCCAGAACAACTGGCAAAGTGGGATATGTAGCCGAAGTTGGTGACCTGGTCACGTGGACCATCAAAGCTACAGCTGATGATTTTCCCATTCATCAGCACCACCTTACCCTTTGCGTCTGGGTTCTCCCAAAAGGGAACCATGGTCTTGTTACAGGGCATGGATTTGCCCTTCTCTGTTTTAATCCACACAATGGGCGCCCCACAGTGTTTGCAAAATGTAGGTCTCATGCTCCGCTTCCTCCAGCCTTTCGATTTAGGTTTTTGGGAATAGCAATGCTTCGTCTGCGCTTGTATTGGTCTATTGCAATGCCATCCTTGACGTAGTAGTCACACTCTGATGGTGGCTGTGCCAACCTGGTCGACCCAGTCAGCAACACGTAATCGCACTTGTGGCCTAGTGGACTTTCTCCTGCTCGGAACTTACAGGTGTTGCATCGTTCCGTGCCGGGCAGGGTTTCTTTTTTCACCATATCCACCCATCCGCCCCCATTGCACAAAAGGAGAATAGCGCACTGGTCAGCTCTGCAAAAGATATGGATGCCTTCGCATAGGCCTTTGTTGCTTTGACCACGGCCTTGCCAGCCTTTTTTACGGATACTCCCACGTGGAGCATTATCGCCATCATTCTGGCATCTGAGTAGTAGTCCTTGTAGGACACAGTGGGCGGTCTGCGCCCTGCAATCTCACCGGCCTCGTTGCGGGTAGCTCCGACACCCATGAGCAATTTCACAAATCGTTGTCTGGTCATAAAAACCTCTTTCTATATCTATCGACACCGTAAAGTATCGAGACATGCTATTTGCCCATCCGTGAGACCGCAACCACCAATGTTCTTGGGGCGGATATCCTCTCTTGTAGGAATAGGTTGCCCCGATGGCATAGGTCGATGATTTTCTCACCGCAACAGCTAGGGCGTTGGCATCGTTCCGCTCCATACCCCTGGCCATCATCAGCTTCACAAATCTCTTTCTAGTCATGGTTCCTCCGCTGTCAGAACAGCTACAGCATCATCGTCATATTCAACGGTGAATTCAATATATTCAGGATTGGAGTTAGTGGCAGTTTTGTGACAGAGAAAGGCTCTCAGCATATCAGCTGCTATGTAGTCCATGATGCACACGCTAAGGATTTTTCTGTAGGAATGCCCTCTGGGTGCATCGGCTATAATTTCTAACGCTTGATTGCGTTCCATCCCCATTACTTTAAGGAGCTTGATGAATTTCTTTCTAGTCATAAGTCTCCTCCATAGCACGTGACAGATAGTTGCAACAGCCTGATACCAACATCATGTGAAAGGCTATTTCCTCCCATCTCTGGGCATATGACTTATTCGCAGGCCCACCACGGGAAAACTTCATAGCGAAGTTCCTGTCAAACCCCACAGCCATTAAGCGTTTTACAAAGCGTTTTCTAGTCATGGGGCACCTCCTTGAGCCGTTCAAATTCAATAACCCAGACCCAGGGGTTTGCATCCCAACCGTAGGCAGGACGGTCTTGTTTTTTGATGGTGCTTTCCCACAGTTCAGAGAACACTGTTTGGGCGGCACGCCCCCTTATTTGTTCCATGTATTTAGGTTCGCCTGTCATCCCTTCGAACCCAACAATACCCTCTGCATGGCATTGTTGCCTAGAGATAGATTGCAACCGTTCCACCCGAACAGCTGTGACCTTTAGGAAAATCCGTGCCGCTTCTTCGGGCATATGGATGGATGGTCGCCAGTGCATCGTCTTGGTTTCTGGATAGGATGCTTTGAACACAAAGCACCCTTCTCCAACTGTTTCGGCATCTTCATGCACCACAGGCTTGTTCTGGCAAGCAGACATAGCGCAATCGATGCAGGGGATGAACTGCCAGGTTTCACGGACGTAAAGCCCATCGCCCACCTGGTAGGGCATCTTGCCTGCACGCTCCAGGTAATGCTTGATACAGTCGCCTGTTACAGCATGTACGGAGTGCACCATGCATTTGAGCTGTCGACGTGTTACCGTCTTGCGCCCATCCAGGATAGCTTCCACCATATCGGTGTTGAAAAGAATAGGTTTCATAGCAATTCCCCTCCATGGCGGTAGGGTCTGGTTTTGTTGTACTCATGCTTTAGCACCAGCATGTCGTCAATACTTGGGCTGTTATCCCACCAACCATGCTCAACAGCATTCTGGTGGACATCAGCTGTGAATTTGTCATAGTTCAACTGGCACACCACCCTCCATGCTTTTTATGGCTTTGTCTACCGCCCGTTGCAGGGTTTTGGCGCCTTCGATGTTTTTAAATTCAATGAAGACCAATGTGCCAACCAGTTCCTCCACAGGGTAGCCACCGTCTGAAACCTTAGTGCCGATTGGCAACACAGGCTTTTCAAGCTGATGGAGAACGATGCCGTTGGCAACTTTGCTCCCTTCTCTGGATGTAGTTGCAATGCCCACATTGCCATTTCCTAATACAATATCCATAGTTAAATCCTTTCTACCAAATCCATTTTGGCACCGCAGTTTGGGCAGTCGCTTAATCTGTGAAATTTAACATTAGGAAACTGCCTGCCCAATGTGATTTTTCACTTCGTTGGAGTAGAAGTCCACATCCTGGTTGTACCCATATCCGCCGTGGGGAGATTTGTAGGTCAATCGTTGCATTCTGCCGTGTCCTCCTTTTGGAAAATCTCGTGGGTGCCGTTTTGCATGGCGATTTCTTCATCGGACATTTCATAGCCCATGGCGGTGAGAAGTTCATAGGTTTTATCCAGACGGTCGCATTTTTTGTGATGTACTTCTGAACCCCCTAATGTGTAGTTGTAGGCGGACTGCCAATAGTACATCACTGTATTTTCAATCATGGCATACACGCTTCGGAACAAGGTGGTTTCTGGTGCCAGAGTGGCTTTGGCAATGCACTTTTGCACCATTTCTTTTTCGCCCTCCGCAGTTTCATCCACTTCGATATCAAGCAGAGTATTGAGCAATGCGTTGTCCAAAACTCGGTTGCTCCAATGGGAGGCTTTCCCTGCAGAAGCGTGGAGGATGGCGGTCACAATGACCTCCAGGTTGTTTTTAATCTTGGTCTTGCCAACTGACAAAACAAAGGCACGACGCAGGGACTCATGGCGTTTTGCAATGTCCTCGGCCTCGGCTTTTTGGACTTTATACCGTTCTTCGGTCGCACGCTTCTTCGTTTCCTCCGCTGTCATTTTGCGCTCTTCTTCCTTGGAGCGACTTTTGTATACGGCACACTGGTCTTTCGACTTTGTCACACAATAGAAATATTCCGCTGTGTCTGCATCATCGGGAACAACCACTTCGCAGACTGTGCCGTAGCGCCCATAGGTCTTGTACCCTTCCATGGTCTGGTAGTCGTACTGTTCAACCTGGGTTGCATAGGTGCTCACAACCTCGATGGCCTGCTCAACTGCTTTGACTATCTTTTCGGTTGCAAGGGCTTTCTCCAACACGTCGTTAAAGTTGGGAGTGCCTATCTTAGCCAGGACAGCGTTCTTGCGGTCGACATCCTCTAGCTTCTCCAGGGCGATGTAATCGGACATGGTACCGCCACGTTCGGTGGCTTGTTTCAACTTCTTTTGGTTCAAGTCCAAAAGCTTGGTGCGGTGGCGCACGGTGGAGGTGGAGAACCCGCTTTTCTGGGCGATGTCCTCCAGGGTGTCGCCCATGTCTAACATCAGCTGGAAGCCTTGGGCTTGCTCAATAGGGAGTAGGTCGGCACGTTGGATGTTCTCAATGAGCATGGTGCGCTGTTGCTCCTGAGCCGTCATTTGGGTGATGACACAGGGTACCTCTGTCAGCCCTGCCAGTTTAGCCGCCGCCAGTCGACGGTGTCCGATGATGACTGTGTATTGTGTGCCTTGGGTTTCGTCTTCTACCCAGGTCATGGCTTCTTTGTCGTAGCGCAAGTTTGCGGTAGGGACTACGGTCAAGTTCTGGAGGATACCGTTTTCGCTCATGCTGGCGGCAATCTCGGTGAGGTCGCCCAGCTCCTTGCGGGGGTTCTGGGGGTGAGGGTGGATTTTATCCACAGATATGAATTGCAACATGATGGTTGGCTCCTTTCAAGTTTGCAGTTGTTAAAACAGGGTCAGCTGACCCGCTTTGGTTTCGTTGATTGGGTAGTCAGTTTTGGTTGACTGGGTGACGGTGATTTCCTGCTGTTCCTCCTTCACCTCTGCAGGTGCAGGCTTCGGCATTTGATGGAACATACGGTCGATGGATGCACATATCGTTCTGCCCTGCCAGATTTCCGTAAAATAGAAAGGCGTGTACCAGATGTTTTGCCCATCTCGTGGCAACAGCCCTTTTCGGTCATAGGTGGTGACAGGGTTTGTGATTGTATTCGCCACCACCACATAGCCAGGGCATCCCATAAGGCTTAGTTGGAGATAGCACATCATTGCCGCCGTATAGTCCAGGTCTTGCGCCACAAACAGGACGCTTCGTTGGTAATTGATATTTTGCTCTTTGCATTCATTGGCAAAGGCAATCAGTAACGCACCAGCTCCGCAAGCGCAGTCATTCACCGACACCCAACCCTCTGTTTCAATCTTGCTGTGCAATTCATCCATAATGGTCAATTTTGCCATTGCAGAGCAGACAGAGTAGGGGGTGAAAAACTGGCCGTTTTGCGCATTGCTTAGCTCCAGCATCATAAACAGTTCACCGAGAAAGTCGCAGTTTGGATTTCGCTCCATACCCATCACCAGTTCCGCTATCATTTGGGCAAATTCCAGCAGTTCAGCTTTGGTGTATTTTTTGATGGTGTCCATGTAGAGCTGCTCTCTCGACTGCTCGTTGACCTTGTCCACAGTATTGGAGATGCTGATTGCGGACATGACCACGAAATCGCTCCAGACAGTCCAACGTGAATTGCGTTGAGATAGTCTGTCAAAAATGCGGGTGATGTTCTTCTGGTTCTCGTTTCTGAGCTGGTGCGTTACTTTGCCCATGGTTAGACCTCCTGGTCGTCAGAGGTTAGTTCATCATCACTCAACACCTCGTCATCTTCGGTGGGGAAGTCTTCGACATTTGGGCCTGCATCCTCTACGTCCGTGTCGCCTAAGTCGGGAACGAGGGTTTCGTCCATGAATACCTCTCGGGGGTTGTTGCCGTCTTGTGGGCCAACCACGTTGTAGGCTTCCAACATTTCCATAACTTCTCCAGCCAGGGAATAGGAGATGTTTAGGCGCTGTTGCAACAGCAGATGCGACGCCATGCCCTCAGCTCTGACCAGTTGGGTGGCCTTTTCCACAAGGGCGTCAAAGGCTAGCACATCGTTGTCATCCTCTGTGTCGAAGTCTTCGATGGATTGGGCTTCTTCTGGCAGTCCGCTGTCATTTGATGTAGGCATGACCTTGGGGGACAACAGCTTCTTTTCCACCACTTCACGGAAAAAGGCTTGCATCCAATAGCGGTGCATTTTGACGAAAATACCTTTGATTTTCCCCTGAAGCACATCGGTAATGGCGAAGGATTCGGAGAAGGACCATTTCAATTCCGAGTCTTCTACCCACAGCTTAATGGAAGCATCGGGACTGATGTATCCGTTGGCCTCCACCGTTTCCAACATGCACATTTGATGTTCCATGTCGGTCAATGGCAAGATGGTCAGGGTGACAGGGTAGCTGTCTTTTCGCAGTCGGAACGTCAGGTCATGCTCCTCGCACAGGTTCACCAGTTTTTTGTACTGTTCCTCGTATTTGTTCTTTTCAATCATGGGTCTAGCTCCTTTCGTTAATTCAGCACCAACAGGGTGCCATCCTCTGTTTCGGGGACTTTATAGCGCCCCAAGTCTAGCTCGGTTACATACTTTCTGCCATAGATTTTCACCATCTTGTGCCATACGAACCAGGGGATGCGGTACACATTCCCACTGGCAAATCCAACGATGACAAAGCACTTGGCACCCAGGGCGGCGTGAAGCTTGAAATCCTCTGCTTGCACGTCTAGCAAGCGGACTTGCCCAATCTGGTCTAGGTCGGTGAATTTGGCTTCCAGGCGAATGGATTGCCCGCCTTTCAAGGTGCCCTCATAGTCAGGCTGTGCCTTCTTGGTGAAGCAACAGGTAAACCGCCCTGCGCCCGCTGGACTGAGGATGCGCATAGGCTCTGGGGTTTTGGCAATGGCGGCGAACCCTTGGGCTTTGTAATACTCGAAGGATTTGTCCAGGCGGTTTTCAAAAGCTTTGCCCTTGGCTCTGGCCTCCTTGCCCTTGCGCTGATTTTCTGGCTTTTTCTCTTTCACCGCCATGGCTTATACCGTGTAGGTGTCACCGCCATTGTAGGCAGTGCGGTAGTAGTTGACGTCACCGTCGCCCCAGAACCACAGGCAGTCCACTGGGATGGCACGCTCAACATCGGTGGATCCAGATTTTTCTGCTTCCCACTGCTCTAGCACATCGGTGGCGATTTCCACAAAATCAACATAAATGGGGTTGTCATCTGCATAGCCGTGGAATTGACTTTCCTGGGTGATTACCCCGATGATGTCATCAGGGTAATAGGGGTCATCGCTATCCACACGGTTGAGCACGCACCAGACCACTGCTTCTTGTTGCACCTGGGTGCATCCTCTGGCTTCGCCCCAAATCAGCTTTGCCAGGTAGGGTATAGCCTGGTCGTCCACAGTGGGTTCGTGGTCAATGTCGACGATGTGCGGTTCGATAAAATCCTCAATATCTTGCGCTACAGGCAGGGCGTCGTCTGCAACCGCCACAGCGATGGATGCAGGGGCGGTTTCGCTAACCTCTTGGGTAGCAATGGTGGTGGAACGGTAAACCAGGACAACGGCGATTGCTAGGGCTACCACCGCAATCAGGGACAAAAGGCACACCTGCTGTTGGATGGTTTTTACATGGGTTTCCATGCGGCGCTCAAAGGATTTGCGGCGAACCAGTTCGTCATTGTTGGGGAACACCTCTCGAACAACAGCTTTGGAGATGTTGGTTTGTGCGTTAATGGCTTTGGCTTCTGTTTCGTGAAGCTCTGCATGATAGGCTAGGGTTTCGTTTTGCTTCTCCAATGCGGCTTCCAGCCGTTCCAGTTTTCTGCGGTCTGACGGTCTTCTCATTTCTGTCCTCCTTCTATCGCCCTAGTACCAGCGGTAAGCTGGGGGGCGGTTTTCTTGATTGTTTGCCAGTAAGCCATTTCGAAGGCTTCCAGGTTCCACCGTTGCTTGTCGCCTGCAGGTTTCACTAGATTGCTGGCACCACCCATGGCGAAAATTAACTGGCTCAACAGGGAGCTTGTGGGCAATGTGTTCACGAACTCTTGCAAATCCTCGTACATATAAGAGCCACGCTTCACCTGGTTTAACAGGCGGTATACTTCGTAGGTGTGGAACTGGGTTAGCTCAGTACACTTCTCCAGGAACTCTGCGATGGTGGGAGGGAACTTGTTGGTTTTGCACAGCTCGTATGCGACGCACTGCCCAATCCAACGGTCGGTTCCGCCTAGGCATCGATGCCACAAGGTGATGGTGACATCTAACTTGGAGAGCCCACCTCTGAACATCTCCGCATTGGGCCAGGCAATCATCATCAATGAGAAAATCTCGCTGGTTTCTAACTTCGTCATGCGCCCTCCTCAGCATATTGCTTATGTAGTGCCTGGAGGTTCCCCAGGGCGGCTTCTGATTTGCTAGGCACTTGGGCTCTGGGTTGGCGGCCCATGCCCCAGCCCTCACGATTGCACTTTCGGATGACCATGTTCCAGTCCTTCCACTTGTTCTTGTTGCCACTGATTTTGGCGCTTTCGTCAATGTAGGCGATGCACCGTGAAAGCTCCTGGTCGCCAATGTCTTTTTGAAGCCGTGCAAATTCAGCATCACTGAGGGTCACATAGCCATGTTCCCCACGTTGGTGGCGTACCACAGCAGGCTTTTCTTTGGGTGGTTGTGCAGTAGGAATATCCACTTGCACCACACCGTTGCGGTCGTTATAGCACCCTGCCAGGTACAGGCGGAATTCATCGCTCTTCACTTTTTGGATGGTTTCAAGCAAGGGTTTGTTCAGCTTCTCCGATGCTGACCAGTTGTGTCGGCTCCAGTTCATCAGTAGCAATTCTTTGGTGACCTTATCATATTTCAGAACCTGGTGCGCTTCCTCCAGGCGTTTGAGGATGCGCTCTGCCATTTCAGGGGAATGACCTGTTTCGTTGGCCATCTGCTTGATGCTGACTTCGTAGCACCCACAGAGATTTGTGTGTGGGTTCGTCAGGCACCAGAGGTACATGTAGCGGTCTTCTGTGGTAAAATCATCCACCACTTTGGCATCTGTCCAGAAGGACATATGAATGTTGCGATAATTTGCCAAATCATCACCTCCTATCCTTTTCTTTGGTTAAAATGGTAAATCTGGGTCGTTGTAGGGTATCTCGTTCATATTTATTTGCTGTGGTTGGCGTTGCTGGCCTTGACTGTATTGCCCTTGGCTATATTGGCTTTGGGATGGTTGCCCCTGGGGTGGTTGCCCTTGGGGCTTGTTGTGTTGCCCATAGGAACCGCCGCCGCCCTGAGCGTCACCCTCTCGCTTGGAGTCCCCGAAGTAGACGCTGTCAGCGTTAATCTCAAAGACACGTTGCTTCTTGCCGTCTTTGTCTTCATATTCTCGCATTTGGATGCGCCCTTCCACCACTGCCATACGGCCTTTGGCGAAATACTTTGTCACAAACTCGGCCGTGTTGCGCCAGGCTACACAGTCGATGAAGTCGGTTTCTCGTTCACCGTTTTGACCTTTGAAATCACGGTCGACTGCCAAAGAGAAGGATGTGACGGCTGTGCCAGACTGGGTGCGGCGCAGTTCGGGGTCACGGGTCAAGCGACCCATAATGAATGATTTATTCAGCATCGCCTTACTCCTTATCTTGGATTGCTTTGCCACTCACAGCGTCAAATACCTGTTTGATGGTGTCGCCACTTTGGTAGCTAGGGAGAGAGTAGACCAGTTTTTTCACAACGTCACGCTCGGTGCGTGCCTTGATAAGCTCCTCGAAAAGAGACAGAGGAATTTTAATGGTGACGTCACCTCGATAGTCCTCTGTGACCTTGGGGTTAACGCTGTTTTCATTAGTGTTTTCCATATCGATGTGCTCCTTTTGAATTTTCATTTTTGATGATGTTGATTGCTTTTTTGCAGTTGACGACATCAAGCATTCCAATGTGGGTTTCCTCTCGGCTGAGTTCCATTTTGCCTGCAAGCCATCCATATGCGGCATTGCGACAACCCTTGAAGCGCCCATATTTCCACAGGGGGTCAAATGTGGCGTGGGCGGCCTTTTTCCAGTAGCGTAGTTCTTCATTTGCCAGTCTGCCAAGTGGCTTGTCACTGCCCTTGTGAACGCCGACGTAAGCCATGCAGTGTCGACACAGGTAAATCATGCCGTAGCTCCGACCATGCACTACTTTGCTGTCGACAAACTCCGCTCGCTTGCCACAGTAGTCGCAGTAGACTTCTCTCATTTTCTGTTCCATTCCTCCTTATATCGTGCCAACTGCTCTGGGGTGTCGGTTGCAAGCCCCAGAGCTTTGGCTTCATAGATGGCACCGTCAATGAGCCGTGCCATCTCGGTGGTGTTCATGTCGCTGGTGTGCTTATACAGCAGGTAGCGGTTGAAGGGTTTGCCGTTTTCTTCTTGGGTGTCGTACAGGTGCACGTAAGGGTAGATGTCGGTGACGTCAACTGCCACAGGCAATTTGAAACCCACGATTTGACCGTCACTCTCTCTGGCCAGGGCGCCATATTCGCATACCAGGGTACGTTTCACTTCTTCGTTGCCCACACCGTTGGCTTCTGCTATGGCGTGAACAAGCACGTGGAAGTAAGCGTTGGCTGATGCAGAGCGGCGAGCTTTGAACTTTTTGACGTCCACCGTGACCACGCTATCTTTCAGGGAATCGAACATCCCTCGAAAATCTCCGTCCACCTCAATGGTGATGCGCTGCTTGCGGTTCATCCCGAAGGATAGGTCAATCAATTTCCCTTTCACTGGTGGTTCTCCTTCCACTTATCCTCATGCACATGGAGGTAAACGTAGGTGCCACGACTGCCGATATTGCTGTAGATGAAGTCGTCACACTTTTCTTTGGAGAGATGGTTTTTCAGCACCTGGTGCTCATAGGCATACTCTCCGTTTTCTTTCTTCTGGGCGATGCGCTCTTGGATTTCCTCCGTGCCATAGTTGGCTTCTACCATGTACAGGTTGAAGTCCTTGGCTGTGATGCCGTTGAGATTGTTTGTGTCGGTGGCATAAAACATCTTGCGTCCATCGTGGAAGAGGATTTTGTAGCCACAGTTTGGCACGTTGTGAGACAGGGGAACTGGCGACACGGTGAAGCCATGGTACAGGTAATGGTTGGCGGCCGATGCCATGACGTCAATGTTCTTCATCGCAACCCCACAGTCCACCAAGTCTTTCACTAGCCATTCTCCACAGGCAAAGCGGAGGGTTGGGCGCTCCTTGGCTAGGCGGTGGATGGTGATGCGGTGGAAGTGGTCGGAGTGGATGTGGGTTAACAGCACCACCTGCAATCCCTTGACGTGGTGGGCTAGCCATTTGTATGGGACACCACAGTCGATTAGGATGCGCTTTTCCACCACCACCGCATTGCCCTTAGAGCCTGTTGCAACAATGTCATAGTTGATATTACAGGTCATTCAGGTTCACCTTTTCAGCTGCAGGAGGTGGCGCCGATGAGGGCAATGTGTCAGGGTCAATGATGTCATCATGAGGGGCGGGGTCTTCTGGTAATCCAATGACATTCCCTTTGGTGGAAATGCTCTGGGTGGTGGCATCCTTTTCGATTGCGGTCTGCATATCGGTGGACATGATGCCCCACTTGGACACCAACTGGCGAAGCATGGTCTTCAGTGCCATTCCGTCAAAGTCCTTGTACCAGAAGGAGGAATACTTCCACAGCTCATTGTCTGGGATTTCGCCATTTTGGAGCTTCTCATAGTTCTTGGCGCTAAAAGCTGGGCTGTACTGGTCAGCGTGGTTGAGCATCTTCCCCTTGCTCCAGTACATGGTTTTTCTGAATCCGTTGAGATACTCGAAGTAGGCCATATAGCCAACCACAGGAAGGCTCTCCCACTGGTCGTCATCCTCGATGAAGTGGAATAGGGGCTTGCCGGTATTGGGGTCACGCCCCAGGTATTCGCCTTCTTTGATGACCCGTGTGTCCAGGTCAGAATAAGAACCGCTCCGCAAAGACATTTGGATGTAGCCTTTGTAGCCTAAGACGAACTGGGCACGTTTTTCCGTTGCCACCATGTAATACCCACGCTTGTCCTTCATGCGGTTGCCTTGTTCATCAAGGAGATAGATGGGCTTGCCGTCATCGCCCTTCAATTTGCATTCAAAGGGCACCAGGTAGTATTGCCCCAGCTGAGGGGAGGGGGACAGGTTCAAGGATTCACCCAACAGCGCCCCAGCCAAAATAGTGCCAGCATCGCACTCTTGCAACGCAGGGTTAATGGCTACGGCTGAGGTGATGCTGGCAATGAAACGACTGGCACGCTTGGGGTCGGACAGTGTGTTGCTGATTAACTTTTGATACTGGGGGGTGGTGATTGCCACGGAAAATCTAGGCTTTTGTGGAACCATGTTGTTATTTGGCTTCATAGGTATATCCTCCATTGATTAAGAAATCTCGAACCGCTCTCAGCTGTTCTTTTGTGCCGGTGACGGTAAATGTGGATTGATAGACTTGTTGTTGCTCCACTGCAGGGGCAACGGCTTCTTGTGGCACAACCTGGGGAGCAGCCATCACCTGGGGCGCAGGCACTGCCTGGGCTTGTTGCCGTAGCAGTTCCTCGATTTGGTGCTGATGGTTTGCCTGGGCTTCACGTTGGATCCGTTGCTCCTCTTGGCGCTTGCGCTCTGCTTCAATGGCTTCGTGACGGTTGGCCACGGTGGTGATGGACTTGGCGATGTTCAGGCACTGCTTGTACTCCACCAGCACCTCGTCGCTGTTGGGGTGGGTGTCAATGACAACCAGGTCGTCAGCGATGCGGTCCAGGAATTCTTTTACGGCCGCTTGCAAGGCTTTGGCTGTGGAACTCAACGTGACCTTGAACCCTGCATCTTCGTATTTCACGAAGTTAACACCAACAGACACGGCATATTCATCGAAAAAGGCTTGTGCTTCTGCTCGCTTTTCCTCTTTGACGCCATCTTCCACTTCGGCGATGCGCCCCTTGAGGGTTGCATCAGTGGGGGCGAACACATCGGTGATGTAGGTTTTGTACTGCTTTTCAAATTCCTCGTAGGGTGCCATGACTTCCTTTTTCACGGACTTTCGGGCTTCCTCCAATTCTTTGAAGGACTTGCCCAAGTCAGCGCGGACACGCTTAATTTGCTTTACGGTGTCTTCGGTGACAGCCAGGCTCAAGGCTTCATCGGTGCGGGTTTTCATTTCTTCGCTGATGCTCCGCAACTTCTCTTCGATGATGGGGAGCTGGCGGACGATAATCAATTCACTACTCATTCGATGGGCTCCTTATTCTCCACGAAGGAGCTGATGGTTTTCAGTACGTTCAGCACATAGGCAGGAAGGGTGCTTGGGTTCACGTAGATTTCAACAACAAGAGCTTTGGAGTCGCCTTTGTAAGTAGGTGCGATAACCACGTCGCCAACGGCAACAGGGATGTTGCAATAGTAGTTGTAGGGCTTGCCCTCGAATTTTCCAGTTTCTTTGTTCTCATACACAACGGCAATGATTTGGTTTCCCATGGTATTTTCTCCTTAGTATTGTAATTTTTTGTTGTTCTCTGCCAGCAAGGCGCATTTGCCTAAACCGCCTTGCTCTTTGCCCAGGCGCTGAAATTTCCAGGCGTAGACACAGGCTTTGTTAGCATCGCACTTGTGACACTCGCACTTGCGGTCTTTGTTCTCATAGGCCATCAGGTTTCACATCCTTTATGGTTTCTTGCACCACCGCCGCCATCCAGTCTTGCATAGAGGGGTAGCCCTTGTCGTCTACCAGCTGTTGCAACGCTTGGTAGTCCTTCTCTGTCAGTCGACAGGTGATGCGACAAGGTAGGCGGTGGCGGTCTGCTGTGCGGGATTTACGAGCGGTTGAGCGGTCTGGGTCGAAGGTGTCATACAGGGTATCCATAGCCGCCTGGCTGATGGTGACGCCATAGTCGCCCCCATTCTCGCACTTGGATTGAATGGTTTTGTCGTACTTGGGGTAGACCGTTTGCACAGTCGCCACCATGTCTTTGGTTGGGATGTTCTTCTCCAACCGCAACGCTCGAAGTCGGTTCTTCATGGGGTGTCCTCCTTGACTTCTTATCCATAGCGTGCTACTCTGTCAGTAGCGTAGGTTCCTTTTGAGGTCGTTTCCGTGCCAGCGGAAGCGGCCTCCACTTTTTGCTCTTGACAATCGCACCGCTCGCCAGGGTCGTTGTGACTGCCACAGTAGGGGCAAATGCGATAGTACATTGTGACTTAGCCCTCCTTTCGTTTTGATTTCTCATTCACCTTGTGAGCTCTGCCATACCGACGGCGGTTGCAGTTCTCACAGGTGATTTTTTTCGTGCCACCGAAGCCAGCCACCGTGTGACTGTCTTTCAGACCTTCGGCACAGGGCACGCAGAGATACATAATCTTTTCCATGTTCCTCACCCCCTTTCAATCACAGTAGCTACGATTGCAGTGAGGGCACCCTACAATCAAATGGCTGGATGCTCCCTCAACCGTGATGCCAGAGGTGTGCCCGCTCGGGCGCTTGATGGGCTGGTAGATGTTGCGCCCACAAGAGAAGCATCGGCCCATGTAGGGGGCGAAGTTGGGGTAGCTCATTTTTTCGCAATACTGGGTCTGGGCTTCTGTGGCGAGCTTGGGGTCATACATGGCTATCACCTCTGCTTTTAGATTCAGCCTTTCTCTTGGCGAGGCGGTCATCTATCTTTTTGTTGATGACAGGGTCTGCGAAGAAGCGTGCCAACATTGCCGAACCTGCCTCTGCAATCTTTCTGCGGTCGATGTCTGGAATTTCATTAACGTTGATTTTGATGGTCTGTGTGGTACATGTTTCTGCTAGGAATGGTGTTGACATTTTTAGATACCTCCGATTTGGTTCAATATCATTGAACTTTTAGGGTAAAAAAATAGAGGGAAATATCCGTGTGTTCCAATTCAAGCAGATTGCAAGCTTTGGATATTTCGGGTTGCTTAAATCCAGTCTTTCCGTTGAGCTTCAACGACAGACTGCGTTCAGACAGCCCCATTGCAGTGGAGAAGGTTGCTTGGCTCCCATACTTTTCAGTGATGCGACCAACGAGTTTTGCGTAATCATATGCCATGGTAAATACTCCTTTCGTGTTGATTATTTGTTCAATTTTATTGAACTACCATAGCCACTATACCACAAGCAATTTTCCAATGCAACACTTTTCTTCAATTTTTTTGAACTTTTCTATAATTTCTCTTGAACTTTTGTTCAAAGTGGGGTATAATACCTTCATAGAAAACAGGAGGATGCACCATGAAAAGTAGTTCAACATCCAAGCGACTTGCTGAGGTGATGGCGGCACGTGGTATGCGCCAGATAGATGTGTTAACCGCCGCTGCCCCATATTGTGAAAAATACAATGTCAAGATAGGGAAAAATGCTCTGAGCCAGTATCTCTCTGGAAAGGTTGAGCCCGGACAAGAGCGACTGTCCATCCTCGGCATGGCACTAGGTGTGTCGGAAGCCTGGCTTATGGGTTATGATGTCCCTATCGAAAAAAATGTGACGCCCATTACCGAAGAAGGCAATGGGCGTACACAGGAGTATATTGAATTATTCAGCCTTTTGAGCGATGACCAACAGGCGCTCATTGTTCATGCGATAAAAGGGCTTCTATCTGAGAAATAATATAGTCTTGTTCTTTGTTGGATAGTTTAGAGAATAGTTCGGCTACAAACATCAATTTCAGAGGAAAGCAGACTGTCCCCTTTGCTTCTATCGTCTCGTTTGTTTTCATTGATTCATTTCCTTTCTGATGTTTTCCGCCGACGGTGTCATCATTGTACCACACCAAAGTGGAAAAATGTTCAAAAAGATATAAAATACCATTCGATTGACTTCGACAAAACTTCGTAGTGAGGTGTGCCTATGAAAATCAGAACCTTGTTTGCCAGCGTGTCTCTGGGCCTACTTATGCTGCTTGTTGGTTGCAGTGAGGGAGCGACTTCCTCAGATATCAGTGATGTCGAGAATTCCCCTGCCGTGTCAGAACCAGAGGAAAGCAATGTATTCTTCGTTCCAGAGGTAGAGTATGAGCATATCTTAAACGGAACGAAAACTTCAATCGCAGGGAAACGAGGATTTATTTATATCGACAAGGATGTCGCCTTGTCCGCCACGTCAGAGGACTTGATAGCCTTTGCCGAAGAGTATATTGAAGGTAGTGACCTTAGCTGGTTTTCTATTATCTTGAAAAACTCTGCTGGCGGAGTTGCTGGGACAGGTGTCTGCTTCATTGGGAGCGATATCTACAATGCCACCTATGGGGCGATAGACTCTGACGGTGTTGTGGTTGACCCCTATGGGTCACTGCTCTACGAAGATGGCACTTACGAGTATAAAGCTTTTTAGTAGATACCATATGGATAGGGTATCTATACGGTATACATAGTCTATCGATACTCACGCGTACGTGCGTGCGTGTGCGCTATTTCTAGTCTAGCCCTATTTCTATTTCTATTACTATGCTAAACCTATCCTAAACGGGGGTGAAGAATTTTTGAAATCTCTAGCACGACCAAGCAATGCCAAAGGGCTGAAAAATACGAAGCAAGCACCCTTGGGCACAGCTGGTGCTATCTATGCACGGTATAGTAGCCACGCTCAGAAAGACGCTTCTATCGAACAGCAAGTAGAGCAGTGCATGGCCTATGCACTGGATAAAAAAATTTCCATCAATCGTGTCTATTCAGACCGAGCCATCACCGGCAGGACAGACCGCCGTGTTGACTTTCAGCGGATGATGAAGGATGCGGAGCGTGGCGACTTTTCCTACGTTATCGCATGGAAGTCTAATCGCATCGGTCGCAATATGCTCCAGGCTATGGCCAACGAGGACAAGTTGTTATCGCTGGGCGTCCGTGTTTTATACGTGGAAGAGGATTTTGACGATACAGCTGCTGGCCGTTTCGCCCTGCGGAGCATGATGAACGTCAACCAGTTCTACTCCGAGAACATGGCCGAGGACATCAAGCGTGGCCTGTATGACAATGCGGCGAATTGCAAAATCACCAACGGAACGTTGCCACTTGGGTACAAAAAGGGAGATGATAGTCGCTATGCCATTGATGCACCCAAAGACGAGGTTGTTCGTGATATATTCACCAGGGTTGCTCGTGGCGATGCTTTTGTAGACATAGCGGCAGACTTGAACGCCAAGGGCATTAAGACTGGGCGTGGAAAACCATGGGGCAAAAACTCGTTTCAGAACTTGGTTACAAACGAGCGATATACTGGTGTGTACATCTACGGTGATGTCCGCATCGAGGGAGGCATCCCCCAAATAGTTTCTAAAGAATTGTTCTTTAGAGTGCAGGAGGTGATTCAAACGAAAGGGAACGCAAGAGGACGACATCGCATCAACGGCGATTACCTGCTGACGGGAAAGCTGTACTGTGCGAAATGTGGTAGCGCCATGGTTGGCGTGTCTGGCCGAGGGAAGCACGGAGAGTTGCATCACTACTATTCGTGCCAAAAACGAAGGACGGAAAAGGGATGTGACAAGAGTCATGTTCGTCGTGACACGCTAGAGTTGAGTGTCACCAGAGCTATCATGCAATATGCACTTCAAGACGATATACTGGAGTGGATTGCCGACGAAATCATTGCACACAACAAAAAGGTTGCCGAAGGCTCCCATGTGGCCTTAATGGAGAAAGAGCTAGAAGACAACAAGAAGTCTGTGCATAATATGATGAAGGCAATTGAACAGGGAATTATCACCGAGACTACAAAGGAACGCCTGCTTGCGCTGGAGCGTGAGCAAGCGAAGCTTGTTGGGAAAATTCAATCTGCAAAGGCAGAGGTGATATTGGCTCCAAAGGAGAAGTTCTTAGAGGGTCTGAAGGTTTTTCGTGATGGGGACGAGAACGACAAGCGTTTTCAAGCAATGCTTTTCGATACGTTCCTTGTGGCGGTATTCTTAAACGACGAAGAAGACGACCCAAATAACCTGAAGATTGCATTTAGCTTTTCTGGAGATAAAAACACAATCGAAATACCACTAATTGAGAATGCTTTGAATGGAACTGCTGACGACGGGGCGAGTTCGTACAACGCCCCTTTGGCTCCACCACGCAAAAAG
Organism: Bengtsoniella intestinalis; assembly: GCF_039719005.1. GTDB lineage: Bacteria > Bacillota > Clostridia > Oscillospirales > Oscillospiraceae > Oscillibacter > Oscillibacter intestinalis. Next base: position 1,371,769 of record NZ_CP133584.1, on the reverse strand, counting down.
AGACTGCCTAGGCAGTCTCTTTTTGCGTGGTGCATTTGCCTTGTGCAGGATTGGAAGGTTACCTTATTTCATGAGATGTTCCCCTTTGCAAGCTGTTGCGATTTCGGTCAGGGCAAATTGATTTTATTCGAGGGGTGTGCCCCCTCGAGCTCCCCCAGATGTTGCAGACTTGTTAGCTTTTGCATCTTTTTTGGCCACTACATCCAAAAAATCCGAAGTAGATTTATCTACTTCGGATTTATTACTTATTACTTATTACTTATTACTTATTACTTATTACTTATTACTTATTACTTATTACTTTTTCACTTTTCACTACGTTGTACAGGATTTTTTGAAAGTAATAAGTAAGAGTGAAGAGTGAAAAAGTATGGGACGGAGAACGGTTGCGATTTCGGTAAGGGCAAATCGATTTAATTCGAGGGGTGTGGCCCCATCTCCGCCCTAAGTGCCGCCTTTGGAGGTTGGGTGACCAAACAGCCTTGCGAGGCTAGTCGAGCGCCCCCACCATGCCGTTACTCCGTGCATCTCTTTTTTGGCCACTATATTAAAAACCGAAGTAGATGTATGCTGCTTCGGTTTTTTGTATTTCTGCTCACGTACCCCCAGCGCTTATTTACAGTTTATTCAAAAAATAGCTCTTCCCTAAATTTCTTTAGTGTGCTATACTTTTAAAGTAAAAATTTAGGAGGAGACAAATCTATGGAACAATCGGTGCAGGCTGTGGTTGCAGCCATGTTGAAAGAAACAGAAAAAATCATGGTGGGCAAGGACAAGCAAATCCGCTTGATGGTGCTCTCCATCCTCTCTGGTGGCCATGTGTTGCTAGAAGATATGCCCGGCTTGGGGAAAACCACCTTGATTAAAACCTTATCCATCGTGCTGGGATGCGATTTTAAGCGCATTCAATTTACCCCAGACTTGCTCCCTTCAGACATTGTGGGCATGAATATTTATAACCGCCAAACGGGTGGTTTTGAAATGCTTCACGGCCCTGTCATGACCAATATTTTGCTGGCTGACGAAGTCAACCGTGCCATTCCGCGCACCCAATCTGCCTTGCTAGAAGCCATGGAAGAGCGGCAGGTCACCATCGACGGCACCACCTATCCTTTGCCTGCCCCCTTTGTGGTCATGGCCACCCAAAACCCTGTGGAAAGCGAAAGCACATTTAAGTTGCCTGCCGCCCAAATGGATCGGTTTTTAATCCGCCTGTCCTTGGGGTATCCCACGGTGGAAGAGGAGATGTCCATGCTGAAAATCTTGGGCGACCAAATCCCCTTTGACACCATAAACCCTGTGGTGACCCCTGAAAAAGTGCTGGAGTTACAGGCCGCCATTGAGCAAGTGCGTGTCAGCGATGAGGTGTCGACCTATATCGTTTCTCTGGTGCAAAAAACCCGAGACAATCCCTTCTTAAAAGCAGGGGCTAGTCCCGTGCGTCTCGTGCGCTGTATAAAATGGGCAAAGCCTATGCCGCCATGGAAGGGCGAGATTTTGTGACCCCTGATGACATACAGCAAATTGCTGTGCCCATTCTGGCACATAGAGTCACGTTGTCTGGGGAGGCACGCATTGCCAAAAAGACAGAAACCGATTTGATTTATGATATTTTAGAAGGGGTCGCTGTCCCACCTTATGAAGAAAATTTGCTCTAACTAGGTGACAAACATATGATAAACGACCGTTATAATACATCTAGCTATATTGCCACATGGCAATGTGCAGCGCTGTTTGGCCTGCTGTCTTTAGGGAGCTTGTATGCAGGCTTTGGGGTGCTGGGGGGCTTTTTGCTCTTTGTTGCCCTGTTGGCTATTTGTGCCTACGGCTGGGGACGCTTGGCGCTTTACGGCGTCAGCGCTGCAATGAAGGCGCAGTCCTGCCACGCCTATCCTGGACAAGATATGGATGTGCACTTTACGTTAAAAAATGAAAAATGCCTGCCCCTGCTGTGGCTAGAGTGGGTGCAACCCTATCCAGCCAACGGGTGCCTCACAGCACCAGAGGATTTTGTGGTCTGCGACGTGACCCATCCAGAAGCGCAAACGCCCATCGAGCCTGTGCTCTGTCGCCGTTTTTCCTTTATCCATTGGTACGCCACGGTGACGTGGACATCGGTGTTTCATGCCCAGTGTCGTGGGGTGTATCACCCCCAAACCATCGACTTGCATACAGGGGATGGATTTGGTCTGCGTGTGGAAAAAGGCACCTTCCCCTTGGACACATCCCCTGTGTTTGTGGTCTATCCCAAACGGGTGGCCGTGTCGACGCAGGTGTTTTTTAAAAATGCGTGGAGCGCCTCCACTGGCCCTCACGGCACCATTGAAGATGTGACGGTGCTACGGGGTATTCGAGACTATCAGCCAAACGATTCGTTCAAGCGCATCAACTGGCGCTTGGCCGCCAGAGGGGGCGGATTGAGTGTCAATGTGTACGACCGCATTTCTCCACGGTCGGTGTACTTTTTTGTGGACACCGCCACCTTTGCTGGTGTGGAAGAAGATAATCGCGCCTTTGAGGAGACGTTGTCGGTGGTGGGGTCTGTGATTGCAGAGCTGTTTGCTAAGGACATGGCTGTGGGTCTGTATTTGCCAGCCGCCAGCGAAGAAAGCGCCTTTTGCGTGGAGCTAGAGCAGAGCAGTTTGAGCGATTGTTTGTTGGCGCTGGCGCTGTGTGATTGCGATAATCCCGCTGCACGCTTTAGCCAACAGAGCATTGCGGATTTGTTGGCCAGCCAGTCTGGAAACGTGTATTACGTGTGTTACGACGGGCAAAAGGGACGGTTTTCTGCCTTGTTTGAAGAGGTAGGGATTACCCGTTTCTCTGTGATTTCCCATTGCGAGCCAGACTTGGATACCCCCACTGGCATTGACACATCGGATATTAGCCTGTATACCATTCGGGATTTTCAAAGGGGTGAATTATGAGAAAAACATTGCCTTTGTTTAGTCTGTTGATGGCATATTTAACAGAAGTGACTGCTTTTTGCAACTTAATGATGTTCTTTGCTTCTACCAAAGCCAATAACTATGCCTATGTGGAAATGTGGCCATGGCTAGCACTTTGCGCCGTGTATTTCTTGGGATTGCACCTGTTTTTGCGGGGGCAACGGACGCTGGAGCAGACGGTGGTTGTGGTGATAGGCAGTCTTGTGGCAATTTTGTCGGTGATGAGCCTGCTGTTTATCCATGTGGTTACCATAGTGGGCTGGGGTTTTGCTTGGAGTTTGATTGCCATTACGGTGGTGCGTGGGGCGGTGTTGTTGCTCCGTGGCTGTGACACCCACACTGTGGTTTTGGGCTGTGAATTACCCATGTTTGGCATTGGCTTTTTGCTGTGGATGGATGCCTGTCAGGTGTACTATCTGCCGCCGTATTACATTGCCTGCACCGTTGGGGTGTTGCTGTTGAACTTAGTGGGATTGTCACTGGCGCGGATGTACTCTATCAATGGCGCTAATGGGATGAACAATGGCGCTGTGGTGGGAACTGCAGCCATGAGTTTTGGGGCGATTGGCATTGTGGCGGCGTTGTTTGTGCGCTTTGCCTCGGTTGGTGCCAAAACGGCGGTGGACAAAACCACCCAATTTGTCACTTGGTTATATAATTTAATGATTTCTGCAGTGACGGCGATTTTAAACTGGTTTTTGTCGCTGTTCCCTGTGTCAGACTATGACGCTATGGATCTGGAGCTGGGGGAGAGTGTGTCCCTAGCAGGGGAAATGGAGGAGATGCAGGAGCTAAACGCGGAATTGCTCATGGCCATGGTTATTGTGGGGTTTGCGTTGGTGCTCCTTGCCATTTTGCGGCTGTTTTTTAAACTCCGCAAGATGCGCCTGTCGATGAAAGGCCATATCTTGCCCTACCATCGACCCCACCAACGGGTGGGAAAACGGTCACTCTGGAAGCGATTTTTGGCATTTTTACAGCGCTGTTACCAGCGGTTGGCCTTTTCGGTTACGTTGTTTTTCAGACGCAACACACTCCAAGGCACGGTGCTGATTTTGTTGCGTCTTGGGAAAAAACGAGGCCTTGCCAAAGGGGTGGGAGAAAGCTATGGTGCTTACTTGCACCGCTTGTCAACCGCCTGCGCAGGGGTGGATGCAGAGGTGGCACAGTCCATGAGCCAACTGGCCACCATGCTAGATGCGACCCTATACGGGGGGGCAACAGACCATGGAGGATTCACCGCCCATCAGTATGAGAAAATGCGCCATACCTTGCGGAAATTACCCATCAAAACGGTGTTTTCCAAAATGAAAACAGAATGAGCAAAGAGGGTGTACAAAAGTGGCTCGCCACTTTTTGTACACCCTCTTCCCGTTGAGACGAGTTTTTGTACAGCGCCTATACAATCTCTATTGACAAAACCCTTGGGAAGAGGTATGATATCAATAAGTTCATAGAGCATAGGGGAGCTGATGTGCATCGGCTGAGAGGAAGCGAACGCTTCGACCCTTTAACCTGATGCGGATAATGCCGCCGTAGGAAATTTCTAGTTAAGAGACGGATGACATCAGGTTTGCGTCTCTATTTTTTTGCGTCTTTTTTGAAAAGAGGATGAAAAACAGGCAGAAGAGGAGCGTCCTTTGTCTGGAATAAGTAGCGATGGGAAGCCGTGTTTCGGCGTGAGAGGAAGCTAGTGAGCTTCGACCGACCAGTTAGATAAGGGGGTGGTCTACCCTCTTCCACCTACGGGGTACGCTACTTGTTATTTTGCCTGCCCCCCTGCCGAAAAAGGAGAAACCTTGATGAACACCCGTAAATTATCCCTCGCCGCCATGCTGTGTGCCCTTGCCGTGGTGGGCAGTTTGCTGTCCATCCCTGTCTTTGGGAGCAAATGCGCCCCTGTTCAGCACATCGTCAATATTGTCTGCGCCGTCACCATGGGGCCGTGGTGGGGCATAGCCGTGGCCTTTTTGGCCAGTCTCATTCGCAATGTTTTGGGGCTGGGCAGTCTGCTGGCCTTCCCCGGTTCTATGTTTGGCGCCGCCCTGTGTGGGTTGATGTATCAAAAAACAAGAAATCTGCCTGCTACCTTGCTGGCAGAGGTGTTTGGCACTGCCATCGTTGGCGGTTTGTGCGCCTACCCCATCGCTGTTGCCTTTATGGGGCAAAGTGCCGCTGAGTTGGCGTTTTACGTCTACGTGACGCCCTTTTTAATCTCCACCGTTGGTGGCAGTTTGTTGGCGGTGCCTGTGGTGTATGCGCTGGGCAAAAGCAAGCTGTTTCAAGTCTAATCAAACGGTGAAAAGCCCCTTTATACCAATGCAAAGCGTTGGTATAAAGGGGCTTTTTTATATGCTATGGAGCATTTGGGTGAAGGCTTGCAGGTGCAATTCTTCGTCTTGGGAAATCCGCTGGAGCAAGGCGGCAATCTGGGCTTGCTGGGTGCATTTGGCGCCGTGGAGATAGTCGCAAATGGCAGCTTGTTCACTTTTCACATCTAGCAAAATCATGTCTTTAAGGCCACAGCCATAGTCAATGAGGGTGGCGTTCCACGGGGTGTAGCCCTGTTTGGTGGGGGACACAAATTTGGGCGCACCGCCCAGCTTTAAAATCAAACTACCCAGCAGTGCCAAGTGGCGCATTTCCACAATGGCGATGGAGAGGAATTCTTTTTCTAAGGCTTCAAAACCTTGCTCTCTGGCGTAGAGATGGTGGTAGACGTACTGGGCGATGGCGGTATATTCCGAGATGCCACCAGCGTACAAGTCATAGGCCATGGTCAGGTCACAGCCGTTGGGGTGCACTTGGTCAATGGGGGGATACGGGGTGGGCAAGGCATAGGCAGAATCATGAGGGTGCATAGGCAGTCTCCATTCTAAATGAGGATGGTACAGTCTATGCCCAGATCCTTTTAGCTAGACCCAACCACCAGCAAGTAAATAATGGTGAACAAGAACCCTAACCCAAACATCAGCAGGCTGTAGGCCAGAGAATAGGACAGGTGGAACTGGGTGCGCAGAGAGGATTTTTTGGGGCCTTCCCCGTGGAAGAAGGTGGGTGGAATTTTAGCCTCATGGAACCAAAGGTATTGGAACACCACGGACAAGCCGTCTACCAAAATGTCTAATAGTCGCAAGAAAATGGCGGAGATAAACACCAATAGTTGATACACGGGCTTGTAAACCAAGTCTTGAAAACTGAGATGGGGCAACAAATCGCGGTATAAAACCCCATCTTTTTGAGGGAAGAGGTAGGAGCCGAACACGTACACCAGCACACCGATGGTGATGGAGGTGGCAGAGCCCAGCAGATTGGTGAGCGAGAAGTAAGACACGGCACCCAGTGGCTCTGCGGCGAAAAAGTCACAACAGTAGTCACCGATGGCGGCAAAGAGCACATTGCCGCTGACCCCTAGCACCACCAGTAAGACGGCAATGGCACAGAGGGCGGTTTTCACAGGCTTTGTGGTGGCAATGAGCAATGGGGTTTGGCGTAAGCCATTTTTGACAAAGAGGCACACAAAGAGCTTACTCATGTAGGCAAGGGTGAAGCCACCTGCCACCAAAAAGCCCCATTCGGCCAATGTAAAGGCAAGGGGTGGGGCGTTCAAGGCGATGTATTCACTCATGGCTTCGTGGAGCAAGGTTTTGCTGACGTAGCCTGAGAGCAGCGGCACCCCTGCCAAAGACAGTCCACCAATGGCAAAGGTGACTTTCAGCCATGGTTTATCCGTGCCAAAGCCCATGATGGCGTTGAGATTGGTGGTGTGGCAGGTTTGCTCCACAATGGCGGTGATGGAGAAGAGGAGAATCTTCGCCAGACTATGGCTGATCATGTAAAATATGGTGCCGTAGACGGCAATGGCACCATGATGTCCTAGAAGATTGGTCATGGCGATGCCCCAGAGGATGAAGCCGATTTGGGAAATGGAGGAAAATGACAGGGTTTGCTTTAAGTCACCCGACAAAAAGGCAAACACAGCGCCCCCTAGCATATTGCACAGCGCCAGCACCAACAGGAAATAGGTGAAGGCGGTGGAGGCAGGCACCAGTTTCACAGCCACGATGATGATGCCGTAAATCCCAAGTTTAGACAGTACCCCGGTGAGCAGGGCTGTGGCTGGGGACGGGGCGGCGGTGTAAGCCAGTGGCAACCAGTCGTGGAGGAAGAACACCCCTGCCTTGATGGCAAAGCCGATGAACAGCAAAAATGCCGCCAAAATCACCCATGGGGTGGGGGTGGGGAAGTTTTGGGATAGGGTGGCGATGGTCAAGTCGGGGCATTGGACGTACAGCATCCCCAGACCAAAGAGCATGGTGAGCCCACCGCACACGGCGAAGGTGAGATAGCTTTCCCCAGCCACGGTGGTGGCGTTGTTTTGCCCATGGATGACCCACAGGTAACTGGCAAAAGACATCAGCTCAAAGCAGGCAAACAAGGTGAATAAATCGGTTGCCAAAAACACCCCTAAGGTTGCCCCGTAGGTGAACAGAAGTGCGGCATAGTAACGGCGTAAATTGGCGCTGTTGTGTGGGAAATAGTCAGCTGATACAATGGCGCTGACCAGCCACAAAACCGTTGCCACCACAGCGTATACACCACCCAAAGACCCAGCGGTGAAGCCAATGCCGTTGCCTCCGAAAATGGGAAGAGAGATGGTAACATCCCCTAGCCAAACAAGGCCAAGGGTACCCACCAAGGCCAGTGCCAGCAGTAACATGGTGGCGCATTGTTGGAGCTTGGGGCGGTTGAGGGCGTGCAGGGCGATGGAGAGCACCATGGGCAGGAGAATTAAAGAAATTAACAGCATAACAGTCCTCCAATCCAGTTGCTCACCGTGCCGCTACATACCGACAAAGCCACCATAATGCAGGTGAGGACAATGACGGTGATTTGCATAGACTTGGGGGCAGGTTTTGCGTGGGTATCCAGAGTGAATCCAGTGGCTGGCAAGTAGGCTTGCAATAGGATTTGCAAGATGTAGATGGCGGTGAAAAAGGCGGAAATTAATAAGGCCACAACCCCCAGAAGTCCCAGTTGACCGCCCACCATAATGGCGCTTTGCGCCAAGGCATATTTGGAGAAAAATCCAGCCAATGGAGGCAGACCCATCAGCGCCAAGCCACAGATGGTGAAGCAGACGAAGGTGGGTTTCATCACGTGACCATAGCCACGGATATCGTCCACATAGACAGCGTGGTTGGTGTAGAGTGCGTTGCCTGCGCCGTAAAAGAGGACGATTTTCATAGCCGCATGGAATAACATATGGAGCAGTGCCGCCTGCAGGCCAAAGAGGCTCATGGTGGTGATGCCCAGCAAAATATAGGACAGTTGGCTGACGGTAGAGTAGGCCAAGCGACGCTTGAGATGGGAAGAACGTGCCGCCATAAAGGAGCCAAAGAGGATGCTGACACTGACCCACACCAATACGATAGCTTGGGCGGTGGTGCCGTGGAGGGCGGTGTAATCATAGAGATAATAGCTCAGGCGCATGACCACAAAAGCACCCGATTTCACCACGGCAACCGCGTGGAGCAAGGCGGTGACGGTGGTGGGCGCCACCCCAGCGGTGATGAGCCATCGGTGGAAGGGGAAGAGCCCTGTCTTCACCCCAAACCCCACAAACATCAGCACATAGGCGATGGATAGCATGGGGGTGAGTGGTTGGGTCATGATGCCGCCCAGCTGAAAGTCAAAGCTACCCACTTGGGATAAAAACAGCATCATACCCATAAAGGCGGTGGCGGCACCGAAGAACATATAGCGGATGTAGCGCCTGCCAGCGAAAATGCCTTGGGGGTCGTCGTTGTGAATCACCAAGGGCAGGGTCACCAGTGACAGCGCTTCGTAAAAAAGGTAGGCGGTGAATAAGTTGGCGCTAAAGGCCAGCCCTAGCACCACCCCAAAGGTTAAGGTATAATAGGTGAAAAAGCGGCGAAATTTCCCTTCGTGGGTCATGTAGGTGCCAGCGTAATAGGTGGCAATGGGCCAGAGTACGCTGACCATGCTGGCAAAAATCACCGACAGACCATCCACCTCAAAGGCAATGGTCAAGGGTGTAGACAGAGATAAAATTTGGCAGTGGCTACCGTAGGACAGAGCCAAAACCGCAAACACAGCCACGGAGATGAGGCTGGTGCACAGCAGGGCATAGTGTCCAATCCGTTTGTCACTTTGAAAGTCGATGAACACCATGGAAATGGCGAACACCAGAGACAATAGCATGGGGATTCCAAGTAAACAGTTCATGTGACGCCTTTCTATATCATGGTATGGACCAACGCTTCAATCCATGGTAAAACCAGTTGTGGCACTGTGCCGATGGTGATGGTGGCTATGGCGAAAAACCATGGGGTTAAACGGGGCTCCACGTGGATGGGCGTGGTTTGCAATTGGGCAGGCTCTACGAAAAAGGCCTTCACCGCAATGGTCAGTAGATAGCCAGCGGTTAAAAGGGCGGAAATCAGGATGACACTCACCCCAATGAGACCCCAAGTCCCCAATTCTAGCGCCCCCGTCACCAAGTACCATTTGCTGACGAAGCCAGCGGTGGCAGGCACGCCCACCAACGACAAGCTGGCAACAAGAAACAAGGTGAAGGTTTTTTTCATGGTGGCACCGTAGCCAACCAGAGCGTCTACGGTTTTGCATCCTGTTTCGTGGATGACGGTGCCAGCAAATAAGAATAGGCCATTTTTCGCCATGGCGTGGGCAATTACATGGAGAAGCGCCCCCGTTAAAGCGGTGGGATTCAACAGGAATATCCCGAAAATCACATAGGACACTTGGCTGACGGTGGAATAGGCCAGCCGTGTTTTTAAAACATTTTCTTTATAGGCCAAGGTGGACCCTAGCAAAATGGTCACCAATGACAGCCCTAAAATGATGTGTTGCACCAGACTACCAGCAATCAACTCTGCGCCCACAATGTAATACACGCCACGGAGCATGGCTAAAATACCAGCCTTGGTGGTGATGCCAGAGAGGACAGCTGACGCAGGAGCAGGAGCCAAGGGGTGGGCAGTTTTGAGCCAGCCGTGCAAAGGAAACAGACCTGCCTTACAGCCAAAGCCAATGACGTACACCAGTAAAAACCAGCCCATGGTCTCTTGGGAGACGACGTCCCCCAGACCAGCGATGCCGCCAGCGGTGAAGGTTCCTCCTAAGCCTAGAGAATAGACGTAGAAAATAGCCAGCAACCCTAGTAGGGCACCGCCAATGGAGTAGTAAATGTATTTGCGCCCAGCGGCAAGGCATTCTGGGGTGCCGTCATGGACGACAGTGGGCAAAAGAGACAGGCTCATCAGTTCAAAAAACAGGTAAAACGTAATGAGATTGCCAGCATAGCAAAGACCCATCAGACTGCCTAGTGCCATGAGGTAAAAGGCGAAAAACCGTTCTTGTTGGTCATCGTGCTTAAAGTAAGCAGTGGCATACACTGCCACAAAGAGCCACACCACGGTAATTAAAACGGTGAACAATATGGAAAGTCCGTCCAGCGTCAATGTCAAGGATAAATCAAAGGGGAAACTGGCAATGGGCAGGGAGGATGGGGTTAAAAAAGGCATGACCACCGCACTCACAGCAGTAATGGCGGTGATGGTGACCACACGGGGTTTCACCCAGTGGAGCGCCGCCCCTAAGCCCCAAAGCAGGGGGAGGAAGATAGGCAGGATTAACATGGTTTTCTCCTTTTATAGCAACAATAGCCCTTGTTCAATCAGCTGGTAAACCACACTGTACCCCAGTCCCAGTGCCAAGTTTGCCACAATGAACAGCGTCATCGATAGCTTGAAGCTTTTGGGGGCGGTGTAGGTGGTTTCAGGGGTTGGGCCTTTGGTGTAAATGATGACAATACAGCGCAGGAAGTACATGGCGTTGAGGACGGTGGAGGCAATCAGCGCCAGTAAAATCACCCACAGGAAGGGGCTTCCTTCGATGGCAGCTAACACCAATAGGTATTTGCCGAAAAAGCCAGCCAACAAGGGGAAGCCAATCATCGACAGCCCCCCTAAGGTGAAGGCCAACCCTGCAAAGGGGTTACGCAGGGCGCTGCCTTTGATCAAGGTGATGAATTTGGTGTTATCAGAGGACTGCATCAGCCCTTCGCAGGCGGTGTAAAGCATGGATTTTGCCATGCTGTGGCCAATGATGAGATAGGCAGCAGCGGCAAAGGATAAGGGGGTGCCGATGCCGATGGCCACGTACACATAGCCCACCTGTGCAACCGACGAGCAGGCCAGCATTTTTTTGATGTTGGTTTCACGGGTGGCATCGATGGAGGCCAACACCATGGACAGCAGGCCAAAGAGAAGTAAAATGTTGAGAATTTCCAGTTCTTTTACGATTTCTAGCCCCAATACACGGTAGAAAATTTTGATTAGCAAAATAATGTAACCTTTGAGCACCAGCCCAGAGGATAGGGCGTTGGAGAGGTTGAAGGCACGGTTGTAGGCCACAGGCACCCAGTTGTGGAAGGGGTAGAGGGCGCTTTTAATGGCCATGGACACAGCCATCAACCCCACGATGATGGTCAGGGGCAGACTGTAGCCTGAGGTGGAAAGCATGGTTTCCACCGATTCTTGGACGTTTGGCATCAGCAAGTGGCCTGTTAAAATGTACAGCAAAGAGATGGAAATGAGGAACAGACCAGAGCCCAGCAGACTCATGATTAAGTATTTAATGGTGGCGGCAATGGCTTTACGGCTGTTTTTCGCCGCCACAAAGCCGCAAGAGCACAAGGTGTTGATTTCGATGAATACATAGGCGGTGAACAAGTCGTTGGTGTACACCAAGGCATAGGTGCTGGCCAACAGCAAGCACATCATCAAGTAAAACAGGTTGGTTTTGCTTTGGTGTATCTTGTTGAAAATCTGGGGTTTTTCTGCCAGAGAGGATAAGATGACCACCAGAGAAAACACCGTCGCCATCAAGGCTTCAAAGGGGCCAAAGCGGATTTCATTGCCCCATGGCGCGGAGAAATGCCCCATCATAAAGGTGATTTGCCGTGGCTCGATATACATGGTGTAGAGCAGGAGACCACTCATGACAAAGCAGATGGTGGCAATGGCTAAATTCAGCCGATAGGCGGCGGTGGGACGAAGAACACTACACACAACGCCGCCAGCAATGGTGATTAAAATGCAGAAAAACGGGAAGTTTGTGGAAAACTCCATAAGAACGTCCATTTAAAGCTCCTTACTGGATTGCATGAGAATTTCGTCTAAATCCAAGGTGTGGTATTCGCGGTATAGCCGCTGAATGAGAGACAAAGAAATAGCGGTCACCGACACGGAGACCACAATCCCCGTGAGCACCAAGCCAGAGGGAATGGGGTTGATGTAGGCAGAGGCATCGGTGATGCCATCCACCACAATGGGGGCGGCTCTGCCGTCGATGTAACCGCTAGAAGCCAGTATCAAATACACAGCGCTGTCCATGATGTTCAGCCCAATGACTTTTTTAAAGAGGTTGCGGTGCAAGAACAATGCGGTGAACCCAATGCCAAAGAGAATCACCCCAAAGACTTGGTAATAATTGGTGAAAAAATTGGGACCCATGTCAGATGTCTCCCTTCGTAAACAGTGAATAAAAGCTATACATGGTGCACGTGACAATCAGCCCCACGCAGATGTTTAAAGGCAAAATTAGCCCAGAGGAGAGGATGTCTCCGGCGTTGCCCAAGGGGATGCCTGTTTCCAAGTGGTGGGCGCCCGTGTAAAAGGAGTAGCTTTTGGCAACGGCGTAAAAACTGAGGGAGCAGAAGGTGACACGGCGCACCCGTTTTTGGGTGATGACTTTGCGGATAGACTCGTAGCCATAGGCCGAGGAATAGAGAATGAGACTGGCGCCCATGACAGACCCACCAGCAAACCCACCCCCAGGGGAGAGGTGACCGTTCAATACAATATAAATACCAAACACCAGTAAAAAGGGAATGATGTACTTGGCGATGTTTTTCACAATGGGGTCACGTTGGACTTTGCGGTATCGGTGGTGGACGGTGCCGTGCTCAGGGTGAGATTCGGTGTTTTTCATCAACATAAACACGCTGACAGAGGCCAAAAACAGCACGGCGCTTTCGCCCAAGGTATCAAAGGCACGGTAGTCTAAAATCATGCCAGAGACAATGTTGGTGGCCCCAGTTTCTGCCAAACCTTGCTCAATATAACGGGTGCTGACTTCGTTGTTGATGGGGGCGTCCGCGTCTCCAAAGGCAGGGAGGAAGGACACGGTGACCAGTAAAATGAAAATCACCCCAAGGCAGATGGCGGTGCTGGCTACGTTATAAAAGCCAGAGAACAGCCCGATTGCTTTTTTGTCATGCCATTGGATGAAACGAACTTCGGTGGAGGCTTCTTCGTGGCGCGGGTCTCGCCGTGGGGAGGCCTGAGGCTTGGTGTATTGGAGGGTGAAGTCGCCTTCTACAAAACGGTTTAGACTTTGGCGGATTTTATACTTCATTGTCGTCCTCTTCTTCTTCCGTTTTCATGCGGTTGATGTTCACCAAGGTGGTGAACAATAGCACACTGGTGACACCTGCCCCACAGCCGCCTCGGTGATGGCCAAATCTGGGGATTTCAGTAGCAGCCAAATCACCGACATCACCGTGCTAAAGGACATGAAAATCACCACTGCTGCCAACATATTCTTGGTTATACACACGGCAACAGCGCAAAACAGCAGGAATACTAGTAAAATTAATTCAAATATTGTCATAATGCACCACTTCACATTCTTGTTCGATATCTTTGTTGACGCCCACTTCCGTCTTGGCTAAAAAGTGGGAGGCCACAGGGTTGACAAACCATAAAAACAGCAACATAATCACCAGTTTTAAGCTAGTGGCAGTGAACCCACTGGCCACAATTAAGCCCCCTAAAATGCAGGAGGTAGCCAAGGTGTCAGCCAAGGCGCTGATTTGCATACGGTTTAAAATGAAGGCACAGCGGAAGTTGCCAATGGCAGAAATCACAAACACGCTGACACCGCAAAAAAGCAACATGGCGGAGATAATCAGTCTAATCATGGGTGCCTCCTTCTACGTGGGTGATGTGCTTGGGATGTTTGATGTGTTCAAATTCATTAGTGCGATGGATGCGGTGGGAGCGGAGATAGGCCTTGCACACAATCACCACCGTCACAAAGCCTAGCATGGCGTAAATCAGTGCCACGTCCACAATGTAGCTCTCCCCTTGGAGTACAGCGACGATACAAATCATGTTGATGACCAAGGTGGAAATATTGTTGACCCCTAAGATGGAGTCGAAAAAAGTGGGGCCGATGATGGTGCGCAGTAAGTAGGCAAAGGTGGTGAGCCCCAGTACGCACAAAGCGGCAATAAACAGCCAATTATATACGGTATCAATCATGGGCTTGTACCTCCATGGTATGTTCGATTTTGGTTAGGAGTTTCACGAAGATTGACTCTTGCAACCCTTCTGCCAAGGTGTAGTCTAAGGCGTGGACGTAAAAGGTGCCGTTGTCGATGTTTAAGGTGATGGTGCCAGGGGTCAGGGTGATGGAGTTTGCCAAAACAGTCTGCAAAAACTCGTTTTTCAAGTCCACATGGAACACGGCGATTTGGGGTTCAAAGTGGATGGTGGGCATCATCACAAATTTCAGCACCGCCAAACCAGATTTAATCACTTCGACAAACAGTGCCCCCAAATAAATCAGCATATGGAGGATGTTTTTGGTGACAATGGTGTCGCTGTGTGGGCTGTATTCCAAGCATTTGCACATGAAGATGTAAATCATGGTGGTGATGATCAATCCGAAAATGAGAATTTCCAACGTGCATTTGCCGTTGATGGCAATCCACAGCAGGAGCAAGAGAATATACATAAAGTGCCTCCAGTTTCACGGGGTTTTCAGCGGAAATTTTATTGCGGTAGTAGGATACAGTGCCATTATGCGCTTGTAAAACGAGAATGTCAATATCTTCTAAAACGGGTTGAATTTTTTGGTTAAATTGTATAAAAAAGGGCGGATGAAGGGGCGGGAAACAGAGAGCGATTGGCAATAAAGTAATCGATTTTTTGGATTTATTTGCATTTGCTGTTTAAGACGAAGAAAACTGTTGAAATTTGTAGACGATTTCTTGATTTTATGGTATACTTTTAAATGGAAAAATTGAAAGGAAATGAAGAAGTATGAAAGAAAAACGCATTATCGGCATCGATGAAGTTGTCCCCATGACCCAGTTGGTACCCCTTGCCATTCAGCACGTATTCGCTATGTTTGGCGCATCGGTGCTGGTGCCCCTCATCTTCGGCATCAACTCTGGCATCGTTTTATTTATGAACGGCGCAGGCACCCTGCTGTTCATCGCGTTGACCAAGGGCAAAGCCCCTGCCTATCTTGGCTCTAGCTTCGCCTTTTTAGCACCTGCCTCTATTGTTATTGCAGAATTGGGTTTTGAATATGCCCAAGGTGGCTTTGTGGTGGTGGGGCTTTTGGGCTGTATCATGGCAGCCATCGTCTGGAAATTCGGCACCGCATGGATTGATGTGGTGTTGCCACCTGCCGCCATGGGGCCTGTGGTGGCGCTGATTGGCTTAGAACTGGCAGGCAACACCATTGGTGGTGGCACCACAGGGGCTGACTTGTCAGCTGGCGGTGCCCACATTGCCGTGTTTGCCATCACCTTGGGTGTGGCGATTTTTGGTTCTGTTCTGTTCCGTGGGTTCTGGTCTGTCATCCCTTTGCTGGTTGCCATGGTGGCTGGCTATGTGTCTGCCCTGTGCCTTGGTTTGGTGGATTTTGCCACCATGGAAGCCATTGGTTTGGGCGCTGGATTTACCTCTATGGGCGCTGTCCAATGGTTCACCATGCCTGCTTTCAGCTTGGCAAAGTTTGACGCTGACGCCATCATCATTATGGTGCCTGTGCTGTTGGTCATCACCGCTGAGCACATTGGTCACCAAATTGTCACAGGTAAAATCGTGGGCCGTGATCTACTCAAAGACCCTGGTTTGCACCGCTCTATGCTGGGTGACAACCTGTCCTCCGCCATTTCTGGGATGTTGGGCTCTGTGCCCACCACCACCTACGGCGAAAACATTGGGGTCATGGCCATCACGGGGGTGTACTCTGTCCGTGTCATCGCTGGCGCCGCTGTGATTTCTTTGATTATGGCCTTCTTTGGCCCTCTGTCTGCCTTCATCGGCACCATTCCCGGTGACGTCATTGGTGGCATCACCTTCTTGCTCTACGGCATGATTGGCACCTCTGGTCTGCGGATTCTGGTGGATCAAAAGGTGGATTATTCTAAGAACCGCAACCTGATTCTCACCTCTGTGGTGTTTGTGGCAGGGCTGTCTGGACTGTCTATTTCCATGGGCTCTACCTCTATTTCTGGTATGACCTTGGCGGCTGTCACCGCCGTGGTGCTGAGCCTGCTGTTCTACATTTTGGATCGCACAGGCTTGATGAACGATTAAAAGACGAAAGGGTTGTGTTGAACACAGATGTTCAATACCATGCTGAACCTATGTAGGGGCGGCTATTAGCCGCCCGCGCAGAGTTGACTAAAGTGTACAAAAATGTCGGGCGAATTCGTGAAATTTTACGAATTCGCCCAACGTTTTGCGTATAATCAGCATTTGCCCCACGGGCGGCTAATAGCCGCCCCTACAAAAGACGGTTGATTTTTGCGTATTTTTATTTGCATGACAGCGCTTTATGTTCACATCGTTTTAAATTCTCGTTTCCCCACCTGCATCAGCACGAAGCCGATGAAAAACAGCAATATAATGGCTAGAATGGCGAAGGAACTGCGCCCTGTGAGTCCTTTTACGATGGCGTATAGTGCTGGCCCCATGACGGCGGCAAACTTGCCAAAAATATCGAACACCCCAAAGTATTCGCTGGAGCGTTCTGGGGGATTAGCTTGCCAAAATAGGAGCGAGACAGGGCTTGGATGCCCCCTTGCACCGTGCCCACCATAAAGGCCATGATCCAAAACATGGTGGTTGCTTGGGCAATGGTCAAAAATCCTTCTTCAATGCCAAAGCCCATGACAAACCCTGTGATGCAGATGGCAAAATACACGGCGATGGCAACGGATAGCAAGTTGATGGCACCCAATCGCCCCGATAGCTTGCCAAATAAAATGGCACAGGGCACCGCCACCAGCTGGGTCACCAGTAGCGCCAAAATCATGTCAGTGGTGCCCAGACCCAAGGTGGTGCCATAGGCGGTGGACATATGGATGATGGTGTTCACCCCGTCGATGTAGAAAAAATAGCTGAGCATAAACAGCAACAGCCCACGGTTTGCCACCATTTCTACGAGGGTAGCTTTTACCGATGCGTAAGAGGTGGCAATTAGATGGCGAGGGACTGCGTCATTGCCGTGGGTTTGGTGGCAATGTTTCATAAAGGGGATGGAGAACACAGCCCACCACACAGCGGTGACCACCATAGATAGCTTGGAGGCCAACACAGCGTCAATGCCGAAAGGTTCCCCAAAGCTCACCAGCACAATACAACCGATGAAGGGGATGGTGCTACCTCCGATGTAGCCCATGCTATAGCCCCATGCCGACACGCTGTCCATCCGCTCACGGGTGGTGACGTCGGTGAGGAAGCTGTCGTAAATCATGCACGAGAGGCTAAAGCCAATGTAAGAAAGTCCATAGCCCAGAAGCATACCCTGCCAACTGTCCATGACGGCACAGGCGGCAGTGGACACAACGCCCAAAAGCAAAAACCTCACCATCAGCTTTTTCTTCAAACCCCGATAATCGGCAATGGCACCCATAAAAGGGGAGGCGCAGGCGGCAATGGCCGTGGACACAGCGGTGCCTGCACTCCACCAAAAATCACCGTCAGCCCCATTGGCAGAGCAGACGCTGGCAAAATAAATGGGGAAAATGGCTGCCAGCACAATGGTGGCATAGCTGGAGTTGGCCCAGTCGTATAAAATCCAACTCCGCTCTTGGGTGGTAAATTTCATCATGTTCTCCTTATGGCTGTTTTGCTTTAGTGTATCATAGATTAAGGCAGATGGAAAGAGTAGGAAGGCTAAATGTGTGTAAAATGAAATGCCTTGCAAGTGGTATGATGATTTGGTATAATAAGGGTGGATTTCAAACATACAAGGAGAACAGACTATGGAAAAAAGAATGTTAGGTAACTCTGGTATTGCCGTCAGCCCCATTGCCATTGGGTGCTGGTCTTTCGGCGGTGGCGCCTATTGGGGGGAACAATCCCAAGCAGACGTGGACGCTGTGGTGAATATGGCGCTGGACAACCAAGTGAACCTATTTGACTGTGCCGAGGTGTATAACGACGGGGACAGTGAGCTGTCTTTGGGGAAAGCCTTGAAACATCGCCGCGACGAAGCGGTTATCATCACCAAGCAAGTCATCACACCTGACGCCGATGACACCATTGCTCGTTTTGAAGCGTCTTTGAAGCGGTTGGACACGGATTTTGTGGATGTGATGATGATTCACTGGCCCACCAATGACCGCGCCATCATGGAGCGCACCTTAACACGATATCAACAGTTGGTGGATGCTGGCAAGGTGAAGGCCATCGGGGTCAGTAACTTTGGGGTCAAGCAAATGACCATGATGAAGGAACTTGGCTTTATCGCCTGCGTCAATGAGCTACATTATAATATTGCCTCCCGTGCCATTGAGCACGAAATCATCCCCCTGTGCCAAGACCATGGCATGGGCGTGCTGACCTATGTGTCCTTGCAACAAGGGGTACTCACTGGCAAGTACAAATCCTTTGCAGACATCCCTCCACGCCAAGCACGCTATCGCCATTATGATGTGTGCCGTAGCCAAGGGATGCACGACCACAAGGGCACTGGTGCAGAGGCGGAACTGACAGAGCTACTGTCTGTGCTCGGTGCTGTGGCCAAGGAGAAAAACGTGTCTGTGATGGAATTGGTGCTTTCTTGGGCCTTGCGTCAAACTGGCATCACCAGCGCCATTGTGGGGTGCCGCAATCTGCAACAACTGTCTGAGAACTTAAAAGGTGGCAATTATGTGATGGATGATGCAACCTGTGCGTTGCTCACCAAGGCCAGCCAACCTATCTATGAAAAATTGGGCACCAGCGCCGATTATCTCTTCCCCGTTGACCAGTGCCGTGTGATTTAAAAACAGCACATCCGTAGATTGAAAAAAGGAGGGCAACACCATGATTGAACGGTTGCAACAGATGATTGACACCTCTGAAAAAGTTGTCTTTTTCGGTGGGGCAGGGGTATCCACAGAAAGCGGTATCCCCGATTTTCGCAGTGTGGATGGGCTGTACAACCAGCACTATGCCTATCCTCCAGAAACCATTTTATCCCATACCTTTTATGAGAAAAATACGGCAGAGTTTTATCGTTTTTACCGTGAAAAAATGCTTTATTTAGATGCCCAGCCCAATGCCTGCCATCGGTATCTTGCCCAGTTGGAGCAAGCTGGCAAGCTGACGGCGGTGGTGACCCAAAATATTGACGGCCTCCACCAAAAAGCTGGTAGCAAACAGGTTTACGAGCTCCATGGATCCGTCCATCGCAACCATTGCTTGCGCTGTGGCAAAGCCTATACTGTGACCCATATGCAAGGCGACGGCTTGCCCACCTGTAGCTGTGGTGGCGCGGTGAAGCCCGATGTGGTGCTCTATGAAGAAGGCTTGGACGAAGCCACCATTGAAGGGGCGGTGAATGCCATTGCCCAGTGCGATATGCTCATCATCGGCGGTACGTCATTGGCGGTGTATCCTGCGGCCTCCTTTGTTCAATATTATCGGGGCAAGAAGCTTGTGGTCATCAATAAAAGCAAGCTACAGGTGAATGCAGATTTGGTGATAGACGACGCCATTGGCGCTGTGTTTGCACAATTGCATTGAACCGTAAACCATCCCAAGCCATTGGCTTGGGATGGTTTTTTAGCAGGTTCTTTTGGGATTTATCTTGAAAAAGTATTGCGAGAGATTGTGAAATATGGTAAGGTAAGGGAGATATTGAACACGAGGAGGGAGCGTTATGGACTGTATACATACCGTTTCTACAGAATACCAAGAGTTTTTAAAAGATGAGTCTCGCACGGTTGGTGTCGCAGAGACCATCTCCTTTCCCACCAGCCATAATCAAGTGGTGGACATTGTCCATTGGTGCGCCCAAAATAGCCAAAGCGTTACCATCCAAGGGGCGCGGACAGGGGTGGCGGCTGGAGCCGTTCCCTTTGGCGGTCATGTCATGAACTTCAGCAAGCTCAGCCGTGTGCTGGGCTGTGAAGTGGTGGATGATGGATTTGCCTTCACCGTGGAACCAGGGTTGAGCCTCATTGAGCTGAACAAAATGATTGCCACCAAAAAGTTTGACACCACAGGCTGGGATGAAGATGCTATTGCCGCATTCCATGGCTTTTTGGACGCACCAGCCCAGTTTTATCCCCCAGACCCCACCGAGTCTACCTGCTCAGTGGGCGGTATGGTCAGTTGCAATGCCTCTGGCGCCCGTAGTTTTCGCTATGGGTCCATCCGTGGGCATTTGCTGGGATTGCGTGTGGTGCTCAGTGATGGGGAAGTGGTGACACTGCGCCGTGGGGAAACCATGGCGCAAGGGCGCACGCTGACGCTACAGTGCGAAAGTGGAAAGACCATCACCCTTGACCTGCCCACCTATCAAATGCCCCACACCAAAAACGCATCGGGATATTATATGGCCGATGATATGGACGCCGTCGACCTGTTCATCGGCGCGGATGGCACCTTGGGTGTCATCACAGAAGTGACCATTGTCACCACCCCATTGCCCCGTGAAATCTGGGGTGTGAGCTGTTTTTTTGCAAATGAAGAACAGGCAGTGGACTTTGTGGAACGAGTGCGAGAGCACCCAGACAATCGGCAGTATCTGGCGGCGGTGGAATATTTTGACCCCTTTGCTCTTGCCATTTTACGCACCCAAAAGCAGACAGGCACTGCCTTTAAGCAGTTGCCAGAGATTCCAGAGCACTATAACGCCTGCGTGTTTTGTGAGCTTCACTGTGACAGCCCAGACACCGCCCAAACCGCTTTGTTTGCCCTTGGAGATGACATGGAATTGGCAGGTGGTGACAGCGTCAACACATGGGTGGCGCGCAACGAAGGGGACTTGCATCTGTTGCAATTTTTCCGCCATGCGGTGCCAGAGAGCGTGAATATGATCATTGATGCGCGGAAGAAACAAGAGCCCATCATCACCAAATTAGGCTCGGATATGTCGGTGCCAGACAGTCAGCTCAAGGCTGTGTTTGCCTTGTATCAAACCACATTGCAGGCCGCTGGGCTGGAATATGCCATCTGGGGGCACATTGGCGACAACCATTTGCACGTAAACATTTTGCCTAGAAATGCCGATGAATTTCACAAAGGAAAGGCATTGTTCAAACTCTGGGCAGAGAAAACCACCGCCATGGGCGGTGCGGTGTCGGCAGAGCATGGGGTGGGGAAGATGAAAGCCAGCTTCCTAGAAATCATGTACGGCACAAAGGGCATTGACCAAATGCGTAGGCTGAAATCTGCCCTTGACCCAGAAAATCGACTCAACCAAGGAAACCTATTTTCACAAGGAGGGCAGTCATGAATACCATTGTTTGCATGAAGCAGGTGCCCTCGTCCAACGAAGTGCGGATGCACCCTGTCACCAAAACCATTGTCCGAGATGGTAATGCCTCGGTGATGAACCCATTTGACAGTTCCGCCCTTGAGCAGGCCGTTCAATTAAAACAACAACGAGGCGGCACCATCACCGCCTTGAGCATGGGGATTTTACAAACCCAAGTTCTGCTCAAAGACGCCATGAGCCGTGGGGCAGACAAGGCTGTTTTGCTCTCTGACCGTGGCTTTGCTGGGGCAGATACGCTGGCTACCAGCTATACTTTGAGCCTTGGGGTCAAGGAAATTCAAAAAAATATAGGTGCCTTTGATTTGATTCTCTGCGGTAAAATGGCGGTGGATGGGGACACGGCGCAAATCGGCCCAGAGCTGGCGCAGGTGTTGGGCATTCCTTATGTCACTGATGTGGTGGAGATTGTGGAAGCCAGTGACACGGCCATCACCGTTCGCCGTATCATTGACGGTGGAACCCAAGTGGTGCGTGTGGCTTACCCAGCGCTGTTGACTGTGGTGAAGGAAATTCAGCAACCACGGCTACCATCCATTGCGTCATTGAAAGCCAGCCTTGCCAAAGAGGTGGCGGTATTCACCGCAGATGCTGTGGGGGCAGATGGCACCCGTATTGGCCTTAACGGCTCCCCCACCCAAGTGGTGGAAACCTTTATCCCAGAGCATAGCACCCAATGTGTGGCGCTGACAGGGGATGTGGCCAGTCTCTGTGGCCAGCTAAAAACCATTGTGCAGGAGGTGGGTTAACATGGCAGAATTGAGAATAGACCCACAGCGATGCCGTGGGTGCGGTCTGTGTACAGAGGGGTGCGCCACGGGGGCGCTGTCCATGGCAGACAAGGTGGCTGTGGTCAATGACAACTGCGTATTTTGCGGTGTTTGCGTGCAAAATTGCCCCTTTGAGGCCATTTCTATTGCACAAGATCGCCAAATCGTCAATGATGTAACCGCCTACCAAAATGTGTGGGTGTTCACCCAAATCAACCAAGGGGAAATAGCCCCTGTGTCGCTGGAACTGTTGGGCATTGGTGCCACTTTGGCTCAGGAGAAAAGGTGCCAGCTCGTGGCGGTGGTGTTAGAGGAAACAGGGGCAGACTATGCCCAAACCTTGATTGCCCATGGGGCAGACCGTGTGCTGTTGTGCCAAGAGGCAGCGCTAACTGTGTACAACCAAGACCGTTGTGCCACCATTTTGGGAGATATGATTGGGCAGTATAAGCCTGAGATATTGCTCTTTGGTGCCACTGGGTTTGGTCGTGCCTTGGCACCATCGGTGGCGGCGCTGGTGAAAACAGGGTTGACCGCCGATTGCACCGTGCTGGCAGTGGATGGTGAGACAGGGCTGTTGCGCCAAACCAGACCAGCTTTTGGTGGAAACTTAATGGCCACCATCGTCTGCCCAGACTGTCGCCCTCAAATGGCAACGGTGCGCCCTGGCGTGATGGCAAAATGTGCCCCAGATACCGCGCGCGTAGGCGCGGTGGAGGTGTTTGTGCCAACTGTGGCCGCTGGGGTGTCTAAGGTTACGGTGCTAGAAACGACCTTGCGTCAAACAGCCAATGCCATCACTGGGGCAGAAAAACTGGTGGTAGTAGGCCGTGGCATCGGTGGCAAGAAAAACATGAAGCTAGTATATGAATTTGCCGAAAAAATTGGCGCACAGGTGGCAGTGTCTCGTCCTTTGGTGGACATGGGCTACGCGCCTTATGCCCAGCAGGTGGGACAAACAGGGTGCACCGTGGCGCCCAAATTGCTCATCAGCCTTGGGGTCAGCGGTGCCATTCAGCATAAGGCTGGCATTTCCCGAGCGGAGCAGATTATCGCCATTAACACCGATGAAGAGGCTCCCATTTTCGCTATTAGCCAGTATAAAATTGTGGCTGATTGTGTGGAGATATTGAAAGGGTTTGTGTAAAGGGGGTTGCCCTCCCACCCTATCGTAGGGGCGCCCATTGGGCGTCCGTTTTCTGATTCACTTTGAATTGTTTTTTTTGCCCCTACGGGGTGGTCTGCTGCCGCAGGGGCGTCCTACCGGACGGGTCACCTGCCGGTGGGGCATTCTTTTTTTGTCGAAAAAAAGAACCAAAAAACGATTTTTTCACGACGACTGCGGTCGAGTGAAAAAAAGGGATTTTACGGGGGTTCATCGCTGGGATACCACGCTCTCTTGACCGGCACCGAGTGGCCTGATTTGACGCGAAGTATCCTTTCGGGCTTCGCCCTGTTGGGGAGTGGCGGTGAGAATGGTGCGGTTTCTTGGGGGTGCCTAAGGTGTGGGTGTGGTGTGGTACGGTGGTGTTGGATAACACGGGCGACCAGAGGTCGCCCCTACAGGGAACACCACCGCACCCATACCAAGCTGACCGCAGGTCAGCGCCTCCCCAACGCCACCGTACCCACCGACGTCCACATTGTAAGGCACCTTCCATGCGTGCTACAACGTCATCGTACGACAAACGTGCGGCAGCAATCAGCGTTGGTTCGCGCATTCCACACGATAAGCCGAACGGGTGTGACCCAGACGCCCCGATAGCACCGCACCCACTCATACCTACAATCCGTATACAATGGGAGCACGTGAGACGGCTGACCACAAGTGGTCAGCCGCCACGTGCCAGATTTTTGGTTACTTTGCATCTTTGCAAAGTAACGCCCGCGCGGCGAGCGCCCCCCACGGCAGTGGAAAAAGTTTATCAAAAGAAAACTCCCACAGGGTGAAGCAAATTGCAACCGATTTCCACGGGCGGCTAATAGCCGCCCCTACAAGGGGAGAAGGGCGAAGAAAGCCCCTGCGGCAGCAGCTCCCACGGGAGTGGAGAAAAGTCTATCAAAAGACAAATCCCACAAGGTGAAGCAAATTGCAATTGATTTCTACGGGCGGCTAATAGCCGCCCCTACAAGGGAGAAGGGCGAAGAAAGCCCCTGCGGCGAGCGCCCCCCACGGCAGTGGGAAAAGTTTATCAAAAGAAAACTCCCACAGGGTGAAGCAAATTGCAATTGATTTCCACAGGCGGCTAATAGCCGCCCCTACAAGGGTGGGGAAAAGAAAGCCCCTGCGGCAGCAACCCCCACGGGAGTGGAAAAAACCCCGTCTGGCAAGACACACCCCAGCGCCAGCGGAAAGTTTTCAACAAATAATAATAAAAATTTATGAAAAAATTCTATTTCCCCATAGACAAACAAAAAACTTTATGCTACAATGCTTTAAAGTGAGATAATGAAGTGAATATCGTCAATGGCAATGAAAAAATAGTAGTAGTGACCCTTGGTTACAATCTCAGAGAGAAAAACGGTTGGTGTGAGTTTTTCAGTACAAGGTGAGCGAAATTCGGTTTTGGAGCCTCAATGGGAAACCATTGCGTTGTCTATACGATACCATAGAGCTAAGGCACTGGTGTTCCAGTGTAAATAAAGGTGGTACCACGGTTATTTCGTCCTTTTTGGGGTGAAATAACCGTTTTTTTATCCCTGCCGTTGTTTATCGCCACTCCCATTGTAGGGGAGCGCAGTGCGCTCCCGCTTGTCATTCACATAGAAAAGAGAAGGAGTCCTCCGAATGAACCCATTTAAGAAAAAACAACCCATCGCCGATACCGATGACGTGGAAGCCATTGCCCAGAAACTACTGGAAGAAAAAGAAGCAGAGATGCGTGTCCGTTCCTACGAAGGCATTAGTGGTACCGTGCTGACGGTGCTGTTTTTGGTGTGGGCACTGTTCCAGCTTTATGCCAACACCATCGGCGTCATGGGTGCCATGACCTTGCGCGCTTGGCATATTTTATTCCTGTTGGTGTTCACCTTTGCCATTTATCCCACCTTTAAAGGCGAGCGCAAGGAGCGGAAGCTTCCACCCATTTGGGACTTTGCGCTCATGGGCTTGACGGTGTTTTCCTTCGGGTATATGATTGTCAACTACAGTGTCATCGCCTTGCGTGGTGGCTATTTGGAAACGTTCGACTACATCGTGGCAGCTGTTGCTATGGTGGTGGTGTTTGAAGGGGCACGCCGTGCCTGTGGCAGTATGGCGGTGCTGGGCTTGGTGTTCCTTGCCTACAACTTCCTTGGCCCCTACATCCCCGGTGATTTGGGACACACTGGCTTCACCGTCAAGCGTGTACTCAGCCATATGTTCTGGGGTAGTCAAGGGATTTTCGGTGTGGGCATCGGCGTCAGTGCCACCTATATTTTCTTGTTTATCGTTTTTGGCGCGTTCTTGAAATACAGCGGTTTTAGCCAATTTATCAACGACATGGCCTTGACCCTTGTGGGGCAAAGTCCCGGTGGCCCTGCCAAGGTGGCGGTGCTGGCCAGCGCTCTTTTGGGCATGATCAATGGTTCTGCCATTGCCAATGTTGCCACCACGGGCACCATCACCATCCCTTTGATGAAGGAAACTGGCTACAAATCAGAATTCGCTGCCGCTGTGGAAGCAGTGGCCTCTACAGGTGGACAATTTGCACCGCCCATCATGGGGGCTGTGGGCTTTGTCATGGCAGAATTTTTAGGGGTTAGCTACACAGAGGTGTTGCTTGCCGCCTGTGTGCCAGCTTTTTTATACTATTTAACTCTGATTTTTGCCGTCCATTTTGAGGCCAAAAAGTTGGGGCTCAGTGGCATTGCCAAAGAGAACATTCCAAACGTGTGGAAGGTGATGAAAAGCCGTGGGCACTTGGTGATTCCGCTGGTGGTGCTCATTGCCATGATGTTCCAAGGCTACACGCCACTCTTTGCCGCTGTGGTGGCGATTTTTGCAACAGTCATCGCCTCTTGGCTTAACAAGGAAACCAGAATGTACCCTGCAACCATCGTCAAAGCCACTGTGGAAGGTGCCCGTGGGGTGCTGAGTGTGGGTGTGAGCTGTGTGGTCATCGGGGTTATCATTGGCACTGTGTCTCTCACCAGTTTGGGTTTGAACTTTGGCTACATTGTCCTCAGCATCGTGGGGGAAGGTCAACTGCTTCTAGGCGGGGTGATGGTGATGGTGATGTCCATTATTTTGGGCATGGGCGTGCCTGGTGTGGCGGCTTACGTCATTGTGGCGGCGGTTGCTGTGCCAGTGTTGGTGGATGTGGGTGCCAGTTTGATGGCGGCCCATATGTTCTGTCTGATTTACGCCTGCTTGTCCAATATCACCCCACCAGTGGCCATGAGCTCGTACGTGGCCAGTGGCATTGCAAAATCCAATCAAACCAAAACTTCACTGATTGCCATGAAGTTGGGGCTCACAGGGTTTATCCTGCCCTTTTTCTTCTTGGATAATCCCATTTTGCTCTTGGGACAAGGGGTGGACATCCCCTTGAGCACCACTGTGTTTGCCGTTATCACCGCCAGCCTTGGTGTCATCGCCCTGTCTGCTGGCTTGCAAGGGATGCTCTTAAAGCGTTGCAATCTGTTGGAACGCATGGGGCTACTGGTTGTTGGCATTCTAGCTGTTGACCCTACATTTATCACTGATATCATTGCAATTGTATTGTTTGTTGCCATTGTTTGTTTGCAAAAGTTTAAAAGACCAACCATAGCTATGGCGTGAATATCATCTGCAACATCTTATTTTATACCCGTCCCCATCGTAGGGGCGACCTGTGGTCGCCCGTGTCCTATCCACCATTTAAAAGGAGAAAAGAAATTATGAAAAAGCTAGCCCTCATCTTGGCATCTGTGATGCTCATGGCCTCTCTCACCGCTTGTTCCAGCGGTGAAAGCGAAACCGTTTCCATCAACTTCCCCACCGCCTCCACCACGGGCACCGTGTACCCCATGGGTAGTGCCATTGCAAACCTGTGGAACACCGAGATTGAAACGGTGAAAGCCAGTGCCCAAGCGTCGAATGGCGGTGTGGACAACTTGAATCTCATTGCCGACGGCGATGCCCAAATGGGGGTTGCCATCACCAGTATTTTGTATGAAAGCTACACTGGCACTGGCACCTTTGAAGGCCGTGCCAACGAAGATTTGCGTGTGTTGGCTGGGCTGTATTATAACCCCAACCAAATCGTGGTTGCTGAAAACAGTGGCATTGAATCCCTGTCTGATTTGGTGGGTAAAAACTTTGCCCCCGGTGCCTCTGGTAGCACAGGGGAAGTGGAAACCAACATCCACTTGACCCAAATGGGGCTGAACTATCCCGACGATATCAAAGCCCAATACGTGGGCTTCACCGAAGCGGTCGACCTGATTCGCAACCAACAATTGGACGGCGCATGGATTATGGCAGGTTTGCCCACGGCCGCTGTCACCGAAGTCACAGCCACCGCTGGCGGTAAAGTCATCGGTATCGAGGCTGATTTGATTGCCAGCTTGCAAGAATCTTATCCTTGGTATGCCGCCTATACCATTCCTGCTGGCACCTATGAAGGGCAAGATGAAGACGTGCTCACCACCGCCGTCAAGCTGACCATTTGCACCGATGCCAGCGTGGACGACGACGCTGTGTATGAAATGACCAAAGTGTTCTGGGAAAACATTGAAGACTTGGCCGTCACCACCCCTGCTCTGGCAGGTTTGAAGGTGGAGGATGCCGTCACCGATTTGGCTGGCGTGCCCCTACATGACGGTGCCATCCGCTATTATCAAGAAATCGGAGTGATGGACTGATGATTAAAATTGCCCTCACTGGTGTGTATTTTGATGGCGCCAAAGAAGCCTTGCTGGCCAATGTGCCTGAGGGGTACGAAGTGGAGTTTATCGCCTCAAAAGACGACTATCACAAGCTCAAAGATGTCAGCTATATCATCAACCGCTTGGCGGTTGACAGCGAAGTGTTCACCGCCGCCCCCAATTTAAAGTTGCTTCAAAAGTGGGGGGCTGGCTTTGACGATTGCGACATCAAATTGGCAGCAGAGATGGGCATTCCCGTCACGTCCTGCCCCGGTGTCAACGCACGGCCTGTGGCAGAATTGGCGCTGATGCACATGCTCAGTGTGTATCGTAATTTGATTGCCATTAACCGCAATTTAACCCGTGGAAAATGGCCAAAAAGCGAATTTTTCGGTCGTTCTTATATGATCGAAGGGAAGACTGTGGGTATCATCGGCCTTGGCAACATCGGTAAAATCGTGGCAAAACTGGTGACCGCCATGGGTGCAGAGGTAATTTATTACGACATTGAGCGCCAAAGCGCCCAAGAAGCCCAATTTGGCTATGGATTTGTGGACATGGAAACCTTGCTGAAAACCGCAGATATTGTCACCGTTCATTGTCCCCTCAAGGCCGATACTGTGGATTTGATTGACAAAAAAGAGCTTTCTCTCATGAAGCCCACCGCCATTTTAATCAACACCGCCCGTGGTCCCATCGTCAATGAGACCGCCTTGGTGGAAGCCTTGGAAAATGGCTCCATTTTGGGCGCTGGCATGGATAATTTCAACCAAGAGCCCACTGCCCCAGACCATCCACTGCTCCAATTGCCCAACGTCAGTGCTTCTGCCCATGCAGGGGGCAATACCCGTGATAACGACGTGAACATGGTGCAATATTGTTACCGCAATATCGTAGCTTTTGAAAAGGGAAAGCCCTTCAACAGTGAATGAGACTGGGTCAACCGTGACTATATGGAAACCAAATAAGAAAAACTATAGAGGTTGTGACGAAGATTTCATCTCGTCACAGCCTCTATAGTTTTTTGGTAGTTGCGACTAATAAGTTTATCACTTTAAATAAAAAATTAACCCCAATACCAGTGGTTTCACCAAAGTTTCAAAAAATTGAAATTTCATACTTGAATGGTACTACTTATATAGTGTATGATATAAGTCCTACACCTTATTTAGAAAAGAGTGTGGCACAATAGAAACGAGGAGAATTGACCATGAATGTGAAAAACGAGTATTTACTGGGGTTGATGGAGCGTGTGGAGCGTCGCAACCCAGCAGAACCCGAATTCCACCAAGCAGTGCGTGAGGTGTTGGAATCTCTAGAGCCTGTGGTAGAAGCCCATCCTGCCTATGTGAAAGAAGGGGTTTTGGAAAGCTTGGTTGAACCAGAGCGTATCATCAAGTTTAGAGTGCCTTGGGAAGATGACCAAGGGAACTACCATGTCAATCGTGGTTTCCGCGTTCAATTTAACAGCGCCATCGGCCCTTACAAGGGTGGGCTGCGGTTCCATCCCAGCGTGTACGAAGGTATTATTAAATTCTTGGGTTTTGAACAAATCTTCAAAAATAGCCTGACAGGTCTGCCCATCGGTGGCGGCAAAGGTGGCGCTGACTTTGACCCCAAGGGCAAGTCTGACGCGGAAGTGATGCGCTTTTGCCAAAGCTTCATGACCGAACTGTGCAAATATATCGGCCCTGACACCGACGTGCCTGCTGGCGATATCGGGGTGGGCGGTCGTGAAATCGGCTATCTCTTTGGGCAATATAAGCGCATGAGCAACGAGTTTACTGGCGTGCTGACAGGCAAAGGCCTTACCTACGGCGGTAGCTTGGTGCGCACCGAAGCCACTGGGTACGGCTTGTGTTACTTCACCCAAAATATGTTAGAGGCCAAGGGCAAGTCCTTTGACGGCGCCACTGTCTGTTTGTCTGGGTCTGGTAACGTGGCCATTTACGCCTGCGAAAAAGCCACCCAACTGGGTGGTAAAGTGGTGACCATGTCTGACTCTAGCGGTTATATTTACGACAAAAACGGCATTGACCTGCCTCTGGTGAAGCAGCTCAAAGAAGTGGAACGCAAGCGCATCAGCGAATATGTAAAAGCCCACCCTGAAGCGGAGTATCACGAAGGCTGTGCTGGGGTGTGGAATGTGCCTTGCACCATTGCCCTGCCTTGCGCCACCCAAAATGAGCTAAACGAAGCTGCTGCCAAAACTTTGATTGCCAACGGCTGTATTGCGGTTGCTGAAGGTGCCAATATGCCTTGCACCCCAGAAGCGGTCACCGCTTTCTTGCTCAGTGGCGTGCAATTTGGTCCAGCCAAGGCTGCCAACGCTGGTGGCGTGGCAACCTCTGCACTGGAAATGAGCCAAAACTCCATGCGCTATTCTTGGACCTTTGAAGAAGTGGATGAAAAGCTCAAAGACATTATGAAGGGCATTTACACCAGCTCTGCCGAAGCCGCCGCTGAATTTGGCATGGAAGGCAACTATGTGGCTGGGGCAAACATTGCTGGCTTCCGCAAGGTGGCTGACTCCATGCTGGCCTACGGCTTGGTATAAGGAGGGCAGAGATGAACTATGTGGAACGCGTGGTGGCGGAGTTAACCGCCAACTACCAAAATGAGCCTGAATATTTACAAGCAACCCTAGATTGGATTGACTTGGTGCGCCCTGTGGTGGACGCCCATCCAGAGTTTGAAAAAATGGATTTGCTGACCCGTATGGTGGAGCCAGACAAGATGTATTCCTTCCGTGTTTCTTGGGCGGATGACCAAGGCATGGCGCACACCAATGTGGGCTATCGTGTCCAGTTTAATAACGCCATTGGCCCTTATAAGGGCGGTCTGCGGTTTCAGCCCCAAGTCAATGCCAGCGTGGTGAAGTTCTTGGGCTTTGAGCAAACCTATAAAAATGCCATGACAGGCCTGCCCATCGGTGGTGGCGCTGGCGGAGCCAACTTTGATCCCCGTGGGAAAAGTGAGCGCGAAATCATGCGCTTTTGCCAAGCCTTTATGACGGCGCTGTACCGTCACATCGGCGCTGATACCGATGTGCCTGCTGGTGACATTGGTGTGGGGCAACGGGAAATTGGTTATTTATATGGCCAATACAAGCGCCTGACTAGTCGTGCTGAGCGTGGGGTGCTGACCGGCAAAGGCACCACCTATGGCGGTAGTCTCATTCGCCAAAAGGCGGCAGGCTATGGTGCTGTGTACTTCCTTGAAAAAATGCTAGAGCAAAACGGCACCACCATTGAGGATAAAACCATCATTGCCTCTGGCTTTGGCAACATGACATGGGGCGTGTGCCGCAAAGTCTCTAAGCTGGGGGGCAAGGTGGTGACCATCTCTGGCCCCGATGGCTATGTGTACGACCCAGATGGGGTTGTGGGCAAGGAAAAGCTGGATTATTTGATTGCAATGCGCCAGAGTGGCGCAGATAAAGTGGAACCCTATGCTGAGAAATTTGGCGTGAAGTTTTATCCCAATCAGCGCCCTTGGGGCGTGGTGGCAGACATTGCCATGCCTTGCGCCACCCAAAACGAGCTAGATGTGGCAGATGCCCAAGCGTTGATCAACAACGACGTGGCCTATTATGTGGAAGGCGCCAATATGCCTGCCACGCGTCAGGCCATGGCCATGCTCCGTGGTTGCAAGACCATGCTGTGCGCTAGCTCCAAGTCTGCTGGCTGTGGCGGTGTGGCCGTGTCTGCACTGGAAATGGCGCAAAACTCTGTCCGTTACGAATGGAGTGACAAAGAGGTGAACCAACATCTCAAGCGTGTCATGGGTGAAATTTTCGACAGCGCCCTCAATGCCGCCAAGCGCTATGACCTTGGCAGTGATTTGGTGGCAGGTGCAAACATTGCCGCCTTTGAAAAAATCGCTGGCACCATGATGGCAGAAGGTTTGTTCTAAAGGGCAAGTTGCATAAAAATGCCATTATTTCTTGGTGATTGTGTGGAAAAACAAAGAAAATATCCGCAGACCATTTACAACCACTTGCGGAACAGGTATAGTGGGATTATCAATATGAGATGGGAGTTTAACACATGAAAGTATACCAAGAGATGGAAGCGCAAGCCCTGTTAGATGTGATTATCGAAGAAGAAAGCCGCCTGTGCTTTGACCATTTTTCCAACAATGAGGCCTTTGAACTAGGCAAGTGCATTGTGGCGCAATTTGCAAACTTTGCCCCTGTTGCTATTGAGATTTATATCAATGGACACTGCAAATTCAGCTTTTTCCCCGATGGCACTGGTGTGAACAACGGCACCTTCTTAGCCAACAAGCGTCGCACTGTGGAAGCTAAGGAATGGAGCTCTTTGCGGATGTATGCTTGGCTTTTAGCCTTGGGTCGTACCCAAGAGAGCGCCTTGATGCCCTTTGAACACTATGCCGCCGTGGGCGGTGGGTTCCCAATTCGCATGAAAGACGGTGCCGTCATCGGCTCTGTGTGCGTGTCTGGCCTGCCTCATTTCCAAGACCACACCTTGCTTGTGGCCGCTTTGGAACAATATCTGGGCAAATAAATTGTATAAATAAGGCGCTGTGACACAATTGTAAAATTGCACAACAAAACAGAAAAAACGTAGGGAATGGTCTTGACCATTCCGCTCCCCATGACATAATTTGTGTGGGAAAGCGGAACGGGCAAACACCGTTCCCTACGCTTGTGTTGTCAGATTTCACAAAGAGGTCCGCATTGCGTCACAGCCTCTTATTTGTTTTTTATAAATCGCACCACATCATTCGGTGTGCAACCAATGATGGTACATAATTTTTCCAATGTTAACATGGTAATATTCTTGTTTTTCTTCAAAGAATCTAAGGTTTTATTGTCAATACCTGCTTTTAATAGCTGATATTGTGACACACCGTTGGCCTCAATAGTTGCCCAAAGAGGACTATAATCTACCATTCCATCAGCCACCTCACCTTAATCTTATACAAAGTATTGCAACGTGTTAAAAATCACTCTTTTCTTCTTGGATACGGTTTTGTTTCCTCGGTCATATCAAGCAAATAATCTACACTGGTATTAAAATGCTCTGCCAGTTGCTTTAAAATTCCCACAGGAATGTTAATAATACCACGTTCGTAATCTGAATACGTGGTCTGCGCCACACAAAGCAATTCTGCCATTTGCGTTTGGTTCAAATCTCGGTCTTCGTGCATGGCTCTTAAATGTTTATACATATCCTCACCTCTGAGAATATTAAAGCACAGTCATAAAACGGCACCTGTATTTTAACGGTATTTCCGTTAAAATACAGGTGCCGTTGTGTTTTTTTACCACGTGAGCATCACGGTTTCTAATTCTGCCACTAGAATCTGGGCATCTTCTTTGCTGATCATGGTGGCATTGGTGTTTTGCAGGT
Source organism: Bengtsoniella intestinalis (assembly GCF_039719005.1). GTDB lineage: Bacteria > Bacillota > Clostridia > Oscillospirales > Oscillospiraceae > Oscillibacter > Oscillibacter intestinalis. Next base: position 1,338,223 of record NZ_CP133584.1, on the reverse strand, counting down.
AGATGGCGTTGGTCAATTCCTTCATGGTGAACACAGCGTCTAGCACCACATCAATTTGAGGGTAAAGCTGGTTATCCACTTCTTTGAACAATACGCTCAAGGCCAAAATAGAATTGGTAGAGGCGGTCATATCGCTGAGCAGAGTCACAGCGATGGCGGTCAAGGCGGTGGCTTGGGTGAAATAGTTGTCGGTGGCGTCATAAATGGCACCGAATTTTGCATCCCCAGCCAAATCGCCATAGGTGGCTTGGAATTCACTCTGCAAGGCCAGCATTTCAGTATGGATGGCTTGGGTTTGGACTAAATCTAAGCTGGAGAGCACATCGGTCAAGCCTGTCAGGGTTTCCACAGTGTCAATGACATAAGCTTCCATGGCACAGGCTAGCTCTTTTTCTGCCTTTAAAGTGGGGTCAGCTTCAGCGGCGGCATAGTCGTAGCCATTGAGGAAATAGTGGGCGATTAAATACCCTTCCACATCGTCAATTTGCTCTAAATCCAAGGCCTCCGTGTAGGTGATGGTGGGGGGGTCAACCGTATCGTCTGGGGGGAGACTTCCGTTTCTACATCTTCTGGGGTAACCTCTTCTACATCAGTCTCTACTGCAGGTTCTGGCTCGATGGTGGGCTCTTTGAGTTCCACCTCCGCTTGTTCGATGACAAGGTTTTGGGCTTCTGACTCCTGTTCCACAATGGCGGACGCGGCGGCCAATTGGGACTGGAGTTGCTGTTGCGCCAGCAAATCTGCAAGGGAACGCTCCTGCTCCGTGGCCAAGCGTAAATGGCTTTGGATGGCACCGATGGATAGATAGAGGCACAGAGCTGTGACCACAGCCACCAAGCCTAGTTTTAGCAGTGTTTTCATGGCATCTATCCTTTCTTTGCAAATTGCAAATCCACTTTGCCCACCATTGCCATGGACAGCGCCATTAGCAACAGGTACAAGAGTCCAAACACCAAGGCTTGTTGGGATTGGACGACAAGGCTTCGTTGGGGGAAGAGGAGATAGTTGCAAACCCCAGCGGTGACTAAACCCAGCACCAAAGCGACAGCCAATGCCAAGGGTTCGCTGTTACGCATAAGACCGCACACCATGGCCACAGCCCCTACGAATAGGTATAAAAGGCCTGCGCCCAGTAAAGACATCCCGATGGTTTGCAAAGGGGAATGAATAAAGTTTGCCACTTCTTGCCCCAATGATACCTGTAATAAAATAAAATCTGAACTCCAGACGGCTTGATAGGGGAAGGCTTGGCTGGCGATGGTAAACACCATGGCAAACAGGCCGCCGAAAAACAACGCCGTGTACACCACCAATAAGCCCCATTTGTGGCAAAGCCACTGGCGACGACTTTTATAGCGCAACAGCGCCAAGGTGCCAAAGGGGGCATGGGTTGCCAACCCACAGACCAAAAACAAGTACAGTGGCAAGAAAATATAAGCAAGGGCCATGGGGTCAGACAAAATCACAAAGGCAGTTTCAAAAGAGGAAAAGGTGATGGCCACCGAGGCAGATAGGTTGATGTACCCATACACCTCCACCACAGCCACCAAGGCAATGGTTACGGCAAACAAACACCAGCGCAGAGGGTTGAAGCTGGTGGACAGTTGGAACAAAAACTTTCTCATACGCCCACCGCCTTTCGCACTTGACCAATCACCGTCAATCCAAAACCCACTGCCGTCAGACCCAAAAGAAGGGTGACCATGTTGGTCAAATCAAACATGGAGGGCAAAATCCATGGGGCAAAGGCAAGGGGAGGAAAATATTGGTTCAATCTCAAAGTGGGACAGGCATACATAGCGAACAAATACCCCACCTGTGGCGCAATCAACGGGATGTAGCGCTGGGTGTTGACAAAGCACAGCCCATAGGATAGGGAGCCAAAGGCAACGCCGAAGATGAAATTCAGCCCCAACACTTGGTAAATTTCCGTGGTGCAGGCGGTGGTATCCCAGAGAAGGCTCACCGCCAGCAAAGTGGCGCCACCCATGACACCCGTGACACCGCTGATGAAACCATTGGTGATAAAACGGCGAAACAGCCAACTTTTGTGCTTGCAACGCAGAGCCATCAGGCGGTCAAAGCCAGTGTCCGCTTCTCGCATTTGCATATTGCTATAGGGGAGGGCGCACAGCAGAGGGGCGCAAAAAGGCAAAATCAGGCTGTGGCTCTGGGTGAACAGTCCATACCCGTCGGTGATGCCGCTTTGCAAAGTGACACAAAGAGAAATCCCAACACAGCCAAGGCTGATGGCCATGGCAAGGAAAAAGCGTGGCTCGGTGAACCCCCGTTTCCAATCGGTGAGCAAAAACCTCATGGCGCCACCACGTCTGCCATAGGCGTCACTACTTTTTGCACCGTCACCTGACCTGCTTTCACGGTGAACAATCCATCACACAGGGCGTGGATGTCCTCAGGATTGTGGGAGGAGAGGAAAATGGTGGTGCCTTTTTCTTTGTACCCTTGGAGCAGAGTGCGTACCTGCGCCACGCTACTTTCGTCTAGCCCGTTCATGGGTTCGTCTAAAATCAGAAGGGAAGGGTGGTGCATGATGGCTTGGGCAATGCCTAGCTTTTGCTTCATGCCAAGGGAGTAAGAGCGGACGGCCTTGCGGCTTTTGGGGTCAAGCCCCAATTGGGTCATCACCTCTTGTAGTCGTGCTTTGGGCACAGGGTGAGGGCTTAAACTGTTGAGCACTTGCAAATTTTTCAGCCCACTGTAATGGGGCAAAAAGCAAGGGGATTCAATTAAAATCCCAGCCCAAGGCAAAAAGGCATTGGTGCGAGAAATGGGTTGCCCTTGGCAAAAAATCTCGCCCTTGTCTGGACGCAACAGGCCAGCAATCAGCTTGAAAATCACGGTTTTCCCAGAGCCGTTGCGCCCCACGATGCCGTAAATTTGACCCTGTTCTAGGGTGAAGGACACGTCTTGCAACACGGATTCCTGTCCAAACCGTTTGCTCACGTGGTCAAAAGTCAAAAAAGTTGCCATACTGCCTCCTTAAAGTTGGGGGGTGTTTTGGATGAATACCAATTGGGTAGGGCTGGAATGGGTATCGCTGTAACGATAGTCTAACTGGTCGAATTGACAGAGCTGGTCTGGGGCAGTGATGTGGTTTTCTGCCATCCATCGCACCATCTGTCCTCGTGCCATTTTGCACATGGTGCCCTTTTCCACCAGCTTCTCGCCCACTTGCTGGGCGAAGGTGCAGGTGATGGCGGTCATATGGTCTGGCAGGTGGGGTAAAATGCCGCGGCTGTATTCGTTAGACGCTAAATTGAGGATGCAATCTGTTTCTTGGCCTAGCAAGTGGGACAGCGTATCGCCCCAAAAGCTGTAGAGGTTTTTGTGGTTACCAACGGCCAACTTGGCTTGTAGTTCAAGACGATAGGGTGTAACTCCGTCCAAAGGGCGCAACAGACCGTAAAATCCAGAGACAATGCGCAAATGTTTTTGTATGTAGTGAAGTTGTGATTCCTCCATCACAGAAGGTGCCATGTAGCGGTATTGAATACCTTCGTAGGAGAAAATGGCTGGTGTCAGCCCATGGGTCAAGTCCATGGTGGCAAGGCGCTCCACATTCAATTGGGCAAGGCTGTCGTTGCACTTCCAAAGTTGTTGCAAGGCGGGGGCATCCATGGCTTGCAAGGTGGCTTTGAGCTGCTGGGTTCGCTCTAAAAAGGCAGGCAGCTGGGCTGGCACAGGGCAATAAGGGTCGTGGTTCATTTTCTTGGCAGGGGAAATGATGATGCGCATAGGCACGCTCCTTTGCTACTGGGAATTCTTTATTAAGTCTATCATAGCGGTTGGAGTGGTGGTTTGTCAAATGTTTTGGGATTTTCTCTTTCCTTTTTATAAGCAATTGTGCTATACTAGGGATAAAAAGAAAAGAGAAAAAGGAGACGATTTCATGGAATTACCAACTCATGTGCGCCAAAGTAACCAATCTCACAGTGCTAGAGTTATTGGCATTTCCACCTTGATTGGGGTGGTGGCTGGACTGTTTTGTGTGCTATATCGTTTGATGCTCACTGAGGCAGAGGAATTGTGCTTCGCCCTGTATGCGTGGGTGGGGAACAACCGCCTGTATATGCCTGTGCTGTTTGTGGCCTTGGCGCTAACAGGGTATCTCATTGGGCGCTTGGTGGAACAATATCCCCTGATTTCTGGCAGTGGCATCCCACAGGTGAAGGCCACCATTATGGGTCATATCCGTGGCACATGGCTGTCAACCTTGCTGGCAAAACTGGTGGGTGGCACGGTGGCGGTGCTTTCGGGACTGTCGCTAGGGCGAGAAGGCCCATCTATTCAGCTGGGAGCCTGTGTGGGGCAAGGGATTTCACGGCGCTTTGCCACGTCTAAAACGGAACGTCGGATTTACATCGCCAGCGGTGCCAGCGCAGGCTTGGCGGCGGCGTTCAATGCCCCTCTGTCTGGGGTGATGTTTGCACTGGAAGAGATTTTTAAGTATTTTTCGCCTATGATTTTACTGTCCACCATGGTGGCAGCCATCTCAGCCGACTTTATTTCCAAGGTGTTTTTTGGCATCACCAATGTATTTAGCTTTGAAATTACCCAGTCTATTCCCATTGCATATTACTGGCTGTTTCTGATTTTAGGTTGCATTTTGGGGTGCTCTGGTGTGGTGTATAACCTGTGCTTGGTGAAGGCGCAAAAGGTGTATAAATCTATGAAAAACATCCCCTTGCGCATCCGCATGATCATTCCCTTTGTCTGCGCAGGTGTACTGGGGTTGACCTTTCCGGTGGTGCTCTGTGGCGGTCACAGCATCATTGAAGAGTTGAATGTGACCACCAGCATCACCTTTTTGGTGGTGGCGTTGGTGGTGAAATTCTTCTTCTCCATGGTCAGCTTTGGCTCAGGCGCACCGGGCGGTATTTTCTTTCCGCTGTTGGTGCTAGGTGCCACCATTGGGGCGATTTTTGCCAAAATTGTCATCCCCATGACCGCCTTGGACGAGACACTGTTTTATAACTTTGTCATCATCGCCATGGCTGGGTATTTCACCGCCATCGTCCGTGCGCCGCTGACTGGGATTGTGCTTTTGGTTGAAATGACAGGCTCCCTGAGCCAGTTGTTGCCTTTGATTTTGGTGTCGGCTGTGGCCTATGTGGTGGCAGAAGAGTTGGGCAATAAACCTGTCTACGAATCGTTGCTAGAGAGTCTACTAGAAAGCCGTGGCATTCACAGTGACCCTGTGGATAAAACCAAAATTCTCGTGGAAACCATCGTCCAATACGGCTCGGTCATGGAAGGTAAGGCGGTTCGTGAGTTGGATTTACCCTCTTGTAGTTTGATTGTGTCCATCAAGCGTGGAGATTATGATTTCACCCCCAATGGGAGCATCGTCATCCAAGCAGGCGACTATCTGACGGTGCTCACCAGCGTGTCCAATGAGCTGGCTGTGCGAGACAGTCTAGCAGGTCTTACCAGTGAGCGAAAGGGATAAGTACACACTTTTATGCAAACAAAAAACCCACTATCCAACTTCGTTGGATGGTGGGTTTTCTTTACAAATGGTAATTATTCGATAATATTATACAAATTGTATATGGTTTTGACACTTATCGGCGGCCTCTTCCGCCACCGCCACGGTGACCGCCACCACGATGACCACCACCATGATGACCGCCTCTGCCACCGCCACCATGGTTGTTGTTTTGGATGACTTGTCGGACGGTGTGAGAACCTAAAAACAGTTCTTTGGAAGTGGTCAAATTCATGCTACCTTGTTCCACATAATACCGCGCAGAGGATTGGGCAGACACACTTTTTAGTTGAGCCTTGAAGGTGCCTGTCACGGCAAAGGCCACCGCAATACCGATGACGAAGCTACCAACCAACATCCCGATACCAATGGTGGCAAAGGGGTTGGAACCATTCATCATGGAATACATGGCAAGGGGCGCACCGATGAGAATCAGGGGAAATAAAATGAAGTTAATCTTATTTTTCATGTATAGCATTCCTCCTTTACAGCAAGCCAGCCAACAGGCCGATGATCATACAGGCGGCAGTGGTGCCAGCCAGTAGCCCAGCGAACCAACGATAATACGCGCCTTTATCCATGGGCAGATTGCCCACAAATTTGCCGCTTTGCCCATTCATGGCAAAGGTGAATTTCTCGCCATTCCATGTGGTGTGCAACAGCCACACAGGGTAGAGGGCATAGCGCACCTTCCCATGGTGGAAGTTGACGTTGCCTTGCTCCAAAGAAACTTGGTGATAGCCAGTGACCGTTTGGGCAAAGGCTTCTTCCACGCTGATGCGAATGCGCTGGTTGATGCGTGGGGTGCTTTGCTCTGCAGTTACGTCGTAGCGGTTGGCAAGATACCCAGCCAAATAGGCGGTCTGAAAATCCACAGCCTTGTCTAAATCGTATGGCTCCAACGATTCCATCAAATCGTCAGGCATTTTGGAAGCACCGTCCGCTGGCACAGCGTTGAAGGCCAAGGACCCACTGCGGCGGACGCTATAGCGCTTGGTTTCGGTGTAGCGGATGTTGCCAGAGCGCCATGTGCGCACACGGGTGGCCTTGTAGCGCATATCCCCCTTGGCATCTGCATCAAAGAGCCAATAGGGCACGTAAATCCCTTGGATGTCCTCCAAATGGGCTTCGTCTTTGAATACCTTAGGCAGTAAGGTTTTGTTTTGGAAGTGCTTGGCCATGGCTTCCATGGCGGCTTTTTTATCCAGTTGGAAAGGAATGACGATGTCAGGACGCAAATCGCCCTTAAACGCCTCTTTCATCACCACCGTAGAGTCGCAGTAGGGGCAAGTGGTGGCACCTGTGGTCTCATCGCCTACAATTTCACCCCCACAGGACTGGCACACGTACACGCGCATACCATCGGCTTCCCCGTCTTGCCAATTGTCTTCAGGGGGAAGCTCCCATTCCATGGTTTGGTCGGTTTGGTCGTCTTTGCAGTCCTCATCGTAGGCTTGCAAATCCTTCATTTCATAAACTGTGTCGCAAAAAGGGCATTTTACATTTTGCGCCGTGGGATCAAAGGACATGGCACCGCCACAAGACGGACAGGCATATTCTAATAATTGAGCCATGGTGCGCCCTCCTTATACTTTGTCAGCATCGTTGAATACATCCCCACATTCGGGGCAGAATTTAGGTGGGTTTTTAGGGTCAGCTGGTTCCCAACCACACTTGTCGCAACGGTATAAAGGGGCTTCTGCTGGCTTGGCACAGCCACATTCAGGGCAGAACTTTCCTTTGTTCACAGCCCCACAGCCACAGGCCCAACCTGTAGGTGCCGCAGGCTTTGGTTGTCCACAGTTGTGGCAGAATTTACTGGTGTTGGCTTGACCACAAGCGCATTGCCAACTATCGGGAGTGGGGGGGACAATGGGTTGTTGGGGTTGTGGTGCTTGCTGGGTTTGTTGTTGATATTGGGGTTGTTGCCCCATGTTGAATAGATTCTGGGCGTTCATACCCCCAGCTTGGGTGGCCATGTTCAAGCCCATAAAGCCCATCATGGCGCCAGCTTCGTTGCCAGCGGCCGTTTCCATGGCGGCAGCTTGGGCACCCACCAAGGTGGCGGCGGCCATGTTAGGGTTGCGTAGCACAGCGGTGCGTTGCAATTCCTTGATCATGTCCTCGTCTTCTTTGGGGGCGGTGACGGAGTTGATGGCCACACTGACCACATTCAACCCACGAAGCTTGGCCCATTGTTGGCTCAAACTTTCGTTCATGGCGTTAGACAGTTCCACGGTACAACCGGGCAGAGCGCTATAGCGCAAACCTTGGGCAGACAGCTTGGCAAAACCGGGTTGTAAACCAGAGAGGAATTCAGATTTCAGCTGTGCGTCAATTTGACTGCGAGAATAGCTTTGGGTCACGTTGCCGCAGACGTTTGCATAAAACAGCACAGGGTCCATGATTTTATAGGAATAGGTGCCATTACAGCGGATGGCGATGTCCATATCCAGCCCAATGTTGGCATCCACCACGCGGAAGGGCACAGGATTGGGGGTGCCGAATTTGTTGTCCATGATTTCTTTGATGTTGAAGTAGTAAACCCGTTGGTCATTGCCAACGTCTCCACCCATGGTGAAACGCCGCGCCATGGTTTTGAAGGACTCCACCACAGATTCACCTAAATTACCAGCAAAAATGCTGGGTTCAGTGGAATTATCGAAGGTGAATAAGCCGGGCTCGGCGCAAACTTCCACAATGCGCCCCTGTTCCACAATCAGCATACATTGCCCGTCAGCCACAGCGATGCCAGACCCTTTGGAAATCACGTTGTCACTGCCTTTGGTGTTGGAGGATTTGCTGGAAGTGCTTTTTTGCCCCTTCACCACCAATGTGTCCAAGGGGATGGCGTCGCAGTAGAAATATTCTTTCCATTGGTCGGCCAAAGTGCTGGTTAGAGCTCCCACGCCTGCTTGAATCAAACCCATAGTCAGACCCTCGTTTCTATGTAATAATATAATGTAAGTATAGCAAGGTTTTTTGAAAATGTCTATATGGTTTTTAGGAATCATTTAGGATGTTTGACAGCCGTTTGCAATGTTTGTTTCATGTGCCATTGGCTGTGTAATTCTTATTTGATAGGTTGCCCACTCCCGTGGGGGTTGCTGCCGCAGGGGCTTTCTTCGCCTCCGCCCTTTGTAGGGGCGCGCTATTAGCCGCCCGTGGAAATCAATTGCAATTTGCTTCACCCTGTTGGAGTTTTCTTTTGATAGACTTTTCCCACTCCGTGGGGGTTGCTGCCGCAGGGGCTTTCTTCGCCTCCGCCCTTTGTAGGGGCGGCTATTAGCCGCCCGTGGAAATCAATTGCAATTTGCTTCACCCTGTGGGCGTTTTCTTTTGATAGATTTTTCCCACTCTGTGGGGGTTGCTGCCGCAGGGGATTTCTTTTTCCCATTCCCTTGTAGGGGCGCGCTATTAGCCGCCCGTGGAAATCAATTGCAATTTGCTTCACCCTGTGGGCGTTTTCTTTTGATAGATTTTTCCCACTCTGTGGGGGTTGCTGCCGCAGGGGCTTTCTTTTTCCCATTCCCTTGTAGGGGCGCGCTATTAGCCGCCCGTGGAAATCAATTGCAATTTGCTTCACCTTGTGGGAATTTTCTTTTGATAGATTTTTCCCACTCCCGTGGGGGCTGATGCCGCAGGGGCTTTTTCTCCACTGCCGTGGGGGGGCGCTCGCCGCGCGGGCGTTACTTTGCAAAGATGCAAAGTAACCAAAAATCTTGCACGTGGAATTTCGCCACCAGTGGCGAAATATCTCACGTGCTCCCATTGTATACGGATGGTGGGTGTGAGTGGGTGCGGTGCTATTGGGTGGGTTTGTCACACCCGTTCGGCTTATCGTGTGGAATGCGCGAACCAACGCTGTTTGCTGCCGCACGTTTGTCGTACGGGGACATGGGAACACGCATTTGAGGTGCCTTAGATTGTGGACGTCGATGGGTGCGGTGGCGCTGGGTGGGCGCTGACCTACGGTCAGCTTGGTATGGGTGCAATGGTGTTTCCTTGTAGGGGCGACCTGCGGTCGCCCGTGTTACCCAACGCCACAGCACCAACCCATACCCACAACCGAGGCACCCCAAAGAAACCGCACCATCTTTCTGCAACATCGCAACAGGGCGAAGCCCGAAAGGATACTTCGAGACAAATTAGGACACTCGGTGCCGTTCAAAAAGCCCAAGCACTCCAGCGATGAGCCCTCGTAAAAGCCCCTTTTTTCACTCGACCGCAGTCGTCGTGAAAAAATCGTTTTTTGGTTCTTTTTTTCGACAAAAAAAGAATGCCCCACCGGCAGGTGACCCGTCCGGTAGGACGCCCCCACGGCAGTGGTCCGCCCCAAAGGGGCAACACTGTCCGCAAGACACACAAAAAAGTGCGCCATGAAAAAAGACGGCACATTGCAAATGCAACGTGCCGTCTTTATTAATAGTATGCTTATTTACACATTTCGTAAATCTTAACGATTTCTTCCTTGGTGACAGGGCGAGGACCAGCGGTGGTGTTGGGTTCTGCGCCGGGGAACATACGCACAACGTCGTCTGCCATACGTTCGAATTGGTCAGCAGGGATGTTCACGTCGCTCAGGGTCAGGAAGGAGTTGGTGCGCTTGAACCATTCCACAACCTTCACGCTCAACAGCTTTGCAGCCACAGCGTCGTCAGCTTCCACCACACCGAAGCAACGGCGAGCCAGCTTTGCCCAACGAGCAGGCAGAACGTCAGCCATCAGTTCCAGATAAGGAGGCATCACAACGATCATGCCACGGCCGTGGGGCAGGTCATAAATACCAGACAGGGGCATTTCGATGGAGTGCATGGGGATGCAACCCATACGACCCAGACCTTGCAGGCCAGACCAACCGAAGATGGAGCACAGAGCCAATTGGCCACGGACTTCCAAGTTTTTGGGATCTTCCAAAACCTTGTCGAAGTTTTCCATCAGGGTCAAAATCATAGCTTCGGTCATGCGGTCAGCAAATTCAGATTCAGCATGGCTGGACAGGTAGTGCTCAATCAAGTGAGAGAAAATGTCCAAGCAGCAATCCTTGGTGATGGCTTGGGGCACGGAAGTCAGCAGAGCGGGGTCTAGCAGAGCAACCTTGGGATAGCGATAGGGAGAGCGAGAGAAGCTCTTTTCGCCAGTTTCAGCGTTGGTCAGCACGCCACCTGCGTTGCATTCAGAACCAGAAGCAGAGATGGTGGGGATGGAGATAATGGGGAATGCGCCAGTGTATTCACGGGGCTTGCGGTCGCCCAGCACCACGTAGTCCCAAGCCTTACCGCCAGAGAAACCAGTGGCAGCAATGTACTTAGAGCCGTCGATGACGCTACCGCCACCCAGAGCGATGACCAGATCACAGCCTTCAGCCTTGAATTGGTCGATGGCCTTGTCGATGGTGTGTGCCTTGGGGTTGGGTTCGATGCCAGTGAAGGTGGAGAATTCCACGCCAGCTTCGGTCAAGGAAGCTTCCACCATGTCGATGATGGGGTCAAGGAAACCGCCGCGTGCGTAGGTGGCGATCATGGCCTTCTTGCCATATTGCTTGGCAATGGAGCCCAGTTCTTTGATACGGCCTTCGCCGTACACCAGTTCGGTGGGGAAGTTCCAGTTAAAATTATGCATTTTAAATACCTCTTTCGTCAAATTTTAAAATCCAAATTGATTAAGACCTATTATACAGGGAAATTGTGTACTTTTCTACTGTAAAAAACGAAAAAGGTGTACGGAAATTTCATCAGATGACTTTGTGTTCTTATTGAAAATTGCTACGGAGCTTCTCCAGCGCCCTTTTTTCCAATCTAGACACATAAGAACGTGAAATTTTAAACGTAGCGGCCACTTCACGCTGGGTCAGAGGGAGAGAACCACCCAAGCCGTAGCGCAAACGAATTAGCTCTGCTTCTCGTGGAGTGAGAGCAGTGGCCACCAAGTGGCGCAGTTGCAAGGCGGCGTCTCGCTGGTGCAAATCCTCCAGCATGGTGTCATCTTGCCCCACCACATCCATGAGCTGGAGCGGATTTCCCTGCCCATCACTGTCCAACGTCTCCGAAAGCGACACCTCACTCTGCGTTTTCTTCTGAGAGCGAAAGTGCATGAGGATTTCATTTGCTATCCTCACCCCAAAGACTTTCACTGTCCCCGTTGTCGTCGTCATGACCACCAGACATCACAGCCTCTAAAATGGCGGGGTCAACTTCGTTTGGCTCCACCCCGAAGAGGATGAGGTGGGCGGTCTCGCCGTCCCACACCACATAGCGCACCAGCGTGCGGACGGCGGCACGGGTTTGCTCTAGCTCCATGCCTTCGCAGGCATTTGAGAACACGGACAGCAAATCCACGAAGATGCCAAACTCATCGCTACACAGGTCTCGTCGTTCGCTCAGTTCGGATAGCTCGTCGATGCGAAGGGCGAGGGCGGTTTGTTCTTCCGTCAACTTCTCAATTCGTTGGGTGATGGGGGCTTTGGCGGTGCTGTCGCCCAGTTCGGTGAGGGTGTCGATGAGTGAGTCGATTTGCCCAGTGAGTTCCCTGTGCTTTTTGTGGAGGTCATCAATGAAATTCTGGCTGTGATTTTGGTTGAAGAGGATGTCACGACTCTCCTCTAGCTGCTGCCGAAACGCCGAGCCGTCCTCTGTCAGTGATTTCAGTTGTGCCAAAATAGCGGTGTCCAGAATGTTGCCGTTGGCGTTGCGGACACTACAGCAGGCCTTTTTACTCCGCTCTTTCAACTTGCAGACGTAGGTGTAGATGGGTTGCCCGTCTGCCGTGATGCGGTTGGTGAGTTTGGCGTACATCCGACTGCCGCAAGAGCAGTAGACTAGACCTGTCAGCAGAGCTTTGTTGCCGTCAGAGCGGCTACTCCGGTAGGACTTGGACTTGTTCCGCTCAAGGGATGCTTGCACGGAAAGCCACATTTTGGAGGGTATCAATCCCTCATGCCCACCCACCGTCACCGTCCATTCTTCCATGGGATTCAGGGTGGCAGTTTTGCCCTTCACCTGTGTGGTGCGGTTGTAGGCCATGATGCCGTGGGTGCCGTCAAAGGCAGGTTCGTCGGCGTAAAGGTAGGCGTTGCGGTCTTTGAAATAGGTGTATACGGCGCTGTCCGCCATGACGTAGACAGGGTTTTGCAGGATGTTCTTGATGGAGAAGCGTGTAAAGCTTTTGCCAGTCTTTGTGACCAGCTCACGGCGCAATAATTCTGCTTCTGTGCCAGTGAGCGAGTCAGTTTCGGTATACACATCATACACCGTGCGGACAAGCTGGGCTTCCTCTGGCAAGACGTGCAACTTGCAGGAGCGGCGCTGTTTGCCATCTACCGTGATGGAGGCCACGCTCTCCGATGTGTACCCCGTGGGGGCGACGCCACCCAGCCAACGACCAGTCTTGGCCAACTCTTGCATGTTGTCGCGAATACGCTCGGCAATGGTTTCACGCTCCAACTGGGAGAACACAGAGGAGATATACATCATGGCACGCCCCATAGAGGAGGAGGTGTCGAACTGCTCCTTGATGCAAATGAAGTCAATCTTACGGTCAGCCAACTCTGCAATCAACGTGGAAAAGTCGGAGATGCTACGGCTGATACGGTCAAGGCGATAGATGACAATGGCATCGAATTTCTTAGCCTTGGCATCCGCCATCATCCGCTTAAACCCAGGGCGGTTGAGATTTCCACCAGAGAACCCTTCATCCTCATAGACAAGGGCGGTTTCGGCCTCCTCTGCGCTGTACCGCAACCGAATATAATCACGACACATCTCCACCTGATTGCCGATACTTTCGCCCTTGCCAGTGAAGCGAGACTTGCGAGAGTAAATGGCAAATGGGATAGGCTTGTTCATAATGCGCCCTCCTTTGTTATGATTAAATAGTATGGTTCAATTGTATCATAAAGAAATCAACACAGCAAGCTATATAGGGATAATGAAAAATGTATTGCTATTTGCTATACAACGGGATATAATAAGGGTAACAAATCAGAAGGAGAGGTGGATTTTATGGCAACCAAAACCGCAAACGTGATGGCTCGTGTGGAGCCAGAGCTAAAAGAGCAAGCCGAAGCCATTATGGCGCAACTGGGCATCCCTGCATCGGTGGTCATCAACACCCTGTATCGGCAAATTGTGATGAAAAAGGGACTGCCCTTTACGCTGACACTGCCCGAGGAGCCCGTGGCCAGAGAGGATATGGACGTAGCCACTTTTAATGCCATGATGCAGAGAGGATTTGAGCAGGCCAAAGCAGACCAGTCCCGATCTGTAGGCGATGTGTTCGCAGAACTGAAGCAAGGTCTGTAAGATGGAAGAGACTTATATCATAAAGGTAACGGACTTCGCTGTGGGGCAGTTGTTGGAAATTCGTAATTCGTGCCAACGTGCTGGGTGAACCAACCACTGCAAAGCGATTTTTGGAGATGTTGGAGGGAGAATCAGCGCTCTTGACCATTTTCCAAACCGAGTTGCGTTAACCGAAGAAGAACCATGGCATAGCTATGGCATTCATAAAATGCCTGTGAAGAATTTCATTGTCTACTTCTGGCTGGATGAGGTCAATCGGAAGGTGCAAGTTACTGCTGTGGTCTATGGACGACGCAATCAAAAAGAACAATTGACGAATATGCCGATGCAGTAATAGTTACTGCATCGGTTTTCCACTTGAATAATACACACCAGTCCGCTCGAAAAGAAATTTTCTAAAATCCTATAAAATCGCTTGACAATCTCCTATCGTTCATAAGTAAGAAATGAAGAACAAGATTGAGCTCCATGCCCTCCGTGCCCAAGTGGAAAAAAGCTTACGAACTTTATTTGACTCTCATGACGGTGAGCATCTTCCACCTTTCGCATTGGCGTTGAGGGGTGGCCGTGGCCAACTATCTGTTGGCGCTAGGTGATTGAAATGAAAACTCAATCATATAGTAGAGGAGCAGAGGAGGTGTGGACATGAGAACCAGTGCGCCGATTAAAGTGAAGCTGTACCTTCCAAAAACAGAGGCAGGACGGCAGGAATTGGCTCGTCGTGTGGCTGGTGTCCACGCCGACGTGGTTGTGGCAAAATTGAAAAAATTGCCATGCTCTAATGAGCAGAAACAAGCATTGATTGACAGTGTTTTGAGCCGAAATGACGTAAGCAACTAAAAAACGCAACAAGTAGCCATTTTGCGATAGAGGCTATCTTGTTGCGTTTTTTTGCGGATATGGGCATGGGCACTCGCAATTTGATGTCATCAAATTCCCCTTGATATTTCTCGGTGACACGGTTTTGAGAATCGCTTAATGGCATGATAACATCTCACAAACTATATTATACATATCCGTTATAATACATAAAACAACAGCAGCGTGAAGGAGATTCAACTCCCGCACACGCGCCACCTATACAACAGCAAAGCCACACCATGGGAGTGTTGTTGGCACGGCGTAAATACCGCTGTTTGGATTACGACGGTGATAATCTGCAATCCACTTCAGTTCCTGTGCCATAACGTTACAAAAATTATTTCCTAATTTTTCATACTTCTCTTGACTTTTTCACGCTACAGTGATAAAATGCATGTTGATATACGGATTTTTAGAGTTCCTTATCACGTAAGCAAAATTGTGTGGTATTTGAAGCGATGCAATCCGATAAAAAGGAAGGTGTTGCTACGCACAATCAAGTTGAAGCGTTTCAAAAAACTATATTTAGCTAGATGCTATGACCAACTGTTAAAATAAATTTTCAGAATAATAGTGTGAATCAGGGGAGGAAAATTATGAAAAAATTTAATGCAAGTTTAACAAAAAAGATGATAGCCTATCTTTTGACAGTGGCTATGTTATGTTCAATGCTGCCTATGGCGGTATTTGCAGTGGAGACTGGAACTGACGGTAGCTGGGGATATTATGCAAAAGATATTGATGACGTCACCGATGGTATCCAGTATTTTAGCGATGGTCTGGGAACAGAAAGTGCACCTTATGAAATTGCAACAGCTCAGGAGCTGGCGAACCTTTCGTATTTGACCAATACGTATCAGCTAAACACTTTGGATGGAGATTTACCATATGCAGAGGCATATTATGAAATCACCGCTGATATTACATTGAACGAAGGGTTGTCCTTTGTTTATCAGCCTGAGGATACCATGGTGAAAGCCACTGTAAATGGCAGTACATTCTACATTGGCACAGGCTATAATTTAGAAAGCGATGCCGGCACATACTACACAAAAAGCGGAGACACATATACGGAAGTTCCCAATGGAACCAGCGGATATAACTACTATACGGTGGAAGATGGAATTCTCAAAATTTGCCTTGAAGGCACCGTACATTACATCTATCTTTGGGTGCCTATCGGAACATCTGAATATCAATTTGGCGGTAGCATAGATGGTAACAACCATGTTATCACGGGCTTATATATCAATAGCCCCACGGAAAATGGGCAGGGCTTGCTTGGCTACCGCACTAGACTGGAATACAACTCCAGAACCATTGAAAACATCGTCATTGATTCGATTGACTCCGATGAAAATAGCACAGGGCTAGTACTGGGGGGATTATATGTTGGCGGCCTTTGTGGGTGGCAAACCTATGGGTATTCCATTCCAATTTATAACTGTGTGAACAATGCCATTGTTGTTGGGCAACAGTCGGTAGCTGGCATCGTGGGCGATAATGACTTGGGATTGCTTTTGAATTCTTGCGTGAACAATGCAACGATTGTCAGCCAAAGAGCCTATGCGGGTGGTATTGCAGGTCCCTCCGATGAAACCTTTATGTACAACTGCGAAAACCATGGCGATATTTATGGCACCACAAATATCGGTGGCCTCATAGCTGTTTACTACTTGGCCTATATTAAAAACTGTATCAATACGGGGGATGTGTACGGAACCACGTATCCCGGTGGCATTCATAGCACACAAATTTGGGGAAATACCGTCACAGTAAACAACTGTTATTCAACAGGTATGGTTACTTCTACCAGTGGTGGAAACACGTATGCTATTGGTAGAAATGGTTCTTATTTTGACAATGTATTTTATCTAGAAAGTACTGGGACTAGGGTGACTGCAGACAGCGAAACTGATGAAATACCCGATGGTGTTTTTAAAATGAATGCCGACGGGACATTAGACGAGTCTATCACGGTTGGTGAATATACTTGTAGTACCGTATCTTCTGCGCTGACAGCTTGGGTTACAAATCAAGACAATAGCACCTATAGCACATGGAGCGAAGAAGGTAGCGATGGCTTACCTGTTTTGGATGAAACCTATGATCCAACCGATGTATACTATAATGTGGTGTTTACCTATAACAATGATATTGACCAAGATTATGGTGTTGTGGTGAAGGCTGACTATAACGGCATTGGTGTGGGATATACACAGGGATTTGGTTTTATTCCCGAACCTGTCAATGACGGCTATGACTTTGCAGGTTGGTATAGCGATGAAACCTTGGAAACCCTCGCATCTAGCAGTGCTGCATCTATCACAGTTTCTGCAGATAGCCATTTCTATGCTAAGTGGGAGGAAGAAGCGCCACCTGTTGTTCTGGACTCCTACACCGTCAACTTCTACTACGATGTGGCAAACGAAACAGCGGATTACACAGAATCTGTTGTGGAAAATGACACCGTGGCAAATGTGCCATATCCAGAGCAAGATGGAAGCATCTTCATGGGTTGGTATACAGAAAAAGAACTTGAAAATGCGTGGAGTGCCAGTTCTGCCATTACAGGAAATTTGGACTTATATCCCAAGTGGTCTGTCGGTGGGTTTAATGGTGATGGCACAACAGAAAGCCCTTATCAAATCAACACCATTGACGATTTGCAGTATCTAAGCTACTTGGTATCCAACGTAGCAATGGATGCAAGCAATGACAATGCCCTATACACAACTTTAAATTATGAATTGACAGCAGATTTGTCCATGAATGAGGGATATTCCTTCGCTTATGATGACACCACAGGCCTAGTAGCTGTGTCGTATCAGGACGGTGTGATATTCTATATTGGTACAGGCTGTATCTCAAATGGTATTACGGTGGGTGGCACCAGCGCTACCAGTGTGGCAGGCACCTATTACTATGCAATAGGCGAAGAATATGCCACCTTTACGACCGCAGATACAATCCCAGATGTTGCTGGATATTATTACGAAATCCTAGAGGATTGTGTTCAGTTCTACTGCAATAGCACGGAAGTGACCAATACCATTGACACATGGGATCCCATTGGTATTGATCTGACAGATGGTCGCTTTGAGGGCGTTTTTGACGGACAAGGACATACAGTCAGTGGGCTATTTGTCAACACACCAGCAGTCAATGGCAAAGGCTTGTTTGGGCGTTTGTATAACTATGGTGTTGTGACTTCCGTTACAGTGGCAGATAGTTTAATCAGTGGACAATATTACAATGGTGCAGTTGTGGGCAATGGACATGGTAATTCTAGTATCATCGATTGTACCAATGAGAACACCATTGTGATTGGTTCCAATGCGTACAATGGTGGTGTTGTAGGAAATTCAAATAATTTGGTTGAGAATTGCAATAACCAAGGAACTGTGATTAGTGCTAAAACATATATTGGCGGCATAGTTGGCATTGGTGTCACGGTCACAAACTGTGAAAACAATGGTGCCGTATATGGCGGCGGTTATACAGGCGGTGTTGTTGGCCGTGGTACAAATGTTTCAAATTGCATCAATGCAGGTACTGTAACGGGCACCGGAAGTTACACTGGTGGTGTAGCAGGATATGTATTGACAACTCTTTTTGACTGTGTCAATGACGGTTATGTGAAGGGTGCAAGCTATGTAGCTGGTATTGCTGGATTGCTGGCATCTTATGCAACAATCTATAATTCCCTCAACCAAGGAACGGTAACAGGAACAGGCTCCTATCATGGAGGTATTGTTGCTTCAGCGCAAGGAATTATAGAAAACAATGTAAATGTTGGTGCAGTGATTGGCGTCAATGGCAATATCGGTGCCATTGCAGGGCTTATCACAAGTATGCAAAAGGCAAGCAACAATTACTATTTAGTCAACAGCGCTTACTATATTTCTGGATTAAACACAATATATTGCTACGGAAACAAGACGACTGAAGATATTGTTACACAGTGGACCTCCTTTGATGCAGAGACAGCGGAAACAGTGGCTACAAGCTTAAATGCCAATGTGGACGCTAGCGATATCTACGAAAATTATTGGATTGCATCTGGCGAATCCGTCGCCTTGGGATGCAAAGTTTCCTATGCTGTGAATATCGGCGCTGTGGACAGTGAAATCGTGGTACAAAACGGGACTGCAACAGAGCCAACCTTGGCGAGCGAATATACCCTGCAAGACAGCGCATGGTATACAGACGAAGCACAAACACAGGCATATGAGTTTGCGGATGCCGTCACGGAAAACATAACCTTGTACGGCACCCTTCTTGGCCAAGGTTACACGGTTGCCTTCGATGCAAATGGAGCAACAGGTACCATGGAAACTCAAACCTTCACCCAAGGCACAACGCAAGCTCTGGCAGCCTGCACGTTCACCATGGATGAAAAGGTCTTCCTAGGTTGGGATACAGACGCCAGTGCCGATGAAGTGGTATATTACGACAAGCAAGCTGTACAAAATATCACCACAGAAGATACCATCACATTGTATGCAGTGTGGGGTGAGACTGAAAACCCTGAATTGGTAGTGGATACATACTTTGAAAAAGTAAGTGGTGGGTTTGATACGACGGCAGATGCCAGTGAAACCTTCTCTGTGCCGCTAAACTCTATCCAGCTACTCAGTGATTTTGTCAACACTTATGAGGGCTTCACCCATTCCTATGGGCTGGCCAATGGCGTGTACACAGATAGCATCACAATTACCGAATCTGGAAATGTAATTTCTAATTACTATCTGCGCAACACATATACCGTAACTTGGAAAGATACAGATGATTCCGTGTTGGCAACTACAAGTGCGCTATACGGTAGCACACCAAGCGATAGCCGTGTTCCAACGCCAAATTACGAAACGGCAGAATATGATTACATTCCTCGGATGGAACACAGATATGTCCGCTACGGAAGCAATGGATCTATCAACAGTTACAGTGGAGGGAAATCAAACATATTATGCGATATATGGAACAAGCCCCAAGAGTAGTACGCTGACCATTTTCTATGTATATAGAACTACAGGGCTGGAAGCGTCCTCTTCTGAGATATTGAAACTAACTACTGGGGAGACTTATTTGGTAAAATCCCCAACTATAGATGGTTACACAGCAAGCGATAAGGAGCTTTCTGGTACGCTGAGCGAAAACACTAGCATTACCGTGTCCTATAGCCCCGTCACCTACAGCTTGGCCATTGACTATCGCTACGATGTGGGAGGAAGTGTTGCAACATCCTTTTATGCAGAACAGCCCTATCAAAACGACTATTCTGTAACATCTCCTGTCGTAGAGGGATATACCGCAGACCAGCTCATTGTAAGCGGAACTATCTCTGAAAATACCAACATCACAGTTACATATACAGGAAACGCCTACACCGTTGCATTTGATGCCACAGATGCCACAGGCACTATGTCGTCGGTGGGAATGGTGTATGGAACAGCATCAACTTTGCCTGTGTGTACCCTTGAAAAAGATGGATACACATTTGTCGGCTGGGATACAGATGCAAGCGCTGACGAAGTGATTTATGTTGATGGTGGCAAGGTTTCGTTCACGACAGATGCGGCAAAGAATTGTGAAACAATCACCTTATATCCCGTTTGGGTCACCGATGCCACGACATATACCGTGGAGCACTATCTGGCAGATGCGCTAGAGGACAGTGCGACCATCAGTGTTGCCAGTGGTACGGAGGTTGTAGTTGCCAATTATGCAAATACCTACGAAGGGTATGTTTACGATGCAGAAAAGAGCAATGTCACAGGGACTACCATTGCGATTTATTATGAATATGCGACGTACCAACTCACTTGGAACTTTGCAGGTGGTAGCACAACCGAGACAGCGTATACCCAAGGGACAGTTGCGTATTTGCAGACAATTGTTGCCCCAGAAAGTGTTACAAAAATAGGATACAGATTCAACGGATGGGGCAGCAACCTTGTAACAAATATGCCCGCTATGGATATGACATTTGTTGCTCTGTGGGTAAAAACATACGATATTACCTATATGAGTGATACCACTGTTTTGAAAACTGATACTGTAGATGCCTACGGCACTGTAACCACCTATACACCCGTACAAAGCAAATACAGTTTTGAGGGGTGGTATGAGGATGCAGAGCTACAAATAGAATTTGATGCAACACAAAAAATTGATGAGGATATGACGTTGTATGCCAAGTGGAGATATACAGGTTCCACAAGTAGCTCTGGTAGCTTCACACCAACCACTACCACCACTAGCTCTGTGGATGACGGCGTTATCACGCCAACTATCAGCACATCTTCTGGTGTGACCTCTGCCACTGTTACTGAGAGTGCCATGGAATCAGCCATTGATTCTGCTGACGGCGATACCGTTGAGATTGCGGTGAACACCAAATCCACCACTGACACTGTGTCGCTCACGCTATCCGGCGATGCACTTGAGACATTTGCCAACAGTGGCGTGGATACGCTGGAGATTTCTAGCAGTCTAGGGTATGTGACTTTCTCTAGCGAGGCCGCACAGTCCATTGCAAGCCAAGCAAATGGCTACGATATCACCATCGTTGTGGAGGCAATTGACCTAGCTGCTGAATTGAGCGCAGCGCAGCAAGCACAAATTGGTGATGGTACCATCGTGGATGTGTCCATCCTGTGTGATGGGGTGCCCATTACCTCCTTCGATGGCGCAGATATTATCGTTGCCATTCCTTACACCTTAAAAACAGGAGAAGTGGCTGACAATGTTGCCGTCTGGTACATTGCAGACGATGGAACCATTACCATCATGGATAGCGCATATGATACAACGGATGAACTCGCTATCTTCTCCACCAACCACTTGTCGATTTATGCGGTTGTGTATAACAACAGTTTGTTCACCGATGTATCTGCTGAGGCCTATTACTACGATGCAGTCCTGTGGGCTGTGGCAAACGGCATCACCACTGGCTATGCCGACGGCACCTTCCGTCCCACCGACGCTTGCACCCGTGCACAGGCTGTCACATTCTTGTGGCGTGCCGCAGGTGAACCAGAAGCCACTATCGACAATCCATTTAGCGATTTGGATGAAACCGCTTACTACTACGATGCAGTGCTGTGGGCTGTTGAAAACGGCGTCACCACTGGCTACGAAGACGGTACTTTCCGTCCTGATACCACCTGCAACCGTGGCGCCATCGTGACGTTCCTGTATCGCCTTGCTGGCGAACCAGAAGTGACTGGCGAAACCCTATCCGATGTAGCGGTCGGTACTTACTACTACGACGCAGTGCTCTGGGCCGTGGAAAACGGTATCACCACTGGCTACGTCGACGGCACCTTCCAACCCACCACCACCTGCAACCGTGGCGCAATTGTAACGTTCTTGTATCGTTACCTTGCATAATTGCCAATGAAAAAACCACCGTCGAAAGACGGTGGTTTTTTGCGTCACAGCGTGATGCTGAACAATCCCTCAAGCTTGTCCAGTGTCTCGATATCCTCAAACCGCTGATAGGTCTGCAAGAACCGTTGTGCATCTAAGATTTTTCTGGGTGCGTTGGGGGCAAAGCTAAAGCGATAGCGGTAGCTGTACCGCAGTTGTCCATCCACGGTGCGACAGAGGATGTCAAAGGTCGGGCTTATTTGGTAAAATACGCTCCATTTGGTATCGGGCGACCACAGGTCGCCCCTACAAGCATACTTAAAGTCCTTGGCGATAGTATCGCATTTTCAATACAGCGGGCGGCGTAGGTGGCTAGTCTGGCGCCTTTTTCTGGTTTGAAGCTGGTGATGGCTTTGATGAGGCCGATGGTGCCGATGGAGATTAAGTCTTCTTGGTCGTCGCTCTGGGTGTAGTATTTTTTCACTACGTGGGCTACTAGGCGGAGGTTGCGTTCTATGAGGGTGTTGCGTGCGGTTAGGTCGCCGTTTGCGTAGGCGGTGAGGTATTGTTGTTCTTCTTGGGCGGTGAGGGGTTTGGGGAAGGAGCTGCCGCTGAGGCGGAGGGAAAAGAGCAGCGTGTTGGCAAAGAGCAATAAGGCTGTGGTGAGCATGGTGATATCCTCCTGTTTTTGCCAGTGTATGACAGGGAGGGATGTTCGTATGTGTGTGGGTGCGATTGACAAAAGATTTGTGTGTATGGTATACTTTGGTTGAAGGTGTCACCAAACACGGTGGACGGTTGTGCCTCCCTTTTCTTCGGAAAAACAGGAGGACGAATTTACTTTTTTGCCCTCCTGACAGCATTACGTTGAAAAGGAGGGATGCTATGGTTACATATGGCGAATTGTTTCAATTCTGCATTGTGCTTATCAGCGTTATTGGATTGTGTTACACAATTTTTACAAAAAAGAAATAACCGCCCAAGCCCACTAAACTTGACGGTTATTTCTTTTAAACGTTAGGGAGGGCAACCGTTCATCGGTGGCACCTTCTTTATCTATAGTATAGTGAAAATCCTCTTGGTTGTCAAGAGGATTTTTGTTTTTGTGGGGGGTGGGGGGTGCGTGGTGGGGTGGGGGCGGTGGGGACGGACGGCCAATGGCCGCCCCTACGGTGGGTTGCGTTGTAGGGGCGCGCATTGCGCGTCCGTGGGGGGTGGTGCGACGTTGCGGGGTGGTGCGACGTGGTGGGGACGGAACGGTCAAGACCGTTCCCTACGGTGGGGGCGTATGGGAATCGCCGTTGTAGGGGCGGATATTATCCGCCCGTGTATCGGTTTGCACCCACGCCCATAGGGATGGGGTGGGTGCAACGTGTGGGGGTGGAACGGTCAAGACCGTTCCCTACGGTGGGTGCGTTGTAGGGGCGCGCATTGCGCGTCCGTGGGGGGGTGGTTGCGACGTTGTGGTGGGGTGGGGGCGGTGGGGACGGACGGCCAATGGCCGCCCCTACGGTGGTGCGTGCGGTGGGGTGCAAATGGTGGGGGGCGTTGTAGGGGCGACCCTGCGTGGTCGCCCGTCCCCCGTTCCACCCACGCCCATGGGGGTGGGGCGCAAAAAAACCACCGCTCGTGAGAGCGGTGGTTTTTTGTATCACGTGAACACGAATGTGCTTGGGTGATGGGGATTAGGTGGGGTCAGTAGAAGTCAGGCTCAACTCAACATCGTAACCAGGCATGGTGATAGTGGCAGTCACAGTCTTACTACCTCCTACAAGAACAACTTCAGCCATTTCATTACCATCTTTGTCAACAATCCAGATATCGCCATTATAGCCAGCGCCGTCATCGCTTGTCAAATACACCTCAACAGAATCATTCTCTGCTGCGTAATCAGCTTCAACAGAGTCGATAACCATCTTCCTCGCAGCATTGGTGTCAAAGGTGATAGCATACATCACAGTCGCATCTTCTTTATAGTAGTAGTAAGAAGCACCGTTGATGAGGAAGCCATAAGCATCATTGGTGCTGTTAGAACCAGTATAGCTAGAGCTGCTATATCTATCAGCCAAGTAAGCAATGATAGCATCAATCACATCAGCGTCATCGTTGCTTGCACCATTGTACACATCAACAATGATACCAGTAGTTTTAACGGTGATTTCATAATCTGCATAATTAGCAGTATCGACAACGTCATCGTCTTCATCATCCACATAGTTGGTACCAGTGACATAGATGTACATTGCCAGAACGTCGGTGCTGCCGTCGTCGTCGTCAACCACGGTGAAGGCATAGCCGTTAATATCGTAGTCTTCCATGAAGGAAACAACAGACTTAGCGGAATACACTTCGTTCAATTCGAAGTCAGCGTCGTTGTCATACAGCAGTTCTTCAACGCCTTCTGCAACCACAATGTAGACAACAGCGTCGTCGCCGATGATGTAGTCTTCGTCGTCGTCATTATCTTTAATGGTCAGAACGTCGCTAGAACGAGTGAACACTGCGTCGTCCAATGTGGTTTTGTAGTACTCGGTATCGGAGGTTTTATAAGCAGAGGTAACTGCATCGAAATCGTCGATGTAGTCATTGCTGTCTACGTCAACATCCTTATACAGGACGCCTGCATCCAATTTGTTGTTAGACCAGACATAAGATTCTTCGCCATCGATGATAACGTCATAACCATAAATCAGGTCGCCATTTTCGTCGTAGGTAACGCTATCTGCATACAGAACGAACATGTAGTCGTAAGCAGCGTTGCTTGCGCCATCTACGTCAGCGTTGGAAGCGTCAACAAACACGAATGCAGCATAGTTGCCGTCCAGCAGAGCGTAGACATAAGCGCTTTCGTCATCACTAGTAGTCACGTCAGCCACGTTGGACACGCCAGTGTACATGTACACGTCGTCGCCATCATAGATAACGAACACGGTAGAGCTGTTGCCCTTGATGGAAGCGGTAGAAACATCAGTAGTGGAGACAGTGCCATCTTCGATAGTAAAGTCAGAGTCGTTTATGTCATAACCAGTAGCTGCGAAGGTGACAGAGCCGCTGGAGATAACGTTGTCGCTTGCATCGAAGTACAGGTTGACAATGTTTTCGCCATCGTCGACCCAGTAATCGTCTTCCACTGCGGTCAGGTCATAAGTACCATCGCTGTTTTGGCTGTAGGTGAACCAAGCGTTGGCTTTGCCGTTAGCTTTGCCCCATTCATTTTCAGCATCTTCGTCATAGATTTCGTCAACTTCAATAGCAGCATAGGTGCCGTCAGAGAAGTATGCACCTGCGGTGTAGGTCCAAGAATCCAAGATGCTGTTTGCGTCATAGTTTGCGATGAACACATAGCGGTCGGATGCAATGATAGCGTCGTCAACATAGATGACGTTGCCTTGTTGATCCAGAACCACAGCGGCGTCTTCGCCCACGGTGTAGGATTCGTCCTTCACATCGTCGGAAGCAGTCTTAGAGTAAGAATACTTGGTGCCGTCGATGGTGACAGAAGACTCGCTAGAATAGGTGGAAACGGAGCCAGAGACCACTTCTGCCAGAGCAGCAGATTTAATCACGCCGTCAGCCACGGTGACCAGAATGTAGTCGTCTTCTTCGAATTCTTCCACGTCCACGTCATCGTTGTAGATGTAGTAGCTGTCGATGAGGTCGTCATTTTCCAGACGGTCAATCTTTAGTTCTTCATCATCGTCGTCATAGTCAGAGATGGCTTGCACAACGTAGATGTTCTTGGTGACGATGGTGTACACTTCGTCATCAGTTTCGTAGACATAGGTGACAGAGCCGTTACCAGAACCAACTGCAGCAGAGGTGGAGTTCTTGGTGAACAGGTCAGAACCTTCAGCCCATTCGTCGTCGTTGCCGTTGACATACACGGTAACGTCAGCGTCGTCGTCGATCAGGCTGTAGAGGGTAGCGTGAGTGACTTTGCCTTCGTATTCAGCAACCAGTTCATCGTTGTTGATGTAAGTACCAACTTCGGTGGACTTGATTTTCCAAGTGGTGACAGGTTGGCCGAAAGCGTTTTCGCCGGCGTCAGACAGCTTCAGGTTGGTGAAATAGTTTTCAGCGAATTGCATGTAGTCATCGCTGTAGATAGTTTCGCTAGAAGCGTTGTTTTCCATCTTGGAAGAAGAGGAAGAGGTGGTGATGGAGATATCACCAACCACCAAAGAGGTGTTGTTGGGATACTCAACCATGGTAGCGGTCAAGGTGTTCAGAGCATACAGGCAAGCTTCTTCACGAGTCATGGCGTCGGAACCGACATAATCGTCGTTGCCGTCGTCCAAGCCCAAGCTCAGAGCCAGCTTTTGCACGTTGATAGACCAGTTATCGCCGGTGAAACCTTCGATAGAAGAGTCATAACCCAGTGCGCCCAGCAGCATCTTCATGAATTGCACACCAGTGACGGTGCCAGCGGGATAGAAGTTGCCGTCAGCGTAACCGCCAACGATACCTTGTTGTGCGCAATAGGCAATGTAGCCAGCGAACACATGGTCAGCGGAAACGTCGGGGAAAGGAGCGGTGTCAGCACCCAGTGCTTCTGCGGTGGTGGGCCCAAGGATCAGGTTGCAAATAATCTTTGCAGCTGCGCCACGGGTCAAAGTTGCGGTGGGATCGAAAGTGCCATCGGTGTAACCAGAGATGACTTCCAGTGCATACATCACTTCGACAGCTTCGCTATAAGCGATATCAGAGTCGTCAGTGAAGTCTGCGGAGGCAGAGATGGTAACCAAAGACATGGTCATCACCAGAGCCAGTGCCAGAGAAAGGAACTTCTTCATAGGACTTAGTCCTCCTTTAAAAATTAGCAAGTTCCCAACCCCTTTGCGTGGCTCCAACGTTCGTGTCGGGGCTAGCCGATGAGGGCTCAAGTCTTAGCCGTGTTGGATAAGGCCAAAGCCCATCCTACATCAGCGTTGGAACATGACAACGGTGTCGTTCCCTTGCTTGAGGCATACTTTACCATGGGAAAAAGCCCCTGTCTATGGATTTTCTGGGATTGTTACACAGATGAAAAACGGTGCGATTGTATGGCGGAAATTGTAGTGAAAGGGTGAAGTTGTGGGGGGATTTATCATGCCAATTGGTAACATTGCTTTTCTTGCGTCAACCACCCTGCTTTTACCCATTTTTGTAGCAAAATCGACGCTTGGTTGGGGGTGATGCCCAGCAATTCCACCACGTCTTTGCGATACAGCCGCTCATATTGGGTCAAATAGGCGGTGAGGACGGCTTGGTGCTCCTCGGGTGGCACCACGGCGCTGGGCAGATAGTACAGCGCACCCACTTGCACCACTTGCTTTTGTTGCAAGAGCCGCTTTAAATGCTTGTACACCACGGTGTTATCCAGCCCCAACGCTTGGGAAAGCTGGGCGGTGGTGGCCTTTTCATGGGCTTGCAAATGGGACAAAATAGCACTGCCACCGTTTTGGCGCTGGTGGTAATCGGCCACCAAATCACGCAAGGTGACGTGATTGATGCCGTTTTTCAGCATCACCTGTCGCACCAAACGGCTAATGCGCTCAGGCAATAGGGGGTTGCCAGACTTGGGGCCCACGAAGATGCGAGCGTCAGGGTTTTGGACAGGCATACTATTTAAATACGCAGCCACCCACGGTGCAAGAGGGATGGCTTCAACCTCGATGGTCAAGGTTTTTGCGTCTAAATCCACGGCACGCCATGTGAGGGGGAGCATTTGTTGCAAGGTGATGCCCATGTGCCATGCAAACGCCATGGCAAGGGTGATGGCGGTGTCGGTGTGCTGGTCGAGAATGGTTTGTATTTGCACGGGGTCAAGGGTGGTGACCTCTTTGGGCTGGGCGGCAAGGGAAATGTTGAGATAGGGGGCGAAGTTTTTCCGCAAGGCGGCATAGCCCATGCCACTGGCTTGGCAGACCGCCTCCCATGGGGTGGATTGGAGGGCATTGATAATGTATTCCGAGCGCAAATCCGCCAAGCGCACCGCCGATTGCCCAGCGTCGTCTAGCACCTGCCGCACCATATGAGACGCACCCTGCGCCGACAGGGGGGCATGGTTGCGGCTGGACGTGACCACGTAGGGGTATTGCTTGCCCGTGGCGCTGTTTAGATAGTCGGCAAGCTGGGGGGAGAGGGGAATTTGCCGCTGGTCAACGTTGATATAATCGCCGTGGATGTCCACCCATTGGAGGGACACCAATTCCTTGCGCATCAGCCCAGCCCACAGGGCAAGGCGGAGGATTTTCCCCACAGGGTCATAGACGTGGGCTTGTAGCAGACGCTCCATAGCGTCGCCGTCGGGACGGTTGATGATGAAATCTGACATGGCAACAACTCCTATCCTTTCGCTGGCGAAAAGGTGTACTTTATTGTAACTTCCTTTTTATTCTAGCACGCAGTGGATATTTAATCAATAGGTAGAAAAATGGGGACAAAAAACCCATTTTTTCCTGCCTATTCATGGTTGCAAAAACCTACACTTTATTGCAAGTCTGCCCCATATTTCGACGCGCGGTAGCGGAAGGTGGACAGGGGCATTTGGCACAGCTTCGCCGCCTCCACCCCTGTGATGGCGCCAGCGTGCCATTGGGCGTAAGCGGTGGGGAAATCATGGCTCAAGGGCAAGGGTGGTCGGCCAAAGCGCACCCCCCGTAGCTTGGCGGCGGCGATGCCTTCGGCTTGGCGCTGGCGAATGGTGGTGCGTTCGTTTTCTGCCACAAAGCTCAGCAATTGGAGGACGATATCGCTGAGAAATGTACCCATCAAGTCCTTGCCACGGCGTGTGTCTAGTAGGGGCATATCCAGCACCACAATGTCGATGCCGCGTTCCTTGGTCAGGTGTCGCCACTGGGCGAGAATTTCGTCGTAATTGCGCCCCAAGCGGTCAATGCTCTTGACAAAGAGCAAGTCATTGGGCTTGAGCCGATGCAATAGGCGCTGGTATTGGGGACGCTGAAAATCTTTTCCCGATTGCCTGTCGGTGAACAGGCGCTGGTCAGGGATGCCAACTTCCTCAAGGGCAAGGCGCTGGCGGTGGTCGTTTTGCTCACGTGTAGACACACGCACATAGCCGTAAGTGATGGACACAGTTGATGTTCTCCTTTGATGTAATAGTGATGTGATAGTATTGTATTGCACTTGTGCGGTTTTGGATAGATAAAAACGGCATGGATTTCAAGCGAAATCCATGCCGTTGTGTATATCAAAGACCCTCGTTCCAAGGGAAGGGGGAGTGGGGGAAACCGTAGGTTTCCGCCCACATTAAAATCATTTGCCGTCGCAACGGCAGCATTTTGTGCTATTTGCTCGCAAATAGCACAAAATGGCATCGTGTAAGCGATGCTTTCAGGCTGTTGTATATTTATATAGTATAGCGGTCAATGTTGGGTGGTGGGGTGGAGGAGTATGGGGATGGTCAAACCGCCCACGGCGTTGCCTGCGCTTACCACCAAGAGCGCCATCACAGCGTGGAGTGACCACGCCTCTGCCACGGTGAAATAGAACATATTGGCGATGCTGTGTTCAAAGCCAAGAAGCAGGAAAATCATCACGCAGAGGAACAGGCCGATGTAACCGCCGATGCTGTTGGCGGTGTTTTGGGTGGTTTTGAACGCGGCGGCGGCGATGTACATCATCAGGCCGCATAAAATGCCCAAAATGAAAATGCTCGCGTAGCTGTCGCCCAATTTGGTGGCGGCATAGGCCGTAGCGTGGTGTTGGAGGGTGGAGGTTTGGAGCAGACGGGTGGCGCATATGAGCCATGCTATGGACACGGTGCCAATCAAATTGCCCAGCCAAATCACGGCCAGCTTGGGCAGGTCTTTTTCTGTGAGGAAAAACCCAACTTTGCCTGTGTAGAGGTAAAAATCAAGGGTGTAGATGCCGTAGAGGCCAATGGTGAACAAAATGGCGCCGATGTAATGGTTGTCGATGCTCAAATAGGCGCTGGCGCCAAGGGAAATCATCATGCCAGCCAAAATGCCTTTGCATAGGGTGGGGATATGGGGGTTTAAGATGTGGGTTTTTAGCAAGGGAAGGTACCTCCGTGGTGTAAAAAAGTGTGGTTTTGGAAGATATTGGTTAGTGCTGAATAACTCCGCAAGGAAATAGTATAGCATGAGAAAATACGTTTGTCCAGCCCCAATGTGGGGCGGTGGAAAGCGTGGCGTTTAGCGATGACTTGTGATGGACTTGTGTAAAAAAGTGGAAAAAATGGGAGAAAACACAGTGAAAAAGCAGGAAAATGGTAGGAATTGGTAACACCTATGTGATTTCTGTAGATTTGCATAAAAAAGAGTGGTATTTTTTGGCAGTAATTGTGGAGTATTTCACCATGATAAAGAAAGAATTTGATTGCATTTGAAAACCAGTGTGCTATAATCAGAGTATTAGTACACTGGCAAGGGTGGGGTGTGCCCATTTTTTGACCAAGGGAAAATTAGGAGGAAAGAACATGAAGAAACTATGGACAACAGCTCTCATGGTGATGGCGCTAGTAGGCGTAATGACCGTGAGCGCCAGCGCAGCGACGGAAGTCGGCAATGCTGAAACCTATGAAACCATCGCTGCTGCTATTGTATAATGGTCCCCCTGTCAAGACCACTTCCTCAAAATTTATCGTGAACACAACAACCTGTTTTGCTTCCTGAGCCAAGCCTGGTTGTGGTTACCTCCAGGGTAGCCGCCCGAAGGGTTGCCTTGACCGACTGGGTCAGGCTGGTACAATGGGAAAGGCGAGGGGAACGGCCTCCGCCTACAACCCACGACCTCCCGTCGCCACCAGTCCTCAACCAGCCTGTGCCAGACTGTCAAGGTGGTTGGTTGGCGTTGTGAAGGCTGCCCCATACACGGCCTCTGGAGTCTGATTTCCCAGTGCTTGATGGGGTCTGAAGGTGTTGTACTGCTTGATATAATTTCCAATTCCACGGCGCAATACCCTAGGATTTTGATACTCGTTGAGGTAAATTTCCTCGGTTTTCAGGCTACGGAACCACCGCTCAATCATGATATTATCCGCCCAACGGGACTTACCATCCATGCTTTGGACAATGTGATTTGCCTTCAAAAACCCCTTATATTGGGAGCTTGTGAACTGACATCCTTGGTCAGAATTGAGAAAAGCGGGGGTGCCGTGGCTAGAAATTGCGCGCTGGACAGCGGCGATGACGTTATCTGTGTCCAGCGTATCGGACAGACTCCAGCCCACAATCAGACGGCTATACCAGTCGATAATCGCCGTCAAATACATGTGCCCGTGGTGCATTTTGATGTAAGTGATGTCGATTGACCACACTTGATTCGGGAACGAGACAACCTTATTTCTCAGCAAATATGGTACGATAGACTCTTTAAAGTTGCGTTTTGAGAGATTTGCCTTGGGATAGAGAGCATGAATTCCCATCTCGCACATCAGTCGCCTAACCAGCTTGCGACCCACAAAAATCTGGTCGGTGGCCAGCTTGGTCACCAGCTTTCGAGAGCCGATGTAGGGCATTTGGGTGTGCCAGTAGTCGATGCGTGCCATGATGTGCTCCCGCCAGCGCTTGGCCTCCTGGTCGACCTCCACAGGCTGGTAGTAGACCTGCCCTCGGGGCAGACCCAGCAGCTCACATTGACGGCGGATGGACAGGTCTGCGTCAGTCCTGAGGGAACTTGGGGACGGGGATGCCGCAGTCCCGAAAGGCACCCTGAATAAAGTCTCGCTCCAGTGTCAATTGGCCGATGGTGCGGAGCATCTGCTCCTTCTCTTTTTTCAGGGCAACCTCCTTCCGATGTGCTTCTTTGACCTGCTTTTTCTCATCGAAAACCTGACTGGCATTGGATATAAATTCCTTCTTCCAGTTGCGAATCATGTTGGGATTAACCCCCTGCTCGGCAGCGATAACGTTTAATTCCTTCTCACCCTGGAGGACTTCTAGGACGATCTTGGCCTTATATTCGGCGCTGTAACTGCTTCGTGGCATGATATGTTCTCCTCTCGTTTATCGTTTTTGATATTGTATCACGTTCACGATAATTTTTCGAGTGCTGGTTTGGTTTCTAGGGTCCATTATATTGCTAATGAGCAATATGACATTCAACTGACTTCTGACATCACCGAAAACGTGGTGATTGAAGACGGCAAAACTGTCACCATTGACTTGAATGGCAAAACCTTGAGCAACAGCTCTAGCCATACTATTGAAAATAGCGGTACTTTGACCATCAAAGATACCGTTGGCGGTGGTATTGTTACCGTTGGCACCAGCTCAAAAGCTGCGCTTAAAAACACAGCTACTGGCGTAGCAGATGTGAAAGCTGGTACCTATACCAGAACTGGCAATCCCTACTATGTCATCCAAAACTTAGGGGAAATGACCTTGGGCACAGCTGTGACTGCTTATTCTGAGGTTTCCTCTGCTGGCTCCAGTGCTTTGGTGACCAACGGTTACTATTACACTGCTGATGGTCAAAATGCAGCAACACCCAACATGATTATCAACGGCGGTACTTATACCAATGGCGGTGAAGCGATTGTTATCAAAAACGACGAATATGGCGTTTTGGAAATCAATGGCGGTACCTTCACTGGTCATAACGCCTTGCAAAACTGGAACATTGCTACTATCAATGATGGTGAATTTATTGCTGGCAATAGCTCTGGTACTCCTCTGGGCGCAATTTATAATGGCTCTTGGGATACCGCTACTGATGTTGGTCAATTGACCATCAATGGTGGTAGCTTCACTGGTGAAATCATCACTGGTAACTACATGAAGGGCGGCGACACCATCGTTACCTTTGGCGACGATGTGACCATTGAAAGCACTGCTTCCCTTTTGGTTTATGGCGGTCAAGTCTACATTGAAGACGGCGTGACTGTGACCATTGAAGATGGTGCAACCTTGACCAATGCTGGTGAAATCTATCTGGGTACTAACGCTGCAGCTGCTACCCAAGCATCTTTCACCGCTCTGGACGATGGCACCTTGGTGGCGTCTGCCATTGCGTATAATAGTGAGCCTGCTTCTCTGGTCATCGAAGAAGGTGCAACTGTCACCAACACTGAAAGCATTGATTTGTCCAATGGTACACTCACCGTTGGGGAAAACGCAACATTCACCAATGAAGGTACTATCGATGCAACCAATACAACCATTACCATTGGGTCTGGCGGCGCCATCGTCAACGATGGTACCCTTATTTTGGACGACTCCTATGACAGCACTTCTATCGCTGAATTGGGTATGACTGGTACTGGTACTGTTACCGTTGATGGTGACTCCACTGCCTATGACAGCTATGGCAATCCTATCGTCAGCACAAAAGCTGAGCTGTTAGCAGCTATCGCGGCTGATGCTACACTTATTACCATCGACGGTGATATTGTTTTGGATGAAGCTGCTATCATTGACTCTGGTGTGGAACTGGTTATTCCTGCTGATTCTAGCTTGACCATCACAAGCGATGGTTCTTTGACCATCACCAGCAATGGCGCTTACTCCATCACTGGCGAAGGCGACATCAAAAACTATGGCACCATCACCACCGACTATGTCACTGGTATTGCTGGTCTTATCGTAGATGGTGGCACACTGGAAAGCTTTGCTGATAGCACCATTATTATCACCATCATTGATACAACTAACCTGTACGAATCTGGTGAGATTGTTGGCGAAAACGGCTTGAAAATCACCAGCGGTTCTGTCACCATTGGTTTGTCTGGTGCTGTTGGTGACTCTGGCACCCCAGCAACTGACCTAGCTTCTGTTGGCTATGCCATCACCTTGACCGAAGACTCTGTCGCTTCTATCGAAGGCGACTTCCAAGATGGCGACTACAACGGTTTCCGCATTGCTGGTAAGGACGTTTTCACTGTAGAAGACGGCGCAACCTTGACCATTGCATATGATACCGAAGTTTCTGGTACTTTGACCATCGAAGACGGCGGTGAAGTCATCGTCAATGAAACTGTTACTTTGGACATCTTTGACACTGGTTCTGGTTATGAAGGCGAGCTCACTATTGAAGCTGGCGCAACTTTGACTGTGAACGGCGTTTTGACCAAAGATGCTGCTGCCACCATCACCAACGATGGCACCATCTTAGTTTACGATGAAGATGGTCTTGAGGCCGCTATCGAAATCGGTGGCAACATTAAGGTCAATGGTGATTTCACAATTGAAAATGATGTAACCATTTCCTCTGGTAAACTGACCATTGCCAGCGGCGTAACCCTGACCGTTGACACAGATGCAACCCTGACCATTGATGGTACTGCAGTCTTAATTAAGAACGGCACCATCGATGGTGATGGCACTGTGGTGAATGATATGGCATGGTACAATGGTAACTCCTCCCCCTACTATATCTCCACCGCTGAAGAACTGGCTTATTTAGCTGAGTTGGTTAACGATGGCACAGATGACTTCGATGGCGATATCGTGTACTTGACCGCCGCTATCGATTTGTCTGACTACGACAATTGGACTCCCATTGGCGATTATGACGAATCAAAACCCTTCTCTGGCACCTTCGACGGTGGTGAGTTTGAAATCTCCAACTTGACCATTACTGGTACTGCAGATGCTGTTGGCTTGTTTGGTTACACCGATGGCGCAATGATTTTGGAAGTGACCATCGTCAGCGGTTCTGTTGCTGGTGATCAATCTGTTGGTGGTATCGTTGGGTATGCCTGCGATAGCAATATTGTTGACTGCATCAACTATGCAGATATCACAGGCGATTATGAAGTTGGCGGCATTGTGGGTTGTATTTCTGGCGGCGATTATGGCGATACTGTCAGCGGCTCTACTAACTATGGTAAAGTTACTGGCGACTACTGCGTTGGCGGTATCACTGGCAGTGCAGAAGATGGAGCAATTGTCTCTGATTGTGTCAATAACGGCACTGTGACTGGCACTAGCGACTACGTTGGCGGTATTGCCGGTGATAGCGATAACAGAATTTCTAATTCCACTAACACGGGTGACGTAACTGGCGTTGATTATGTGGGCGGTATCGTTGGCTATGCAGATGCTGTGGAGATTGCTGGCTGTATCAACACTGGCGATGTAGACGGTGCTGACTACGTTGGCGGTATCTTGGGTTATATTAGCGCTTATATATATAATTCTGACGCTACCGAAAATGCTTTGTTCTACAACTGCTACACTGGTGGCGATGTGACTGGCACTGGCGAAAATGTTGCTGCTGTGTATGGATTTGCCTCTTCTGACGGTGACGATACCTATTATTATTACGATTACATCGACGTTACTATGGGCTATATCATCACCTTTGATGCTGATGGCGGCGAGTACGTGTACACGGCTGCTGTTGCTGCTGATGATGATACCATCACCCTCACCGATGCAACCCGTTCTGGCTACACCTTTGACGGTTGGTTGGTAGACGGCGAAGGCGATTATGTGACCGATGCAACCGTATACGAAGCAGATACCACTTTGGTTGCAGACTGGACGAAGAATTCCTCCTCCTCTGGTGGCACTTCTTCCTACACCTCCTCTGTTTCCTCTTCTTCCAATGGTGATGTGTCCATCAGCTCCTCTAAGGCTTCCTCTGGCACCAAAATCACCATCACCACTGAACCCGACGACGGCTACGAAGTGGGCACCGTCACCGTCACCTACTCCTCTGGCAAGGAAGTGACTGTCACCGACAACGGCGACGGCACCTACTCTTACCTGCAACCTGGCGCAGCTGTCACCGTGAAGGTCACCTTCGTGTCTGAAGATGGCGAAGAAGAAACCGAAGAAGAAACTGTTGACGCTTCTGGCTTCTCCGACGTGGATGGCGACGCTTACTACTATGAAGCCATGCTGTGGGCTGTTGAAAACGGCATCACCACTGGCTACACCGATGGCACCTTCCGTGCCACCACCTCCTGCACCCGTGCCCAAGTGGTCACCTTCTTGTGGCGTGCCGCTGGTGAACCCGAAGCTTCCATCGACAACCCCTTCTCCGACTTGGATGAAGACGCTTACTATTATGAAGCTGTGCTCTGGGCTGTTGAAAACGGCATCACCGCTGGCTATACCGATGGCACCTTCGGCGCTGACGACACCTGCACCCGTGGCCAAATCGTCACCTTCATGTTCCGCATGGATGGCGAAGAAGCCGTGGACGGCGATGCAATGCCCGACGTGGACGAAGACACCTACTGCTACGATTCCGTCATGTGGGCCGTTGAAAACGGCATCACCACTGGCTACACCGACGGCACCTTTGGTCCCAACGACCTGTGCAACCGCGGTCAAATCGTAACCTTCCTGTATCGTTACTTGGGCTAATCGATTCTATTTTAAAAGAGGACGCATTCAATGAATGCGTCCTCTTTTTTGCGCCTATATAGAGCCGACAGTTTGGACACATATGTTAAAAAAGTAAAGTTTTTTAAATATAGTTGAACTGTGGTGGATGTGTGATATAATAATAAATACGAATGGTGCAAGACCTATCTTGCACAACAGAAAACGTCTTACTGGAGGCATTTATGAAAACGATACGACGCACACTCCTGACTACTATGTTCCTAATCGCCCTCACCTGTGGGCTCAGCATCACCGCCAGTGCGGTGACCAACCTTGGTGACAATGGGTTAGTTCTTCCCAGCGAAGGGACTGGAACATTTTCGGATACCAACTTTAAGGATACCATCACCGTTACCTCGAGTGGTGATACGTATACCGTGACCCTGAGCAACGCCACCATCGAAGATATAGAGCAGGCGATTTATTTTTATAGTTATGATGATTCAGATACTTATGATAAAAACCTTGAAATTGTGCTTATTGGCACCAACACCATCGTCACAACGGGGGAATACACCGCAGCAATCCAAGTTTATTGCAAAAATTTCACCCTCAAGGGCGATGGCACCTTGTCTGTGACAACCTCTAGCGGAGGCTCTGCCACTGGTATTGACGTGAACGCAACAGGATCTGTGACCTTCGAAAACTCAGGTAAATTAACGGTCAACGCAAGTGGCTATGGTGTAAATATTTACAATTACAACGACGGAACAGTCAACACCGCTACACTCAGTGGCTCCATGGATATTACAGGCGGAAGTAACGGGCTTGCGGTGACCCGCTGCAACTTGAGTATCACGGAGCCTGATGTAAGCATCAGTAGCACCGCTGGTTATGATGTCTACTTAGAAGGTTATGGTTTTACTGGTATCAGCATCACCATTCCAGAGGGTGTCTGCAATTCTGTCATGTTTGACAGCGCTACTGCTTTTAACAAAACAAATTGCAATATTGTAGGGCTTCAAGTGGTGGATGAATTTAATGATACCACAAACACACACACCTACAGTGGCACCCTCTCTGGCGCTGTCACCTTGGATGCCAACCTAACAACCCTGCTCTCTAGCAGGAATGCTTACGCTAATGTTAATTCCATAGACAGTGGGAGCCTATGCAATCTCACCATCGCCTCTGGTGCAACCGTGACCATTCCCAGTGGGTATGAACTGAAATTGGATGATACCCTTACTGATGCTATCTTTGATGATGTCACAGTCACTGGCTCCATTGTCAACAACGGCACATTGTACATTGATGAGGACTATCTTAGCAAGGTTTCTGGCAGTGGCAAAACCATTGTCAGCGGGATGATTGAAGTCAATGGTAGCTACTATAAAGAGGGAAGTGACATCACCTCTGTGGGCTTTGATTTTAGAACTACCCTACCAACGGAAGCCACCTGCTATACGGCTGGTAATGGCTATGTGCTGTTCAATCCCAGCACGGATTCTGATTATGATGCCGATACCATTACCTTCTTTGGCGCAAGTTTTAGCGGTAGCGAAGGAGACATGTATTTCCTAACAGGCGACATCACCCAGTTGGTGTTGTCGGGGACAAACACCATCGTGGCTAATTATGGTTCCAGTGGTGGATCCCTCATCTCCGCAGGAAGTTTAACCGTCACTGGTGATAGCACCAGTGATAGCCTTACCATCTCTGGAAGCGAAACGTCTGGTATTAGTGCCAATGGTGCCTTGAGTGTTCAAACCTGCACCCTAACATTAAAGGATGATTGTCAGTTACAAGGCACGAGTGTTACCATCACCGACAGCACCGTGAGCGTCCAAGATGGTGAAGCAGTTTACGGCATCTATTCTTCTGGTGGCAACATTTCCATCACCAATAGTGCAGTGGATATCAACGCCACACAGACGGGGATTTGGAGCAATGGTGGCAATGTGACCATTGGCGGCACTGGCACCTGTAATGTAGAGGTGACTGAAAGCACCGACTATGATGGCATCCAAGCCTCTGGCTCTGTGACCATTGGCGGTAGCGTAGATGGCACCATTTCCGCAGCTGGGTACGGCATTGAAGCAGGGGACAATAGCAATATCACATTGAGCACCACAGGTGCCCTGAATATCACCTCTAGTGGTAGTCGTGGGGTTTACACATTGAATGGTGCCATTGCCTTGGGCGATGCAGGGAATACCTCCCCAGCAGGCTCTATTACCATCTGTAGTTCTACTGAAGGTATCCGCACCAATGGCGCCGTCACGGCACACAATTTGAGCGCCCTGTCCGTCACCAGCACAGCAAATACTGGCATATATAGTTCTGGTGCAGTGACATTCAATGGCATCACCGACATGACTGTGTCGGCAAATGGTACTTTCGGCATTTATGGGCACACCACAACATTGACGGATATTGACAATTTGACCATGACCAACACCAACGGCGAGGGTATTTATACATCTGGTTATGATGTCACACTCACCAATGTAAATGGTACAATTACAGCAACAGAATACGCAATCTATGCTGGTAGTGAAGATGTAATCATCAACACCAGTGGCGAGGAAACCAGTGCAATCAAGTTGACTGTAACAGGCACAGAAGCCATAGAAGCAACAAACATTACCATTGGAGACGGCGCAGCGGTCACAGTTGGAATATTTTATTTTTCAGAGTTAATCGTTGAAAAGGGCGGCACTTTGACCTCCGCAGGGAATCTTGTCCCCTCAAGCGCTTTGGCCATTTATGAAACAACCGCCCTTGGTGCAGGCACCACCATTCCTGGGACTGCACAGGATAAGTGCCTCCTGACGGTCACCGCACCCACCGATGCTATGGTGGTGGTGCCCAGTGATTTGGTCTATACTGGGAATGAACACACCGCTTCCACCAGCTTGGATATCACCAAGGCCAATGCCACCGTTTGTGGAGTTACCTTCACCGCCTTTGCGAATGGTTGGGCTGTGGAAGATTACAACACTGTCACCATTACTGACAGCGATAATAACACCACCGTGAAGGATGCAGGGGAGTATACCGTTACCTATTCCAATGGCACCACTTCCGTCAGCAATACCTTTGAAGTGGCACTTGCCGATATTACCAACACCACCACGGCAACCAGCCAAACTGTTGTGTTGTTGGATGGTACGGCCACCCTGCCTACCCTACCCACTGGTACCACAGTGGATGGTAGCGCAGTGACTGTGAAATATAAGGATGGCAATGGTGACTATAGCTTGGACAGCGTGAGCTATACTGCCGCTAATACCTACTCTGTCTATTATGAACTATCTGCAGCCAACCACGCATCCACCACAGGCACCATCTCCTTGACCGTGCAGGACATTGTATTCTCTGACGGATTTGGTGATACCATCTCCAGCACCTACGGCAAAACATGGGCTGATATTTTGGCATTTGACCAAGATACCTATGTCGCCACCGTGGGTGGTGTGGCCGAGGACGGCGCCTATACCCTAACCATTGATGGTGCCACTTACACCACAACGGATATTCCCACCGTAAAAGCCAATGCTGGCGTGTACAACTGGGCTGTGACCTTTACATCCACCCCTGTTGATAGCGTGTCCACCTATGAGGATATGGCAGTGGATTCTGGCACTGTGACCATCACCAATGCCACCATCACAGACAACACCACCGCCACCGAAGCTGTGGATTACACTGGGTTGGCTATCTCCATCACTGCACCCACTGGCACTACGGTCAATGGGCAAATCCTGTCCGTGACCTATTCTACCACGGAAAATGGTGACTATACCGCAACCTTGCCTAGCTATACCAATGCTGGCGAGTACACCGTTTGGTATACCCTATCTGCCCCCAATCACGATGATTTGAAAGCATCTCTTACCTTCACCATCAATCAGGCCGATAGCGAGGGCAACATCACAGGTAACACCGAAGATGATACCAAAACCTACCTCACAGGTGGCGAGGACATCGTCTATGGTGAGACTTACTACATTGACTACACCCCCGAAATTGCACCAGTGTCCAATGGTCTTTCCGTGATGAGCTTGAGCGTGGATGAGCTTACCTTTGCCGATGAAACCGTGGTGCTGTACTATGGCTCCACAGCAGTTGCAACCGTAACTGACATCAATTTGGGCGATACTGCA
This sequence comes from Bengtsoniella intestinalis, assembly GCF_039719005.1. Lineage (GTDB taxonomy): Bacteria > Bacillota > Clostridia > Oscillospirales > Oscillospiraceae > Oscillibacter > Oscillibacter intestinalis. The sequence goes on along the minus strand of NZ_CP133584.1, from coordinate 1,297,767 downwards.
ACGCTAGAGTTCACTGTGACCAAGGATTTATTCACCAACACCGCCGCCTTTGATGGCACCACATCGGATGCCTTCACCATCGGCTGGGGTGGCGACGATAATGCCAACGGCACCAGCAAGACCGTATACTTTAACTTGACCAAGGCGGCACTCACCGCAACTGTCGCAGGCGACAATACCGCAACCAAGACCTACGACGGCGATGAAGATTTTGATGATGTAACGCTGACTGTCAGTGGTTATGTGACTGGCGATGCTGTCACCGCTACTGCAACAGGCACCACAGCCGATGCAGATGTTGCCACAAGCAAAACCTTCACTGCAAACGCAACCGTTCTGGATGGCACCGATGCAGGGTATTACACCTTGGCAACTGATGATGTGACTGGCAATGTGGAAATCAATGCCAAGGATTTGGCCGATTCCATGATTGCGACTATTGCCGACCAATACTTCACAGGGAGCGCAATTACACCTATCCCTACTGTTACTTATAATGGTATGACGTTGGACAGCGGTGATTTCACTTGCAGCTACACCGACAACATCGATGCTGGCACCGCAACCGTCACCATCACCGCTATGACAGGTGGCAACTATGCGGATGCTGACCCCAAAGCAAGCAAGACCTTCACCATCGTCCAATCTGGCACCGTATTCACTGGCGGCGTGACTGCAAGCAATTATGCCCCCACCTATGGCGACACCATTGAAGTGTACGTTACCCCCACGGCCACAGGTACAACTGCTGTTGCAAACAGTGTATTGGCGGTCATGTCTTTGGCAGAACCATCCGCAAACCAAATGGCTCTGTTTATCGGCACGACCCAAATCACCGAGCCACAAACTGTCACCTCTGGCACCCAAGTGACCTTCACCATCAACACTGGCGACCAAGATTTGGTCATCGGTGAAAACACCATCACCGCCAAGTACACTGCTGGCGACAATATGGCCGCCCAAGAAGGCACTGTTACCATCAACCTTTCCAAAAAAGCCATCACCACCGCAACCATTGAAACTGGTGTAACGAAAGAATACGATGGCAACGCTACCTTCTCTGATATCGACCTCGTGTTGGGTGACGATATTGAAACTGGTGACGAAGTCACCGCCACCGCAACCTTGACCCGTACCACTGCCAACGCGGCAGACGATGACACCTTCACTGTCGCCAGCGTGTCCGCCCTCTCTGGCGATCAAGCTGGGTACTATACCTTGGCAACCACAGGTGTTGCCACTACTGGCACTGTGGCCATCACCGCCAAAGCCTTGACCATCACCACACATGACCAAGAGGTGACCTACGGCACCGCCATTTCCTCTGAAACCACCGATGTCACCGTGGTTGGCTTGATTACAGGCGAAGTCTTGGACAGCATCGTCCTCACCGAGAGTGACAAAAACGTGGCAACCGATGGTAAAACTGTCAACGCCGCCACCCCTGTTATCAAAAACGGCGAAACTGTCATTGCAAACACCAACTATGACATCACCTATGAAAATACTGGCGACTTGACCATCAACGCAAAATCCATCGTGGCAAGCTGGACAGGAACCACCGCCGTGTATGATGGAGACCCCCAAGCACCAAGCGTTTCCTTTGTGGGTGCATTGGAGGGCGATACCATCTATACCTCCATGAACAGCGAAACAGCCGCTGGCAGTTACACCGTGACCCTGGCTGAGGTTAACACCAACTACGACCTCTCCAACCCCTCCACCAGCTTCACCATCTCCATGGCACCCATCACCTTCACCATCGGTGAAGACGGCACTGTCAATGCCTCCGATGGCTATCCTGCTGAGAAATACACCGTTACCTACACCGATACCGCTGGCAATACAACCTATGTAGTCCCCACCGCCAGTGGCACCTACACCGTTTCTGTCGATATTTTCAGTAGCAGCAACTACCGCATCGCTGGTCAAACTGGTAGCGTAGGTACCATCGGCACCTACACCGTAGGCGCAACGTTCTATACCGTCACCTTCGGGGACGAGAGCACCATGCGCGCACAAGCAGGTGCACAAATCGTCATTTCCTCTGGCGCAGATAAGAGCGCAACGGAAGTGTTTGCAGGTTGGAGCTACGACGGCAAAACCTATAAAGCAGGTGAATCCTTCACCCAACCTTCTAAGGATGTTGCCTTTGAAGCGGTCTATTCAGAAGTCCATGACATCAGCGGTTTTGTGTATGCATACGGCACTACCACTGGTGTGGAAGGCGTGACCATTACTGTGGTCAAGGGCAGCACCGTGTATGCCACAGATGTCACCGATGCCACTGGCGCTTACGCCTTTAGCTACATTCCTGCCGACGTGTACAACGTGGTGGCGGCCTATGATGCCACCACCAAAACCGAGTTGGCTGACATCTCTTCAGCCAATGCCAATGTAACCATCACCTTGCCACAATACAACACCAGCTCCGTCTTAGAAGTTGCTGCGGGTACGCCCGACATCGTTGTGGGTGGATTGGACGACATTGCTGCAAACTATGGCAATGCCACAGACGTGGTAGCAATCAAGCTGTCCGTGGCGCAAACATCCACCACAGTGAGCGAAATTGAAGAAAAAACCTCCAATATCGCCATGTATCTGGACATTGATGTGACCAAAACTGTGAACAGCTCTGATGTTGCAGGCTACAACCAAACCTCTGGCTTGGTGGAGTTCATCATTCCCATTCCTGCCGACTATCAAGGCAAGGCCAGCTACTCCATCTACCGTGAGCATGAGGACGACATTCACGAAATCACCACCACTGCAAATAGCGATGGCGAATATCTGGAAGTCAGCGAGGATAAGACGTCTCTGACCTTGCACGTTTGCAAATTCTCCACCTATGCGCTGGCCTACACCGAGTATAGCTCCAGCTCTGGCACCTCTACGTATTCCTCCAGCGTAGCTTCCACCGACAATGGTGACGTGTCTATCAGCTCTAGCAAAAACAAGATGAACGCAACTGTTACCATCACCACCGACCCCGATACTGGCTATGTGGTTGGCGATGTGAGCGTTACCTACGCCTCTGGTCGTGAGGTTTCTGTCACCGATAACGGCGACGGCACCTATAGCTACAAGCAACCCGGTGCCGCTGTGACCGTGACTGTCACCTTTGTGTCCGAAGATGGCGAAGAAGAAACCGAAACCCTGTTCACTGACGTGGACGAGGACGCCTATTACTACGACGCAGTCCTATGGGCTGTTGAAAATGGCATCACCGCTGGGTACAGCGACGGCACCTTCCGTCCTACTAGCACTTGCACCCGTGCACAGTCTGTGACCTTCCTGTGGCGTGCCGCTGGGGAACCAGAAGCCACCATGGACAATCCCTTCTCCGATTTGGACGAGAGCGCTTACTACTACGATGCAGTGCTGTGGGCCGTTGAAAACGGCATCACCACTGGCTACGACGACGGCACCTTCCGTCCCGACAGCACTTGCAACCGTGGCGCAATCGTCACCTTTATGTACCGCTTGGCTGGCGAACCAGAAACCCCTGGCACCGCTCTGTCCGACGTAGCAGACGGCGCATATTACTACGACGCAGTGCTGTGGGCAGTCAGCGAAGGCATCACCACCGGTTACTCCGATGGCACCTTCCAACCCACCACCACCTGCAACCGTGGCGCAATTGTGACCTTCCTGTATCGTTACTTAGGCTAAAACCCTAAAACACAGAACGCACCCAAGACGAAAACCCGATGCAATTTTTTTGCATCGGGTTTTCGTCTGTCTATGGTACCAATGTAGTCAAGCCACGTGAGCGTAAAACGACCCCCAATCGTTAGATTTTTAGGACTAACGTTTGGGGGTCAGTACAGCTTGTTCTGCACGGCTTTTTTTGAGTTTAGTTTAGGTTTTGTATTGCTCAATTTTGTGAGAGGTATTAAGAAAAGATGCCCTGAAAGGCGTTTAGCAATTTAGTTTCATCCAGCGTTTTGCTGTTGTTTTCCAGAATAATAGAAAAAAGTGCGCAATGTTTGATGGAATTTATAGAACCACATTGGGTGTAGGTGTCAATTAATTCCTGTGTATTGGCTTGGAACTGTGTCGCGCTTAACTTTAATTGACGACAGCATTTATCCGAAATTGTGCTGGAGGTCACGCTCTCTCGTGAGGCAATTGTGGCAAGTGCCTTGGTCCATGCTTCGTTCATTTTAAAGTGGGAGCCATTTTCTTGATAAGACTGATAAATCTCTTGAATGACGTTTAGTACATAAACTACTTTTTTGGCACCAACCATAGGAGCAGCCACTTTGGTTGTCACACCCACAGTTGTCTCTGAAATGCTGATGATGGCACAAACCTTTTGATATTCTTCATCAGAGAGGGTGTCGTTATCATCGGTGATGGCATCACAAAGGTGGTATAAAAAGGGTTGGATTTTGGATAACGCTTCATTCTCATCTGCGGTGGAGGGGTACATGGCTTTAATCTCTTCGTATAAGTCGTTGGACTCACTGGAGATGGGGATGTTGCCGTGGGAATTTTTTGCTAATTTTGCCTCACGGGCAATGACTTCCACAATCTCTTTGGTAAAATAGGTGTCCTTGGAGCTGGAAATCAAATTGTAAACGGCCTCATAGCTCATTTGCAAGCAGAGAAAAGCGAAGAGGGCACGTTGCATCCCCTCGCCACTCAAGTCGGATGCGTGGACTTTTTGCAACAGTAAATAGGCGTTAAATAGACGTTTCATGCCACGGGGGTTGCACCCAATGGACTTGCCAATTAAAGACTCATAAAGAGCTACATCCCCTCCATGAATGCCTACTTTGTTGAGATATGCGTCCACATATTTTTGAATTTTATATTGGGTGACGGGCATTTTAAAGGGGACTTGAATGATTTTATCAAAGAAACTCTTGCCTTTGTCTTCGCTCATTTGGTCGCCATATTTCATACCGACCCCTTTGCACACCACATCATAGTCGATGGCCAAGACAAACACACAATTTTTGCAATCTAAGAAAATCTTGAGCACTTCTAAAATCTCGATGGCTCTTTTGGGGTTCAGGCGATCCAAATCATCCACAAAAATGACCACACGGTCTTTTCCTTTGCTTTTTGTGATGGTGCTCTTGATGCTCTGTTGGAATGTATCACGCAGCTCTTCAATGGTATCAAAGGCATTTTTGGCGGTGAATGCTTCGGCTGTCCCTTTGAGATCCACGTTCAATGTACTAGAGACGGCGGCATTGCTCACTGCGATAAGCGTATTGATGAATTTGTCCAAGACTTCTTTTTGTCCTGCATCTAATTTCTTGGACAAGGCGGTAAGTAGCAAAATGGGAAGCTGATCGTCTAAATTAAATTGAGAAAACTGCCATGTGTTAAACCACACAGGTACAACAGCGTGGTCAATATTATTGCGAATTAAATTCATGAAACTGGTCTTTCCTGTACCCCAATCTCCTTGGATGGCGATGGTCATAGGGGTTTCGCACTCGCAGATAAAAGAGCCCAGACCAGATATATACTTTTCAACCTCAAAAAAGTCCTCATTGGCTGCCGAAACAGGTAAATCAGTTGTAACTAACATTTTTTTGCCGTGCATAAAAACCCTTCTTTCTATATTGCTAGCAAGATATATAATCCTATTATATCGTCTTATTTTGTAAAAAGCAATAAAATATGGGGGGAATTGGAACAGATTAACAGAGCTCAATCAATCCCGGAAAAAGCCTGTGAAACAAGGCAAATTCACCACGATAAAAAGATGCTATCTGCCAACCCACCCCACCGTGGGGGAGCTCGAGGGGGCGGAGCCCCTTCGAATAAAATCAATTTGCCCTGACCGAAATCGCAGGGTGTAAAGTGACGTAAAATCTCATGAAATAGCAAAATCTACAATGAATACAAGGCAAATCCACCAAGATAAAAAAACGACAGCCATAGGCTGTCGTTTTTTTATCTTGGTGGACGCTAACGGACTTGAACCGCTGACCCCCTGCACGTCAAGCAGGTGCTCTAGCCAGCTGAGCTAAGCGTCCATGGCTATGTGTGTCGTACAGAAGTACCGTAGCGACAAGGAATATATTACATCATCTGTGGTGATTTGTCAACACTTTTCTTGCAATTTTTTTGTTTTTTTGATACAATATTAAAAACGAATCATTGAGGAGACAGTTTATGGGAAAAATCGCATTGGTCACAGGGGGCTCACGTGGCATTGGCCGTGCCATTGCGTTGGAATTAGGTCACCGCGGATATGATGTTTGCGTCCATTACCAAACCAACCAGACCTTGGCGCAAGAAGTGGCGGACAGCATCGCTGCAAACGGTGGCACTGCCATGACCTATGGCTGTGACATTGCCGACAGCACCGCTGTGGAGGCCATGGTGGCAGAGATATATGTAACCTTGGGGCAGGTGTCGTTGCTGGTGAACAACGCTGGCATGGCGCACCAAGGTTTGTTTCAAGATATGGACGACGATTTGTGGAACCGTATGTTGGCTGTGAATCTCACTGGCACACGCAATACTATCCGCGCCGTGTTGCCTGCCATGATTGGACGAAAAAGAGGCACCATCATCAATATTTCCTCCATTTGGGGACTGCGTGGTGCTTCTTGCGAGGTGGCTTACGCCGCCACAAAAGGTGCCATCATCGCTATGACACGGTCGTTGGCCTTGGAACTGGCACCGTCTGGCATCCGCGTTAATTGCGTGGCACCGGGGTGCATTGAAACTGATATGACCGCTTCTTTGGGGGCAGAAACCCTTGCCCAACTGGCGGAAGAAACCCCGTTGGGTCGCCTTGGCACCCCAGCGGATATTGCCAAGGTTGTGACGTTTTTGGCAAGTCCAGACGCCAGTTTTGTCACAGGGCAAGTGTTAACCGCTGACGGTGGGTTGACGGTGTAAAGACGAAAGGTGAAGGAAACGGTGAGGGCAAGCCCCCGCCCTACACAGAACCCGTCTCCATTTCCGCCGCAGCGGATAGTTTTTCACTGAGCTATTAGTCTATCCATATCCTCTGGCAAGGCCGCTTCTAAAACCAACCGCTCCCCTGTCAAGGGATGGGTCATGGTCAAGGTGGCGCTGTGGAGGGCTGGACGGGTGATGAGGGACTGATTTTCTGTGCCATAGAGCCAATCGCCAGTCAAGGGACAGCCCAAGTGTGCCATGTGAACACGGAGCTGGTGGGTGCGCCCTGTTTGGGGTGATAGCCATACCAATGAGCGGTCATCATGGTGAGAGAGCACCTTGTAATCCGACAATGCCACCGCCCCATCGTCACGGACACAGCGTGCAATGGCAGAGCCGTCCTTGCGACCGATGGGGGCATTGATTTGCCCTTGTAAAGGACTGGGACAGCCATCGCAAATGGCGAGATATGTCCGCTGAAAGTCTCCAGAATGGAGCTTTTGTTGCAAAATACTGTGAATATACCCGCTTTTTGCCACCACCATCAGCCCTGTGGTGCCTTTGTCTAAGCGGTTGACAACGTGGAAGGGGAGACCCATATCCAATACAACCTGCTCCACCGTTGGCGTGTCTGGGTTCAAGGTGGAATGGTGCACCGCCATGCCAGCTGGTTTATCCAGCACCAACAGGGCACCGTCCTCGTAGACCACAGGAAGGGGACAGGTTTCACCCACCATGGGGGCATCATCGCCCAAGGCAATTTCTAGCACATCCCCCGTGGATACCGTGTCAATGGTGCGCACAGGTGCGCCGTTGCGCAAAATCCCACCTTCTTGTCGTCTCAGACGGGAGAGGGTAGTGGAGGACACCTGCAGGGTGTGTTTTAAAACAGTTTTCACCGTAGAGCCCTGTTGGTCATCCGTGACAATATAGGTCATAGGTACCCCCAATCATGGTCATTTTATAGATACAGTGTATCACATATTACGGATTTTTTCAATCCTAAGGAGAGTATCAATGCTTTTATCTGCAGAAAAAATAGCCTTAAACTTTGGCGGTCGTCAATTGCTAGACGATGTGAATTTCTATCTCAATGCTGGTGACAAAGTGGGCATCATCGGCATCAACGGCACAGGGAAATCCACCTTTTTGAAGGTGCTCTCTGGTACCATTGAGCCTGATTCTGGCACGGTGTTGCGTGACCCCAATGTGCAGGTCAGCTTTCTGTCTCAAAACCCAGATATGGATGAGAATGCCACGGTGCTAGAGCAGGTGTTTGCGTCGTTCCCCAAGGAATTTCGCACCCTAAACGAGTACGAAGCCTTGACCATGCTGGGCAAATTGGGCGTGCCAGACCCACAGGCCAAAGTGACCACCTTGTCTGGCGGTCAGCGCAAGCGTGTGGCACTGGCAACTGCCCTCATAAACCCCGGCGATGTGCTGATTTTAGACGAACCCACCAACCATTTGGACAGCGACATGGTCACATGGCTAGAGCAATGGCTGACCCGTTTCACTGGCTCTGTGGTGATGGTGACCCATGACCGCTACTTTTTGGAGCGTGTGGCCAACCGCATCACCGAGGTGACCCAAGGGAAGCTGTACCACTATGAAGCCAACTATTCGTTGTATTTAGAATTACGTGAACAGCGGCAAGAAATGATGTTTGCCACTGAGCGCAAGCGCCAAGCGGTGCTAAGATTGGAATTTGCATGGATTTCCCGTGGGTGCCGTGCCCGCACCACCAAAAGCCGTGAGCGGATTGACCGTTATGAAGCGCTGAAAGCCCAAGATGCCCCTGTGGTGGACGATAGCGTGCAGTTGGCAGCCACCTCTAGCCGTTTGGGACGGAAGGTGATTGAGCTAGATGACATTTCCAAAGCCTTTGGTGACAAGCAGGTCTTGCAGAATTTTTCCTACACCTTGCTACGCAGTGACCGCATTGGTATTGTGGGGCAAAACGGGGCAGGCAAGTCCACTCTTTTGAACTTGATTGTGGGGGATTTGACCCCTGACAGTGGGTATATTGACCGTGGTACCACGGTGCGCATCGGCTACTTCTCCCAAGAGGGGCGCGAGTTGGATTTGAACCAACGGGTTTATGATTTTATCCACAATGTTGCCGATGAGGTGAAAACCGACCAAGGGAGTTTCACTGCAAAAGACATGATGGAGCGGTTTTTATTCCCTGCAGAGCTTCAATCTGTGCCCATTGGACGGCTCTCTGGTGGGGAACGGCGGCGGCTGTATCTGTTGAGTATTTTGATGTCCGCCCCTAATATTTTGCTGTTGGACGAACCGACTAACGATTTGGACGTGACCACACTGGCGATTTTGGAAGAATACCTCCAAAGTTTCCCTGGTCCCATTTTGACCGTCAGCCATGACCGTTGGTTCTTAGACAAGCTGGCAGAGCAGATTTTTGAGGTGCAAAATGGCGGTCACATTGAACGCTATGTGGGCAATTGGAGCGATTACAACGATAAGCGTAAGGAAGCGCAAGCGCCCAAAACGGTGACTACCACAGCCCCTACATCTGCCAGACCAGAACGGCAAAAGAAGCTGAAATTCACCTTCAAAGAACAGCGTGAATTTGACTGCATCGACCAAACCATGGCAGATGCCGAGGAAGCCTTGGAAGACTGCGCCACCGCCATGGGGAATTGTGGCAGTGACTATGTGGAGTTGCAAAAGTTGCAAGAAAAACATGATTTGCTAGAGAAAGCCTTAGAAGAAGTGATGGAGCGATGGGTCTATCTCAACGATTTGAAAGAGCAAATCGACGCACAAGGATGAAAAAGCTAAGGACTAAGGACTAAAAGTGAAAAGCTAAATGCAAAGAGTGAAAAACGATAGGGGAGCGGTGCTTACCCCATAGTTTTTCACTCTTCACTCTTAGTTTTTAGTTCCCACGTGGTGGGTTTTATTTGGTTGCCTTGGTATCCACCACTTCTTTAATCAAAGCGGCGAAATCGTCGGCGGACATGACGCCCAAGTCGCCTTCGGCGCGGTGACGGGCGGCCACTAGGCCGTCTTCGGCTTCTTTATCGCCGATGATCAACATATAAGGGACTTTTTCCAGTTGGCCTTCGCGGATTTTCTTGCCGATTTTCTCGTTGCGGTCGTCCACTTCAGCGCGCAAGCCCATGGCGGTGAACTTCTTTTTCAGCTCGTAAGCATAGTCGTCCACACGGTCGGTGATGGTCAAGATGCGCACTTGTTCAGGTGCCATCCAAGTGGGCAGAGCCCCAGCGTATTTCTCCAACAGCAGTGCCAAGGTGCGTTCATAGCAACCCATGGAGGTGCGGTGGATGATATAGGGGGTCTTCTTTTGCCCGTCGGTGTCTACATATTCCATGCCGAACTTTTCAGCCAACAGCATATCAATTTGGATGGTAATCAAGGTGTCTTCCTTGCCAAACACGTTTTTGCATTGAATGTCCAGTTTGGGACCGTAGAAGGCGGCTTCGTCGATGCCGATTTCATACTCCACGCCCAAGTCGTCTAAAATGGTTTTCATGACGCTTTGTGCCATTTCCCATTGTTCGGGATTGCCTTCGTATTTACCAGTGTTGTTGGGGTCCCATTGGGAGAAGCGGTAGGAGCAATCCTCTGCCAAGCCCATGGTTTCCATCATATACTTTGCTAAGTCTAAGCAACCCTTAAATTCTTCTTCCAGTTGTTCTGGACGGATGATTAAGTGCCCTTCAGAGATGGTGAATTGGCGCACGCGAATCAAACCGTGCATTTCCCCAGATTCTTCGTTGCGGAACAAGGTGGAGGTTTCGCCCAAACGCATGGGCAAATCACGGTAAGAACGGGCGCGGTTTAAAAACACTTGGTATTGGAAGGGGCAGGTCATGGGGCGCAGAGCGAAGCATTCTTTTTCTTCGTCATTGGGGTCGCCCATGATGAACATACCATCTTGATAATGATCCCAGTGGCCAGAGATGCGATACAAATCACGCTTTGCCATCAAAGGAGTTTTGGTCAGTTGATAGCCCCAAGCTTGCTCGGTGTCTTCCACCCAGCGTTGCAGGAGTTGGATGGTGCGAGCGCCCTTAGGCAGGAGAATGGGCAAACCTTGACCGATGACGTCAACGGTGGTGAAATATTCCAGCTCACGACCCACTTTGTTGTGGTCACGCTTGCGGGCTTCTTCCACTTGCTTGATATAAGCGTCCAGCTCGTCCTTTTTGGGGAAGGCCACGCCATAGATGCGTTGCAATTGCTTGCGAGAGGAGTCCCCACGCCAGTAGGCGGCGTTGCAAGCGGTCAGCTTAATGCCGTTGCCTTTGATGCGGACGGTGGAGTCCAAGTGGGGGCCAGCACATAGGTCGGTAAATTCCCCTTGGGTGTAGAAGCTGATGTGGGCGTCTTCTGGCAGGTCTTGAATTAGCTCCACCTTGTAAGGTTCGCCCTTTTCTTCCATGTAGGCAATGGCTTCTGCACGGGGCAGTTCAAAGCGTTCTAATTTCAACTTTTCCTTGCAGATTTTACGCATTTCTGCTTCGATTTTGGTTAAATCGTCACCAGTGAAGGTTTCGGTGGAGTCCAAATCGTAGTAAAAACCGTTCTCGATGGAAGGGCCGATGGCAAGCTTAGTGTCAGGCCAAAGACGCTTGACAGCTTGTGCCAACACATGGGAGCAGGTGTGCCAATAAGTCTTGCGGAATTCGGGGTTTTCAAAGGTGTATAAGTCTTCGCTCATGGGATGTTCCTCCTTAAAATTGGGGCGGAGATTGAAGTAATAAGTAATAGTGAAGAGTGAATAGGTGAGGTGTCGCCAAAGGCGACGGATTAAAATTCGTGCCGCAGGCACACCTTACTTATTCACTATTACTTCTTACTTTTTACCTAAAAAAATACCACCCCTGATAATTCAGGGGTGATATGTCAAATACCACGGTTCCACCCTGCTTACCGTGATGCAATCACGGTCGCTCGTGTACTCTGTAACGGGAGTGTCCCGTCCTGATCTACTAGGAGGGAATCCCTCCGTTGGGCAGGCGGCTCCAAGGTGGTGGCAAGGTTGGGTTTCCCACAAAAATCGCTTACAGCCAAGGCAATTTCTCTCTGGTGTGGCAACATCAACTGCGTCCTTTTCTAAGCCTTTTATCTTAATGTTATCATAGCACTTTGGGTTTTGGTTGTCAAGTGGGAGATTATGGCCTTTACGGGGTGGTGTCTTGCCAGACGGGCGTTCCCCCACTCCATCGTAGGGGCGCCCATTGGGCGTCTGTTTTCCGATTCACTCTGAATTGTGTTTTGCCCCTACGGGGCGGTCTGCTACCGCAGGGGTCACCTGCCGGTGGGGCATTCTTTTTGTATCGACAAAAAGAATCAAAAAACGATTTTTTCACGACGACTGCGGTCGAGTGAAAAAAAGGGGCTTTATGCGAGGGCTCATCGCTGGGGTGCCATGCTCTCTTGAACGGCACCGAGAGGCCTGATTTGACGCGAAGTATCCTGTCGGGCTTCGCCCTGTTGCGATGTTGCAGAAAAATGTTGCCATTTCTTGGGCGTGCCTCGGTTGGTGGGTATGGTATAGGTGCTGTGGCGTTGGGTAACACGGGCGACCGCAGGTCGCCCCTACAAGGAACATCATTGCATATAAACCAAGCTGACCGCAGGTCAGCGCCCACCCAACGCCACCGCACCAACCGACGTCCACAATCTTAGGCACCTCAAATGCGTGGTACAATGTCATCGTACGACAAACGTGCGGCAGCAATCAGCGTTGGTTCGCGCATCCCACATGAAAAGCCGAACGGGTGTGAGCCAGACGCCCCGTTAGCACCGCACCCACTCATACCCACCATCCGTATAAAATGGGAGCACGTGAGACAGATGACCACGCGTGGTCATCTGCCACGTGCAAGATTTTTGGTTACTTTGCATCTTTGCAAAGTAACGCCCGCGCGGCGAGCGCCCCCCCACGGAGTGGAGAAAAAGTCTATCAAAAGAAATCCCACAGGGTGAAGCAAATTGCAATTGATTTCCACGGGCGGCTACTAGCCGCCCCTACAAAGGGCGGAGGCGAAGAAAGCCCCCACGGCAGTGGTGCCCCTGCGGCAGCAGCCCCCCTCTGCGGCAGTGGGGGAAAGTCTATCAGACAAAAGAATCTATCATGCCAAAGGCAGAGCCTATTCGACCATCACCACATTTGCTGGCCGTCACGGCGGCGATAGCCCACATTGCCACTGGCTGTTTGTTGCTTGTCGTAAAATTCCACGAATTTCAGTGCATAATAATCCCCAGAGACATAGCGTCCTTTGTCGGGTTGATAAATCACCAGATAGTCATTGCCCACACTGTGGAGATAGCCCTCCCATGACACGGGATTTTGGGTGCCCACCAAAAAGGTGACCACCACGTAGTGCCCCACGTTTTTCAGCAGCATGGCTTTGAGTGACCCTGTGTAGGTTTCGTCGGCGGTGATGGGACTGGTCACCACTTCGCTGGGTAAATTGTGGTGCATTTGGGGTGGTTGGGTGGCTGGAATGGTAGCTTGGGTGGCACCCATGGTGCCAGGGATGGTGTCCAGTTCAAATTCCCCTTGGACGGGGGCCAAGTGGGTGGAGGAGCGCACCTCAGCGCTCCAATGTTGGGTTGGTTGCATAGATTGATACATAGCACACACCTCGGTTTGTTAGATTGTGGGTAGCTCTAAAAATCAGGACAAAATTTGTGGCAGTTTGCGTTCCATGGTTTTTAGAGGTGCCCTCATGTTTTGTAGTAGGCATTGGTTGGATTGTAGAAGCAGTGGTCGCCGATTTTGATTTGTAAGTATCCCACATCTGATGGGAAACGGGCTCTGCAAGAGGCGCTAAAGGGATTGTAAAACCACAACGAATCTGCCACATCAGGGAGCCGATTGCCTGCAATGGCCCAGTCGGCAATGTCGTAGTGGACTTGGGTGGGATTCATGTTGTAGATGTTTTGGGGATTATAAACCCCACCCTCTGTTTCGCTGGCACAGACAAATTGGTAGGGTTGAAAAATGATGTTGCGGATGCTGCCTTTGCCAAGACGGGCGTATTCGCCCCCTGACACGGTCACCCGATTCATCACCACTCCAGCCACGGCCTTCATGCCTGTGTCCCCTTCGCCGCCTGCCTCACATTCAATCAAACGAGCCAACAGCTCTCGGTCTGAATACGCCATCGTTATCACACTCCTGTCGCTCTGTGGTAGTGTATGCAGGTGATGGGGGATTGGTGTTATTGTAACGCCAATCCTGAGGGAGTTTTCTTTTGATAGACTTTTCCCACTCCCGTGGGGGGGCGCTCGCCGCGCGGGCGTTACTTTGCAAAGATGCAAAGTAACCAAAAATCTTGCACGTGGCGGCTGACCACTTGTGGTCAGCCGTCTCACGTGCTCCCATTTTATACAGATGGTGCGTATGAGTGGGTGCGGTGCTATTGGGTGGGTTTCTCACACCCGTTCGGCTTATCGTGTGGGATGCGCGAACCAACGCTGATTGCTGCCGCACGTTTATCGTACGGGGACATAGGAACACGCATTTGAGGTGCCTAAGGCTGTGGACGTCGGTTGGTGCGGTGGCGCTGGGGGATGGATGACGGTGGTGGCGCTCAGCGCCACAGCACCTACCCATACCCACCAATCTAGGCACACCAAAGAAATGGCACCATCTCAACCGCATCTCCCCAACAGGGCGAAGCCCGAAAGGATACTTCGCGTCAAATCAGGCCACTCGGTGCCGCTCAAAAAACCAAAGTATCCCAGTGATGAACCCCCGTAAAAAGCCCCTTTTTTCACTCGACCGCAGTCGTCGTGAAAAAATCGTTTTTTGATTCTTTTTTTCGACAAAAAAAGAATGCCCCACCGGCAGGTGACCCGTCCGGTAGGACGCCTCCACGGTAGTGGTCTATCCCGTAGGGGCAAAACAACAATTTAGAGTGAATCGGAAAACAGACGCCCAATGGGCGCCCCTACGATGGGGTGGGGGGGACATCCGTCTGGCAAGACCGCCCCGTAGGGGCAAAAATAACCTAGTCGGTCAGGACGATACATCCCAACTGACTAGGTTATTTTCATTTTATTTTATGCCAAAAACCCTTGCAAAATGCAATCTTCTGCTTCTTCTGCAGACAGGCCTAAGGTTTGGAGTTTAATGAGCTGATCGCCAGCAATTTTACCGATGGCAGCTTCGTGAATCAACTGGGCTTCCATACAGTTGGCGGCCACTTCTGGCACGGCACGGATTTTGGCGTTGCCCATGATGATGGCATCGCATTGGACGTGACCAAAGGATTCTGCGTTGCCAACCATACGGGGGTAAAACACTTGCACAGAGTTGTCTTGTCCCACAGAACGGGAAATAACACGACTTTTGGCGCCTTCGCCGTCTAGCAAAATCTCCATGTTGGACTCTGCAAATTGGTCGCCATGGGTCAGCAGGCGTTCTGTGATGACCGCTTCTGCATTTTTACCGCAGACAATTTTGGTGTCACGCTTGGTGGAGTCCACTCCACGGATTTGGGTGGTGTCCATGACCACAGACGCGCCTTCTTCTAAATAGACAATGGTTTGAGGGTTCATAATGGTGCCACCTGTGCCATCCCCACTGCCGTAATGCTTTTCGGCATAGCGGAATTTAGCATTTTTGCCTACATAAAAGGTGTGGATGCCGTCGTGGCGAGAGTCTTTGTGGCCTTCGTTGTGGATGCCACAGCCTGCCACAATGTCCACGTCACAGCCTTCGCCAATGTAAAAATCATTGTACACCATTTCGTTCAAACCAGACTCTGTAATAATCACAGGGATGTAACAGGTTTCCCCTACGGTGCCAGCTTTGATGTGGATGTCGATGCCAGCTTTGTCGGTTTTGCTGGTGATTTGGATGTTTTCCGTGGACTGGCGAGAGGCACAGCCAGAGTTTTTGCGGATGTTCACCGCCCCCACAGGCTTGCCTAGCATATCGGCTATTTTTTCTAATAATTCTTGGTCAACAGTTTGCAATTCTTCCATTACACGGCCTCCCCACGGTTCATCACAGGACAGCCAGTGAGGGTGTCTTGCAGGATTTTTGGTAGCATTTCTTCCGCCGTGCCACTGTGACCGATTTCACCCCCACGGAGCACCACCACTTGGTCAGCCAAGGAGATAATCCGCTCTTGATGGGAAATGATAATCATGGTGGCAGAGTGGCTGGTGTGGATTTGTTGGAAGGTTTCGGTGAGACGAGCAAAGCTCCACAAATCGA
Organism: Bengtsoniella intestinalis; assembly: GCF_039719005.1. Classification (GTDB taxonomy): domain Bacteria; phylum Bacillota; class Clostridia; order Oscillospirales; family Oscillospiraceae; genus Oscillibacter; species Oscillibacter intestinalis. Next base: position 1,281,662 of record NZ_CP133584.1, on the reverse strand, counting down.
TGCCTGCTTCGGGCTCATCGAAAATCATCAAGCCATCGCCACGAGCCAAAATGGTGGCGATTTCAATCCGTTTCACTTCACCGCCAGAGAGGGAAATGTCCACCTCGCGGTCAAGGTAATCTTTGGAACATAGACCCACACGGGTCAGATATTGACAGCATTGGTCTTGGGGCAGGGTGGCTTGTCCAGAAGCCAAGGTCAACAATTTGCGGACCGTGATGCCCTTAAACCGTGGTGGCTGTTGGAAGCCATAGCTAATGCCCAATTTGGCACGCGCTGTGATATCCATATGGGTGATGTCGGTGCTGTTGTAGAGGATTTGACCCCCTGTGGGTTGCACCAAGCCCATAATCACCTTGGCCAGTGTGGTTTTACCGCCACCGTTGGGGCCAGTGAACACCACCATACATTGGTCGTTGATGGTGAGATTGATATTTTTAAGAATGTTTATGGTTTCGTCCCCCTCGGTGACTGAGAAGGAAACGTTTTTCAGTTCTAGCATAAATGCCTCCTTAGAATGGGTTACACAACAATATAGTTTACCATTGTTCGTCAAAAAATGCAAGGTTTGCCACAGGAATTTTCCCGAGACAGGCACTATTTTTTCCGCTGTGCATACAATACTAGAGAAAAGGAGGGTGCTTTTATGCAAGAGACCATGACCAACCCAATGTCCAGCCCCACGCCCTATGATTATCGCCAGTATGACCGCATTTGGCAGCGCGTAGACCCTACACTGAATCCATATCCCAGCATCCGCAATCCTGAACCAAAAACCACCGCCATGACCCCTAAGTTAGAGTCCTTGCCCGGTGCTGAAAGCGACCCTTGTTGCATGGGCTCTGCCGCCATGGAGATGCTTGGGGTGTTAGAAGGGTATATTGAAGTAGAACTTGGTGATCGTTGGTATTATTTGGCACTTCAGCGGTGTGCCCCCACAGCCAGCCGCACCATGCTACGAGACTTTGCCCACCAAAAAGGGGTGCACGCCAAGCGGCTCATGGCGGTGTACTATCTCATCACAGGCAAGTGCTATGAATCCAATGTCATCTGTGGGCAGATGAAGCAGGAGGCGTGGTGCGAAACTTTACGCCAGCGATACCATGCGGAAGCCTGTGGTGGGATGAACTATGCCCGTAGCGCCGATGGTACCACAGACCCCTGTCTGCACCAACTACTAGAAGCACTCTCTGCCGCTACATATGCTATGGCAGAGAAGTTGTTGGTGACGTTAGAGAAGAATTTGTGAACGATTACAATGGTTGCAAATGCCATTGACAATGGCGGTTATAGCTGATAAAATAGGTTAAATAAAACTAACTTATGAAAACGAGGAACTATATAATGAGCTGTAACTGTAACGGTGGCTGCTGTGGCGGTCACGATGAATCCAAAGAAACCCAAGGCTGTGGCTGCGGTGGTCACGACCATGCCCATGGGGAAGGCTGTGGCTGTGGTGGTCATGAAGAAGCAACCCCTATGTACACCTATAACCAAGAACCTTTGAGCGATGCCCAAAAAACATTTCTCCAACAAATGGCACAGTGCTGTTACCTGCCTGTGGCACGGTACGTGGTGAAAAGTAGCAAAGAATCTGACTTCCAAATGGGTGCTTTTGGCCCTGCCTTCATCCAAGGCGACCACCATTCTCGGATGGAACTGGAGCAAGTGCGTCTGTTTTTGACCGAATTGGAACACTTGGGTCTGTTGAGCCTTGACTATGATATTCCCTTAGACGGCTATGACTATGGCATTTATGGGGAAAGTGAAGTGTTCACCCAATTGAAAGAAGCCGTGGCCGATAGCCAAGGCAAAGCTGGTTTCTTGGGCGACATTGCCACTTACGAAGAAGGCTCTATGGCGCTGACCGAAGCCGCCATGGATTTGCTGGGCAACTGGCTGTAAGGAAAGCGTAAAAAAGACGCTATATAAAAACGAAAATTGTGCAAAGAACTCACGGCCTTAGTAGGGGAGCGCAGTGCGCTCCCGTGCCGCAAGCTTTATTTGTATGCAAAATGTCGGGCGAATTCGTAGAATGTTACGAATTCGCCCGACATTTTTACAATTTTCAAGCTACTGCCGCCGGGAGCGCACTGCGCTCCCCTACAAAAAAAGGTATCCTATAAGTCTCTTTAACGGTAATTGCGCTATTGATTATACCAATTCGCCTTTGATTTTTGCAAATGTAGTGTCAAATGGCAACTTTTTATCCGAACACAATGCCTTCACGGCTTCGTATTCTGGATAGGCGGTTTGGGTGCCATTGTGGGTGACGACTTTGCAGGGGATGGCACCAAATGAGGTGTCCATGGTTACCAGTTTACGGGGTAAGACTGTACGATTGGCAGTGGTTTTGCGGATGCCAATGGTGGGCAAATGGGTGAAGATGATGTCTTCCATAGTGGACACAGCGGTGCTCTCACAGATGACGCTCAGCAGGGTGGCGGGGCGGTTTTTCTTCATGAAAATGGGAATGAAAAACACATCTTTCGCCCCAGCAGACAACAGCTGTTCCATGGCGAAGGCCAGCGCTTCCCCAGTGGCGTCGTCGATGTTGGTTTCCAGCACGGTGACTTGCTCTGGGGTGGCGTCTGCCTCGATGACCATGGCACGGAGGATGTTGGCTTGCTTGAAATCTTTGGTGCCAGTGCCGATGCCGATTTTTTGGATGGTGTAAGTCTCTGGCAAGGTGGCTTCGGTTTTCAATGCCGCCGCAATGGCCATGCCAGTGGGGGTTACCATTTCGCCACGGTTGTCGGTGATGCGCATGGCCATGTTGCCCTCTTTGGCGATGTTCACCACCGCAGGCACAGGCACAGGAATCACCCCATGCTGACAACGGACATAGCCTTGGCCTTCGTAAATGGTGGACACCGCCACCTTGTCAAAGCCCAAGTTGTCTATGCAGATGGCAACGCCCACAATGTCTACGATGGAGTCTACCGCACCCACTTCGTGGAAGTGGACTTCTTCCATGGGCAAGCCGTGGGCAATGGCCTCGGCACGAGCCACATAGCCGAAAATCTTCTTGGCAAGGTCTTTGGCATGAGCGGTCAAAGCGCTACCATCAATGATGGTTTCAATGTCCCCGATGTTGCGGTGAACGTGGGGGTGATCATGGTGATGGTCATGTTCATGGTGATGGTCATGTTCATGGTGATGGTCGTGGTCGTGGTGATGGTCGTGGTCGTGGTGATGGTCGTGGTCGTGGTGATGGTCGTGGTCGTGGTGATGGTCGTGGTCATGTTCATGGTGATGGTGGCAGTGTTCTTGTTCCGATGCCAGTTTCACATCAAAATGACAGCCGTCGATGCCGCATTTTTGGGCACGGCTGATGGCGATTTCATAGCCATCCACCTGTAGGCTTTCTAGCCCAGCACGGAGAACCGCTTCGTCAGCCCCCAAGTCTAGCAGGGCAGACACACTCATGTCACCGCTGATGCCACTGAAACATTCTAGGTATAAAATTTGTTCTTTCATGGGAATTTCTCCTCTTTTTATCTCATTTGCTCGCCAATTTGTTGATTTGGGTTGCGATATAGCCAGCGCCAAAGCCGTTGTCAATGTTCACCACTGACACCCCTTCTGCGCAAGAGTTGAGCATGGTCAGCAACGCGGACAAGCCCCCAAAGCTGGCGCCATAGCCGATGGAAGTGGGCACGGCGATGACAGGTTTGGACACCAGACCAGCCAGCACCCCAGCCAAGGCACCTTCCATGCCTGCAATGGCTACGATGCAGTTGGCGGCTTCAATGGCATCTAATTTGGCAAACAGACGATGGATGCCTGCCACGCCAACATCATATACACGGTTGACTTTGCTGCCAAAATACTCTGCCACCTGCGCCACTTCTTCTGCCACGGCAATGTCAGAGGTGCCACCAGTGCACACAGAGATGAGACCCACTTGCTCCAAAGGATGGCGGTGGATTTTTAAAACTTTGGACAGAGGATCGTATTCTACACAAGGCACCACCTGTGCCACGGCTTCGTATTGGGCTTGGCTGGCACGGGTGCCCAGCACATCGTCGTCACGGTCATAAAAACTTTTATAAATCCCCACCAAATGTTCCATGGATTTGCCACTGCAAAAAATCACCTCTGGAAAGCCACTGCGTAGTTTGCGGTGGTGGTCGATTTTGGCATAGCCCAAGTCTTCATAGGGCAGGTTTTTCAGCTGTTGTTCAGCGGTGTCCATATCCAGTTCACCGCTTTTCACTTGCGCCAGTAATGCTTTAATATCCATGGGTCACCTCGTTAAATGAATGTCCATACTGCCACTGCGAAAGCCTTCTAAATCTAAGGTGACGTATGGGAAGCCTAAGTGCTTTAAGTGTAGCACAATGGGCTCTTGTTTGGCAAGGAATTGGGGAAAATCTGCCTTAGGAATTTCAATCCGAGCAATGTCGCCGTGGAGACGAATGCGGCACACGGCAAAGCCCATGTCTTTGAGATAGGTTTCCCCTAGGTCGATTTGGTGAAGGGTGTCAAAGTCGATGGGGGTGTTGTAAGGCAAACGGGTTGCCAAGCAAGGGGCGCTGGGGCGGTTGGAAACTGACAGCCCCATGGCGGAGGCAAGGTCGCGCACTTGCGCCTTAGAAATCCCCAGCTCAGCCAGTGGGCTCACGATGCCCAGCTCACGCAGTGCCTTGATGCCGGGGCGGTAGACGGTCAAATCATCGGCGTTGGTGCCATCGATGATGTGGGGTAGGTGGTGTTGCTTGGCAAAGTCCACCAAGGTGGCAAAGAGATATTTTTTGCACTGGTAACAGCGGTCAATGGGGTTTTGCAACATGGCTGGATTGTCCAGCTCGTTGACCGCAATCACGTGGTGAATGGCCCCTGTTTCCTGCGCCACAGATTGGGCGATGGCTAAGTCAGCACAGGGGTGTAATTTGGTTTCAAAGGTGACAGCATAGACGGGTTTGCCCAGTTTTTTTCCTTCTTGGCAGGAAATTTGTAGTAAAATACTGCTGTCTACACCCCCAGAAAAGGCGATGCAAGCACCCTCCGCCACCATGGTGTGGAGTGTTCGTCGTAAAGCGTCCATTTAAGTCTCCTGACAGAGTTGTTCAAAGTCAACCACTTGCTCGCAGATGCGATGGGCAAGGGCTTGGTTGTGGGTGATGACCAGCAAGGCGATGTTGCGTTTGCCAGCCTCTTGTACCATGCTGTGCCAGATGTTGGCTTGGGTGATGGCATCTAGCATGGTGGTGATTTCGTCGCAGATTAAAAACCGTGTGCCTGCTTTCATGGCACGGACGATGCAAATCCGCTGTAGCTCGCCTCCCGATAATTCGTGGGGGAAGCGGTTTAAAAAGCTATCATCAATGCCGAATCGATGGAGTAAATCGGCATCGTACGCCCCGCCTTCGGCCAGAATTTGCGCCATTGTCCACTTGGGGTTCACGCTTCGTTCTGGGTGCTGATAAATCAGTTGCACAGGGGAGAAGTCCTTGTGATTGACCGCCTTGCCATCTAGCAATACTTGCCCAGCAAAGGGGGTTTCATAGCCAGAGAGCACCTTGGCCAAGGTGCTTTTGCCAAAGCCACTTCTGGCAAATAGGCAAATGTGTTGTCCTTGCCTGATGGCAAAATTGACGCGTTCAAAGAGCACACGCTTGCAAGGATATCGAAAACCCAGTCCTTGGCAGGACAATGTGGGATCATTACGCTGTTCACGATGGTCTGCGCACACGACAGGGAGGGGCGCTGTCTGGTGATTAGGGCAGAAGGTGGCAGGATTGTCCACGTGGCGTGGGAAATGGTAGCCAGTGAAGCCATTTTGAGGCAGAGCGTCAAATAGGGCACGGGTGTAGGGGTGTTGCAGGGTGCCAGATGTAAAGTCTTCTGCCTTGGCAACCTCCAGCACGGTGCCGTCGTAAAACACCGCCACACGGTTAGCGATGTGGAGCGCCAAGTCAATGTCATGGGTGATGAGAA